>NZ_DAWCXD010000010.1:0-76636 GCF_052357945.1 Bacteroides sp. | reverse complement strand
CTCCTGAAGATATTGAATACTATATGTGTGGTCCTGGTCCGATGTCGAAAGCTGTTGAGAAGATGCTCGACGATCTTGGCGTTCCGGCACAGAACTTGATGTTCGATAACTTCGGAGGATAATTCGCGGAAGAGAACAACTGGTCGGTAAGATGACCGGAAAGAATATATAACACAGGGCGGGAAATCTGAAAAGCAGTAGTGCTTCTTGGATTTCCCGCTTCTTTTTGGCATTATCTCATAATGTCTTTCCGTTATGGTTTGTATCTATTTTATGTCTGTTTTAAAGATAGTTCTCCTTTTTTATCCGTACTTATCTATTATATTCGTATATTTGGCTACACATTAAAGTACAATAGGTTATGGAATATCATCGTATATCTTTTATTCACAATGATACAGAGTATTCATTTGTCAAAGCTATGAGTTCAAGTTTAACGGGATATGCCTTGGTGACAGCTTGTAGGGCAGAAGTAACCATTTACATGAAAGAGAATAATCTGAAAGGTTATTATATATTGACCGGCATGGCTAAAGTTTGATTGTATTTTTGTCTCCGTACCCTTTCCTTTTTGTATCTTTGCCTCCATGTTAGAGAAAAATGAAATTATACAGTCGGCTCTCCGCAATTTGAAGATTGAAGAGCTGAATCCGATGCAGGAAGCATCACTTGAACAAGCTACCGGAAGAAAAGACGTTATACTGTTGTCACCGACAGGATCGGGCAAGACATTGGCCTATCTGTTACCTTTGCTCCTTACCCTAAAACGAAGTGATGACAGCGTGCAGGTGTTGATTCTGGTTCCTTCACGTGAGTTGGCATTGCAAATAGACTCTGTGTTCAAAGCGATGGGAACTTCCTGGAAAACTTGTTGTTGCTATGGTGGACATCCTATCGCTGAAGAAAAGAAGAGTATAGTGGGTAATCACCCTGCTATCATCATCGGTACTCCGGGACGTATCACCGACCATCTGTCGAAAGGGAATTTCAATCCCGAAACCATCGAGACTTTAATTATTGATGAGTTTGACAAATCTTTGGAGTTTGGTTTCCATGATGAAATGGCAGAGATTATCACGCAGCTTCCGGGATTAAAAAAACGTATATTACTTTCGGCCACCGATGCTGAAGAGATTCCAGAATTTACAGGATTGAACCGCACGGTGAAGTTGGACTTTCTTTCGGACGCTTCTGAAGAACAGGAGTCCCGTTTGAAACTAATGAAGGTACTTTCTCCTTCCAAAGATAAGATTGATACTTTATATAATCTGCTTTGTACATTGGGAAGCAGTTCGAGCATCGTATTCTGTAATCATCGGGATGCAGTGGATCGTGTGCATCAGTTATTGGCGGATAAAAAACTGTCTGCGGAACGTTTTCATGGTGGTATGGAACAGCCGGACCGCGAACGTGCGCTCTACAAATTCCGTAACGGCAGTTGTCATGTGTTGATTTCTACCGATTTGGCTGCCCGTGGACTGGATATTCCGGAGGTGGGACATATTGTTCATTATCATTTGCCGGTGAATGAAGAAGCTTTTACGCACCGCAATGGACGAACAGCACGTTGGGATGCTACCGGAACGTCCTATCTGATTTTGCATGCTGAAGAGAAACTTCCTCCGTATATTCCGGAAGATATGGAAACAGTTGTGTTACCTGAAAATCCTCCTCGTCCTCCGAAATCGGTTTGGGCTACCATTTATATAGGTAAAGGAAAAAAGGAGAAACTTAGCCGGATGGATATTGCCGGATTCTTATATAAAAAAGGAAATCTGACCCGCGAAGATGTCGGGGCGATTGACGTCAAAGAACATTATGCTTTTGTTGCCGTTCGCCGGGCTAAGGTGAAGCAACTCTTGAATCTGATTCAGGGGGAGAAAATCAAAGGAATGAAGACTATTATAGAAGAAGCGAAGTAGGAGAAGTTGACATCTATGGATAACAAAATGGTGTATATATCCTGTATAAACCAATAAAAAGAAAGGAAAATCTGCTTTAAAACAGTATTTTTATAAGGAAAGATTTGTGCGATGGGAATAAATTCGTAAATTCGCAAGGTCAAAAGACAAAAGTAACGAAATTGTTAAACCAAAAACAAACTTCAAATGAAAAAGCATAATTTCAATGCAGGACCTTCCATTCTTCCGCGTGAGGTGATAGAGGATACAGCGAAGGCTATTTTAGATTTCAACGGCTCTGGTCTCTCTTTGATGGAAATCAGCCACCGCGCCAAAGACTTCCAACCTGTGGTTGACGAAGCAGAGGCATTATTCAAGGAATTACTCAATATCCCCGAAGACTATTCGGTACTGTTCCTGGGTGGAGGTGCTAGTATGGAGTTCTGCATGGTTCCTTATAACTTCCTCGAAAAAAAAGCTGCTTACCTAAACACCGGTGTATGGGCAAAGAAAGCTATGAAAGAAGCTAAAGGGTTTGGTGAAGTTGTAGAAGTTGCTTCCTCTGCTGAAGCTACATATACTTATATCCCCAAAGATTATACAATCCCGACAGACGCAGATTATTTCCACATCACGACTAACAACACAATTTACGGTACAGAATTGAAGAAAGACCTCGATTCTCCGGTTCCGATGGTTGCCGATATGTCTTCTGATATTTTCTCACGTCCGATCGACGTTTCTAAATATATCTGTATTTATGGTGGCGCGCAAAAGAATCTGGCTCCTGCAGGTGTTACATTCGTTATCGTTAAGAATGACGCATTGGGCAAGGTTTCCCGTTACATTCCAACGATGTTGAATTATCAGACTCATGTTGACAGTGGTTCTATGTTTAACACTCCTCCTGTTGTGCCTATTTATGCAGCACTGCAGACTCTTCGTTGGATTAAAGCACAAGGCGGTGTGAAAGAAATGGAACGTCGTGCCATTGAAAAAGCTGATATGTTGTATGCTGAAATCGACCGTAACAAGATGTTCGTGGGTACTGCTGCTAAAGAAGACCGTTCACGCATGAATATCTGTTTCGTGATGGCTCCCGAATACAAAGACTTCGAAGCTGACTTCTTGAAGTTTGCTACTGAAAGAGGGATGGTAGGTATCAAGGGACACCGTTCTGTAGGTGGTTTCCGTGCATCTTGCTATAATGCTCTGCCGAAAGAAAGCGTACAGGCTTTGATTGACTGTATGCAGGAATTTGAAAAACTTCATTAATAATATTTTCACCACAGATTACACAGACGGACGCAGATTTTTTAATTCTGTGGGAATCTGAGTAATCTGTGGTGAGTCTTTATAAACAGAATTAGATTATGAAAATACTTGTAGCTACTGATAAACCGTTTGCTAAAGTTGCAGTAGACGGTATCCGTAAAGAAATAGAAGCAGCCGGATACGAGTTTGCTTTACTTGAGAAATATACAGAAAAAGCCCAGTTGCTGGATGCAGTGAAAGATGCTAATGCCATCATTATCCGTAGTGATATTGTTGATGCAGAGGTGCTTGATGCTGCTAAAGATTTGAAAATCGTAGTTCGCGCCGGTGCAGGATACGATAATGTGGACCTGGCTGCTGCCACAGCTCACAATGTATGCGTGATGAACACTCCGGGACAGAATTCTAATGCTGTTGCCGAACTTGCTTTGGGTATGATGGTATATGCTGTCCGTAACTTCTATAACGGAACTTCCGGTACAGAATTGATGGGCAAGAAATTGGGTATTCATGCTTATGGAAACGTAGGCCGCAATGTAGCTCGTGTTGCCAAAGGTTTCGGAATGGAAGTGTATGCTTATGATGCATTCTGCCCGAAAGAAGTAATCGAAAAAGATGGTGTGAAAGCACTTGATTCTGCAGAAGAATTGTACAAGACTTGCCAGGTGGTATCTCTTCATATTCCGGCAACTGCCGAAACAAAGAACTCTATCAATTATGCTCTGTTGAAAGATATGCCGAAAGGTGCTATGTTGGTAAACACTGCCCGTAAGGAAGTGATTAACGAAGCAGAACTAATCAAACTGATGGAAGAGCGTGCAGACTTCAAATATATCACAGATATTATGCCTGCTGCTAACGCAGAGTTTGCAGAAAAGTTTGCCGGACGTTATTTCTCAACTCCTAAGAAGATGGGTGCTCAAACTGCCGAAGCAAATATCAATGCCGGTATTGCTGCTGCTCAACAAATTGTGGGCTTCTTGAAAGATGGTTGCGAGAAATTTAGAGTAAACAAGTAAGATTCTGAATAAGTCTGCCGGATTTTTCAGGATAACTATGGTAGTATCTGAATAAAAACAATCCGTTGCAGAATGTCTTTTTTAGAAATAAGTAGTATATTTGAGCCACAGATTTTCAAGAAGTCTGTGGCTTTAATTTTTTACATATAAAATACTAATATCATGGCAATAATCAAACCTTTCAAGGGCATTCGTCCTCCGCAAAACCTCGTAGAACAGGTCGCTTCACGTCCTTATGATGTACTGAACTCTGAAGAAGCCCGCGCAGAAGCGGAAGGTAACGAAAAGTCTCTTTATCATATTATTAAACCGGAAATAGATTTCCCTGTTGGTACGGATGAACACGACGAACAGGTGTATGCTAAAGCTGCCGAGAATTTCCAACTGTTTCAGGACAAAGGCTGGCTGGTGCAGGATAATAAGGAAAATTATTATATCTATGCCCAGACGATGAACGGGAAAACGCAATACGGATTGGTAGTCGGTGCTTATGTTCCCGATTATATGAATGGTATTATCAAAAAGCATGAGCTTACCCGTCGTGACAAGGAAGAGGATCGTATGAAACATGTACGTGTGAACAACGCGAACATTGAGCCTGTTTTCTTTGCTTATCCTGATAATGAGAAGCTGGATGTTATTATAAAGAAATATACAGCAAACAAGCCGGTTTATGACTTTATCGCTCCGGGTGATGGCTTTGGACATACTTTCTGGATTGTCGACCAGGATGCAGATATTGCGACCATTACTGCCGAATTTGCTAAAATGCCAGCTCTTTATATTGCTGACGGGCATCACCGTTCTGCCGCTGCTGCACTGGTGGGAGCAGAGAAAGCAAGATTGAACCCAAATCATCACGGTGATGAAGAATATAATTACTTTATGGCTGTTTGCTTCCCGGCAAATCAGTTGACTATCATTGACTACAACCGTGTAGTGAAAGATCTTAATGGCTTGACTCCCGAGCAATTCCTGGCTGCACTTGATAAAAACTTTGTAGTAGAAGAAAAAGGCGCGAACATCTATAAACCGTCTGGCTTGCATAATTTTTCACTCTATTTGGGTGGTAAATGGTATAGCTTGACTGCTAAGGCCGGTACGTATAATGATAACGACCCTATTGGCGTGCTTGATGTTACAATCTCTTCTAACTTGATTTTGGATGAAGTTTTAGGTATAAAGGATTTGCGTTCGGACAAGCGTATTGATTTTGTGGGCGGCATCCGTGGATTGGGAGAACTCAAGAAGCGTGTGGATAGCGGTGAAATGAAAGTGGCTCTGGCTCTTTATCCCGTATCTATGAAACAATTGATGGATATTGCAGATACAGGTAATATCATGCCACCGAAGACAACTTGGTTTGAACCTAAACTTCGTTCGGGGTTGGTAATTCATAAATTGGATTAGGAAATTTTATCGGATGATGCAAAAAAGACGTTGCTGATGTAAGTTATATCAATAAATGTAACACCCGATTAAGATAAAAAAATAGTGACGGTATCCTTGTGGTATACCGTCACTATTTTTATTGGATAGCGTCACTATCTTGTAGATGAAAATCTGCCAACAAAGATTTTTATATTCCCAGCTACATCTCATTGGTAAGTGGAACATTAATATTTCCAAACGATAGATTGACTTTTCTTATTAAAGCCGTATCTTTGCAGCATGACTGCTGAAGATACTTATAAAACCATCATTGAACCTTCCGAAGGTATTTATACGGAAAAACGAAGCAAGTTCATTGCTATAGCCCTTCCTGTGCGTACTCTCGATGAGATAAAAATACATCTTGAAACGTATCAGAAAAAGTATTATGACGCACGACACGTATGTTATGCCTATATGTTGGGAGCTGCACGAAAGGATTTCCGTGCCAATGACAATGGAGAACCTTCCGGAACAGCGGGAAAACCCATTCTCGGACAGATAAATTCAAATGAACTGACGGATATCCTGATTATAGTAGTCCGTTATTTTGGAGGAATCAAGTTAGGGACAAGCGGATTGATCGTGGCTTACAAGGCTGCCGCTGCTGAAGCTATTGCTGCCGCTACCATTATAGAAAAGACAGTAGATGAAGACGTGACGGTAATGTTTGAATATCCTTTCATGAATGACGTGATGCGCATTGTGAAAGAGGAGGAGCCGGAAATTCTCAATCAGTCGTATGACATGGATTGTAGTATGACATTACGTATTCGTCGTTCAATGATGCCTAAATTGCGTGCTCGTTTGGAAAAGGTGGAGACAGCGCGGATTCTTGATGATGAGAATGTATTGTAAGTAAGATATTTAAAATATTGCATGAGAAATAAATATCATATAATTTTCAATTTGTTTTTAAGCTTCTTTGCTTTAATAAGTGTTCAGACGCAAGTACAAGCACAGGAGACTCAAAAGCTCGCTCCTAATAATATCCCTGTTCCGTGGTATTCGCAGAAAATCACGGGATGTCCTTACTCGCATTGTTCTCTGGCTTCTTCGTTAATGGTCTTTGACTACTTTAAAGGCATGACGACCGATACACAACGTACAGTCCAGGATGCAGAAAAGAAACTGATAGAATATCAACGCAACTACTTTCTGAAAAAACGTGCCCCTTTCCGTCGTCGTACATCGATAGGACAGGGAGGATATTATTCTTTTGAAATTGATTCTTTGACACGTTATTATGAAAATATGATAAGTGCCGAACATTTCCAGCAGAAAGATTACCGGGTATTGAAAGATTATATTGATCGTGGTATACCTGTGCTTGTGAATGTGAGATATACAGGAGCAGTTCGTGGTTTGCGTCCCGGGCCAAGAGGGCACTGGATGGTGCTTCGTGGTATTGACGATAAGCATGTGTGGGTAAATGACCCCGGACGTTCGCCGGAGATGCGGAGTAAAGGAGAAAATATCTGCTATCCAATAAAGAAACAGCCGGGCAATCCTTCCTATTTTGATGGTTGCTGGACGGGACGATTTATCATAGTCACTCCTAAAGAATGGATTCGAAACTCCCTGTTTGCACAAGTAGGCAAGCTTCCTCCTTTGGAGGAGGTAACTCATATAGTACCTCCTGTTGCGTTGCCTGCAACCTTACCGCAGGTTATTAATCAGTAAGCAATTCATTGTGAAGATAGAAATATTCTTAGTAAAATTAGGATAAAAAGAACATTAGTAAAATAAAGAAGAACAAAGATATATGGCATTCGAAGCAACCAAAAAAGAATGGTGCGAACTCTATTCTTTCTTTCGTCTCCTGACAGACGGAAAAGTAGTGCTAGGCACAGCAGACGCAAAGGCGGGAGAAACATCTTGGCCTATTGCAATGATTCAACGGGAAGAACATGATGGAACACGTCAATATTATATTGAGGAAGATACGATTCGTATAGAAGCAGAGAGCGGAACTAAATCCATGCCTCGCGAAGACTTTGGTATTGTAGCTGATTTGATATTACGGGCTGTGAAATCTTCTTCGGAAGATGACGTAACCTCTCCGGAAGGAGTAGAAGAGTTTTTAGATGAAGCAGCCATTTTCGATTTGGAAGCAAAAACAGAAGATCGTACTGATTTCTCCATTGCATTTTGGCATTCGGAAGCTCCGTTGAGAGGTTTTAATGTTCGTTCACGTTTGGGTGTAATGAATCCGTTACTGGACGGAGGACGTGCTGCAAATCTAAAACTGGAACAGAGTGGAGTCAAATTTGCCACTCCCACAGTGAATAAAATCAATGCTTTGCCTGAATCTCCCAATGAGGTTGCCGAGCGAATGATGATGATTGAACGATTGGGCGGTGTACTTAAATATTCTGATGTAGCCGACCGGGTATTCCGTAGCAATCTTCTAATGATTGACCTGCATTTTCCACGTGTTTTGACAGAAATGGTTCGTATTATGCATTTGGATGGTATCTCTCGTATTAGTGAGCTGACGGAAGTTATCAAACAAATGAATCCGTTAAAGATTAAAGATGAACTGATAAACAAGCACAAGTTTTATGAGTTTAAGATGAAGCAGTTCTTGATGGCATTAGCTTTAGGTATGCGTCCTGCAAAGATTTATAATGGATTGGATTCGGCTGTGGAAGGTATTCTGTTAGTGGGCGGAAGTGGAGAGGTGCTCTGTTATCATAAATCAGAAAAGCAAGTAATGGAAGACTTTTTGTTTCAAAATACCCGTTTGGAAAAAGGATCTTTGGAGAAGGATAAATACGGATTTTTGGAGAGAGAGAATGGAGTCTATTATTTCAAACTGAATGCAAAGATTGGGCTAGTTAAAAGGTAAATGATAAATTAGAGTTCACCACAGAGGACACGGACACAGAGTTTTTCTCTCTTTTTCGTAAGTAAAACAGAGCGATAAATACGATTATAAATACGTGAGACTCTGTGTTACTTTAATAAGATTAAACCTCTGTGTCCTCCGTGTCCTCTGTGGTGAAATTTTGATTCGATATATATAAAAAACTTGTTATCCATGAAAACGAATGAAGTTTTAGAGAACATTAAAGCACGTCGTAGTGTACGGGCTTATACTAGTCAGCAAGTTTCAGAAGAAGATTTGCAGGCTATTCTGGAAGCTGCAACTTATGCACCCAGTGGAATGCATTTGGAAACATGGCACTTTACTGCTATTCAAAATGTAGATAAATTGACAGAGCTGAATGAGCGCATTAAAGGAGCTTTTGCAAAAAGTGACGATTCCCGTTTGCAAGAGCGTGGGCATAGCAAGACCTATTGTTGTTATTATCATGCTCCGACTTTGGTGATTGTATCCAATGAACCTACACAATGGTGGGCTGGAATGGATTGCGCCTGTGCAATAGAAAATATGTTTCTGGCTGCCCATTCTTTAGGAATCGGCTCTTGCTGGATCAACCAGTTGGGCACAACGTGTGATGATCCTGAAGTTCGTGAATATATTACCTCTTTAGGTGTTCCTGCCAATCATAAGGTCTATGGTTGCGTAGCTTTGGGGTATGCTGATTCGAAGATTCCAATGAAAGAGAAAAAGGTGAAGGCTGATACGGTAACGATTGTCAAGTAGAAAAAAATATTCAGAATTGTAGGTGGATTTACATTCCATATCACGAAATATGAGCCTTGGGGATAATTGATGCATCCCCAGGGCTTTTGTTTATTCAGTCCTGGGCTGATAAAAATAATCCCGGGGCTTACATTCATTGAGCCCCGGGATTATTTCTTATTGAGATGCTTCTAAAAATCTTTTCTAATGAATTGATTTCTACAATAAATCACCTTTATTCAAAAGTGCCATAACGAGTTGGTAGTAACTTACGGTCGCCCAATGTATTATCTACACGAGCTACATTGATCCAGAATTTGTTATCACGTACACTTTCTATCGGATAAGCCGCTTTCTCTCGTGTGTACGAATGTTCCCAGCGATCACTAACAATCTCGTATTCCGGATGCGGAGCATTAATCAACACATTATCATCCTTATCAGCTTCGCCATTCTTCACTTCCTGAATCTCCTTCCAGATATTCAGCATGACATCTACGAAATTGTCCAGTTCTGCCAAACTCTCGCTTTCTGTCGGTTCAATCATCAAGGTACCGTGAACAGGGAAGGAGAGGGTAGGAGCATGATAACCATAGTCCATCAAACGTTTGGCAATATCATTTTCCGAGATACCTGCTTCTTCATGTACTTTCCGGCACTCCAGAATCATTTCGTGTCCTACGAAACCATTGGCTCCCCGATAGACAACTCCATACGTATCTTTCAGACAAGTAGCCAGATAATTAGCATTCAGGATGGCGATCTTAGTAGCCTGCGTCAATCCCTCTGCACCCATCATGCGGATATATCCATACGTGATAGGCAAAATACCTGCACTACCGAATGGAGCAGCTGATACTTGATTCTGCGAATTGCCGAAGATTCCATGTCCGGGAAGGAAAGGAACCAGATGTTCGGCCACGCAGATAGGACCTACTCCCGGACCTCCGCCACCATGAGGGGAAGCGAATGTTTTATGAAGATTCAAGTGGCAGACATCCGCACCGATGAATCCCGGATTGGTCAATCCCACTTGGGCATTCATATTGGCTCCATCCATATATACTTGTGCGCCACAGGCATGAATGATGTCGCAAATTTCCTTTATTTCTGTTTCGAAGATACCATGTGTAGAAGGATAAGTAATCATCAGCGCTGCCAATTCATCCCTATTTTCTTCAGCCTTGGCACGCAGGTCATCCATTTCTACATTTCCTTGTTCGTCACAGGCACAGGTGACGGTCACAAATCCGGCCTGTATAGCTGACGCAGGATTTGTTCCGTGAGCCGAAGCTGGAATCAGGACTTTGTTCCGATGTCCCTGACCGATACTTTCGAGATAAGCACGGATTACACGAAGTCCTGCATATTCTCCCGCAGCACCTGAATTGGGTTGCAGGCTCACCCCTGCAAATCCGGTGATAACTTTCAGATCTTCACTTAGATTCTTAATTAATTCCCGATATCCCTCTGCCTGATCTTCCGGAACCAGCGGGTGCATACCCATAAATTCGGGACGACTTAAAGGCAACATTTCCGCAGCTGCATTCAGCTTCATGGTGCATGAACCGAGAGAAATCATCGATTGTGCAAGAGAAATATCTTTGCGATCCAAACGTTTGATATAACGCATCATCTCTGTTTCCGTGTGATATTTGCTGAATACTTCGTGCGTCAGGAAAGGAGTTGTCCGTTTCAAAGCCTTGTCGATATTGCTTTTTTCCGGGATATCGTCTACCTTCTGATAGTCTTTTCCGGCAGCGATGGCAAAGATAGAGAGCAATACATTGGCAGCTGCCACATCTGTTGTTTCATCAATACTGAAACCGACATCACCATTTTCATAATAACGCAGATTTACTTCTTTACTAAGCGCTATGGTACGGATTTGTTGTGCCGAAACGTGTTCGGGCAACTCAAAACGTAAGGTATCAAAATATTGAACGTTGACTTGTGTGTATCCACATTTCTTCAGTTGCTTTTCAAGAAATACAGTGATACTGTGGATGCGCGACGCAATTGTAGTGATACCCTCCTGACCGTGATAAACAGCGTAAAAGCCTGCCATGGTAGCTAATAATGCTTGTGCGGTACAAATGTTTGAAGTTGCTTTTTCCCGCTTGATATGCTGTTCACGTGTCTGTAAAGCCATTCGGTAGCAGAGTTTGCCATATTTGTCTTTAGACCATCCGATAATTCGTCCCGGCATATTCCGTTTGTATTCGTCTTTGGTAGCAAAGAAAGCAGCCGACGGACCGCCATAGAACATTGGAGTACCCAGGCGTTGTGTAGTTCCGAATACAATATCTGCTCCCCATTCTCCCGGAGGAGTTAGCAGGGCAAGACTTAAAATATCAGCTGCAACAGCTACTTTGCAGTCTGCGGCATGTGCTTTTTCGGTAAATTCAGAATAGTCCTCTACGTTTCCATGTGAGTTCGGATATTGCAGAATACAGGCAAACACTTCCGGTGAAGGTTCAAAATCTTTATATTTACCTACATGTAGTTCGATGCCTTGAGGTACGGCACGTGTAGTCATGACAGCTAATGTCTGCGGAAAAATATTTTCGTCTACGAAGACTACGTTCGCATTGGCTTTCTGTTGCGCGCGGGAGCGTAAGGCATACATCATGCTTACGGCTTCGGCGGCGGCAGTTGCTTCGTCCAGAAGTGAGCAGTTGGCGAGTGGCATGGCAGTAAGATCACATACGGCTGTCTGGAAATTCATCAATGCTTCCAGACGTCCTTGCGATACCTCTGTCTGGTACGGAGTGTAAGAAGTATACCATACTGGGTTTTCGAATACATTCCGCTGGATAACGGCGGGAGTGATCGTGTTGTACCATCCCAAACCGATATATGTGGTATATAGTTTGTTTTTAGCTGCCAGTTCAGCGATGTGTTTTCCAAATTCGTATTCCGTCAGTGGACTAGTCAATGCAAGCAGCTCTTTCAGCCGTATATTGGCGGGAATTGTCTGATTAATCAGTTCGTCCAGTGAGTTCACGCCAATTTTGCGGAGCATTATGGCTGTATCTTGTTCATTGATGCCGATGTGACGGCTAGCTAACAAATCGGTTTTCATAATAATCAAGTATTAAATTAAGTATTAAGTATCAAGTATTAAGTATTACTGCGGTTAATGGGCGGTTCGCCTTGTTAATACCTAATACTTGATACTTAATACTTATTTTTTATTATCTAAAAAATGGGTTTTCAGCTTTCTCCATTCCGATAGTCGTGGGAGCTCCATGTCCCGGATAAACGACTGTTTCGTTGGGAAGAACAAATAAACGGCTGCAAATATGTTCTATCAGTTCATCGAAGTTGCCTCCTGTGAGATCAGCGCGGCCGATACTACCTTGGAACAGGACGTCACCAGAGAACATGCAGTTGTCTTCTTTGCAATAGTACACCAAGCTGCCGGGTGAATGTCCGGGTACGTGTATTGCTTCCAGTTTGGTATGTCCGAAAGTGATGATATCTCCGTCATGCAGGTATTTGCCCAGTGGTACAGGTTCTTCCTGCAGCTGAAAACCAAACATTCTGCTTTGTTTCGGTGCTTCGTCAATCCAGTACTCGTCTGCTTTGTTTGCTTCTGCTGATAATCCGAATTCTTTCAGCATGAACGGATTTCCGAAGATATGATCCAGGTGTAAATGAGTATTCAGCAGATGCTTTACATTCAGTTCATTGGTAAGAATGAACTTTTTCAGTGCCTGCTTTTCTTCTTCATAGAAACAGCCCGGATCAATTACGACTGCTTCTTTAGTGTCATCCCATAATACGTAGCAATTTACGGGAAACATATTAAATTCAAATCTTTTTATTTTCATGGTTTCTCTATGATTTATCATCTATCAGAACATATAGTCTTGTTTAAATCGGGACATATACCACTTTTTTTGTTTTAAAGAACTCTTCCTCGAAGTTGTCGCTCAAGCTATGAATGACCGTTTTATGTTTGAACGGCATTGTTTCATGCTCCAGTTCACCGCCTTTGAGACAGATAAGTCCGTTGGGCAATGCATTCTGTGGTTTCGAAGAGATATTCTTTTTAATAATTTTAATCAAATCCGCCAAAGGCATTACGGCACGGCTGACAACAAAGTCGAACGTTCGTTTCTCCTCTTCTGCACGGGCATGGCGGAAGGTCACATTTTTCAGTCCGATGGCATTTGCCACTTCGGTTGCTACACGTACTTTCTTGCCGATACTGTCTACGAGGTGGAATTTTACCTCGGGAAACAGGATTGCTAAAGGAATGCCGGGAAAACCTCCTCCTGTACCCAAGTCCATGATGCTGGTTCCGGGGCGGAATTGGATGACTTTGGCAATGCCTAATGAATGGAGCACATGATGCTCATATAAATTCTCAATGTCCTTGCGGGAGATAACGTTGATTTTTGAATTCCAGTCAGTGTAGAGGTCGTATAGAGCTGCAAATTGTTTGCGCTGCTCTTCCGTCAGATCAGGAAAATATTTCAGTATGATTTCCACTGTTTGAATTTTGAATTATAAGTTTTGAATGATAGATGTGGATGAATATCCTATTCTGTCACATGGAAGTGATAACAACAGGATATTCATTGGTGTTCAGCTTTTTATGATTTTTAATTTTTTAGCTCTCCCAGAATCGGGTTACTGCCTAATAGATGTTCCATTATAGCAAATGGGATTGTTACCTTTACAGGTCCCATAGAATAAGGAGTGATATCATATACATTATAATAGAAGGTGACTCCTTCTTTGCTTAGGTAGAAATTCTCTGTCGGAGTGATGTCACCGGTTGAAGCATATCCCATGTCTTCCAATGCTTCGTGAGTGGTCACTTTGTTATCTGCCATGAGCTGATTCCAGATCAGGTCGGTCAATGCATCTTTGTAGTCTCCGACAAAAATATCATCGAGACGGAGCGGACGCATCAGGGTGAGGTCCATATTTAAATAAGTTGCCATGTAAATTCCATGTGCACCTCCGGTATATTCGTTATAGTCGATGCGATATACAAGTAGGTCTTTATCATACAGTTGCACATGGCTTTCTATACCTTTATAATAAGAATACCAGGCACCGATGGAAGATTCGTCTTCCTTGTCTTTCTCATCCTCGGTATACATAGGTTCGAGATCGCGACGGTATTCGCTGATATAATTCTCGGTATATTGCTTTACAACTTCTTCCGGTTTTTCGCCGATATATTTATCTCCGAAACAAGCCGAAATGAAATAAGTATTCAGACTGTCTTTCAGCATATCATCCGATGATTTTACCGGATAAGCAAAATTAATAATAATATTGCAGGCCGGTTTGGCTGTATCATTGAAGAGGTGAGCTGTCTTATTCACTTGAATGCTATCAAACTGTAACGCACCTGTGTTTTTGTTCATCTTGTCATGACAAGAAAACAAAAAGCCGCTTACCGAAAGTATAATTGCAAGCAGACTGACATATTGTTTTTTCATACCCGTTTTTTCTGTAAATTCAACATTTGTTTTATCATTCACTATTGACAAATATAGATGAAATTCGTGAACCGGGCTAATAAAAACAGAAAAAAATGCAGCTATTTATTCCCTATAATGGGATTGGCGGATATTATCCGCCAATCAATGCTTGCAAACTTTAGTGATATCTACTGTGAATCCATCTTCAGCAGGCATAAATTTCCCTTTCATTTTCAGGAATTCGATAAGGGTATCTACATCCATGTTTTCTGCCGAGCAAGCATAAAAACGTTGCTGTGAGCCAAACTTCTTAATGATTGCTTCCCGCAATGATGATTCCGAGTAGCTATTTCCTTCCATCATGTGGAGGACTTCATGAGCATGTAATTGTTCCATAATCTTTTTTTCTGCAAAGATAGGGCAGAGATTTCTTAGAAACTGTAACATATGTGACAAAACTGCATAATATTCATTGAAAGTTGAAAACAACCATTTCGCTATGCGTTCCTATTCTGAAAGGCGGCCCCCAAAGAGACAATCCGGAAGACACGTACACGTGGCTGTTTCCCCATTGACGGTAACCGTGACTTTGCTCGAATATATAATCGGTCACCCAGTTGATAGGCCATATTTGTCCGTGATGTGTGTGTCCGCTGAATTGCAGGTCAATGCCGGCCGCTTCCGTTTCTTCCAGGCTAAAGGGCTGGTGATCCAGCAAGATGATAGGTTTGCTTTGATCAACGTTCACCATCATCTCTTGCAGGGAACGACGTTTACGGTTGTGGCGGTCATCGCGTCCTACCAGTTGTATGCCGTTAGGGAGTGTCACTACTGAATCGCGCAAAAGTTGTATCTGAGTATTCTTTATATACCGGATACTTTCATCGATTCCACTAATGTATTCGTGATTACCAAGAACCATGTAGATCCCCATCGGAGCTTTTAACTCGGCCAGTTCTTCCGCCATATTCTCTGTATAAAGAGGTACGACACTGTTATCAATCAAATCGCCGCTAATCAGTATCAAGTCGGGATGCTGTGCATTTATCATTTTTACATACTCCTTCAGTGAAGCTTTCCCTGTACCGTTTCCCAGATGAACATCGCTTATCGCGACGATTTTAACTGCGTGGGGAGTACCTTCGTACTGCTTATTAGTTAAAATACTGACAATATTCGTTTCCGGATGATAATAGTTGTACACCCCATATCCCAGCAATCCCAATGTGAACACAAAAGACAGATAAAACCGATATTTGCAGAGCACCTTGAATAATCTCAAGATATCAAACAACAGCAGGAATAATGCCATGTATAGAGTAAATATCAGCCAACTTGTTCCAATGATGTACATTGAATGGGAGATAAAAACAGGCATTTCCAGGTTACGGGCTAGCATCGTGCCGAAGAAAGATAGGGCACATGTCCAAAATAAAACGGTTAAGAGTATTTTTACTCCAAGCGGTTTTACTTTCAGAGCCTGTGTCGCTCTGATAAATATGTAGGTATTCCCTGCCAGATAAAAAGTAATAATGAGGAGTAGATATGTAAGCATAATGTTTACTTAAAAAATATGGTGAATTTATTCGGGGCAAAGATAGGTTTTATTGTTGAGCAAAAAGAGTTAATAGTGCTGATATGACCCTAAAATTAGCCAAATATGAATAGGAAATATGTCTGCAACGAATTGGTATTCAATCCACTGGTGATGGAATATGGGGCTGTTGAGGAAAGAACCGGTAAGAAATGCACGTAAATCTACCATTTTGAATGATGATTAAATCTTAATTACGAAAAATTATAGGAAAATCTGTTTTTATTCTTATCTTTGTCCTCTGAAATGAAAAGACTAACCTACATAACAGCACTTATCCTTTCTCTCCTGATTATCTATTCAGGAGGTGGAGTCTCTCTTGTGCGTTATTGCTGTGCCCGTTGTGAAGCGGTGCAGAGCTGTTGTGATACAGGCTGTCCGAAGTGTAAAAAGACTCATACTTGTGATTCAAAAAAAGGTTGTAAAGATAAGGGTTGTACAGCTACTATCTATAAGCTCGATTTGATGAAACATACTACTGAACTGACAACATCAGCTTTAGTAGTCGATCTTTTGTGTGAGCATTTTTGCTATCTGTTGACTCCGACCTATGCGGATAAACCGGTAGAATATGATAGTCTGACCTCTCCGCCACCTCTCTGTTCGAGGCAGAAGCTGGCGCTATATTCCACTTATATTATTTAGCCACTATTTCTTTCTTATTTATTCCTTTGCTTTCTATCGAATATGGAAGTAAAGCGAAACTGAATGCAACTAAGTTGCATGAGAAATGAATTAATTTTGTATCTCGAAAGTAACTTTAGAAAGAATGAAATATATGATAATAGGACTGTTCCTGTTATTTGCCGGTAATCTATATGCGCAAGTACGGGGAACAGTGAAAGATAGTACTGGGGAGGCTATTCCGGGTGCAAATGTGTTCTGGATGAATACAGGACAAGGAGTGACAACTAAGGAAGATGGTAGTTTTTCTATTGTAAAACCTTCCAAAAGCCACATGTTAATAATCAGTTTTATTGGTTTTCAGAATGATACCATTCATGTGAGCAGTAAAAATCAGCAGTTGGATATTGTGCTTCGTGATGGAGTGGAATTGAATGAGGTGAATATTGTCACTCGCAAACTGGGGACGATGAAATTACGCAGTAGCGTGATGAACGAAGATATGATAAGCAGTGCTGAATTGAGTAGAGCTGCTTGTTGTAATCTGGGTGAAAGTTTTGTGACCAATCCTTCGGTAGATGTGAGCTATTCTGATGCAGCAACAGGGGCCAAGCAGATTAAATTGTTGGGACTGTCCGGCACTTATGTGCAGATGTTGACGGAAAACATTCCGAATTATCGTGGGGCAGCTTCTCCTTATGGACTAGGTTATGTTCCCGGTCCGTGGATGCAGAGTATACAAGTTTCCAAAGGAACGTCTTCAGTAAAGAATGGTTATGAAGCCATCACCGGACAGATTAACGTGGAATTTAAGAAGCCGCAGTTGCCGGAAGCCGACTGGGTATCTGCCAATCTTTTTGCAAGCACTACCAACCGGTATGAAGCCAATGCAGATGCTACATTAAAAATTTCCAAACGATGGAGCACTTCTTTGCTGGCACATTATGAGAATGAGACTAAAGCGCATGATGGCAATGATGACGGATTTGTGGATATTCCTCAAGTAGAACAGTATAATGTGTG
This sequence comes from Bacteroides sp., assembly GCF_052357945.1. Taxonomy (GTDB): domain Bacteria; phylum Bacteroidota; class Bacteroidia; order Bacteroidales; family Bacteroidaceae; genus Bacteroides. Next base: position 58,730 of record NZ_DAWCXD010000010.1, on the reverse strand, counting down.
GAACCGATGGGCATATATGGGCGACCATTATGTTTTTCAGGCAGGTATCAAAGCTCTTTCCGAAACACGTACCAGCGGACAGGTCAATCATGGAGGGGCAATACACTCCGGTGATTTATATAAAGTGGGGATTGATACAGAACGTTATGAATTCTTCACCAAGAACGCTTACATATTTAATAAGGAGAAGAATACGAATCTGGCTTTGATTCTTTCCACCACTTTGCACAATCAGGATGCTACGTATGGACGCAAACTGTATAATGTGGATCAAACCAACGTTTATGCTTCGCTGATGTTTGAAACGGAATTTAATCCGCAGAACAGCTTTTCTGCAGGATTAAGCTTTAATTATGATGCTTACGACCAGCATTATCGTTTGGAGAATAATACGGATAATCCTCTCAAAGCCTTTGAAAAGGAAGCTGTTCCCGGTGCATACGTGCAATATACGTTGAACCTGAATGATAAATGGATGGTGATGGCGGGTTTGCGTGGAGACTACAGTAACGAACATGGTTTCTTTGTGACTCCGCGTGCACATCTTAAATACAATCCGAATGATTATGTGAACTTCCGTCTTTCTGCCGGAAAAGGGTATCGTACCAATCATGTGCTGGCAGAAAACAATTATCTGCTTTCCAGTAGTCGTAAGGTAGAAATAGCTAAGAATTTGGATATGGAAGAAGCATGGAATTACGGTGCCAGTGTATCTACTTATATTCCTATATTCGGCAAAACGCTGAATGTAAATGCGGAATACTATTACACAGATTTCTTGAAACAAGTAATAGTGGATATGGATAGCAACCCTCATGAAGTGGCTTTCTATAATTTGAATGGACGTTCTTACTCGCATGTATTCCAGGTGGAAGCAAGTTATCCTTTTTTCAAAGGATTCACCTTGACAGGAGCTTACCGACTCACGGATGCAAAAACGACTTACAAGGGGGTGCGAATGGAGAAACCTCTAACCAGCAAATACAAAGGCTTGCTCACTGCTTCTTACCAGACTCCGCTGGGGATTTGGCAGTTTGATGCAACACTGCAACTGAATGGTGGAGGTAGGATGCCTACTCCTTATGAATTGGGAGATGGACAGTTGTCCTGGGAACGTCGTTATGGTAGTTTTGAGCAGTTGAGCTTACAGGTGACACGTTACTTCCGCCGCTGGTCTATCTATGTAGGAGGAGAGAACCTGACCAATTTCAAACAAAAGAATCCGATTATCGATGCGGCAAATCCTTGGGGAAACAACTTTGATTCCACTATGATATGGGGACCGGTACACGGGGCAAAAGGATATATCGGAATACGTTTTAATTTAGCTAGGAATAGTGAGTAAAAACTAGGAATAGTGAGTTGCGAAACGATCGCATAGAAAATAAAGAATACTAATTTTAAACTGATAGGAAAAATGAAAACAAAAAGATGGATGGCCACTTGCGTGGTGGCTCTTTTGAGTGTAGCAGCTGTATTGGCAAAAGATATTCGTGTAGTCGTATTCAAAGTGTCCCAGATGCATTGTGAGAAATGCGAAAAGAAAGTAAAGGACAATATGCGTTTTGAAAAGGGATTGAAGGATATTGCGACCGAAGTAAAAACTAAAATGGTGACTATCACGTATGATGCTGAAAAAACGAATGTAAAGAACTTGCAAGCAGGATTTAACAAGTTCAATTATGAAGCTGAATTTGTAAAAGAAACAAAGAAAGACGATCAGAAGAATGATAAGAAGTAATTGAACAAATACCTGTATTAGCTTGTTTCTATAAACAAACAATGGTTCTTCCCCGACTCCTTTCCGGGAGGAAGGGAAGACCGTAAATAATAATTATATGGGTAACACAATAAAAAAGGCATTTCCTGTACTTAATATGCATTGTGCAGGATGTGCCAATAATGTAGAAAAAACAGTGAAAAAATTGCCGGGAGTCATTGAGGCTTCCGTTAATTTTGCTACCAATACATTGACCGTTTCTTATGAGAAAGACCAGCTGACTCCCGGGGAAATCCGTGCGGCTGTGCTTGCGGCAGGTTATGATCTGATTGTGGAAGAAGCCCACAAGGAGGAACGCCGGGAAGAGGAGCAGCATAAGCGTTACACTCGTTTGAAGTGGAAGGTGATTGGGGCTTGGATTTTGGTAGTACCGTTATTGGTATTTTCCATGATACTGATGCATGTACCCTACTCTAATGAGATTCAAATGGTACTTGCTATCCCTGTCATGGTCTTTTTCGGAGGTGGTTTCTTTACCGGAGCTTGGAAACAGGCTAAACTGGGACGGAGCAATATGGATACACTGGTTGCACTTAGTACTTCCATTGCTTTTCTGTTCAGTCTGTTCAATACTTTCTTCCCCGAATTTTGGTATGCTCGTGGATTGGAACCGCACGTCTATTATGAGGCTTCTGCGGTGATTATCGCTTTCGTTCTTACCGGAAAATTGATGGAGGAGCGTGCTAAAGGAAATACCTCGACTGCTATTCGCAAGTTGATGGGAATGCAGCCTAAAGTTGCCCGGGTTCTGCGCAATGGAGTGGAAGAGGAGATTTTGATCGAGAACCTCCAGATAGGTGATATGGTTGTTGTACGCCCGGGAGAACAGATACCTGTGGACGGTCAGCTTTCCGAAGGCGATTCGTATGTTGACGAAAGTATGATTAGTGGTGAACCGGTTCCGGTAGAAAAGAAGAAAGGCGATAAAGTCTTGGCAGGAACGATCAACCAGCGTGGCTCGTTTATCATACATGCCACACAGGTAGGTAGTGAAACGGTGCTTGCCCGCATCATTTCCATGGTGCAGGAAGCGCAGGGTAGCAAAGCTCCCGTGCAACGTATCGTCGATCGTATTACTGGAATTTTTGTACCTGTCGTATTGGGCATTGCTATCCTGACATTTGTTTTATGGGTTGCTATCGGTGGTAGTGAATATATCTCTTATGGTATCCTGTCAGCTGTTTCTGTCCTTGTCATTGCTTGTCCGTGTGCTTTGGGACTTGCTACGCCTACTGCATTGATGGTGGGAATAGGCAAAGCTGCCAGCCAGCATATTCTGATTAAAGACGCGGTAGCTTTGGAACAAATGCGTAAAGTGAATGTCGTTGTACTGGATAAAACCGGAACATTGACTGAAGGACACCCTACTGCCACCGGATGGTTATGGGCACAATCGCAGGAACCTCATTTCAAAGATGTGCTTTTAGCTGCGGAAATGAAATCGGAGCATCCGCTTGCCGGTGCTATCGTTTCTGCACTTCAGGATGAGGAGAAGATAAAACCTGCTGCATTGGACAGCTTCGAAAGTATTACGGGAAAAGGAATCAAAGTCTCTTATGAGGGACATACCTACTGGGTAGGTAGTCATAAACTCCTAAAAGATTTCAGTGCGACAGTAAATGATGTGATGGCTGAAATGCTGGTTCGCTATGAATCGGATGGCAATGGTATTATCTACTTTGGATGCGAAAACGAGTTATTGGCTATCATTGCTGTTTCTGACCCGATAAAAGCTACTTCAGCCGAAGCGGTAAAAGAACTGAAACGTCAAGGTATTGATATCTGTATGTTGACGGGTGACGGGCAGCGGACGGCATTAGCTGTTTCTTCCCGTTTAGGAATCGAACGTTTTGTCGCTGACGCTCTGCCGGACGATAAAGCCGAATTTGTGCGTGAGCTTCAAATGCAGGGAAAGAAAGTCGCTATGGTAGGAGATGGTATCAATGATTCGCAGGCTCTGGCACTGGCTGACGTCAGCATCGCCATGGGGAAAGGAACTGATATTGCTATGGACGTAGCTATGGTAACTTTGATGACATCGGATTTATTGCTGCTTCCTAAAGCTTTTCAGCTGTCAAAGCAGACAGTCAAACTGATTCATCAGAATCTTTTCTGGGCGTTTATTTATAATCTGATCGGCATTCCTATTGCTGCCGGTATCTTGTTCCCATTGAACGGTTTGTTATTGAATCCGATGTTGGCAAGTGCTGCAATGGCCTTCTCCAGTGTGAGTGTAGTGCTCAATTCATTGAGCTTGGGAAGAAAATGAGTAAGCGACTGTAAAAAGAAAACAAACTGTAAGTAAATAATAAACGGTGAATACTTTGCGGATCATGCGCAATTTATTCACCGTTCATTTTTTTGCAATTCGTTGTTATAATTTTATCCTCTATCGTTCTTCGTAAGAATTATCTGTTTCTGAATTCCAATGGTGTCATTCCTACGTACCGCCTAAAATACTTGCCAAAGAATGAGGCACTGGGGAAGTTTAGAGAATAAGCAATTTCTTGGATAGTCATATTAGTGCCTTTCAGTTTCGCTTTGGCATCCATGATTACAATATAAGCAATGGTATCCAATACACTTTTACCTGTCACTTGTCTCACAGTTGTGCTTAGATGTTGAAGAGATATTCCGAGTTTATCGGCGTAGAATTGTGCACGACGTTCATTCTTATAATTCTCGGTGATGGCTTGAATCAATTCCCGGCAGATTTCCTTTTTGCGGTTCGAACTGCTGTTCTCACCCGGAAATTTATGATATATCAGTCGTATGCTTGTCAGGATAGTCTGAAGGGATAACTCAACCAATTCGGAATCCATTTCGAAATTCTCATTGCAACTGGCCCGTGATAATAGAGCAAAATAGTCTTTCAGATAACTAGCTACTTCTTCATTAAGAGGAACCACCGGCTGCTCTATTAGTTTGGGATATGCATTACCAATATTCTTCATCAGATTGATTCGTCCGGCACAATGGGCAGAGAAGCCGGCAAAACAAAGACATACTTTTTCTGTTCTCTCCCGAAACTGGATGATTGTTCCCGGTAACAATGTTATCAGGTCATTAGGACGAATTTCATAATCAAGCAGATTGATGGAGGCTTTCATCGAACCTTCGGTGCAGATGGCAACAATACATGCCTGCAACCGACACGATTGCTTATAAATATTGAGAATGTCTTCCGTAACATTCGTCCATGCTAATACTTCGGTAGGCAAGTCTACCTGTGGAAAGTCCATTTTCATAGTTGTGTTTGTTATATTAGGCCAACAAATGTACACATTTTCTTTTTATTTCTTACCTTTGTTTTTATGAAAACAGTTTTTATTGATTGGAATTTAGTCCCATATGCCGAAGCATGGCAACGGCAGACAGAATGGTTTGATGATATTGTCCGGGCAAAAGTTCAGGGCGGGAGTTATGAAAATCGTGTTGTGATGTGCGAGCATCCCCATGTTTATACATTAGGGCGTAGCGGGAAAGAAAATAATATGCTGTTGAGTGATGAACAGCTGAAAGCGATTGACGCTACTCTTTATCATATTGATCGGGGAGGGGATATTACTTATCATGGTCCCGGGCAACTGGTATGCTATCCGATACTGAATCTTGAAGAATTTCAGTTAGGATTGAAAGAGTACGTTCATCTGTTGGAAGAAGCGGTGATTCGCGTATGTGCTTCTTATGGCATTGAAGCCGGACGTTTAGAGAAAGCGACAGGAGTGTGGCTGGAGGGTGATACGCCCCGTGCGCGTAAGATTTGTGCTATCGGAGTGAGGAGCAGTCACTTTGTCACTATGCACGGACTGGCTTTGAATGTGAATACGGATTTACGTTATTTCAGCTATATCCACCCTTGTGGGTTTATAGATAAAGGCGTCACTTCTCTTCGTCAGGAATTAAAGCATGATGTGCCGATGGACGAAGTGAAGCAACGCCTCGAAGAGGAGCTTAGAAAACTATTCCAACTCCCAGTTGCCAGGTGCGGCGCATAAAGCAATCTTTATCAGCCAAGGCGTATGAGAAGTCTGCACGTATCGGCCAGAAGTTTATTCCGCAGCCTAGAGTGCCGTAGTTGCCCACTCCTTTATCTTTGTCTCCGAAATGATATCCCGCACGGACAACACCATATTTCAGGAAATTATATTCGGCTCCTACGCCAGCCTGGAGATGACGTATTTCAGAGGGGAGCAGATAGTTGAAGTCGAGAGCCACCTGCAAACGGTTTTCTATGCTGAATGGCAGGTCGATTGTACCTCCCAATCCTAATCTGGCGGGTAACTTTTGTCCGTCCAGCTTTTTACCTAAGTTGGCAGCTTGGAAACCAATGCTCCAGGAAGCCATTTCGTCCAATAGAGCCATATTGCGATAGTAGGTCGCGCCGAAGTCCAGACAAACGCTATTCTTGCTGTCTGCGCTTTCCGCGGCTTTGGCTTGCAGGTATCTGAACGTTAATGAAAGAGACAGATTTTTGGCTACATTTCTGAAATAAGCAGCTTCTAAGTCCCATGCGTGAGGACGGTAATCGAGCACCTTGGGATCTTTGAAATGCCGGAAACCTACAGCAAATCCATGTATGCCTTCCCTTCCGATCCGGTAGAAAAGAGAGGCGCTATGTAGCGCATAATCTTGGTTGATCTTAGCGTATGAATAACTCGCACCCATCACTTCTTGTGAGAAAGCGATGGTAGAAGCATTATGAAAAATAGCTGTACTACCGTTGTCGGTGGTAGCTAATCCTGTACCTGCCATACCTGCCGATTGGGCGTCCGGAGTAAGTTCCAGAAAATAGGCGCTTGCCATTTCTTGTGCTCCCAGCAAAGTGGGGAATAAGCACGAGGCGAGAAGGAAATGTTTTACTCGTTTCATAATCAGTTATTTTTAGAGTGAGACATCCGGACAACACGTATACCTGTCCACGATTTATTGTTGTTTAGCATGTGATTGAGAGGTTCGTCGCTGACAACTACTTTTCCCAATGTAGAAGAAGCGTGCAGCAGGTGCAGTTTTCCCTCTTTATATTCTGCTATTCCCACATGAGCAATGTCCAGTCCGGGCATCTTCGTTGTAATAGCAATAATGTCTCCATTCATGATCCAGGGCAATCCGGCTTCCGGCAGTTCGCTTTTCGGCAACCAATGTACGACTTTTCCGGAGATTGCTTTTTCATATTCAGCCATTTGTCGTACATTTTCCGGCGAATCAGCCAATTTTTTATATTGCTTGGGATGGGTAGACATATACGAAAGAGAGATTTTCTGGGTATGTGCACTGTTTTTGGCAGTAATGTCGGTGAGGAATCCGTGGCGAATTCCGTTCTCAATCCATTCGGAAGTATAATGCAACCGGGAAGGATATTTGTTGATGATGCCGTCCCGATAACGTATTTTTTGCAGATTGTCGGCAAAGGAAGAACCGAGTGCCTGTGCCAACGTGTATTCTACGAAAGTGAGGCAATCTACGGCATCAGTCCGAATCACTAATGATTCTTCTCCGTCTTGATCTAATGTGTTAGCCACGTATTTAGTTCCCAGGTAAGATTTTCCGATTCGTAACATGGGTTCGGGGTTTTCCGGGAATACAACGCCGTCGCGCAACCATTTCTCCAACTCCTGTGTCCATTGTTGCTTATATTTAAAATGGTCCTGAAATCCCCAGCCATGTCCTCCGGTAGGATAAACATGGAGAGTTGCCGGAACCTTATTTTTTTGTAAAGCGAGGTAATAGTTCACTCCGTGATAAGGTGCTACGGAAGGATCGTCGGAGGTAAGAGCGATGAATGCTTGTGGAGTATCGGGCGTTATTTGCAATTCGGCAGAAAACTTCTGTATTTGTTCCATTGTTGGATTTTTGCCGAGCAATGCAGCTCTTGTATTTCCACGGGTGACTTGCATCATCGTAACCACCGGATAAAGTAATATCTGAAAGTCCGGACGTGTTTCCGAATTATAATGAGTGGCGAGTGTAGCAGTTAAATGCCCTCCCGCAGAGGCTCCCATTAATCCTACCTTGTAAGGATTGACACTCCATTCTTTGGCATGTTGACGTACCATGCGAATGGCTTGTTCGGCGTCAGATACGGGGACTTCCCAATGTCCGTTCGGCATCCGGTATTTTAATACCATATAGGTAATACCTTGTCTGCAGAACCAGGGGGCCATATCATATCCCTCTCCATCCATACCCAGTCCACGATACCCTCCTCCGGGACACATGATAATAGCCATTCCATTCGGCTTTTCCGGATGGTAGACCGTCAGGGTGGGATGCGTGACATTCGTGACAAAATGAGGACGCGTTTCCTGCTCTTTTCCGGTTAGTCCGCTGGAGTTGGGAGCACCGTCGGGCCACAAAGGTATCTCGACGGGCTGCTGCGCAAATGATATGGCAGTTACAAGCGATACTATAATGGATAATAGTCTCCTCATAATTATTTATTTAACTTTCATTGAAGCCTTTATAAAGTAAAGAATCAATAAGGCATACGCTCCTAATGCCAACACTTCTGACCAAGTATTGTTCAACCATGTTTCATTAACCAGGTTGATTCCACCAAAGCGCATCGCGGCACTGATTACTCCCATCAATGCACCTCCGGCAATGAAACCGGATGCCAGTAAGGTTCCTTTTTCACCTCTTTCCGTATTCAGAGATGCATCTTTGCTACGTGTTGTAACAAACCAATTCACTGCTCCACCCACTACCAGCGGCACATTCAGTTCCAATGGAATAAACATACCCAATGCGAAAGCTAATGCAGGAATTTTACAAAGAGTCAGAATAATTGCTAAGACAGCACCAATGCCATATAACAACCAGGGTGCACCTACACCACTCATCAGCGGTTCGATAACGGCCGCCATCGCATTTGCTTGTGGAGCAGCCAGTGCGCCACTTGTAAATCCGTATGTCTTATTCAGGATAATCATTACACCGCCTACTGTTGCAGCCGATACGATTGTTCCCAAGAACTTCCATGTTTCCTGTTTGGCAGGCGTACTTCCGAGCCAGTAACCAATCTTCAAGTCGGTGATAAAACCTCCTGCCATCGACAGCGCGGTACATACTACGCCACCCATTACCAATGCGGCAACCATGCCCGAAGGACCTTTCAGTCCGACAGCTACCATCACTACGGAAGCCAATATCAGTGTCATCAATGTCATTCCCGAAACCGGATTAGTACCAACAATCGCAATGGCATTAGCTGCTACTGTGGTGAACAGGAAAGAGATCCCGGCAACCAGAACAATGGCTACCAATGTATGCAACAGATTCCCTTGCATGACATCAAGATAGAAGAATAATACGATTAATATCAGTGTGATGATGGAACCGATGGCGATAATCTTCATAGAAAGATCCCGTTGGGTACGGATAATGCTCTTCTCTACATTCCCTTTACCGCCCATCTCTTTGGCTGCCAGTCCGACAGCGCTCTTGATGATGCTCCAGGAACGGATAATACCGATCACACCTGCCATAGCGATACCGCCGATACCGATGCTCTTGGCATAATATTTGAATATTTCTTCCGGGCTCATCATACCTACGGTAGAGGTAACTTCCGGATTCCATGCATTCAGTACACTGTCACCCCAGATAGCAGACATTCCCGGAATGATAATCCACCACACAGCCAATGAACCGGCACAAATGATGGAAGCATATTTCAGTCCGACGATATATCCCAAACCAAGCACAGCGGCACCGGTGTTTACTTTGAATACCAATTTCGCCTTTTCTGCCAGCATTTCTCCGGCACTGCAAACACGGGTAGTAAAATTCTCGTTCCACCATCCGAATGTCGCTACGATGAAGTCATATAATCCGCCGATCATACCTGCCATCAATAACGGTTTGGCCTGACTGCCGCCTTTTTCGCCGGAGATCAACACCTGTGTAGTGGCTGTTGCTTCCGGGAAAGGATATTTTCCATGCATGTCACTGACGAAGTATTTACGGAAAGGAATCAGGAATAGAATACCCAATACGCCACCCAATAAAGAGCTGATGAATACCTGCATGAAAGTAACCGTCATCTCGGGATATTTAGCTTGGAGAATATAAAGAGCGGGGAGGGTGAAGATCGCTCCGGCAACGATTACTCCGGAACAAGCTCCGATAGACTGGATAATCACATTTTCTCCCAACGCATTTTTTCTTTTGGCAGCTCCGGAGACTCCTACGGCAATGATCGCAATCGGAATAGCTGCTTCAAATACCTGTCCGACCTTCAACCCCAGATAGGCTGCGGCGGCCGAAAAAAGGATTGCCATGGCAATACCCCATGCTACTGACCAGATATTAACTTCCGGATAATTTTTAGAGGGACCCATCAACGGGTTGTACACTTCCCCGGGTTTCAACTCTCTGAACGCATTCTCGGGTAACCCGGTGAATTTGTCTTCTTCTTGTTTCATAGTTTTTATAATTTGCTAATGTGTTAATTTACATTTCCGTCCTCAAAGTAAACAAAAAAAAAGGAGAACCGAAAGATTCTCCTTTATGTAATAGTCTATTTTTTCCTACTTTGCATCTTTTGCTGTCATATCGCCTTCGATATACAATCTTACCATCTCTGTTTTGGCGTTGGTACGCAAGGTGATTGATTTTTTGAAATGTCCCGGATATTTGCCTGTTCCGTTATAAGTCACCTTGATTGTTCCTTTTTTGCCCGGCATGATGGGCTCCTTTGTATATTCGGGTACTGTACATCCGCAAGAGGCTACAGCCTGATGGATCACCAGAGGGGCATCGCCGATATTAGTAAAGGTAAATGTGCAACTGACAACCGGGCTGTTTTCAGAAAACTTACCGAAATCGTGAGTTGTTTTGTCAAACTTGATATCTGCATTTGTTTGCGCAAATGCAAAGCTTACGCCCATTACTAACAGGGTCATTAAAAAAAGTATCTTTTTCATTTTTCCTTCTCTTTTTGATTACAAACGACAAAGATAATGCTTTTCCCCTAAAATATACTTTATGGAGTGCGAAATAGTATTAAACGATTCTCTTTTGCTATTTTGAGAGTTGGAATCCGAGCATCATTCCATCGTAATTTTCGGCTAGTGAACTAACTGTTTTCAGTGCGGTACTGCTACTTTTGCTACCGATGAAAGCCATTAGTTTCAACAGTTTGTCCGAGTTGAACAGTAACTCCAGTGAACTGGAACTGCAATTTACTTTAGCGTGCAGATTCAGAAGTTTCAAGTACTTCAAATCAACTTGTTTGGTTGAAGCATTGTAGGAGTAAGTGCCTTTCAATGTTTTCTTGCCCACCGTATTGACGAAAGTACTGTCGGCATTGAAGGTGAAACTCATTTGGCCGTCTTTGATACCTATTTTGCTTAATTGTTCGTTCAGCTTATTTTCAGCCATAGTGGCTGCGGTAGCTCCGCCCGCTTTCATTAGTAAGTTATCCGATTCGAACTCTACGGCCGAACCTTTGTAGTTCCATGTTCCGGTCATGTCGATAGATTCGGTGGTTCCGGTGATGGCATTTACTACTTTTGAAATGTTGTCCTTATTAAATAAGTCGGACCATGATTGCGCCTGGCTGTTAGTCGCCATCAGCATAAATACTGCCATAAAGGCAATAGATAAAAAACTCTTTTTCATTTTCATTCTTCTTTCATTTAACATTGAGATCCTTGTTTATGTTTTCTATGTAGTTGAGTATATCAATACGTCCTGTGCGGTCTTCCGAGGAAGATACGAAGTGAGGAGGGAGCTCTTCCCATTGTTTGCCCAACTCACGTAAATAGGCATTGATATTCATTTTTAAACGTCCACCTTTTAGCTTGTCGGCTTTGGTAAAGATGATAGAGAAGGGGATACCGTTCTCGCCCAGCCATTCCATAAACTCGAGGTCTATTTTTTGAGGTTCCAGCCGGCTGTCTATCAGGACAAAGAGGTTGGTCATTTGCTCCCGTTCCAAGATATAATCTTCGATTATGGTGCGTATCTGGTCTTTCCCTTTTTGTCCGCGTCGGGCGTAGCCATATCCCGGAAGGTCAACGAGATACCAATTCTTATTGATAAGGAAGTGGTTGATTAACATCGTTTTTCCCGGAGTAGAAGAGGTCATGGCCAGACCTTTACGGCTGGTCAACATATTGATAAGACTCGATTTTCCCACATTCGAACGGCCTATAAAGGCATATTCCGGGAAAATACCGGCCGGGCATTTCTTCACGTCCGTATTGCTAATCACAAATTCAGCACTTGTTATTTCCATTTTCTTGTCATTTATTTCTTTATAAAATCGTTTATAATAAACTCGCTCATCGTTTATAATAAACTATTGCGCAGTTTATAATAAACTCTGCCATTATTTATTATAAACTCTGGAGTACCTGTTTTTATGGCACTTTCAGCGTTTTCTCTTTTTTGGACATACACATTAACCCTGCAAAGGTAAGCGTTCCATTTAACATTAGCAATTCATAACCGAATTTATATCCGGTTTCTTTTCCAATCCACCAGTCGGCAAGATAGCAGAACAGTGGTGAAAGGATGGCTATGAGAGGAACCCACCGGTCGTTCGTTTGCCTATGTGTAAATAGTCCGAAAGCAAACATTCCGAGCAGGGGGCCGTATGTGTAGGAGGCGATGATATATATGGCGTCAATAACGCTCTTATTATTGAGTATTTCTACCAGGCAGATGAAGAATGCCAATAAGACTGATAACGATAAATGCACTTTGCCTCTTTTGCGACGTGCCGTTTCTTCTGTGTCTTTTTCTGTATTTAGCAGGTCTACACATACGCTGGTTGTCATGGCTGTCAGGGCGGAATCCGAGTTGCTGAAAGCTGCTGCGATAATACCGATTGTAAAAAGTACCAATACGGATTGTCCTAGATAACCTTGGGCTGCAAACATGGGCAGTATATCATCATTCATGGCTGGCAGTTCGAGTTGCATTTGTCCCGCTAGTGCTATCAATAGAATTCCCAAACATAGAAAAAGAAAATTTAGCGGAATGAATGAGAAACCGTAGCAATACATGTTTTTTTGTGCTTCCCGAAGGTTCCGGCAAGAAAGATTCTTTTGCATCATATCCTGATCCAGTCCGGTCATTACGATGACGATGAAGATACCGCTGAAGAATTGTTTGAAGAAGTTTTGTCGGGATACCCAGTCGTCAAATACAAAAATACGGCTATGTTCGCTGTTTTGGATTGTTTGCACAATGCCGCTGAAGTTAAGGTCTAATCTTTGGATCGTAAAATAGATGATAAAAATCAGAGCGGCAATCAGGCAAAATGTTTGTAAGGTATCTGTCCACACTATGGTCTTTATTCCGCTTTTATGAGTATATATCCATACCAATGCAACCGAACCGACAGCAATCAGCCAAAAAGGAACGTGCATTTCCTGAAATACATACGTATGGAGAATGAGGCATACCAGATAAAGTTTGGCTGCGGTTCCCAACATGCGTGACAACAGAAAGAAAAAGGAACCGGTGCGATAGGCACGCACCCCGATGCGGGTGCCGAGATATCCGTAGATACTTGTCAGATTCAATTTATAATATAAAGGAAGTAAGATATGGGCTACGGCCATGTATCCGAAGAAAAATCCGACTACCGTTTGCATATACGTCATATCCATTCCGCGCACCATTCCCGGTACAGAGACGAAAGTGACTCCGGAGATAGAGGCGCCAATCATTCCAAAAGAGACTATGTACCAAGGTGATTGGTTCTCTCCCTTGAAGAACGCTGCATTCGATCCGCCCTTACGTCCGGTGATACGGGCTATTAGTAATAATACCGCGAAGTAGCAAAGAATAGTGACTAGTATCATCATAACAGATGCAAAGGTAGCAATTTTTGTAGGTATTAAAAACAATAATCTGTATCTTTGCAAGGTTTTATCGATAGAACAGCAAATATTATCTATGAACCAACAATATCCTTCTATACTGCTTGAAAAGGCAGTCGGCGAATTTTCCAAACTTCCGGGTATCGGGCGTAAGACGGCTATGAGGCTTGTTCTGCATCTGCTCCGTCAGGATACGGCTACGGTGGAAGCTTTCGGAAATTCTATTATAACGTTGAAACGTGAGGTGAAATACTGCAAAGTGTGTCATAATATATCCGATACTGAAACTTGCCAGATTTGCGCTAATCCGCAACGGGATGTTTCCACTGTCTGTGTGGTGGAAAATATCCGTGATGTAATGGCGGTGGAAGCAACCCAGCAGTATCGCGGGCTTTATCACGTTTTGGGTGGGGTTATTTCTCCAATGGACGGAGTCGGACCGAGTGACCTTCAAATTGAAAGCCTAGTGCAGCGGGTGGCTGAAGGTGGAATCAAAGAAGTTATTCTGGCATTGAGCACTACGATGGAGGGGGATACTACCAATTTCTATATCTATCGCAAGCTAGATAAATTGGGGGTTAAACTAAGTGTGATAGCCCGTGGCATATCGGTTGGTGATGAACTTGAATATGCCGATGAAGTAACTTTAGGACGCAGTATTGTGAACCGGACGCTTTTTACCGGAACTGTATAAACATTATTAATCATTTAAGAACGAACATGGAAGAACAGATAAAACGAGCTGTCAGAAATTTGAATATCAGTTATGTTTTCTTTTGGGTGCTCCCGGCATTTTTGCTTGGGGCAGGAGAATTTGAACTTTTTCCCGTAGGAGGTTTGGTAGATAACGCATCAGCTACCTATTATTTTGAGACGGTCGGCATTTTGCTCACTGCTTTGTGTGTGCCTCTTTCTCTCAAATTATTTAGCTTGGTGCTTAAGAAAAAGATAGATCACATGACTATCGCGCTTGCCTTGAAGCGGTATGTACAATGGAACATTGTGTGCTTGGGAGTTCTTGAAGTAGCTATTGTGGTGAACCTTTTGTGTTACTACCTGACGTTGAGCAGTACGGGTAACCTCTGTATGCTGATTGGCCTCACGGCGTCACTTTTCTGTCTGCCCAGCGAGAAGAGATTGCGTAACGAACTTCACATTGCAAAAGAAGAAAAGCTATGAGACAGTCTTTCTTGATGAACGAGCGTATCTATCTTCGTGCGGTAGAACCGGAAGATATGGATATAATGTATGAGATGGAAAATGATCCTTCGATGTGGGACATCAGTAACTTTACGGTTCCATACTCCCGTTATGTGTTGCGCCAATATATTGAAGGTTCGCAGTGTGATGTGTTTGCGGATAAGCAATTACGTCTGATGATGGTACGCAAATCCGACCAGTGTATACTTGGTACGATTGATATTACGGATTTCGTTCCCCTTCATTCGCGGGGAGAAGTTGGAATTGCCGTGCATAAGGATTATCGCCAGCAAGGTTATGCCACCGACGCATTGAAGCTGCTTTGTGAATATGCTTTTGATTTTCTGTCTTTAAGTCAGCTTTATGCACATGTCACGACAGATAATGACGTTTGTGTAAAGCTGTTCATGTCTTGTGGCTTCGTTCAATGTGGATTATTGAAAAACTGGCTGCAAGTGGAGGGCTGCTACAAAGATGCGTTGCTTCTCCAATGTTTGAATCCTAAGAAATAAAATATTAGTTGAGAGTAGGCACTTGCGGGAAACGTGACCACGTTTCGTACTTGCTGCCTAGCTTCTCTAAAGCAGTCCGCCACATATCCTTGATATTGTTTTTCATCAGATATGATTTCTCTTCTTCAGACACCAACCATGTGTTTTCTCTGATTTCATTGCTCAACTGTTCGCTGTCCCATCCGGAATATCCCAGGAAGAAACGGATACATTCGCTGATTTTATTTCCTTGTAATATATATTTCTTTATTTCATCAAAATCTCCATTCAGATAAAGTCCTTTGCTGATAGAGATAGAGCCGGGGATGTCTGATAGTGTATGGAGGTAAAATAAAGTATCAGTGGCAATCGGTCCACCCTTGTATAGAGGAATCTCGTCCAGATATTTAAATTCCATGATGATATCGTTCAGGAATAATGGCAGTTGTTTGTTGATAACCAATCCCATACTTCCTTCGTCCGTATGATCGACCAGTAAAATTACGGATCTGCCAAACGTTGCGTCACGCAGAAAAGGTTCAGATATTAAAATCTTTCCTCTTGATGGTAACACATTATTCGATTGAATCTTAAATATGTCAGAGTCAATATTCATGCCACTAAAGTAAGAAAAAAAACGGAATAACAATCGTTCTTTCCGTTTTTTTTCATTTTAAGAATGGCTTTTATGAATATCTCATGTCAAATAATCAGGCCATCGGATGATTTTCAGCAAATAGTTTCATTCTTTCATCCAGTTGCGCATACTGATGATCTTTAATAAAAGAGGTACACGCGCGCAATCCTTCCTGATGGCTTCCTGTTGTAACCAAAGAGATAGCGCTCACTCCGTAGTACATCAGTTCTTTGGCCAGTTCGCCGCTGGTCATTCCCGGATAACCGATGGTAAAATAGAATCCGTCCGCAATCGGGTCGCCCAAGTCGTTGTCATATACCAGGTGGAAACCGTGACGGAGGAAGATTTCTTTTAATTTTTGTGCTCTTTCACCATAGATCTTCACTTCGTTGAGGAAGTTATATTGTCCTTCGTTGGCAGCTTTCAGCATGGCAGCCATGGCGAATTGTGCGGAATGACTCGTTCCTGATGAAAGTGCATAAAGTACACGATGAATGAAAACAGTTCCAAAGGTACCGCCGCCATATCGTTTGGTCAGTCCCGGATAGCTTCGGTGGTATAATTTATCCGAGATACAGCTTACGCCAATACGCTGTCCGGCGTAGCTGAATGCTTTCGAACCGGAAATCAGCAATACATAATTATCTGTATAATGGGCAACTGATGGCTGGAAAGGAGGTTGGTATGGTTTACTCAAATCCTGACGGAAGTCCATGGCGAAATAAGCCAAGTCTTCCAAAACGATCACATCATACTGCGTTGCCAATTCACCAATAATCCGCAATTCTTCCTCTTTCAGGCAAATCCAACTGGGGTTATTGGGATTCGAATAAATGATAGCTGATATATTTCCTTTTTTCAGATAGCTTTCCAGTTTCTCTTTCAGTTTGTCTCCGCGGTAGTCATATACATCAAACGTTTCGAACTTTTGTCCCATTACTACCAACTGCTGTTTCTGTACCGGGAATCCGGGATCGATGAATAAAATCGTATCTTTCTTTTCGTCGCATTGACTGCAAGTAAGGAAGGAAGCGAATGTGCCTTGCATAGAGCCGGTGACAGGTACGCATCCCTCCGGATTTAAATCTACATTAATAAATGCTTTGATAAAGTTGGACGCTTCTTTTTTCAGTTCCGGCAATCCATTGATATCGGGGTATAGGCTGGCAATACCATTTTGTAACGCTTCAATTTCTGCTTTCACACCTACTGCGGAAGGAGGAAGTCCCGGAACACCCATTTCCATTTTAATAAATTCAACTCCCGATGCAGCTTCTGCTTTCGAAGCAATAGCTTTCACTTCCCGAATGGTAGCTTTTGAAAAATCGACAATTTGAAACTCATTTATAGTTTCATCAATCAGATGTCGTTCAATTGGTGTATTTTTCATTCTATTTTCTATTTTATTAGTAGCTGCAAATGTACACGATAATTCTTAATAAACCCACTTTTTCAGAAAAAAGATACTGAAGCTATTGCAGGTTTCAAAAAAATATCTACCTTTGCATCCGCAATCGAGAGAGATGCTTTAGTGAATATTTTGGTGCGTTAGTTCAGTTGGTTAGAATACATGCCTGTCACGCATGGGGTCACGGGTTCGAGTCCCGTACGCACCGCACTTTCCAAACAAAAAATCCTCTGGTTTCTAGTAAATCAGAGGATTTTTTATTTGGAAGATAGCGATTAATCGCTATCTGTTTTTTCCATCATATCCCCATTTTATATAAATAGCTCCCCAGGCAAATCCTGCTCCGAATGCAGTGAGAATTAGGTTATCTCCTTTTTTGAGTTTATCTTCAAAATCCCAAAGGCAGAGTGGGAGAGTGCCTGCACTAGTATTGCCGTATCGTTCAATATTAACCATGACCTTTTCGGCGGGAACTTCCAAACGTTGTGTTACAGCAGTGATAATGCGTTGATTAGCTTGATGGGGAATCACCCAGTCGATATTGTCTTTGCTTAGATGGTTTCTTGCAATAATAGATTCACAGGCATCTGCCATGTTAGATACCGCGTATTTGAATACAGTGCGTCCTTCCTGATAGATGTAGTGCATTTGATTATCCAATGAATAATAAGAAGGGGTGCATACGGAACCACCGGCTTTAATATGTAAAAAAGGTAATCCTTTACCATCTGTCCTTAACACAGCATCCATAATACCCAAATCTTCAGTAGTAGGTTCAAGCATGACGGCTGCTCCGCCATCGCCGAAAATAGGACAAGTTGCCCGATCGGTATAGTTTATTATTGACGACATCTTTTCAGCACCTACAACCACCACTTTCTTGTAATTTCCGGAACGGATAAAGTTAGCTCCTGTCTCCAATGCATATAAAAAACCACTGCAAACGGCCTGTATGTCGAAAGCAAAAGCTCTTTTCAGTTCCAGTCTCTCACATAAAATAGAAGCAGTGGAAGGAAGGCGGTAATCAGGAGTTGTTGTAGCTACAATTACCAGATCAATATCATCCGGATTTGTATGGGTGCGTTTTATCAGTTGTTTGACAGCTTTACGAGCTATGTAAGAAGTTCCCAGTCCTTCATCTTTCAGAATACGCCTTTCCTTAATACCAATACGCCCCATAATCCATTCATCGGTGGTATCTACCATTTTTGAAATCTCATCATTAGTCAAGATATAATCGGGTACATATCCTCCGACTCCTGTAATTACTGCGTTTATATTTTCCATTTGTTTTATCTAGTTTGATAAATTGAATAAGGAGGTTGGTTCAATAATAAAAATGCGGGCGCAAATATATGGAAAAGAGACTGAAATCCAATATTAGTTTGTGAAACTGTAGCCTTTTTAATTAATAAAAAGGAATATTTGACCAAATTTTGTCTAACTTTTTAATTGACGATTTTTGTTTAAAGTGACGGACTGTCGTAAATACTTGATTGATAGAGCATCATGAGTGCTATTCCAATATTGGCAACCAAGAAGTTTGTCGAGTAACTTGTTTGGGCATAAAGATGGCATATCGGTTATTCAATTTGTATAAAGCCCTCCTATAAATTCGAGCTTGCCACGCCGGGCAAGTTCTTCTTTTATGGTCATGATATCAATTACTTGCCCGGCATGGTACATACCCTGCAAGGCAGCATAAATCTCACGGTTCGTTTCAGTGTAAAATACTTCCGGCCGTAATATGCCGGCAACCAGTGTAATAGCTTTGCTTTCCAGTAGGCAGGCACCGAGCACGACTTCTTCGAGTTCGGCGTCCTGTGGGTTTGTTATCTCACTCATTTTCTTTTCTAATAGTCATATTCATTCATAAATGCCTTATTTGACAGGTAGTCCGGTTGGTTGAGGTGTACAATTTTACGGTTATGAACGGCTAAATATTTTAATATTGGCTCATGTGTCCAATACCCCTGATTATTGCCCATATTTTGGGACCTCTCTGTCTGCCTTCCTCTACTCTTGCTCAAACGCCCTGTTAAAAGGGGAGGCCGGCATGCCTATATTAGCACTTCGACCACCCCTTCATCCATTAATATATAAATGAAAAAAAGAATGTATTAAAATACATTATATCTTTTTCCCCATTTTCGGGACAGCAAGATATGAATTCTTTTTTATCATTTCGTATACTAATGCAGGCGTTCCCCAGAACCTTACAATAATCGCAATTTGCTGAGGAGTGAGCGTTGTGGTATGCGGGGTGAATCCCGCTTCCGTGAGTTGGTTCAGTAATACCGCATGTTCTTTGATGATCCGACGGAACGCTTTCACCGCTGAACAATTATACTGATAGTTCGGAAAATAAGCTACTGCCACTTCGGACAGTGCATGGCAGCCATGAAGCAGCCAGTCAAAAGATTGATTATCCATTGTTTAAAATATTTAAATATTCCGCAAAAGTACGATTCGTTTCATTGGAAGGAAAAACCGATTTTATGATGCTGGTAATTTAAATGTGTTATAAGTATGAATATTTTTAAATAAAAATCTAATTATTTAAACAATCTTCTCTATATTTGCATGTGAAATTAGATTTTATATGGCATTTTTTTCTGGTTAGTAATCAGTAAGGTCAAACCGTTTATATATAACTAAATTTTATAATGTCAAAAGGAATAGAGGTCATAAAAGATCGTTTACAACGAAAGCGTGAACAGTACATTCGTCAGGAAGAGAAAATAGAACAAATGAAATGTACAATGCACACTAGCGAGGAAATAGAGCAGCTGGAATATGTTCTTAGTGAAATGGAACACATATCGGATACGCATCGTGAGCCACGAGTGATTCCCAATGACAAAGTAGGAGACGTGTTTGCATATCTCTGTCGGGTGTTTGAGTTTTTACAGCACCGCTTAAAGCTGCATTTTAAATATAAACTGGCATGTGAAGTCATCTTTGCCCGTTATCAATTTCAAAGCCGGTCGCATACTCCCGGGCGGGAATATCTAAGCTTTGCCACCATACTGACTTACTTTAAACGTGAGAGAGGTATGACGGACGGGTGATTTCAAAAATATCGAAATATAGAGATAATAACATGAAAAACAAATGTTTTAGGAACAGAAATGACGAATTTGATATTTTTTCCTTATTTTTGTGTGTCCATTTTTGAATGATATGATACAGATAATACGATTAAAAGGAAAAGACAAACATTTATATCGGCTTGTGACGCCGATGGTGATGGATCCCGAAGTGATACGCGCAAACAATAATTACCCTTTCAAGACGGGCGAAGAGTATGTGTGGTTTATTGCGATTGAAGATAAAGAAGTGGTGGGCTTCGTGCCGGTGGAACAGAAAAGCCGGAAGAAAGCTGTAATCAATAATTATTATGTAAAGGCAGAAGACGCCAGACGGGAGGAAATCCTGTCGCATTTGTTGCCTGCCGTTATTGCGGAATTCGGGCCTGAGAGTTGGTTGCTTAATTCGGTCACACTGGTACAAGATAAAGAAACATTTGAAAAGTTTGAATTTGTATCGATGGACAAGAAATGGACACGGTATGTAAAAATGTATAGATAACTTATGGCGAAAAAGAAAATAGCAGGCACAAAGAATGTATATGAATTAGCACAAGAACGACTGAAAGTTATATTTAATGAATTTGATAATATATATGTGTCATTCTCCGGAGGTAAAGACAGCGGGGTACTGCTGAATATGTGTATCGATTATATCCGGAAGAATAACCTGAAGGTACGTTTGGGAGTTTTTCACATGGATTATGAAATCCAGTATAAAATGACCATCGATTATGTAGACCGGATGCTGGAAGCTAACAAGGATATTCTGGATGTGTACCGGGTATGTATTCCTTTCCGTGTGGCTACCTGCACCTCGATGTATCAATCCTTTTGGCGTCCCTGGGAAGATAATAAAAAGAATATATGGGTTCGTTCCATGCCTAAAAAGGCAATGACCAAAGATGATTTTCCTTTTTATAATACAACCATGTGGGATTATGAATTCCAGATGCGTTTTGCGCAATGGATACATAATAAAAATGACGCAGTGCGCACTTGTTGTCTGATCGGAATCCGTACACAGGAAAGTTTCAATCGGTGGAGATGTATCTATATGAGCCGCAAATTCCAGATGTATCATAAATACAAATGGACTTCCAAGGTAGGGAATGATATTTATAATGCCTATCCTATTTACGACTGGAAGACTACGGATGTATGGACGGCTAATGGGAAATTCCAGTGGGATTATAATACCTTATATGACCTTTACTATCGTGCCGGAGTCAATCTGGAGCGTCAGCGTGTAGCGAGTCCTTTTATTAATGAAGCGCAAGAAAGCTTGCAGCTTTACCGGGTGCTTGATCCCAATACCTGGGGTAAAATGGTCGGAAGGGTGAATGGTGTGAACTTTACCGGTATGTATGGTGGTACTCACGCGATGGGATGGCAGTCGGTGAAACTTCCCGAAGGATATACATGGCGCGAGTTTATGTATTTCTTGCTGTCCACTTTGCCGGAACGGGCGAGGAAAAACTATCTCCGGAAACTTTCGGTGAGTGTGAATTTCTGGCGGACGAAAGGCGGATGCCTGAGTGATGCCACCATCCAAAAGCTGATTGATGCAAAAGTACCGATTATCGTTATGGATAATAGTAACTACAAAACGCTGAAAAAACCGGTACGTATGGAATATCAGGATGATATCGACATTCCGGAGTTCAAAGAAATACCTACGTATAAGCGGATGTGTGTTTGTATTCTTAAGAATGATCATGCCTGCAAATATATGGGATTCTCGCCCACAAAGGAGGAGATGAGTAAGAGAAGTCAAATTATGGAACAATATAGAATCATTGTATCATGAGTGTAGATAAAAGCCCTGTTTACGAGGTAAAAGCGGTACCTGTAGAAAAAGTATATGCGAACGATTATAATCCGAATGTCGTTGCACCGCCTGAAATGAAGTTGCTGGAACTTTCTATTTGGGAAGATGGCTTTACGATGCCATGTGTATGTTACTACGATAAAGATGAAGATCGTTATATCCTGGTGGATGGTTACCATCGCTATACGGTATTAAAAACTTCCCAACGAATCTATAAGCGTGAAAACGGCTTGTTGCCAATTGTAGTGATAGACAAAGACCTGTCTAACCGTATGAGTTCGACAATCCGGCACAACCGTGCGCGTGGAATGCATAACATTGAATTGATGTGCAACATTGTTGCGGAGCTTGACAAGGCTGGTATGTCCGATCAATGGATAATGAAAAATATTGGTATGGACCGTGATGAATTGTTGCGCCTGAAACAAATTTCAGGACTTGCTGATCTGTTTGCTAATCGTGAATTCAGTATTCCTGATGAGGTTGCTCCTACTGAAACAGAGCGCAAAACCTTATAATCTGATAGCTATATATATACAGAAATTGAATATTTTGTCATTTAGGCACAAATTATACAAGTTATTAGTCTATTTTGTGGTATAAAATAGCTATGTCTTTTGTCTAATTTGTGCCTAAATTGTATCTAAATGACACGAAAAACTATAACTCCTTTCCATTACCCAAGTTTTTATGAGAGAAACTTGAAAATTTTAAAATGTTCGCATATCGAAAGAAATAAGGATATTGAATATTTTTGTTGTGAATTTCGTAATCTCCTTGCTTGCTACCTGCATAATTAGCCCCTTTATTCTGAATTGATTCTCTGTAACAGAAATGAATACAATTTTGTATCTCCTTTAATATTCCGAAATTTGCAATATGAGATTTGGACAAAAAATATTGTCCTGAGAGAAAAGCAAAAAGAGAAATAAGAGAGAGAGAAGAGAAGTAGAAGAAAGTACATTAGAGAATTAATGAGAGAAATAACGAGACTTACAACCAGTTTTTTGAATTTGACTTTTTTATTATCTGTGGTGGGGTGTGTGCAGGAGTTGAATGTGACTGGCATTCTCATCCAATTAACGCCGGAGGTGACAACTTGTGCGGATATATATGCCGGGTTGTTGACTAAACCGTTGAGCAATCCTTTGCTTGGCTCTCTATCTTATAGTGACACTCAAGAAACTATCCTTGTGAATTATATTATGTATGAGTCCGGCCCTCTGAACAACACCTGTTCGAACATTCAAGGGACTTACAACAATCAAGACTCTTATTACAAGATACCAATAGTCACTTCCATTGGTCTGGTGATAACACCGGTAACAGTTGGGGGCTCTGACTGGCTGATGTGGTATGAAGAAGGACAAAGAGGAATAGGTGATAGATAATGTGTATATAACATTAAAAACAGGAAATTTGGAAAAAGAAATTCATATTAGACAAAAGAAAGCTGTTCCTGCTACAGGAAGTATGCTTCAGTTCATGCCTACTGAAAATTCAAATTCGGAGGTGTATGAAATCAATTATTTCTGCCTTACGGGCGAAGTGGATGAAAGTGCTAAAAATTGGATCCGCCTATATTCTTCCGTAATGCCGGAGGAACATACAGGGGAAGAACGCATTATCGTTGAAGATGGTAAGATATATATTAAGGTATTGCCCAATATAGAGGCGGATTCCAGAAATGGAATCGTACATCTCACAACAATGGTGTCTTCCGTTAAAACGGGCATCAGTAATGTGCAACGCATAAAAATAGATGTTACTCAATTAGGGCAATAAACAACAGTAAATGTGATATAAATGAAGAAAGTTGCTATACTCATATTATTCATGCTCGGATGTGCTATTTCCGAGGGTCATGCCCAGAAGGTTGCGCTGAAAAGCAATCTGCTGTATGACGCTACTACTACCATGAATCTGGGGCTGGAGATCGGACTGGTGCGTAAATGGACGCTGGACATTCCGGTCAATTATAATCCGTGGAAACTTTCCGACGGCAAACGTCTCCGTCATTGGGGAATACAACCCGAAGTCCGTTACTGGTTTTGCGAGAGTTTTCGGCGTATGTTTGTCGGAATGCATGGACATTATGCCGATTTCAATGTAGGAGGATGGCCCGACTGGTCTTTTATCAGTGACAATATGCAGCATACACGTTATCAGGGATATTTTTATGGTGGTGGCTTTTCCGTAGGATATTCGTGGATTCTGAAAAAACGCTGGAGTATAGAAACGTCTGTTGGAGTGGGATATGTGCACATTGTATATGACAAGTATCCTTGCGCTACTTGTGGTACGAGACTAAAGGAAAGCAGCAAAAACTATTTTGGCCCTACTAAAGCAAGTGTGTCACTTATTTATGTAATTAAATAATAAGGAGTATGATAATAAGAAAAATAGGTTTCCTTGTGTGTATGTTGGTGGTTTGCAGCCTGAATATAAACACAGCTATGGCTCAGTCTCGCTCTTACGAAGGTGGCATTACTGTGAATCCGGTGCGGTTGGAACAGAAAGGTGATTTTATTCATGTCGATATAGATTTTGTTTTGAATAATGTGAAAGTGAAATCTGCCCGGGGAATGGATTTTATTCCGCGGCTGGTGACTCCCGGACGCACTCAGAATCTTCCGAAAGTTTCTATTAAAGGTCGTGACGAGTATCTGGCGTATGAGCGAGAGCTTGCGTTGATGAGCGCCAAAGAGAAAAGAAACTACGAGAAGCCATATATAGTGGAAAAAGCTGGAAAATTAAGAAATGACACGATTCGGTATCAATATCTGGTTCCGTTCGAATCATGGATGAAGGATGCGCGTCTGGACGTGCAGCGTGACGAATGTGGTTGCGGCGAAACGGCATTGATGAACATAGAGGAATTTGGCAAAGTGACGTTGGAACGTGTATGGACGCCTTACGTAGTGGCTCTTCAGTTTGCTTATCTGCAACCGAAAGCGGAAGAAATCAAACAACGGGATATTCAAGCGGAATGTTTTCTGGATTTCGAGGTGAATAAAGTCAATATTCGTCCCGGATACATGAATAATCCTCAGGAACTGGCTAAAATCCGCAAGATGATCGATGAACTGAAGTCCGATTCGAATGTGAAAGTGAACCGTCTGGATATTATCGGTTATGCTTCTCCGGAAGGAACATTGGTAGCAAACAAACGTCTGTCTGAAGGACGTGCCATGGCGCTTCGGGATTATCTGGCATACGGATACGATTTTCCGAGAAACCAATACTACATTGTCTTTGGAGGTGAAAACTGGGACGGACTGGAGAAGGCGCTTGAAACATTCGAATTGGAATATAAAGACGAAGTGCTGGATATTATCCGGGACATACCTATTGAAAAAGGAAGAGAAACAAAACTGATGCAACTTCACGGAGGAACGCCTTACCGGTACTTGTTGAAGTATATTTTTCCAAGTCTGCGTGTGGCTATCTGTAAAGTGAATTACGAAGTGAGGAATTTCAGTGTGGAGGAAGCGAAAGAGATTATCAAGACGCGCCCGCAGAATTTGAGCTTGAATGAAATGTTCTTGGTAGCTAATACCTATCCAACAGGCTCAAAAGAATTTATTGATGTGTTCGAAACGGCTGTCCGGATGTATCCGCAGAGTGAAATTGCAAATATAAATGCTGCTACTGCCGCTTTATCACGCAATGACTTGGTTTTGGCTGAACGTTATCTGGGCATGGTGAATTCGAATAAGAATTTGCCGGAATATAATAATGCTATGGGAATATTAATGTTAATGAAGGGAGATTATGAATTATCGAAGAAGTATTTGAAGGTTGCAGAGCAGTCAGGTCTGGATGCAGCTAGGGGCAATCTGGAAGAATTAGTCAAGAAGAAGGCTAATGCTGCCGAAATGAGAAAGAATAGTAAGTAAAACTTACTGATTAAGTGGGAAATTATATATGTATTAATTCTAATAATTTTTTGTATTATGCTAAAGATTAAATCAATTTTAGTTTCGTTGCTGGCCGTTGTGGCATTGGCAAGTTGTTCAAATGAGAATCTGGAGGAAAATCCAGAGGTTGAAGGGGGAGCAGGTTATGATGTAGCCTACATATCAATTAGTCTGACTAATCCAAAAGTGCCTGGTTCACGTGCTCCAGGTTCTACGGAACAGCCGGCTTTGCCTGCGGAAAGCGCGATTAATGAGCTCTATTTGATTACGTTCAATTCGAGTAAGGTAGTGACTAAGGATGAAAATGCAACTAAGTATGCTACGGTATTGGGATCAAGTTCTTTCGGAACAAATAGTGGAGTTACGACTCCGAATACTCCGGTTAAAGTGGACCCGAATACTAAGTATTTGCTTGTTATTGCCAATCCGGGTTTCGAATTAAAGGATCGCTTGGATAATCTTTCAGCGGTTGCAACCTATGCTACCATCAATGCAATGATTACAGTTCCTACGAACAATTCTAAGCCCAACAATGCTTATCTGGTAGAGGAGGTTGTACACTCCAATGGTTGTGCAATGATTAATGTCGGATTCTACGATGATTCCGATTCAGATCCAGCCAATCATGCATGGGAAGATGAATGTCTGCTCGATGTATCGGACAAGATTGTTTTGGTCAGCGACTATAAATCGGAAGCGCAAGCTCAGAATGCAGCGAAAAGTAATCCGGCTACTCTTGAGATAGAACGCCTTGCTGCAAAATTGGAGGTTATGATTGGCGGTTCATTAGAAGTCGGCCCTTTTGAAGATGTAACAAATGCAAGTCTTGGACAGTTTGATTTTGGAAATTGGACTATAGACTACTACAACTCACTGTTCTTTCCTTTTGCAAAGAAGACTACCACAGAGTCGTCTCATACTACCGGATTCTACAAAAGTAACTTCTATACAGTTGACCCGAACTTTACGACTGCAGGTGGAAGTGAATATCTTACAGGCATTGTTAAGAATACACTCGAAGTTACTACTCGCGAACCTAAGGTAGAATGGGTTACTGAAAGTGCGACTGCGGGTGATAATTACAAATACTGTATCGAGAATACGATGGCCGCAGGATATCAGAAGTTCGGTGCGGCTACACGTCTGGTACTTAAGGGACAATATGCACCTTGGAAGTCCGGTGAATTTACTTTAGGAGATGACTGGTATCGTCTTCCTAACGGAACTAACTCTGTAAATTTCAAGAGTTTTGCCGACTTGCTGGCTGCTTATACACCTGCCAAACTTAAAGAAACAAACTCGGATCCTATGACCGCTCAGGAGAAACTCTTGGTTACGGCATGCGAACTATTCTATAACCAGATAAAATCTGAACTTACCACCAATGATCCAGGTAGTTTTGCTCTTCTTACGCAGACTATTATTGATGCCAACAATATTAAGAATGGCGGTGAACTGTGCAAAGAAGAAGGTTGCATCTATTGGTATCCAAAGAGTCTCAACTATTACTACTATGAGATTCGTCATGATAATGCAGCCAATTCTTACATGGAGTATGGAAAATACGGTGTAGTACGTAATAACTATTATACGCTTACGCTGACAAAGGTGAATGGTAACGGTACACCGTGGTATCCTGGTGGTGGTCCCGAAGATCCGGATGAAGAAGAAGATATCGATAAGAAAGGTGCTTATCTCCATTTTGAGATTAAAGTTGCTCCGTGGATATACTGGACTACAAATTTCGAAATCTAAATAAACTCTTTGCTTTCAAAGAAAAACAGGGCAGTGCGGACTGCCTGCCCTGTACTTTTTTTTAATAGATATTCCGTGCGGAACAGACCGCCGAAAAAAGTAAAAACAAGCCGGTGACAGGCTTCCCAAAAACAGCACTGAAATATACCGGCGCATCCGAGATGTAATGAAATGCAAAGCGCTCCCCAAAAAGAGGAAATAACCGGAGGTCACTAAATGGAGATCTCTGACAATATAAAATGGCAAACCGATAGGGTTGCCCCTAAAAGAAAAAGATATGTGCGGAAAAACTAAATCGCTGTTCCTTATCGTTGCTTCGATGCTATGTATGGCTTCGTGCGACAGTATACGCGAAGACTTGCCACGGTGCGAACTTTGGTTGGAATTTGTATTCGACTACAATATGGAATATGCGGATGCATTTAATCCGCAGGTTAAATCGGTGGATGTACTTGTGTTCGACAGCGATGATAAATTGCTTTTCACCAAAAGTGCCGGGGGTGCTGCGCTGGTTGGTGGAAACCGGATGTCGTTGACCGACGAGCTCGATTTCGGAAGTTATAAAGTACTGACCGTCGGAAGTCTGTCTGACAGATTCCGGCTTTCGGACAATACAGGTAATAAACTGGTGCCGGGAACAACCACCCTCCAACAGGTCATTGTATCGCTGAAACGGGAGACAGATGTTGTTAATTTCGAGTTTCAGCATCTTTACTTCGGAGAAGTTGTGGAAGTGGACCACCTGCCATCCAATACCAACCATAAAATTTATCCGGTAAACCTGATACGTGACACCAATCGGTTTAATCTTGCGTTAATGGGACATGAGGAAAATAAAGTGGATGGCACACAGTATACATTTGAAATTCAGGCATCGGAAAATGCGGTTTATTCTTGGGAAAACGAACCCGCAGGACAAGGACCGGTTACTTATGTGCCTTACTATATAGGTCCGGGTGAAATATCCGACGTGGTTATGTCCGCACGCCTGAATACGATGCGTTTGCTCAACAGGAGCGGATGGGATTATAAGTTTATTATAAGGGATGCGGATACCGAAGCCGAAGTCTGGAGCTACAATCTGATGACACTATTGAGCATTGCCCGACCGGTTTTCCGTTACGACGGGACGGAACTTCCCTTTCAGGAATATCTTGACAGGCAGAGTGAATGGAACCTGATATTTACAGTTGTTGAAAAAAACGGAGGAGGATTCCTTCAGATTGGTATTGTCGTGGGGACCTGGATTTATTGGCTCCACGGGATGGAAGTTTAAGAATGAGAAAAAAGCTATTACATATCATTTGTCTGGCATCCACCATCCTTTTGTTCTCATGTAGTAGAGAAGCTGATGTGGCTTATGAGTTGCCTGCCCATACTACCCGGGCGCAACTTAGCATCGACTTGGTGAACAATGGGGATGTGGAACAACAGGAGAAGATAAACTCCATGCGGTTTATCGTATTCGGCAGCACGCCCGGTGGCGTGAGGCTGGATGTGAATGAACACATCCTGTTGAGTACTCCGGAGACAGCTACTGATATAGATGCGCAACTTCTCAAAGTGACTTTCAGTAATGATATTCTGGTCGTAGTGATTGCCAACGAACCGCAGAGTCTCACAAGCAAACTTGACGGTATAGCCAATCTTTTGACGTTGCAAGAGATGATTTACGATATCTCCAGCATACTGAATAATGACGGGCAGATCATTTCGACGACCGGAATGCCTATGACAGGAGTGATCCGGGATATATCCATAGCACCGGATGAAACCAAAACAGTGCAAATGGTTATCGAACGTGCCGTAGCCCGGGTAGATGTCTTTATTGAAGCTATAGACGGCGGGGCGGTGACCGGATATACTGCCGGAAGCACCAGTGTCACCTTGCACAATTTCTCCCACGATAGTTATTTCGTGATGGGAAACGTGGACAACGGCACACGTGATAACGCCGACTCTTCAAAAAACTACGGAAAAGTGAAGGAAGACGTGTCGGAAAGCAATTTGTTAACGCATAGCTGGACGGCTGCGACTACAGAAACCTGGGCATATTCATCGGCCTCCGGAGCTGAAAACCGGAAGTTGCTTTGCTCGTTCTACACGGCCGAACGCCTATTCAAGTCGGATTATTCCGACCGACTGTCTATCAGTATGGCTAATGTCCCGAAAGGGCCTTCGGACGTCACCGGAATAACCGAGAAAGTAATTGAAACCGTAACGAAGGTTGACGGCACAGGCAGTCCGACAGCGCAACCTTTTACCGAGATCCGTCGGAACAACGTGTATCAGGTAACGGCACGCGTCGGAAAAATAGGTATTCAGATACTGATGATAAGCGTGGAAGATTGGGGTGAAAGACAAGACATTGATCTGGATATGGGCTTGTAATATCTTTCGCTGATTGTTTTTAATTTCGGAAAAGAAGTAAGATGATAAAGACTATAAATAATATTAGAATGATTATGACAATGGCTGTCCTTTCGGCTGTCCTCTTTTCGTGTGTCAGAGAAGAGATGACGTGCGATAAGGAATTAATTGTTGTGCAACGTATCGGAGAAGGTGGCTATGTCTACACTCGTGGTGCGGTAATCTCTTCGAATACCGATCTGAAAGAAGAGACTTTCGGTCTTTACGGCTCACTGACTCCCAATGCTTCCGTTCCCCAACCATACTTCAATGCAAGTGCCACGGTTAACGCCGACCTGACAGCCACCATCTCGCCATTGCAATATTGGCCCGGATTGTTGAATGCGAGCATGAAGTTCTTCTCCTGGTATCCGTACAGTGATGCGAATGTGCCTACTGCGAGTTTCACTGATCCCGGAGAAATGGTGCTGAATTATACAGCGAATGCATCCGCCGCCAATCATGTCGATGTACTGGCGGCTATATCGGGTCCTGTATGGGTTGAAGGTGTGAATATACACTTCTACCACACATTGACCAAGGTTACTTTTACATTCAAGAAAGTAGCTCCTGTACCGGATGAGGTGACTATCGAGAAAATAGAATTCCAGAATGTGGGAAAAAGCGGTAAACTTGCCGTGGCTGAAATTCCAACCGCCACGACGAAAAACAGTAAACCGAAGTTTGTCTGGAGCGATGTCGCCACCGGAAAGGTTGCTTCTACTCTCACCAGTAACAAAACGGTGACCGAAGATGCCACCTTGATGGGTGATACATTCCTCATGCTGCCGACCGACGCTTTCTCCGCAACCGCCAAAATCGTTGTCACCACCAACTTTGGCGACCGGGAATTCCTGTTCAGTGATATTATCGCCAAGAACCCGCACTCTTGGGAGTCGGGCGAGTACATCAACTACAATCTTACGATATCCAACGAAACCTATCAGCTTTCAGCCACGCCGCTTGAATGGACGGAAAGCCCGGTGAATGTGATTTTCGACAAACAATATTATCTCAAGTTATCGCAGACCAAGGTACAGACGGCTGGTGATGGTGTCACTGTCAATATAGAAGCGAAAACGAATTATGATGCCAATCCGAATACGGGCTATCTGCCGGGTGCGTCATTAAACAAGAGTACTATGGATACGTGGGCAACGGTTAATATGGCCGAGACATCCTTTTCGGGAGGTGTATATACCTATAATATCCGGGTTGTGATGCCCGGATTTAACTCCGGAACCGGAACTAAGCGGGAAACAGGCTTTTATATCAATGCCGGTAATCTGCGACATCATGTACTGTTGAGCCAGTGGAAAGAAGACGGAGAGTGGTTGACCTCGAACGTAGAATTGGACGGCAGCGATGGTGGAACCGGAAATATACAACGTCGCAAGCTTGTCTTTACTTCGGGCAATCCGGGAACGTGGGAGTGGAAGATAACCCAGATACAGGATCCGGATAAAATTCTGCTTAACAGTGAGACAATGCTCGAAACAAGTGGCGTGAGTGGTGATGTGGTTTACTTCTACTTTAGAGCCGATGCTGTGTCCGGTGATACGGCTACACTCACACTAACCAATACGAATGGTGATAATCTGCCAATAGTGGTGACATTGACCGCGCCATAATGGCGAATATGTAATATTAAAGTTTAAGGAAAGGAAATAGAAATATGCAATATGGGATTTCAATCATAAGAAGGTGCTATCTTTTGTCTGTTTTGTTGATGACGGTATGGCTTACCGGATGCATACAGGAAGAGTTAGGATCGACACCTTCTCCGGCAGGAAACGGTATCCGGTTTACATTAACGGTTCCCGATGTAAACCTCCCGTCCGTATCTTCGCGTACGATGACCGGAACGGGAACAGCAAAGAAAGAAGACGAAATAAAAACGGTGGATATTCTTGTTTTTGATATGTCAAAAACACCAGCGGTATATCTGGAATGGGTCAGCGCTACAGGAGTCACGCAGGACTTGGCTGATAATTCCACTGTGAGTTTCTCAGCCAAACTTCCTTTCACCACCGCATCTACCTGCATCGTGGTTGTGGCGAATAGGGAACTTGATGATATTGTGTCGGGCTTCAAGAAGGGAGTGACCACCAAGGTTGAGGCAATGGAAAAGATGCTCCACACCCAGACCGGCAAATGGCTGGCAGACGGCTCGACGACTGGTGGGTATACGCGGATTCCGATGTACGGGGAGAAGGTAATAAGCAAAATCACTTCTTCGATGGATCCGATAACCGGCATAAATATGAAACGTATGTTGGCGCGTATCGATATCCATAATAACAGTGTCACTTCGAATTTCACGGTCGAAGAGGTTTATCTGGCCAATTACAATACCACCGGATACATTGCTCCGCCGTGGAACACAAATGGACAGGTTACTGAACCGGCTCCGGATACTCCGGTTCTCCCTGCGAACAGTGGTAAAATGACGGAAGAAGGGGATGCAATTCTTTACTCCGTAAAGGGTAACACACCCTACGATGGGGAGATTTATACATTTGAGTCCCTGGCGGCAGAGGATGCCGGTGGTGCAGGAGCAGATGGAGAAGCGAGCCGTAAGGATGCTACTTGCCTGATTGTGAAAGGAAGGATCGGTACGGGTGAATCGACATTTTATCGGGTGGATTTCACCAAAACCGGAAATACAAGAGAGCAGGTGGAATATTTACCTTTGAAGCGAAACCATAAATACATCATTACCATTACCCAGGCGTCGGGAATCGGTTATAAAAGTTTTAGCGAGGCGTTGGCGTCTTATACAGTCATGTCCAACCTGAAATTCCGGTTGGTACACTATGACCGTGATAAGGTCAAAGATGTAGTCTACAATGGGCAATATATGCTCGGAGTGGGTGAATCGGAGGTTACTGTAACTCAATACCAGAATAATAGTTATGCCATAGACGTTTTTACTGACAATCCCGGCGGCTGGAAGGCCACCATTACTGCAGGGAGCGACTGGCTCAAATTTGAAGGTGGAGCCGATGCGGCATCGGGTATTGCGAACGATGATACCCAACTCAAATTGAAGATTCCTTATTTTAATAATGAAACTATAGGTGTTGAGCGTAAGGCTACTGTTACGTTAACGGCAGGGCGCTTGACTCACAATATTGAAGTGACGCAGTATACGATAGATCCGGGAATTATCAAATTTGTCGATGCATACGGAAATGTGTTGGAAAAAGGTCTTTTTTTCCCGATTAGAAATCCCGATGGCGACGAACTCCCTCTTGAACCGCAGACGGTGTATGTCATGTTTTCCGTGGATAGGTTAGAAGGTAAGCTTTATGAGCATGACGGTATCAATATGATCCAATATAATGCCGGCGGTTTGATTCCGCAATTAGACAGGAAGAATACGAAACCGTTCAGTGAAAGGGTGCAGGCGTTTACCATACAGCCTAATCCGCGAAGAGCGGGCGATGGTACTGTTGAAGATGGTGAAGGCTGGTGGTGGCGTTGGGACATCCTGTCGTTCGATCTGTACGATAAGGAGGGATACCTCACTCAAGTACAGTTCCCTGTCAACCAGGGGGAACTGGAGTTTTCACTCCGATATATTCCCACTGTAGGCAATAGTCGTACTTATAAAGTCAATCTGGGCGCGGAACAATACTTACAATTGTTTGTCAATAACAATTGGGAAATTATGAATATTGAGGAGTTGAATATAACGAACGATGATGGTACCGGACTGATTCGGACCGATCCGGATAATGATGTGATTGTAGGTAGAAAGAATGCGGACGAAAAGATGTATCTTGAGTCTATCGTAGGCTATGATGACGGCAACGGAAATGACGTGGTTGGTCGCGGATACGATTTCAGACTGAAACTTCACCCTGGCAAGTGGAAAGAGGGAAAAAAAGGAACGATAAGAATTACGTTCAGAAATGTAATGCATACCGTTGCAGATGAAGAATTCCCGTTTTATCGTACGATTGACCTTCAGATGGTGTCCGAAACCAAATCTTACACAACTGTCGGGGAACCTCTTTTCTATCTTTATCCGCTTCGGTTTGATAACAGGATATATTATCAGGGAGTAGGCGATGCCAGGCAAAGTGTGGGGCGGTTAGAAAATGTAGCCGATGCGGAGGATATTTGTAGGAATGTAGGCGATGGTTGGCGTCTGCCTACTGCCAGTGAATTGTTGCTATCATTTGCCTATGAAAATGCTTTGGGTGGCAATGCGGAGAATAATAATAATCATGATAGTCAGAATATATACGGATGGTATCAAAACTGGACCGGTAACTACTGGACTTCATCATACTATGAGGCTAAAGGCTCTGCTACACGTTTTGTGATGGAAATGTCGGCAGGTTATCTGGATCCCATACCTGCTAAAGATAAAAATTATTTCCGTTGCGTGAGGAATAATGCAAATAGCGGAAAGAAGTACCCCTATCTAACGGTAGAATCTTCAGGGGTAACTATTGTCTCTCGCGATGCCAGTGGAGGAACAGATCCTTCGGTATTATTTGCTTCAGGTGAAACTCCGGGTACAAGTGACGCGATGAATAAGATTGCTCCTAAATTTCAGATTGAAAATACCAGTAGTAATGGTAAAACTTGGTCGGAAGCAAAAGCGGCATGCGAAAACAAAGGGGGTGGCTGGCGTCTGCCTACCCAGCGTGAGATGTATCTGGTGCTCAGTATGGGAGGGGCCGTTACCAGCATCAAAAACCAAGGTTTCGGTGGTTCGACTACTTGGACAGGGGGCGGATTCGAGAAGATTAGTGCTGTACATTGGACATTGACTTCACGCGATGGCGGCTATTGGGTGGTCGGACATAATAATGGTGAATTCGGCGCATGGACTACTGGAGAATCCACAGATTGGGCTTGGTATCGTTGTGTGCGCACAATAGAATAAAAGCTAAAAGAAAAGAGCTGTATCAGAATGTTGTTTGTCTTCATTTTGATACAGCTCGTCTTTCCCCCTTTTCCTTTATATCCTAAAATCTACAATTGTTTACAAGGTATTGATAACTTCCAACTGATTTTGCAAGAAAGCGATACGCTGTGCTTCTCCACTTTCTGAAACCAGAATAGAGTGGCGCTTCAACGATTGAATCCAATTGCGTTGCATCTGGCAAATATACGAGCTTTGGGAATCCATCGAATTGATAGAATATACCCGCAGCAGGCTGACTTGGTAATCATGTTTCTCGATATAACTGTAAGTGGCTTCGAAACTGATATTGGACAGATAGAAAGATACTTTCTTGTTTTCGCTGAACTCTCCTTTTATGGACAGATGTTCTACCACGCCAAGTAACTGAAGAAGCTCTTCCTTCAAATGCATGACATCGTCCTTGCTTATCAGATTCAGACTGGCAAAGTACTTGATCTCTTTCACAAAAGAATAAAAGATATTTGTGTCCCAGATGAAAAACGTTTTTGGACACTGTCTTATACTTTCACTCAGCTTCTTATGCACATTGACGATCCGTTCATCCACAGACATCTCTTCTAAAGAATGTGGCGTCTTTATATCTCCATTCTGATACATCCATCGGCAAAGACGGAATTTAGACAAATTCTCATAGGAAGAATAAAGTGTAAAGGGCAGGGAATTGGATGCAGTATACACCTCCGTCGTATTATCTGTTTTCACATAGTCGAAAATTTGCAGATAACGGTTGATTATTTCGTAATAACTTTCCAGAGCACTGGAAGCATGAAGCAAGTTCAGGTCGAAAGTAACTTTATTAGATACATGGCTACCGACAATCTGGTCGATAGAAATGCCGAGTTTTTGAGAAAGCAGCGCTACTTCGTCTATTGTAAAAGACACTTCACCCCTCAATCTGCGATAGACAGCTTCCTTTCCCATGCATAAAATGTCAGCCAAAGTATTGGCCAGATTCATATCTTGAGGAATTCGCTCCCTCATTGTAGATATTAATTCGTTTAGAATACCATTTTTCATTGTTTGTTCCTTTAATTTTAATGTTAATAATCTCTGTGATACATTCTATGCAAAATTACGTCTTGTGTTTGAAAGATTTGTGTGGTAAAACAGAGATGAGCGTGCAGGTCTTTTTCTGATTGGGAATCAAGTGAGTAGGATGGGAACAGGGAATGAAAAAAAGTAGATAAGATTCTTATCTACTTTCATTTATTGGAACTTAATTTTTTTTGAAGTTCTAATCTGCGAAAATAAAATTAAAGAGCGTCAATAATTTCTCGCTGTTGCTTGAAGAATTGAATACGCTGCATTTCGCCGCTTTCGGATATCAAAGTGGAGAACTTTTTCAGAGATTGAATCCATTCTTTCAAGGTACAGAAAATTTCGTTGTCCATCGTGGTAATGGAGTTGATAGAATAAATACGTATGAGGCTCAGTTGCAAATTATTGGTATCTACATAGCTATATGTTGCATCAAAGTTGATATTCGACACATAGATGCGTACACGATTGCCGTCGGCTGTTTTACCGTTGATAGCCAGTTCTTCCAGTTCGTCCGCCAATAAAAATAATTCTTTTTTGATTTCTTCTTTCGTTTCGTCGGAAATGAGATGGATGCTGGCGAAGTATTGGATATCGTTGATGAGATGCTGGAAAATCATATTATCCCATATATAGTCTATGGAGTGGATATGACGTGTCATTGCTACATAGTCTTTTTGGATATTGACCAGTTTCAGTGGAATATCCAACTCTTCGAAACTCTTGCAATCAATATATTTATTCTGGTACATCCATTTGAATAAACGGAATTTTGCCAGAAGTTCATGTTTCAGATAGAGAGTCTGGGGAATAATGTTGGCAGAAGTTCCCATTACAGAATTTGGGTCGTCCGGCATTGTATTGATCAGCGAGATATATTTTTCAAGGATATTGTAGTAACTCTCGAACGGGTCGTCATAATCTACAATGTTTATATTGAACATGGCGTTCGATTTGAAACTCAGTCCTATAATCTTATCCAGCGATATGCCAAGTTTCCTTGAAACAAGAGCAGCTTCCTGCAACGTGAGAGGTACTTCGCCACGTAATCTTCTATATACGGCTTCTTTGCCTATGTATAGCGTGTCCATTAACATATCTGCCAATTTGCCTTTTGCCGGAAGCTTTTCTTTCATCGCCTCTATCAGGTTTGTATTGGGGTCATTTATCATCATAATAGTCTAATTAAAATGTTCTTTTCTATTATAAACATTTCACAGTGACTAGTTGTTTCGGAAATTGAAACTATTTAAATCTTCTTTTTTTTAAAATATCCTCTCCGAAAATTGTTTATTTTGAACAAATCGGTTACATTTGTGTCCATAAACAAAACGAAGAGACAGCGTCTCTTTAGTAAACAATAGAAATATTTAGAATGAAAAGAATATTGGTAAGTGGCGGAGCCGGTTTTATAGGCTCTCATCTCTGTACACGGCTTATAAACGAAGGTCACGACGTGATATGCCTGGATAATTTTTTTACGGGTTCGAAAGATAATATCATTCACTTGATGGATAATCATCATTTTGAGGTGGTGAGGCATGATGTCACTTATCCTTATTCGGCTGAAGTAGATGAAATCTATAATTTGGCCTGTCCAGCATCTCCCATTCATTATCAACATGACCCGATTCAAACAGCTAAAACTTCTGTGATGGGGGCTATTAATATGCTGGGATTGGCAATGAGGTTGGATGCTAAAATTTTGCAGGCTTCCACGAGCGAGGTGTATGGAGATCCAATCGTTCATCCGCAACCGGAAAGCTACTGGGGAAATGTGAATCCGGTAGGATATCGGTCTTGCTATGATGAGGGAAAACGCTGTGCGGAGACGTTATTTATGGATTATCACCGTCAGAATAATGTGCGTGTGAAAATTATCCGTATTTTTAATACGTATGGTCCGCGAATGTTGCCGAATGACGGACGGGTTGTTTCTAATTTTATTCTTCAAGCGTTGAATAATGAAGATATAACCATATATGGTGATGGAAAACAAACACGCAGCTTCCAATATATTGATGATTTGATTGAGGGAATGATAAGAATGATGAATACGGAGGACGAGTTTACAGGTCCCTTGAACTTGGGGAATCCGAATGAGTTTCCGGTATTGGAATTGGCGGAAAGGATCATTAGCCTGACCGGTTCATCTTCGAAGATTGTATTTAAGTCTTTACCGGACGATGATCCGAAACAACGCCAACCTGATATTACATTGGCTAAAGAGAAATTGGGCTGGCAGCCTACTGTTGAACTTGAAGAGGGGCTGAAGCGTATGATTGAATATTTTAAAAATGTCTGAAGCATAAAAAAAGAAAATTATGAATATGGAAATTAATCCTTCCGAATATAAAGTCCTTATTGTGGACGATGTAATATCAAACGTCCTTTTATTAAAGGTACTTTTGACCAACGAGAAATTCAAAATTGTGACTGCCGGTAATGGAACACAGGCGTTGGAACAAGTGAAGAAGGAAAATCCGGATCTAGTATTGCTGGATGTGATGATGCCGGATATCAGTGGATTTGAGGTGGCTCAACAAATGAAAGCGGATCCCGAAATGGCTGAAATTCCCATTATCTTCCTGACTGCTCTTAATAGTACGGCGGATATCGTTAAAGGATTTCAGGTAGGTGGTAACGACTTTATCTCAAAGCCATTCAACAAAGAAGAGCTGATTATTCGTGTGACACACCAGATTTCGTTAGTTGCAGCGAAAAGAATCATTGTTGCACAAACGGAAGAGTTGCGTAAGACTATTATGGGACGTGACAAACTTTATTCTGTGATTGCACATGACTTGCGTTCGCCTATGGGGTCCATCAAGATGGTATTGAATATGCTGATTCTGAATCTGCCAAGCGAAACAATTGGTGAGGAGATGTATGAATTGCTAACGATGGCCAATCAGACAACTGAAGATGTATTCTCATTGCTTGATAATCTACTGAAATGGACGAAGAGCCAGATTGGTAAGCTGAAAGTGGTTTATCAGGATATTGATATGGTAGAAGTGGTAGAGGGCGTAAGTGAAATCTTTACGATGGTGGCCAGTCTGAAGAATATTAAGATTGTACAGGATGTACCTGTGGAAAATATGGTTGTTCGTGCTGATATTGATATGATTAAGACGGTGATCCGTAATTTAATCAGTAATGCGATTAAGTTTAGCAATGAAGGTTCGGAAGTAGTGGTATCACTGGCAGAAGAAGACGGTATGGCAATCGTAAGTGTGAAAGACAGCGGTTGTGGTATCGATGATGAAAATCAGAAGAAGTTGCTGCATACCGATACTCATTTCAGTACCTTTGGTACAAACAATGAGGAAGGTTCGGGACTCGGATTATTATTGTGTCAGGACTTTGTTGTCAAGAATGGCGGTAAACTTTGGTTTACTTCAAAGAAGGGAGTCGGGTCTACATTTAGTTTCTCAATCCCATTGTTGGAAAAATAAGAATAACTAGAGATAACACGGACTAGAAATAATAAGGGCACGGTTTGCATGAATATGTAAATCGTGCCCTTATTTAATGGTATATTCTATTTTCGGCCTATCGTTTGCAGATAGCCTTAAAATCGCAATACGAACATTTTTTAGTATCCTCTGTCTGCGTAAAAGTCTCTTCTTCGCTGAATATTTCTTCTAATAATGCTTGCAGGCGTTCACGGAATTCATCTTCAAAGAAAGCGAAGTTGTTTACCGGTATTTTCGGTTTACGGGGTTCTCCCATTTCGATAACAGGCGAATAGTTTTCCGATGCTGCCCGGTGGATGTAGAGCAGGGCAGGAGCTACCATCAACGATTGTTGCCGGCTCATGATAGCGGCATACAGAAAAGTCTGGAAGATATAGTTCGGGCGTGTTTCCGATGGGGTGAACAGTTGCTCGATATTAGCAGGTATTTTAGGGCTTCCTCCTGTTTTGTAGTCAACAATCCGCAGGGTACTTTCTTTTGCATCCATACGGTCGATTGTGCCACCCAGGCGGAGAGTGAACGGTCCTTGTCCTGTTTGTATAGTAATCTCTTCTGAAACTTTCTTTTCCATAGCGACCATTTCGAAAGGGGTATATAGAAGGTCGTTGCGCAGCAATTGTTTCAGATAGGAAACAATTACTTTGGAGTTGATAAGTTGTATACCGTTATATTCCGGTTTTTCTTCGGGAGAAACCTTGAATAATTCTTCTTTGAAGGCTTGGTCAACGTAGCTTTGTAGCTTCACGTCATTGCGTAATAAGCGTTCAAGATCTTCTTTCTGTATCGTTTTTCCAGCTGCAGTCAGATTGGTGTATGCCAATTGGGCGGAGAGGTGAAAAATGGTTCCAAATAGGGCGGAATCAATTTCAGCACTAACTTCGTCCGGTGTTTTCAAACCCGCTATATACCGGTAGTAGAATCTCAATCGGCAATCCAGATAAGCATTAAGGGCGGAAGGAGAGAGAATCACTGAATTTGGATTGGTGCTATCGTAAGCACGATAGATTCGCCTTAGTACTTCAGGTGTTTTTTCTACTCGTATCTCTTGGGTACTTTGCGGAGATTGTCCGGCTTCCAGATACTCGCGAGTGATATCATGTGGACCTTCTACAAGCAATTGCAGCATGAAGCGGGATTCTTCTCCACGGTTGAGACCGTCCGAAGAAGTATTGTAGAGTAGCGTGATATTCTCTGCCCGTTGTATCAGTCGATAAAAGTAGTAGGCATACACTGCATTTTTGTGTTCGATAGTGGTCATGCCGAATGCTTTCCGGAGATTATAGGGAATAAAAGAGGAATCTCCTCCGGATTTTGGAAGTTGTCCTTCGTTGAGAGACAATATAATGAGATTCCGGAAGTCCAGATTACGTGTTTCCAATACTCCCATGACTTGCATTCCGATAGCAGGTTCTCCGTGGAAAGGAATGTTAGAAGATGTCAGTACTTTGGTTATCAGACGTTTCAGAGTGTCAGTACGTATGCTTAGTTCTCCGCTTTCAATCAAACTGTAGAGGCGGTTGATTTTTGTATGGCTTTGGAAGAGGGATTCTCTATAAAGTTGATTGAAAATATCGTTATATTCTTCTTTGCGATAAATGGTTGAAATATCTTTGATTAATTCAATCAGATAATCGCATAGCTCTTTAATGCCATTACGGGGAGTGAAGAGGGTAGCCAGGAAATCATCTTGCTTCAGTTCCGATGGAAGTGGATAGAAACGGTTTGTTTGGGTTAGTTCGCGTTCCAGGGGACCAGCATGGGATGATAATTGCTGGGTATAGGGATGTTTCAATATGGCGGATACTGCCTCGTAAGTGAATTGGCCGGTGTCGGAGCGGTAACCATTGGTTTGCAGTTCCATTGCGGCATTGATAAAGCTATAAACAGGAGTTTGTGCCAATGGGAATCCCATGGTGATATTGACATTTTTCACTTCCTGCGGAATGGAATGAAGTACAGGGAGCAGCAGGGCTTCATTACAAAGTACTACGGCATTTTCTTTTTCCTTTTCTTCAGCGATTTGTGAATGATTGTCCGTAATCATTCTGATCCATTCGGGGAGGAAGCGGGCTTGTGCATTCTCGGTGGAAGCGGAAATATAACGTATTTTTTTCGGTTCTTTGAAGGTATCGAAAAAGCTTTCCGGGAGTTCGTTCGGAAATTCCCCCAGATTACGTTTTAGAAATTCTCCGGCTTCATGTTTTCTGATTTGTTGGGTGTAGAAAATATCGTAGTCCCAATAAAAGAGTGCTTTGCCTGCATCTTTCAGCTTTCTGAAAAATTCGTTTTCTACTTTGTTCAGTACATTGAAACCGACAAATATGTATTTGTCGTATTTGAGTTGATCGGTATCGAGTTGCTCAATCACATTCCGGTAGAGCATACCTTCATATGCGATGCCTAGCTCTGTCAGGTTTTCCCGGTAACGATGGTAGATAGTGCCTAGCTTGTCCCAAAGGGAAATAAATTTCTCTTTGAGTTCGGTTCGTCTTTCAATGGAGAAATTCTGAAAAAACTGTTGAATGGCTTCTTCCTGTTCTTTATCAAGGAATTCATAGTCATCCATCAGATTTTTCAAATCTTGTAGATTATTGAATAATTTGTCGGCATCGACCATATTCTTATCTACATCATCAAAATCACTAATCAACAATTCTCCCCAGAAGTAGAAATCGTCCAATGTTTCCTGACTCTGTGTTTCCTCTTTGAACACTTTATAAAGTTCGCAGACCAATCGAATAGGATCGCCGCTTTTCTGTACGGATAGTTTCTGAAACAGGTCGCTGATACTCATGGCAGCTGGTGACCAGATCGGCTGATCGGATTCTCCTGCTAAATATTCATTGAAAAACAAGTTAGCACGTTTATTAGGGAAAACGAGTGCCGTACGTGACAGATCGTTTCCTATCTTGGCATATAAATCGTGAGCGACTAGTTGGAGAAATGATTGCATATTGATTAAACTATTTTCTGATTCTTGTATTTATTGTAATCGAAACATAACAGGTACGGTGAAATAAACAGCAACTTTAGTACCATCTTCCAGTTCTCCCGGTTTCCATTTAGGCATTTGATTAATGACGCGTAAAGCTTCTTTATCCAGATAAGGATCTACGCCACGTAAAACTTTTGGTTTGACTATATTTCCTTCTTTATCAACGATGAACTGAATAATAGTACGCCCCTGTACACCATTACCTTCTGTTCCTGTATTAGGGTATTGAATCTTTTTTGCAAGAAATTCCATGAGAGCTTGCTGGCCTTCAGGAAAATCGGGCATAACAGGTACTTTCTCGTAAACGTCAGGATAGTTTATACGAGTATAAGTGATTCTCAATTCCGGGCCATACATCGCACTGAATGAAAGCATCAGATTGTATGTCACTTGTACTGTCTCATTTGCCAATATGCCGGGTGTCCAACGAGGAATGAGAGACATGACCCTTAATATTTCAGCTTCAACTTTGGGGGGTATCTTGCGGGTAATCTTAGGGTTGATAACTTGTCCGTCATAATCTATAGTGAATTTTACATCAGTGTATGTATTATTAGCAATACTATCTATTTCTGAATAACGAAGATTTTCTTTCAGAAATTCTATAAATTTTTCTGTTCCTCCGGGAAATTCCGGTAGCTTTTCCGGACCATAAAAGGGGGCTTCCCCTTTCATGTCTTTTTCTTGTATCAGGCTGTCAGCAGTAATGGTCCAATTCATTTTAGGGCATTGCAGTGTTTCTGCGTCCAATGAAGTAGGAGGTATAATTGTAAGTATACCAGTTGATAGTCCAAACAGAGTGATGGCCTTACCTACACGGCGTTTTCGTTCAAGCTGTTGCTCCAAATATCGAACTTCAGCTTCGCATTTGGGGCAAGTACCCAAACAATCTCCCTGATACTGACATTCAGAGGTAATGA
Organism: Bacteroides sp.; assembly: GCF_052357945.1. Taxonomy (GTDB): domain Bacteria; phylum Bacteroidota; class Bacteroidia; order Bacteroidales; family Bacteroidaceae; genus Bacteroides. The sequence continues at coordinate 14,996 of NZ_DAWCXD010000010.1, read as the reverse complement.
ATTCAATATCATTCGCTTCGGCTATCTGCCGACGAATCTCTTTTAAGATTTTACAGGTTTGTTTTCCTCTTGCCATGGCATTAATCATTAGGGGGGTTATAGGTGAATCGGTCGAATTGGGTGATTCCCATTTCTTTCAAAAGTTCTATGCTTTGGTCAATATCCTTCTCCGTATTATAGGAAGGGATGAGTGGTGTCCGGATAACGATTTGCTTGGCTTTGTCTTTCCCGATTAAATATCGCAAATTACTTAAGACGTTTTCATTATTCTTTCCGGTATATCGCTGATAGATGTTATTATTCATATCTTTGATGTCGACTATGTAATTGTCTATAATAGAAATCAGTTCTTCTACATTCTGTTGCGGAACATTGAGAGAGGTTTCGACAGTGATTCTCCATTCTGGGCCACAGAGTTGGCGGAATTGCCTGATAAATTCGCTTTGTAACAAAGGTTCTCCACCGCCAAATGTGACTCCTCCGCAACTCGCCAGGAAATAAAGTTCATCTTTGCGTACTTCCTCGTAGAGCTGGTTACAATCATAGCTCTCCCAAACACCATCGGGCTGCAAAGATGTCGGATTGAGACAATATTTGCAACGCAACGGACAGCCATGGAAAGCAACTAATGTTGTAACTCCTTCACCGTCAATCGTTAGTCGATGGCGGGCAATGCCGATGAGAGGAACAGCTTTCATACTTTTTCTATTTTTTCTTCATCCACATACCACAAGTAGCCGGTGATATTTTTATATCCCATCTTGGTAAGAAGTTGCATATATCCTTTCACTTGTTTGTTATATTTAGGATTTTCCTTACCAAACTTGAAATCGACTACAACAACCTGATCGTCCTTCATCATTACACGATCCGGACGACGGGTTTGCAGAACTCCTTTTTCTTTATAGATAATAGCACATTCATTAAAGAGTGTCCATTTTCCGGAATACCAATCTTGAATTTCAGGAGAAGAAAAAGCTTTCTTTGCAACTTCACGAGCCACTTTTTCTTTCTCATCATTTCTGATAACTCCTTCAAAAATAAGCCGTTCAATGGCTGGATCGATATCTTCTGCAGTTTCGATGACAGAAAATAAAGTATGTAACATACGTCCGCGGTTGATAAAGCGGTCGTCCGAATCTTCTTCTTCAATGCCCTGAATGAAGTCAGCAGAGCGGTTGGACTGACGAAATTCAATATCATGCCGCATGGATTCCATCCGAATAGGGAGTTTCTCTGGTTTCTGGGTTAGCTTGTTTGTGGATGTCTTGATTCTTTCTTTTTCGGAAGGGCATAGTTGTCCTTGCTCGTAACAGTCTTCTTCCCAGTCAATCCCTTCTTCTTGGGCTACTATCGGTAGGGTGTTTGCCAATAGTTCGGACATGGTACCTTTTTGACTTTTTCTACTCCAGATAATGAGATTTTTTCCAGCGCGGGTAAAAGCAACGTATAGTAGATTGAGATTATCTACCCAAAGTTGAAGACGTTCTTGCAGGTAGTCGTTACCATAAATCGATTCAGCCATTTGGGTGGAATAGTTAATAGGAAGAATATCCAATGTATTGAATGGTGCTGTTTGCGGGGCACACCATACTAGCTGATTATTGGTTTCATTCTCCAGTTTCCAGTCGCAGAAAGGAAGGAGTACGGTATGGAATTCCAATCCTTTGGATTTGTGTATGGAGAAAATCCGGATACCTTCTACTTCTCCACTCGGAATTGTTTTACTGCATAATGTTTCGTCCCAATACCGGATGAATCCGTCTAGCTCGGAAGAGTTGCTTTGCAGATAATCGGTCACCGCATCAAAGAAAGCGAATAAATAAGCATCCTGATCTTTGATAAGATTCATCTCGAATATGCTGAAAAGTTCTTCTAAAAGCTCATAAAGAGGCATTAGCCTTAGTTCCTTTGTCTTTTCAAGAAAAGCGGCGGGAAGATAATTCTCGGCAGGGAGGAGTAGGAGAGTATTCCAATCCAGTCCTTTCTGTAAAACCTCGTTTTGATAGGCTACGGCCAGTTGGGCACGTGCTATTTTATTATTTTCATCGGAAAGGAATCGCAGTGCATCCAGCATCATACAAATGGCAAGAGAGGCGTCAAGGCGGAAGGCTTCGTCTGATACCACTTTATAGTGTAGCTCCTTATCGAAGTAGTCGGCGATTCGGGGAATACTTTTATTTTTTCGTACCAGGATGGCTATATCATTCAGTCGTACTCCGGAGGTGAGGAGATGTTGCACTTCTTCTCCCAGACTGATTAATGTCTGTTCGGTATAATCATGTTCTTCGTCGGGTTCAAGAAAAGATACTTTTACATATCCTTTTTCTGTACTTCGGGGAGATTTCTGCACAACGTCGGCATAAGCTTTCTGCAGATCCTCACAATCCTTGCCTAACTGTTGCTTATATACTCCGTTCAGATAGTTGGCGGCAGCTGTGAAGATTTGGTTATTAAACCGGATAACATTGGTTTCACTTCTCCGGTTGGTAGCTAATGTCTTGACGCGGATCGGGAAATGTTCGATGTGATTATTCAGGCTGTTGAGAATTCCCCAATCGCCATTTCGCCAACGATAAATGGATTGTTTAACGTCTCCTACAATCAAACTGTCTGCTCCTTGAGACAATCCTTCCAGTAAGAGCAATTTGAAATTTCCCCATTGCATCCGGCTGGTATCCTGAAACTCATCTATCATGACGTTATGGATATTCGTTCCTATCTTTTCGAATACAAAAGAGGAGTCACCGTCTTTCACCAACTGATGGAGCAGGGCATTCGTATCTGATAATAGAAAACGATTGTTGTCGTGATTCAATTGACGTACTTCTTCATCGATATTGGCGAGGAGTTGCACTTTGTTGAGATGTTGCAGGGATAATCGGCAACTATTTAGTAACAAATTATTCTTGGAACGTAACTTTTCAGCATCTTCCAGAATTTGCATGAGACTGGAGTTGGCTAAATTAATGATGTCCGCGTAGCGGGGAGAAGTCTTGGTTGCCCAGTTCTTTGCGTCTTCCAGACATTTTTCTACTGTAGCATTACGGATATCATTGCCTAAAATACCATTATTAAGTTTACGAAAATAACTTCCGATTCCGCGTGAACCGTTTTTCAGATCATCAGCAGTAAGTGCGTGTCCATCCAGTTCTCCTTCGAATTGGTCGTAGAATCCTTTCATTTGCTCCAGAATTTCCGTTTCCAGCGCTTTCAGTTGCTTGCGATACTCTTTGATGGTATCAGGGTTTCGTAACCGTTGCCGGAGTCCTTCTCCCTTTTCAATATAACCTTCATCGAAAATATTGCGTCCGAAACTTTTTACTTCGTCCGACACGTTCCAACGTTTATCGTCGGCAATTCGTTCGTTGATATAATCGAGTAACCATGCGAGAACGGGAGAAGTGGGTCCTAGTTTCTCAATCATGCTATCTACAGCGTCACTAAGAACTTCGGTGTTATTTAACTCAATATTCAGATTCGGGCTAAGTTCCAGTTCCCGTGCGAGATTGCGCATGACAGATTGAAAAAATGAGTCGATAGTCTCTACCCTGAACCGGCTGTAATCATGCAGCATATAGCTAAGGGCGACGCCTGCCGCTTCCCGTATCTCCTGTTCGGTTTTTCCAGTCTCTTCTTTAATTCGGTTGAGGTAGGCTTCGGAATCTTTATCGCCTATCTGTATGCCGTAAAGCTGACTAAGAATGCGTTCTTTCATTTCTGCTGTTGCCTTATTGGTAAAGGTGACAGCGAGAATTTGCCGGTAGGCGCGGGGATTGAGAATTAACAGTTTGATATATTCCACTGCCAGGGTAAATGTCTTACCCGAACCTGCGGAGGCTTTATAGACTAAAAGTTCACTCATGTTTCTGTTTATGGGATATATTCGATTTTAGCAACAATGACCCGTATGTCCTCCGGTTCTTTCCCTGCCTTTACCAATGCCTGATGAAAGTTTTTGGGGAAGAACATGAAGAATGTATCCGGAGTGGAATCTATATATTTTATTTTCTTGGCTTTGTAGAAAGTAACATCCGGTTTATATTCAGTGATAGGCTCTGCATATTCTGCTGAAGTAATTCCGAAACGTTCGGTGCCTTTCACTACATATTGCAGATCGATACCATGGCGGTGTGCTTCGATTTTACGTTTACTGACATCTTGTGTTGTTGCATCCTGTACATTGATGTAACAATGTTCGCCATCCACTTCATATCGTCCGGCAGGCATATTCGCAAGGTCGTGGGTAGCTAGCCATTGGAAAGTCTTGTCCCACACTTTCTGGTTCTTATGATATTGTGACGCAAATTCCTGATAATCGGTTGTTTTATGAGGCATTGCCTTCAGTCCGTTTGCCCATTCTTGTTTTTGTGTCCATTGACGGGCTTGTTTAAGAGTCCAGTTATCAGCGGATTCTTGTGAACACACGTTTTCAGTGAAGAAAAGAAAAAGTCCGATTAACAGGCTTGAACTACTAAATACAAATTTTGATTTCATGATTGTTCGAAAAAATTAGGTCCGAAAATAAGTATGAATAAAGGTAGATAGTCTTTTAAAGCTACTCGCAATAACTTTAAGGCTTGTCCAATCCTGTAATTAATCGTTTGTGGAGATACATTCAGCTTCTCGGCAATTTCTTTATGTGTCAGATGTTGATTGCGGTTCATCTCATAAGCTTCGAGATATTCTTTCGGAAGTTTTTTTAGTGCTTCTTCATATAAACGGAAAAGCTCATCACTCAAATAGAAGTCCGGGTTATTGAGCTCACTATCATATTTATCAACGATTTCCTGATGAACTTTTCGTTTGATCTCAAAATGGGAAAGACGGTTGAGAGCTTTGTTCTTGACAATCGTAAAAAGAAGTGTTTTGAGTGTCAACTCTTCCATAAGAGTGCAACGATTTTCCCACAGCCACATCATCGTTTCTTGTACAATCTCCTCTATTTCTTCCTGCTCACCTACATACTGGGAACAAAAAGCACATAGCCTACGGAAATAATGTCTGTAGACGACGTCAAAAACTTTTTCTTCTCCTGCTTTTAGGGCAGTGATAACGGACTTATTATTATTAATATCCAAATATATCGGAGATTGTGACATTCTCTTTTAATTTATGTAAGACAAAAATAATGAAAGAAGTAGATAAATGAAATAAAAATGCGAGAAAAAATATTTTTTTCTTTTTCTCTTTAGTATATTTGTGCTCACAACTGTATTACTACAAAGGTATTATAGTTTTTTTTGTAAAAAGATAAAAGAGCATGGATGAAACTATCTTGGTGAATTACCTGCAAGGTGAATGTAATGATGAAGAAGCTGCTCGGGTGGAAGCTTGGTGCGAGGAAGGGCCGGAAAACCGGAAAACTTTGGAGCAACTTTATTACACTCTCTTTGTAGGTGAGCGTATAGCGGTGATGAATACTGTAGATACAGAGGCGTCATTGGATCAATTTAAATCAGCTATCAGAGAAAAAGAGAAAAAGGCTAAGCGGAAAAGTATTTCAATCCGTTGGGGACGTTATGCTACTGTGGCGGCTGCTTTTCTTACCGGACTCGTTTTTGCCGGTGGAATTGCCTGGGGATTACTTTCTAATAAGCTTTCGGATTATGAGGTGATAACTGCTGCCGGACAGAGAGCGCAGACTGTGTTGCCGGATGGTAGTAAGGTATGGCTGAATGCATCTTCAAAAATAGTTTATCATAATTCTTTATGGAGTTCGGATCGTCAAATCGATTTATCGGGTGAAGCCTATTTTGAAGTGTCTCATGATAAACATGCTCCATTTATAGTAAATAGTAAGCAAATCAAGACTTGTGTGCTTGGTACGAAATTTAATGTGCGTGCACGCCAAGATGAGAATAGGGTAGTGACTACCTTGCTTCAAGGACTGGTACGGGTAGATTCTCCGCGAACGGAAGAGAATGGTTATTTGTTGAAACCGGGACAGACATTGAATGTAAATACGGATACTTATCAAGCAGAGTTAATTGAATATAACCAACCTACAGATGTGCTTCTCTGGATTAATGGCAAGTTGGAATTTAAGCAACAATCTTTATTGGAAATAACCAATATTATGGAGAAGTTGTACGACATTAAATTTATCTATAAGGATGAAGCATTGAAATCAGAACGGTTTACCGGTGAATTCTCTACTGATAGCACTGCTGATGAAATACTGAATGTATTAATGCATACCAATCATTTCTCTTATAAGAAAGACGGACGGATTGTCCGGGTGATGAAGAAATAAGAGATAGATTAGTGTTTCTAAAAGGCTGTCTAATTAGATCCTGAAAGATTAAGGTTTGTTCGTTATATAAAGATGTGAAGTGCTCCCAAAAGTTAGATACATAACTTTCTGGGGGCATTTCACATATATGTAGTGGCAAACTGATTGGAATGGGATTTGATTAGATAGTCTTTAAAACGAGAAATCCCCCTCACTACATGACTGAACTGCACTCCTTAAGTTTTGTGTTCAACTTTTGGGGTGCAGTTCATTGTAATGAGGGTGATTTTATGAACTTAAGGCCTGTTTAATAGCCTCTATTCTATATTTTTATAGTTATTTATTCATAAATACTTACTCACTTTTGGGTTCGTAAACATTAAATTCTGTAACATCCGTACGACCACTTGAAGCAATGGTAATAATCTGATATTTTAGATATCGTGTAGTAAATAGGAGAAATGAACGTAATATTTTGTGTGCCACCAGATATTGCTAGTGAACTTAATGATTTCCAAGTTGTACCATTATCAGATTGTAAAATCTCTACTTCTCTAGGAGCATATGAACTTGAATTTCCCCAATGATTTGTTTTGATGCCTGTTAACACCTTAGTTTCTCCTAAATCAACAGTAAACCAGAATCCTGTACCACTAAGAGCAATATCAGTATTAGTCCTGCCATCAATTAAGTTATTACCTGTTCCTTCTACTCCTTCTTCTAGCTTAATTACCCAACCTGCACGATTACTGATAAGTTGGCTATTGCTAGGAGTACCACTTTTTAGATTACAGTAGGCAGCTTTATTAATGATGACAGGTAAGGTACTTAAATTACTGCTAATAACAGTGTTCTTATCATTGGTAGTTACATTACTGATTGATACACTGAAAGAGAAACTTGTTTTTTCCATGATACTGGCGAATATCGTTGGATCGACCGTCGCAGTGATTTCTTCAGAAGTCATCTGTCCTTCTTTGAGAGTAACCTGTGAGGAACTTAAAACGATCTGGCTTGCATCAAGCCCTTCTGTCTCACTTTTTGCACTTAATGCGATAACCATATCAGTAGAGACTGCTTTCTGTGTTTTTACAGTAAAAGCCATCTTAATTTCATCTCCTCCGATTCCATTCGCATCATGGGTCAGATTGAACTTTTTTACATTCCCCGATAAATAGTCATTTCTCTGTAGAGACACATACGTAGCATTCCACTCGTTAAAAACTTCTTCATCATCGCTACAGGACGAAATGAACGGGACAAACAAGCCGAGTAGAGTTGCTATTGATAGTGATTGAAATATATTTTTCATATTACATACGATTAAATTATTACTATTTCCATTCGGTAGATTTATCTGTAGATAAAATACCGTCAATCCAGGTAGGAGTAGCAGAAGTTGTCAAAGTATGACCTTTGCCGGTTGCATCTTCAAATACATTACCTTGTCCTTCATTGAATCGCCAATAAGCTTCCAAACCTACAGATTTAGGGCTAACTTGAGTCATGTTATTCTGAATTTGAGAAGCGGAACGAACTACAGACCAGATACGTGCTTCACTCATCAAAATTTTACAGTTTCCCCATCTACTATAAGAATCATCACCTAAGCAGAACCAATTTACATCAGAGAAAGTTGTTGCTCCTGTTGGTATACTCAATACACCCGAATCAACTCCGTTTATGTAAAGTCGATAGTTGGAACCATCACAGACCAATGCTAAATGTTGCCATTCATTTGGCTTGAAAGAATTACTTGGATTCAAATAAAGCCGATTACGTCCTACAATCTGTACTAATGAATGTGCTTTATAATTTTCATTATCACTTTGAGGATCCTCAAAACGTAAAAGGATAAAGTTTGCATCATCTCCTCCGTTCTTAAATACTGCACGGTCACGGTCAGCTGTGTTGGCTACCTGGAAACGAACCTCTATCGTATATTGTGAATACGTTTCGGGAGATTCTGTGAATTTATTAGCTTTTAAACTAGGAGCACCAACAAACATTGGAGCTGAAAATTCGATAATACTTTCTGCCAAAATAACAAAGGTTCCGGTATTTTCCATCGGTGAAATACTTCCATCTTGCAACACTAGTTTTACAGGCAGTGCATATGATTCTCCCGATTTCATCATTTCCTGACTGAAAGCTTTCAAAGCGATGGAGAGGGCATCGGCTGCATATTGTCCTGCTTTTACAGTAATCGTTTCCGGCAACGTATAATAATCTTTGGGCAACATTATATATCCGGTTCCATTAATATGGTTATAAGTGTCCAGTACTGATTGATCTGTAACCAATTTATAATGATTGTCTGTAGAAGAAAGATTACTTAGATGCACATTTAGGGTAGTAAAACTTTCTCCAGTAGCCTGTACGGTCACTTTTTGACTTGTACTGGAAAGAGCTTCTTCAATATAAGCATGTGTATCTAAAGTATCGTATTTTGCATCTCCACAACTTACTATACTTCCTAAGCCTGTTATGACTGCGGAGAAGCATAAAATTTTTATATAATTCATACGTTTCATAGTTTACATTAATTTTTAAGTAATGAATGTGATGACGGGTTCATAATTTGAATAGCACGGCGTATATTTTTATATTCTGGTGAAGTTCCATACTCTGCTTCCATATGATAGGTTCCTGCACCACCTTTACGGAATCCGTTACTTGGTTGCCAGCGTGCCATTCCTTCGAGAGATTTCATTTTGTTACCATAACGATCAGTGTAATCATATCCACCGTCCATAGCAGCATCGGTAGCCTCGAAATTCTCGGTCATGATGGTCATCTTCGTGATTTGTTCTTCAGACATGACACTGCTATACGTCTGAACAAGTCCTGCACCTGCTACGCCGCCTGTGATAAGACGTTTATCGAGTTTAGAATCACTGCCAGGACTACTATTATTGTAAGCCTGAATGATAAAATAGTCAAAATATAACCCGACTTCAGGTCTACCTGTTATGCTCTGTGGTTCGCCATCGATAACTAATAATTTACCAGTTCCTGATTTCGGACCGAAATATTTGCCTAGTTCATCAACAAATGCAAACATTCTATCGTCTTCGTCTACGATATTACCGGGGTTGCCAAAATTAGGTTCATAATCGATATCAAAGCCGTCGTAACCATATTTGTTTACTGTATCGGCAATGGCGCTTGCATATTTGCGAATGGATGCTTCTATTGCTTCCTTATTTGATTCATCGGAAGGCCATCCCCAAAAATCATTCACAGCTTCTTTTTCGGATGAAAATCCCATATTTTCCCAATTTTCACGAATATTCTGCGGAGTAATTTGATCGCCTACACTTCTGATAATAAAACACATGGTAAAACGAGTACCTTTAACTTGTTGGCAAAATTCCAGATCTTTTTTTTGAGCTTCTGTAATGTTCGACCAATTTCCCCAAATAGAAACAATATCTACACTATCAGGAATACCGGCTAAAGAACTTTTCATATAGGCACCTTCACCACTCCAGCCACCAAACCAACCAAATGCAACTTGGTGATCTGTCTGTTTATAGGCACGCAAGGCCGCATAATATTCATCCGATACGATCGATTCGGGAAAAGTTTTTGCTTCTGACTCCGTCCAGTCACTGCAACCGATCAATGAGGTCGTTGCCAGTGATATGAGTACAATGTATAATAAATAAATTTTCTTCATAAAAGTCCTTTTTATGCATTATATAAATTAGTTCTTTTTAGCCCACTTTAAGTCAGTAGCTTCGTTATCAGCACCGCCTAGTTCTGCTACTCCCAGATCATAATTGGCTTTATTGTTTTGTGCCTCTGTATAAGGGAAACTTAGACGACGCATACCGCGTTGGCTGCTCACACCACAATCTGATAGATTGTCGATACAAGGATAAAGTTCCGGATAACCTGTACGGCGATATTCAGCCCATGCTTCCAATCCTAATGGATAATTGGCGATCCATTTTTGAGTAATGACACGTTGGAAATTCTTTCCATTTACGTTGTCAGCCTCGCTGTCATCCCACATTACACTCACAGTATTGGTAATTGTAGCAGTAGCATTTTGCACAACATCACTTTCATGTGATACGACAGGAGCCTCGTCAATCTTCATGTATTCAGTGGCTGAAACCTGATATTGTTCCATTGATAAATTAATACCATCTTCGTAATAGGCTTTTGCTGTTTTAGAACCGACATTCCAACCACGCAATTTTCCTTCTGCACGTAAAAACGCTGTCTCTGCAGCACAGAAAACCATTAATTTAGAAGTTGCCGTATATGCAGGAATAGAGAATCCTGCTGCATCTGCCTTTTTAAAATCAGCATCTCCAGTACGCATACCTACATATTTATCTGTTTTCCCGGCAAGGGTAGACTTATTAAAGAACTTCGGCATACGTGGATCGCCATATGCATTCATATAATCTACAATATTTGCATTCACACGCAGATCACCCCAACTTACAGCTGCCAGTTGATAGGGATTACTCTGCGTGCCACAAGAAAGCATAGCATTATCCGAATTACTTTCAATCAATCCTGCTTTATGTGTTACTGCTGCTTCAGCTGCCTCTTGAGCAATGCCAGGCCATGTTCCGCTGATTCGCATTGCAACACGTAAACGCATTGAATTGGCTAGCTTAGCCCAACCTGAATAATTTCCATCAAAAACCGGATCATTGGCTCCCAATGGGGCATTACCATTTGTTTCTACATAATAGTTGTACAAAACATCGGCTGCATTGGCTAAATCACTTAATATACTGGTATAGACCTGTTCCTGGGTATCATAAGATACATAGAAATTACCCTTCTTTACTTGGCTGTAAGGCATCGGTCCATAACAATCCGCAACGCGAAGCATTGTTATTGCACGTATCATACACGCAAAAGCATAATAATGTCCCGTAGAATTTGTCGCTTCTTGTATTTGGAAGAAGTTTCCATATATTTTTTCAAACGGAGTGTTCCAGGGGGTAGCATTCCAGGCATCACTCTGATTGAATGTGCTGAAGTTTGTACCACTCCATGTGTTAGAACAGCATAGATAGCCACCTAACTGTCCCACCATCTGATCTTGCATTTGAGAGTCATTCTGCTGAATATTCACAATTGTTTCAATCATAGATTTCATCAAAGTCGCAGGGTCTGCATCATGAATTTGATATTGATTCGTATTATACTCCTCAAATTTATCGGTACAACTTCCTGCCAGTAACAACAGAGCGGCACCGACTGTGATATTTCTTAAATATTTTCTCATAACATTAGCTTTTTCTTTTAGAATTGAACTTTCACATTAAAACCGAAGTTACGCAAGCTGGGTTGCATAAAGTAGTCTACATTCATATAATAGTTACTGGAGGTAGAGGCAGACAATTCCGGGTCAAATGGGGCTTTACAATAAATCATCCATAAATTACGTCCTACAATACCCAAAGTAACATTCGCTACATTTTTAAACCATCTTTTAGGAAGTGTATAGTTTAGACTCAATTCCTGCAAACGTACATTGGTTGCACTATATAGATAATAACGACCATAGCCACCTTCACCCGTACCAATAGTCTGGTAATACTTTTGGGCGTTAACTTTACCGTTATTAATAGGTATGCCACCATTATCACGAGCTGTTGCAGATGTTTCGGATACTCCATAATAATCTAAAATACCTTGAGTAGCCGAATAAGCTAATCCGCCTACACGGGCTGATAATACAACTCCTAAATCAATTCCTTTATAAGTGAAATGATTGGTCCATCCGAGGTTGAAATCAGCATCCAGATTACCTACTTTTACCGGAGTGTTTGATGAAGTGATACCCAGATTACCATTCTGATCGACTTTTATATTACCGTTATTGTCTTTTGTCAGTTGGTTGTATACATAGATATCAGTCATGGAACCTCCTTCTGTCAGGATGACGCGAGGAGCTACATTCTCTTTACCTAACCAACCCACATTCATTTCATCCATTTGGATAGCTTCTCCTGTCACAGGATTCACGCTACCGCTTGCCAGTCGTTTCACCTTGTTACGGTTTAGAGTGAAGGTTGCATTAGAAGACCATCCGAATCCTGCCCATTTATCACTGAATCCTAAAGCTAATTCAATACCCTGATTTTGCACGTTACCAGCTTGTACAATTGCTTGTTTATATCCGGAAGAGGAGGGGATATCTACCTTAAATGTTTGGTTCAGTGTGTTAGAACGATAGTAAGTAGCGTCTAAATTAAAACGATTTCCCCAGAATTTCAAGTTCAAACCGATTTCCCAGGATTTAGTCTTTTCAGGTTTCATATTGTCCATCGGATATACGGTCGGATTCGCCCAGTTATGTGTCTGGCTGTTGTATTCGTAACCCGGATTAGTAAGGAAACGATCGAAAGAAGAGGCTACCACTGTATACGAACCGCGTATTTTAGCATAAGAAATCACCTCTGGTAGTTTAACCATTTCTGATAATAAAGCCGATAAACCGACTGACGGATAAAAGAACGATTTTTGTTTGGAGAATGCGAGTTTTGAATCCCAGTCATTACGTCCGGTTACAGTTAGATACAGTTGATTTTTCCAACTTAATTCAGCACTGGCAAAAATACTTTGAATTTCATCTTCATATCCGGTAGGATCCGGTTTATAGTTGGCAGAGAAATTAATATTGTTGATCTGGAAGAAGTTGGGGATAACCAGGTCACCTGCAATATATAACTGATCCATTGAAGTATGATATATGGAAGCACCAACATTGGCTGTTAAATGAAAATCACCAAATGTTTTATCTATATTAGCCAGGAAATCGGCATATAAAGAACGTTCCTGACGCATGGCATCTTCAAAACCACCGCTTACACCACAGAATGTTGTTAATGTAGAAGCAGATTTTTCGTTTTTATTCCGGTAGTCGGAGTTGTCCAGATTGACGCGACCAACAACATTGAGCCAATCTGTAGCCTGCCATTTCAAAGAAGCGTTCATCATATAGCGTTTCTTGTTGGAAGTACGGTTGATGCGATTTTGTATCCAATATGGATTTTGTAATGACAAACTTGCATCACCATAAGGCCAATATTGTTCCATATAGCCGTAGTTAGTATTATAACGTTCATACAAACGAATTTCGTCAAAGTTGTCTCCACGAGGGAATAGATACAGTGATGGGAGAGGGTTATAATACTGTCCTTGAGAAACCATGTTTTTGTTGTTCTGAACGATATATTGTGCACCGATATCCAGAGTAAGTTTATCATTTAGGAAATGGGTGGTATTACGTGCCGTAAAATTATAACGGTTATAGGAGTTATTCGGAAGAATTCCACCGGAGTTAGTTGTAGAAGCAGAAAGATAGGTCTGGTTTTTGGTATTTCCTGTAGATAATGCTACCGAATTGATAACATTGGATCCTGTTTCAAAGAAGTCAGATGGGTTATATCGACGGTTTGTCAATTCTCCCCAGCTGAATAATCCGGAACTTGTACCATAACGGTTCTGCATATCCGGCATAATATATGCTTTAGAGAAAGTAGTACTGTTGGATACTGTTATGGTAGTTTTCTCTGTTTGGCCTTTTTTAGTAGTAATTAAAACAACACCGTTTGCCGCAGCAGAACCATATAGTGCTGCCGCAGAAGGACCGGTCATCATACTAATGCTAGCAATATCATCCGGATTTAAGTCAGCAACAGCATCTGATCCTCCCATCTCTCCAAATAATCCTTCGCCACCGCTTTTTCCTGTATTAAAAATAGGTACACCATCAATTACATACAATGCATTGTTATCTTTAGTCAGAGATTTCATACCACGCATAACAACACGTGTGGCACCACCAGCACCGGTTGCACCACTATTAATTTGAACACCGGCAACCTTTCCTGATAGTGAATTCATAAAATTGGCGTCCTTTACAGCTGTCAATTCGTCACCTTTTACCTCTTGTACATTATAACTTAACGCCTTAGTTGCACGCTTGATACCCAATGCAGTAACAACTACTTCATCCAATACTTGCGTATCTTCTCCTAGGGTAACTTTCAAGGGTTGTGCGTTGGTAAGTGTGATTGCTTGGGAGGCATAACCAATATAGGATACTTCAAGTACATCACCTTTAGCTGCTTGTATTTTGAAATTTCCATCCATATCAGTGATAGTACCATTTGAAGTTCCTTTTATCAAAATACTAACTCCAATCAATGGTTCTCCTTTTGAATCAGTAACAGTACCACTTGCAGTAATTGGTGTTTTTTTCTGCTGCTCTTCTTTATTACTCTTCGCAGAAAGTACAATATGATTATCTACTATTGAAAAACTGACATTAACTCCTCTGAATAACTGATTCATTACATTATTCAAAGATTCTTTTGTTACCTTGATAGATATGACACGATTTATATCGACATCATTTGTGTTATAGACTACTGACATTGAAGTTTGTTTCTCAATTTCTTTCAAAGCAGTGTTCAAGGGTACTTTCGATAGATTAAGAGTGATCGTTCGTTCTTGCCCATAAGCTGAAGCAAAACACGAAACCAACAAAAGGAAGAATAACAAGTGTGAGAACTTGTGTTTTATAATTTCTTTCATCTTATTCTTTTTAATTAGAAATAGTTTTTAGAGAGTTTGTAATTAGAAGCGGTAAATGTGATTACCGTTTTCACACAAAGGTTTCATGTATCTCTGTTTCTCATAATTAATAAATTTAAAGGTTACACTTAAAATAAATTCGATAAGCGCTTATTCAATAGTAATACATTTTATGTTGTAT
>NZ_DAWCXD010000009.1:9951-77706 GCF_052357945.1 Bacteroides sp. | reverse complement strand
TCACCGTCCGTTCTCCATTTGCAGAAGTGTAGAAGTAACAATCCGTCAATGGAGACAACGAAGGAAGAACATAAGGCATATACGGCTCACCGCCCGTTCTCCATTTGCAGAAGTGTAGAAGTAACAATCCGTCAATGGAGATAACGAAGGAAGGACACGAGGCATATACGGCTCGCTGCCCGTTCTCCATTCGCAGAAGTGTAAAAATGACAATCCATTAATGGAGAATAGGGTATGGAAAGGGCTGATTTCCCGTATATGTGCCTCCTTATTCCCGAATTATGGGCGTAAGTCGCATGGATTCGGGAGAGATATCCACCCTTTTATGGGGAGAGAAGCCGGCAAATCCCCGATGGAAATGCCCCGCAAATCACAAGAGAACAGCCATATAATGGGCTGATACACAATAATTATTGGATAAACGTGGTCCGCCCCTGCGGACAGCAAGTTGTGTTTTCGTTAAACGAAAACAGGACGGTTTAACGGCGAAAACGCCGCCAAACCGTTACCCCTTCCATGCTCCGGAGTCGTCTTGAAATAGAAAACAAGTTAAACAACATTTTTCATCATTCAATTACATGTAAAGAAATCAACTCTTTGTTCAGAGTATGGAGCGGAGCAGTTGCAAGTGGAATTTGTACTGTTTCTTTAGCACCGAAAAATCTGACAATGCCTTTCTTCTTGCGGGTAATAGTGCATGGTCGGGATATTTGTGTTATGGTAGTTGGCAGTTGATGCAATAAAAGGCTGTCCGTTTCCTCCTGTTGTCGGAGAGCCGTCATTATTTGGAACAGATGTTTTTCTTTACTCTCCAACAATATACGTAAAATATCTATTTGTGCAGGATGTATAAAATCCCTGCATTGTTCCTATAAAATTGACAGCAGAGAATCAGTAAATAAACGGCGTTCATGATAAGCGGTACTGTCTTCTTCATCCCATAAAATGACAGGCTCTCCAGAAGTGGCAAGCACTGTAATGTAACGGTGTGCCGTATTGATATTGCGCTGAGTCTGATAAATGCCTGACGATTCGTTTTCTATTTTTTGTACACGGTCACGTTCATGCAAAATAATGGCGGCCATACTACCGATGACCATCGTCAAAAGAAAATAAGTATCTAATCAATAAAATTTAAAGTTTAAGCGACATGGGAAAAATTCACTGTATAATCCATTCCAATCCCTTCCAATATTCGTTTGGTTGTATCAAAAAGGATTTGTGCATTTTGGTAGGACTGCGGCTTGATCCATTTACCTTTCAATATTCTCCAAAATGTTTCAGCGATATTAAGCTGTGGGGAATATGGCGGAAGGTAAAAGATGAATAATCCCCTTTCAGCCCATTCGTCTCTCTTTTCCTTGACTTTTTTCCCTCGATGAACACTTGCGTTGTCAAGGACGATGACGGTCTTTCTATCTATATTTTTAGAGAAATCGTCCAAATACGACATGATTTTATCCTGAGTGATGTTTTCTTGGGTAATAAATCCGTGATATTCATTATTCCGGCTTATAAACCCAAAGAGATTCAGACGGGTAGCCTTTTAAACCGGGACAGATATGTCTTCGTCCTTGAATTGCCAGCCATAGGGAACATGGCCCTGCGTACAGACATGGCTTTCATCTCCGAAGAAAAGGTCTATATGACCCTCAATGCTATTAGCTCAAGATTTCAAGCTCTTTCAGCTTTTCCTTCTTGTGCTAATAGCATTGAGGGTCAGGAGAACATTGCGGACGAAGCCTTATTCGTTTATATCTCGCACCAATGTTTTAAAAAAACGGCGTAGTGTAGATTCGCTCACCGTACGTCCTGTTGCCACTTCCCAGTTTGCTTTGGCTACACGAAGGCTCTGCCTGTCGTTTTCGATGGCTTTGCGTACCGAGGCCTCGTCCGATGCTGTCAGAGAAGGCTTGCGGCGTTGTGCGCTTTTGGTTTTCAGACCGGATATACCATCCGCCTCGAATCGTTCTTGTCAATTGTACACAGAAGCTGTCGTACAACCCAGTATGGAGGATATTTCCTCGTTGCTTCTTCCTGTACTCTTCAACAGGATGCTTTGGCAGCGCATATGATACTGGGGCTTGGAGCCGTTCCGGTATCCATCCTCTAAAGATAACCGTTGTTCTTCGGTCAGTGATATGATCTGTATCTTTTTGACAAGCTGTATGTTTGATGTTTTGACTGGGCAAAGGTACAATATGAAACATGTAACTCAAAATTTAATTGATAAATTACTTATCAGAATATATCGAGGATAACGATATATCATAACACGGTGAGCTATAAGGTTGTGACATCGGAATAGAGATAGCCAGAACTCCGTTTTCATAAGGACTATGATGCCATTGGAGAAACAATTTATGATTATTAACCTTCTTAGCTTCTAATATTTCTCCGTATCGAAGTTCTGGGGTGTATCGAGTATTACGTTGATTTTTAATATCAATCAAATATTTATACTTCCTTTTCTATTTATAGTAGAGGAGGTAAAAAGATAAAAACATAAGATTGAAACACAAGTCAGCGCTTCAGACAACGGCATGGCAAGCCATACACCTTTCTCCTCGAATATCAGGGGCAGATAGAGGAAGCATGGTATCAGAAACGCCATTCCGCGCAGGATGGAAAACGCAGTGGCAGGTTTTATCCGCTCTATGCTTTGGAAGTAGCCTATCGCCGACAGATTGACGATGAAGAACACGAATCCCACAGCGAAATAGGGGAAACCTTCTGCTGCAATCCTTGCTGCTGTACTGTTCGGATTTACAAACAGTCCGACCAGCTCCATCGGGTATGCAATGAACAGCACCGTTACAATGCCGCCGCAAATCACAGAAGTTATCAATGCTATCTGCTCGGCACTCCTTACCCGTTCGTGATGTCCCAACCCGAAATTGTAACTGATGATGGGTTGTGCGGATTGTGCAATGGCGTTGCCCACCATGAACACGAATGGAATGTAATAACAGGCAATGCCGAAAGCTCCCACACCGTCATCGCCCAGATGCCGCATGAATACTTGGTTGCCGACAAACATGAGTACCGCCAACGTGGCTTCAGCCAATAATGCAGAAGAACCGATACGACATTGGTATCCAATGTTTCGGATAGAAAGCCGAAAGCTTCTGATACTCCATTTTAAAGCGTGGATTCGCAACCGGTGGGCAAAAAACAGCAGATAGATTACCGCCATCATTCCTCCTATAAGAAGACTGATGGATGTGGCAAAAGCAGCTCCCATCACTCCCCAACCGAAAGGAAAGATAAATATCCAGTCGAGAACCACATTGATGATTGCCGTTACCAAGCTACAGCACATGGCAAAGCGGGGGGAACCATCCAACCGTATGATAAACAGTGAGATGGATATCCATACCTGACATACCCATGAGGGAGCAAACCATAGCAAATAGTCCGTCACCATCGGTAGCAGATGGTCGGAGGAGCCGAGCAGATAGGCCGTTTTCTGGGGATAAGCCACTATGATCATGCAAGGAATCAGGACTACAACGGTGCTGAATAGCAATGCTTGTGTCACATTCAGCCTGGCGGCTTTGTATTTACCTTGGGATAAGTGTATGGAAGCCACTACCGAACAACCGGCTCCCGTCATGAGTCCTATTCCCGTAAAGAACATGAGCAGAGGAATACAGATGTTGATGGCTGCAATGCCGTCACTGCCCACACCCTGTCCCACAAAAATTCCGTCAATGGCTGTCACGGCAGACATACTAAGCATTCCTAACAATGTTGGAATGAACAGTTTTCTGAATAAAGTGAAAACGTCCATCGTACTTAAATCAATAGCATCTTTTTTCATATTTTGTTAAATTTTACGATATAAAAAGCCGGATAAGCTGATTGGTTTTACCCAGTCATCTTATCCGGCTTTTCATGCCTCCGATGAGGATTACAAAACTATCCTTTTTGTTATTTGAGGGTGCAAAAATGGGACTAAACTCCCATATACGCAATCTTTTTTGATATTTTTTGCATTTTAGGAAGGGGATTGAATTTAAAAAGCACTGACTTGATTTTAAACAAATCCTAAGTTTTATTGGCTATTATTAGTGTCCGATAAACATACTCAATACTCTGATTATCAGTATTGTTTTCATAGACAAGCCTCTTCGCTAAAGTTGTTGCTTAATTTAATGTGTATCAATAAGTTATTGATAGTTTGGAAATTTTTATCGGACAGTAATGATTGGCTATAATGATATATTCCCTATCTTTGCAAAAATGAAAGACATATATGCCGACTCGAATATATCTCATACTCACCTTGTTATTGTTAGCCTTGTGCCCATCTCTACGGTCACAGGGATATACCATCACCAACCTGGTAGGAATCAACGGACCTTCCAACTCCCAAGTAAATACCATTTATTTGGATAGCGACAGCATGCTGTGGCTCGGTACGGGTAATACCGTAGAGCGATTCGATGGAAATGCTTACCTGTGCTACACTTTCAAAGAACAGCCCTTGCTAAAAGGGGAGAATATCATCAGCTCCCTTGTGCAGACTGCCCCACACGCCTATTGGGCAGGCAATAAAAAAGGCGTATGGAGATTGAACCACGATACGAGATTATTGGAACGCGCTTTTGCGGAGGAGGTTAACTTTCCGGTGAATAAATTGGATCGGGATGCTCGAGGTAACTTGTATATCGGGACCTCCAATGGGCTGTACATTTATGACGGTGGAGAGGGGTTGCAACACATCTTGTTTGATAAAGGTGTGGGCAATGAAAACAATCAGCTGCTGGACATTCATGTCCGCAGCGAGAAGGAAGTTTGGTGGCTGCTGTCGGATGGGCTGGTGTTCTGCAATCCTTCTGCGGGAATCACCACCAAATATCCTTATTCCACGGAGAAGTCATCGGTCTGCAAATTCACTTGCTTGCTGCGAGTGGACGACCAGCTTTATATCGGCACGGAAAAGCAGGGCGTTGTGGTATTCGACTTGAAAAAACACCGTTATTTTTCGTTGTGCCACGATTGGGCTTCTGCGGTGTCGTGCCTTACCTACGACCCGGACGGAGTATTGGGGGTGGGCACTACAAACGATGGCATTTTCTTGATTTCGCTGAAAGACAAACAAGTCATCTACTCCGGACACTACAACGAGAAAGGGAATGAAGGATTGGTTTCAAACTGCATTTCATCTATGCTGATTTATGACAAAGATGTGTGGGTGGGGACCAAGTTCTATGTAGGTTGGAATCATTTGGATTACCATAACCCGCTGTTTTGTATTTACGGACGAGGGGATTTCACCTCGTGTGACATTCCCATACGAAGTTTCCTGCGTACCGGCGAATACGTATTCCTCGGCACACGTGAAGGCTTTTATGTCATTGATGAGCATACAGGTACACGTCGCCACTATGCCATGGGCAAGCCAGGTGCCGATAATTTGCGTTCCAACCTGATTTTTTCTTTCTACCGATACAACAACCAATATCTGATAGGAACGTATCGGAGTGGTATCTATCTCTTTGACCCGCACACAGGCTCACTCTTTCCCCACCCATTGTTCCACCCGTTGGATAATTCGGACATCTTCATGTTTCTTACCGATGAGCATAACGATTTGTGGATAGCATCGCTAAACGGGCTTTATCACTACCAGGCTGCAACGCAAGAGTTAAAAGGATATGCTCCCTCTAACTCTTCCATCCCGGGCGATATTGTTTATTGTATTTTAATTGACAGCCAAAAAAGGTTTTGGGTGGCTACCAATAAGGGAGTTGCCTTGTTTGACCGGAAAACGGAGAAGTTCATTACACCGGTTTTGCCGGACAATCTGAACAGTGATAAGGACATTGTGGAGTTTGTGTACGAAGACCGTTCCGGACATCTGTTTTTCGGTACTTTGGGCGGAGACTTGTTCGTGACAGACAAGGATTTGAAAAGCTGTATCCGGTTGGTCAGCAGATCGGAGTTGGTTGTGGAAAACATTATGCAGGACAATGAGGGAAGGTATTGGATTGGTACAGACAAAGGGGTGCTGAGGATGGAGGAGAATTTCAAAGGGATTGTCTGCTATTCCGGTACGGATGAGATTCCGGTGCTGATGGCAAATCCCGGCACGGCTTTGGTGAAAGATGATATGGGTAAGATATGGATGGCAGGTGTCAAGGGACTTGTCTGCATCAATCCGGCAGTTGGATACTATCCTTCAGCCATTCGCATTACAGATGTCATAGTTGATGGGAAATCTAAATTTGGCATAGAGACGGCAGATAGGTCTGTTATACGGGTTTCCGATGGAGAGCGGAATGTGACATTCTGTTTCTCTTTGAAAGATTGCAACCCGATTCTTCCGCATACGTTGGAATATAAATTGGAAGGATATGAACAGAATTGGCAGACTATTCGCGGTAAGGGAGAAATCTCTTACTTTAATCTGCCTCCCGGAAGCTATACATTTAAAATAAGACGGTTGCTGAACGATGCCTCAATGGCTCAAATGGGTGTATTTATCCCCTCGAAAATGGAGGTATGGCAATGGACATTGGGAATATGCCTGCTTTTGACGGGCGCTTATGTAGTGGCAAGGCGTATTAGGAGACAAAAAAAAGAACTGGTTTCTGTCGGGGAGTTACCCTCTCCGGTACCTTTTCTAGATGTGGATGTGTCGAAGGCTGTTCTTGATAAAGTAGGGAATGAACCAAAAAATGATTTGCGCCTTTCCGAGGAGGAATTGCAAGAGATGATACGTACCGTCAAAAGATATATGGAAACGAAGAAGCCTTACCTTGATGCGGACTTCAAGCAGGCAGACATGGCGCAAGCCACAGGCTACTCCATCTATATGCTTTCACGCATGTTCAATTTGTATATGAATACGGGGTATTATGAATATGTTAACAATTACCGTGTGGAGGAGTTCAAATCGTTGGTGAAGCAGGGAGAACATAAAAAATACACATTAGGTACCTTGGCAGGAAAATGTGGCTTCAAGGCACAGGCTTCTTTTTTCAGAGCTTTCAGAAAACAAACGGGAATGACTCCCAATGAATATATTCGGCAACAGGATGGAGGGTCGGAAACGACTATCACAAATTTTTGATAGTGTATATAGAGTATTGTAAATTAGTGATATAGATTATAATCGCTATCATGAAAACGGTGGAGACTTCTCTGCCGTTTTTTTTGTTCCCTCTTTCCGGAACAGCGACTACATTTGCACCGTCGGCATTAAGATATGCCACCGTAACATTACATAAATCATAAGAAAAATATTTTGTTAAACTTTAAATTCGTAGAAACTAATGGAAAAAAATTCGTTGAAGTTTTCTATTCGGAAGCCGATCGCTTCGATGGCGCTGTTTTTGTTTTTGGGCGTAGGGGGAGGGACGGCTTCGGCTTATTTCCCCGATGCAAAAGCCGTGAAGCAGTCCGTTGCATTGAGCGGTTTGGTGGTAGACGCGACCGGTGAACCTATTATCGGTGCGAATGTAGTTATAAAGGGTACTACCAACGGAGTCATTACCGATTTGGATGGCAAATTTTCTCTGCAAAACGCTTCGGGAACTTTGGTGGTATCGTTCATCGGTTATAAAACCTTGGAAGTCCCTGTTCAGGGAAAGAATTTCGTTAAAGTGGTGTTGCAGGAAGACAGTGAACTGCTGGATGAAGTCGTTGTGGTAGGCTATGGCACACAAAAGAAAGAATCGCTTACTGGAGCTGTCACAGTGGTGGAGGCGGAAGCATTCAAGGAAAAAGGCAACTTGTCCAGCCCTATGGCGGCATTGCAGGGACAGGTGCCGGGTGTTATGATTACGCGCAATTCATCCGCACCGGGCGATGAAAGTTGGAATCTGAATTTGCGTGGCTCCTCTTCGGTCAACACCGTAGAGCCTTTGGTCATTATAGATGGAGTGGCTGCTTCGGTGGCAAGTGACCTGTCATCACTCAATTCTAATGACATACAGTCTATCAACTTCCTGAAGGACGGAGCAGCTGCCATTTACGGCTCGCGTGCGGCAGGTGGCGTGGTATTGGTGACCACCAAGAAAGGTGCAGAGGGTAAAGTGAAAGTGGAATATGGTGGCTCTGCTACGTTGAAGACCGTGGGGCTGATGCCCACCTTGATGAATATTGACCAGTGGGCGGATGGGTTGATGCTGGCATTGGAGAACGACCACAACACTTCGGATATATGGTACTCCTACGCCCAATTGGCAAAGAAGTATAAAGGCACTTACCTTGATATGGGTAGCAGCCACAATCCGTTTGGCAGTGCAGGCTTTACGGATGTAAGCGATTTCGTTTTTGATGACAACGTAGACTGGCTTGGCTCTCTGTTTGGGTCTACCGCCTCCACTGAGCAGAACCTCAGCATTTCGGGCGGAACGGACAAGGTGTCGTATCGTGTCTCTTTGCGCTACATGTACGATGGCTCCACCTTACAGTATGGTAACAATAATAACCGGCGTTACAACTTCCGTGTGAGCAACACGTTTAAGCTTTCCAAGAATCTCTCTCTGGAATCGATGATAGCCTACAATCGTCAACAGCAGGTTGCTCCTACGATGATTTCCTCAATCCTGACATCCACCGTTCCCATGCCCGGACTCCCACTCAGTAGCATTGACGGGAAACCGTATGCTTGGGGCAGCTGGGGCTCTCCTGTGGCAAAAGCGGAAGAGGGTGGTGACAATAAACTGACGGTGACAGCCATCAATATCAGTGAAACGCTCAACTATAAAGTGACCGACTGGCTCACTGCCAATGTCAACTTTGGCTATAACTCCAGCTATGCGTCACGCAACAGAGTTGAAAATTCCATCACGTACTATAATTATTTAGGCGATAAGAAAGTTCGGATAGACCCTGTAAAATCCAATTCTTCGTACACACAATCCAATTCTCGCACAGACTTCTATTCTATTTCAGGCTACCTGAACGGACATAAGTCATTTGGCAAGCACGATTTTAGCCTGACCTTGGGTGCTCAATATGAATTTAAGGATTATACCTATTTCGGCGCAAAGGCAAAAGACATACAAACAGGACTGGAAATAATTAATGGTGCCGGCGAGGTGGTGCTGAGCGGTAACGAAGATAGGTATCAGAATGCGAACATGTCCTATTTCGGACGTTTCAACTACAATTATGCCGACCGCTACCTGTTGGAGTTGAATGGCAGGTATGATGGCTCTTCCAAGTTCCAGCCTCAGAACCGTTGGGATGCTTTCTACGGTATATCCTTGGGCTGGCGTTTGAAGCAGGAAGCATTCATGGAGTCAGTCGATTGGCTGCACGATTTAAAGTTGCGGTTGTCGTATGCTGAAATGGGTAACCAAAGCGGCATCTCCAATTACGACGGTGTACAGTTCTATGAACTTGAGACCGGTGTAGGTGCCTATGTGGGTGATGACCGGCTGTCTTATATCAAGACCAACGGTGTGCTGGCATCCAACTCACGCAGCTGGGAACGTCTGAAGAGTTATAATGTAGGAGTGGATTTTGCTTTCCTGAACGGAAGCTTATCCGGTACCGTTGAGGCTTTTATGAAGCGCAATGACAACATGTTGGTCAGCATCACTTTCCCCGGTGTCTTGGGTGAGAAAGCTCCTGCCGCCAATGCTGGTAAATTCAAGAACTGGGGTTTCGAGGGCCAGTTGAACTATCGTGGTAATATAGGAAAGGTCAACTATCACGTAGGTGGTACCCTGACGTTTGCCCGCAACGAACTGACGGATTACGGTGGTACAACGGTGCTTTCGTCCGGCTATAAGTCCACTATGCAAGGCTACTCCTTGAAGTCAATCTTCGGATTGCGCTATGGCGGGAAAATCCAAAACGAGGAGCAACTGGAAGCTTATAAAGCCAAATACTATAATAATAATGGTATAGGTATGCCAAACAACTTGCGTGTAGGTGACAATATGTATTGCGATGAGAACGGCGATGGCGTGCTTGATGAGAAAGACTACATTTTCTTGGGCAGCGACATACCTGAAATCTCCTATTCATTCAATCTGGGTGCCAGCTATAAAGGATTTGACATCAGTGCCATATTCCAAGGAGCTGCCAACCGATTCGTCTACCGTGGCATCGACAACTGGACGGTTCCTTTCCGTGCGAAACATGCCAATACCGTTACTTCTTCTATCGGCAACGTATGGAGTGTGGAGAATCCCGATGCCTATTACGCCCCTTACACCCTTGATGCCAACATCATCAAGTATAACTATCAGGCTTCTTCATTGACGGCACAGGACGGTCGTTACCTTCGTCTGAAGAATCTGACCATTGGCTATACCTTCCCCAAGGAGTTGTTGCAGGAAACAAAATATCTGCAAGCGGCACGAGTATATATCACTGGTACGGATTTGTGGGAGACGACCCGGATTAAAGATGGTTGGGACCCCGAGGCACAGGCATGGGACGGTGAAGGGAGACCTGCCTCCGGCTTGAAGCGTTATCCGTTTACCCGCAATTTTACATTTGGCGTTAATTTAACTTTCTAAAATCAAGAATATGAAATACATGAATTTGATAAAGACAATGTCCATGTCATTGTTGGCACTGGTAGTGACCTCGTGCTTAGATTTGGAACCCAAGGCTCAGATGGGCGACAACCTTGTGTGGAACAAGGCGGACAATTTCCAGCTGTTTGCCAACCAGTTCTATGCTTGGAGTCGCGACTTCCAGATGGCTGATAACTACGGATGTGGAGTGAACGACGGTCCTCACAGCGATTTCCGTTCAGACCTGATAGCCACCTCCTCGCTGAACCCATACAGCCAAGGCACTAACGGCATTCCTTCGGAAGACGACAACTATACAACACTATATAAACGCATTTATTATACAAATCTATTGCTGGAAAAAGCAGCTTCGTTCGGTGATGCCGATGCCATCAAAGTGCCTGTTGCCGAAGCCAAGTTCTTCCGTGCCTATCTCCATTTTGAGTTGGTGCAGATTTTTGGGAATGCCATCTTGCTGACTCGGCCATTAGATTTGGATTCGGAACAACTGCATGGCTCACGCAATGACCGGGGAGAGGTAATCGACCAGATTATCGAAGACTTGCAAGAGGCAGCGGCAACCTTGCCAGCCACCGCAGAGGCTGGACGACTGAATCGCTATGCGGCATGGGCGATGTTGTCACGAGTAGCCTTGTATGAAGGTACATGGCAGAAGTTCCATACCAACGGTCCTGATGCCACTGTCAATACAGATCGCAGCACGTATCTGCTCACTTTGGCACGCAATGCCGCTGACGAGGTGATAAAGAGCAATCAATACAAGCTCTTTTATCATCCAACATTGGGCAGCAACAGCTATCGTTACATGTTCATTCTGGAAGATGGAGCACAATGCAATCCAGCGAACCTGAATAAGAATGCCAATACTGAGTACATCTTTGCACACCGTCATCGCAGTGGGGATAATCTCGGTACGAACATCACCAAAGGTATGCTTGCCAATGCCTGCTACATCACCCGCAAAATGGCGAATATGTATCTTTGTTCAGACGGGCTTCCCATTTCCAAGTCCACACGTTTCAAGGGATATACGAATGTCACTGATGAGTTCTATGATCGTGACAAGCGCATGACAACCACTCTGTTGCAGCATGGCGAGAAGTATTGGGACAATGCCAGCAAGTGGCGTACCAGTTGGACAAACGATGACCAGAACAACTCTCTGACCGCCAATGTCCGTTCAAACAGCGGCTATCAGAACCATAAATGGGCAGTGGAACGGCAAGTAGAGAGCAGCTATGAGGCGATGGACTATCCTGTTATCCGTTATGCTGAAGTGCTTTTGAACTATGCTGAGGCCACCTACGAACTGAACAACCGCATTACTGATACTGAATTGGATTATTCCTTGAACTTGGTGCGTCAACGCATCAATTCTGGTATGCCCAAGCTAAGTGAAAAATTTGTTGCTGACAACGGTTTGTCCATGCGAGAGGAAATACGACGTGAGCGTACAGTGGAGTTGATTCTCGAAGGATTCCGTATAGACGATTTGAAGCGTTGGGCTACGGCGGAAACCGAGATGCCGGAAGACCAGTTGGGAGTGAAAGTTGCCGGAACATGGTTTGAGAACAATTGGCCAGAACAGTCACGTCAGCTGAACAGCGAAGGGTGTATCATCCTGTACACAGGCCGCACTTGGGCTCAGAAGAATTACCTCTATCCGTTGCCATCGGATCAGTTGCAACTGAATCCACTGCTGAAACAGAATCCAGGATGGGAGAAGTAATAAAGTTTTTTACAGTTAAAACTAAATTTATGAAACAGATATTTACTAAAAAGAATGTATGTAGGCTTCTGTTGGTTGCCATGCTGGCTTCATTCTCAGCCTGCAATGATACAGATGAACAGACAGAGTTGTCATCTGCTATCTATCCTTCATCAATAGAAATGCTATTGCCGGACGAGTTACAGGAACTTGTATATGTAGATCATTCTACCAACACTTCGGTACTTCCGCTGCTAAAGGGAGAAAAGGTCTCCTTGGATTATAAGATGCTCCCGGAAAACGTGACTTTTAATGAAGCGAAATGGAGTTCCACGGATGAAAGTGTAGCCACGGTGGAAGCTGATGGTGACGTAGAGGCTTTAAAAGCGGGTTATGCAGTGCTGCAAGTGGCTCCTGTCGTGGCTTATTCGGGCAGTGGAGTCAACAGCACATTGCGCCTTGCTGTAGTCGATGAATTGGTTAAGGCGGAAGCTATTACGCTTACTTCACCAGCCTCCGAGTTGTTCGAAGGTGAATCGATGCAGCTCTCGGCAACCATTGCTCCGGAAAATGCCACCTACAAGACCGTGCGTTGGAGCAGTTCTGACGAAACCATTGCCACGGTA
Source organism: Bacteroides sp. (assembly GCF_052357945.1). Taxonomy (GTDB): domain Bacteria; phylum Bacteroidota; class Bacteroidia; order Bacteroidales; family Bacteroidaceae; genus Bacteroides. Next base: position 64,861 of record NZ_DAWCXD010000009.1, on the reverse strand, counting down.
GATAATCAGGGAGTTGTCACAGGAGTTTCTGCTCCCGGCACTCAGGCGAAAGTAACCATTACTGCCACGGCGTTGGACGGTTCAGGTGTTTCCGCCAGTCGTGAAATAACCGTCATCAAAATGGTGCAGCCACAATCTATTACGTTGGATCAGACTTATGCGAAAGGCAACGGATACGAATGCGCTATTGCTGATAAGACAATTAAGCTGACTTACACCACCGTTCCTGAAAACAGCACTGCTTCGGTCATCCAATGGGCATCAAGCAATGAAGACATCGCTACTGTAGACAATGGTGTGGTGACGTTCAACCAAAAAGGTGCATTCGGCGATGTGGTCATTACGGCTACATGCCCCGAAACAGGCAACTCCTCTTCCATTACGTTGAATTTGGCGGAGGGATTAGTTCGTGAACTCTTCCACAACAAGGACAACTATTCTTGGTATAACGCCAAGCAGTCGGCAAACGGTACTTCCTCTTCACACAAGTGGACGTATGGCAAGCTGGCAGTCACCACCTATACAGTCAATGCCACCACGCAGCGTGCCGACTTCAAGTGCTGGAGTCCCAAGACATGGCTTCATGCCGGCAAATATCCCATCTTTGCCATACGCATGGACGATGTGAAAGACAAATACGCAGGCAAGGTGACGGGCAGGAATATCAATATCGATGCCTCCGGCTCCTGCAACGGCAAGGATTTCAAGGGTAGCTTGGGAGGAAACAATGCTTGGGTACACGACTATAAGTGCAGCGATGGCAGTCATGTGTTTATCTACAATCTGGCAGCCCAAAAGTTCCAGACTGGAGATATATTGCCTACCACTTCTGTAGCGGCATTCAATACTTTCCAGTTCAAGTATGCGGACATGAAGCCCATCGACCACCAAATAGAATATAATGTCTATTGGGTGCAGACCTTCAAGACGTTGGGCGATTTACAGAGATATATCCAATCTGAAGGACTTACCTACGAGATAATCAAATAACATAGCAAGAAAATCCAAACAATAATAACCATGATTTTTAATATAAATAAGATAGCAATCGCAGGGGTGATTTTCACCGCTGCCACGCTGCTTTCCTGTCAGGAAAATAAGTTCGGTGAGGTAGATTTGACACTGCCTGATAACACGGGAAAGTGGGAGGATGTGACAGCCAAATATACTTACAATCATCCGTGCGCCATGTACAATGATGATGACTTTGCCCGTGTAAGGAACATGCTGGCCGACGGCACCGCTCCACAGGTCGTGAAAACGGCATTCGAGGCATTGAAGGCAAGCAAGTATGGCGTGATCGACTACACTCCCAATCCAGTGAGGCTGATGAAGCGTGGTACGTCCGCCGATGTCAATGACGATGCTGACGAAGATGCTGCTGCTGCCTACCAGACAGCTATGCTCTGGAAGCTGACAGGTGACACACGATATGCAGATGCCTCTGTCCGCATACTGAACGCTTGGGCAGATGAGTGTGAAGGATTCGACCCCAACGGGAACGCCAACCAAATGCTGACAGCCGGCATTCAGGGATATACCTTTGCCAATGCCGCTGAAATCATGCAGACATACACTGGCTGGGGAGAGAGCGACAAGCAGGCGTTCAAGAACTGGATAGTGAAAAACTTTGCCGAGAAGAACCGACAATTTATGGATTTACATTGGTCACGCCAATATATGATGTGCGAAGACCACTATTGGTCCAACTGGGATCTGGTGAACATGTGTTCTTATCTGTCCATCGGCATTCTGACTGAGAATGACGAGATGGTGAACTATGTGGTAAACTATTTCTATGACGGAGGTGGCAATGGCTGTATCAAGAAGTTGGCAAGGGGCAATCATGCCGACCCATTAGGCAGTGGAGAGACTCTTTTCCAAAATCAGGAAAGCGGACGTGACCAAGGACACTCCATGATGTCTACCATGGTGACGGCAAATCTTTGCCAAATAGCCTATACCCTTTATAAAGGGAATAAGTCTGTTCCTGAACTGGACTTCTTTGCCGCCCACGATAATGCCGTGCTGAAAATGGCTGAATATGTGGCACTCTGCAACTTGCGTAGTGGAGACGATGACAAGAACAAGGCAGGCTCGTGGCTGGTCAATGCTGGTGATATGCCTTTCGAGGAATATAAGTATTGCATTAATTGCAGTTGCCCGGATAAGAGTCACGGAGTGGTGCAGAGTGTGGTCAACCTGAGCGAGGAGGTAAAGAACGGTCGTGGCGAAATACGTCCGGGATGGGAAATACTCTATATGCACTATGCTAAGGAAAAAGGACAGGGCAGCGGATATAAGTATTGCAAGATGTTTGCCGACAAGCTCCGTCCTGAATGTGGACCTGACGGAACACGCTACACGTCCAGAGGTGGCACGTTCGACCAGCTGGCTTGGGGTACGCTGATGCTTTATCGTGAATAGAAAAACAGGCAAGTGATTATGAAAGGCAAATTTGTCTATATCACCTTCTTTATTCTGCTGACTGCGCTTCATCTCCGTGCGAAGGACTTGAAACTGTGGTACACAAGTCCCGCACGGGCTTGGACGGAAGCATTGCCCATCGGCAATTCACGTATGGGTGCCATGGTCTATGGTGGAACTGGCATAGAAGAACTACAGCTGAACGAAGACACTTTTTGGGGAGGTGGACCTTATAACAATAATAATCCGCATGCGTTGGGTGTACTTCCCGAAATCCGTGAGCTGATATTCGCAGGAAAGGCGAAAGAGGCGGAGCGTCTCGTTCAGAAAACGTTCTATACCGGCAAGAATGGCATGCCTTACCAGACCATCGGCAGCCTGTTGATAGAGAACGACGGACACGAGGCGGCATCGGAGTACCACCGCGAACTGGATTTGGAGCGGGCAGTCGTCACCGTCCGTTACAAAGTGGGTGGAGTGACCTATCGGCGCGAAGTGTTTGCTTCTTTCACGGACAAGGTGATTGTGGTGCGCCTGACGGCTGATGTGCCGGGCAAGCTGAATTTCAAGATTGGATATCGGTCGCCCTTACCTCATCATAAAGTGTCGAGGCAGGGGAAGACGTTGAGGCTTTCAGGTCGTGCGACAGACCATGAAGGCGTAAAAGCCGCCATCCGCATGGAAACGCAGGCGCAAGTGGTGGCGGAAGGAGGAAAAACGACTGTCACCAATGAACTTATCCATGTGAAGGATGCCACGTCTGCCACGGTGTATGTGTCGGCAGCTACCAACTTTACAGACTACTGCCATGTAAACGGCAATGCAGGAAAGCGTGCCGGAAAGTTGCTTACCGCAGCGATGAAGCAGCCGTATGACGAAGCTTTGGCGCAGCATATCGCCTATTACCGTCGCCAGTTCGACCGGGTGAAGCTTGAATTGGGCGAAGAACCGTTACAACCGTTAGCAACGGTGGAGCGTGTACGACATTTCCAAGAAGGGAAAGACTCTTCTTTGGCAGCATTACTTTTCCAATACGGGCGTTACTTGCTCATTTCTTCCTCACAGCCGGGTGGGCAACCAGCCAATCTGCAAGGAATATGGAACGACAGGCTGCTTGCCCCATGGGATGGCAAGTTCACTATCAACATCAATACCGAGATGAACTACTGGCCGGCGGAAGTAACCAACCTGAGCGAGACACACTATCCGCTGTTCGACATGATAAAGGAACTTTCGGTGACGGGCAGGGCTACCGCACGCGACATGTACGGATGCCGTGGCTGGGTGGCGCACCACAATACCGACATCTGGCGGGCAACTGGCCCTGTGGACAATGCGTTCTTTGGCACGTGGCCCAACGGAGGTGCTTGGCTGACTACCCATTTGTGGCAGCACTATCTCTACACGGGGAATAGGGATTTCCTAAAAGATATGTATCCCGTGATGAAAGGTGCCGCCGATTTCTTCCTCGATTTCTTAGTGGAACATCCGAAATACGGCTATTTGGTCAGTGCTCCATCCATGTCGCCTGAACATGGCCCGGATGGGGAGGACAAGCTGAAGAGTACGACCATCACAGCAGGTTGCACCATGGATAACCAGATAGTGTTTGATGTGCTGAACAATACGTTGCAAGCTGCCCACTTACTGGGTGAATCCACGACGTATCAGGATTCATTGAATGCCGTCCTTGCCCGTCTTGCCCCTATGCGCATAGGTAGGTATAACCAATTGCAGGAATGGTTGGAGGATGTGGATAATCCAAAAGACCAGCATCGTCACATCTCACATGCCTATGGGCTTTATCCCAGCAATCAGATTTCCGCCTACCGTCATCCTGAACTGTTACAGGCCGTGAGGAACACTCTTATCCAACGGGGTGATGAGGCTACCGGATGGTCTATTGGTTGGAAAATCAATCTTTGGGCTCGGTTGCAGGATGGCAATCACGCTTTTGGCATCATTAAGAACCTGTTCAAACTGCTTCCGAACGACAGCATGGCAAAGGAGTATCCGGATGGACGCATCTACCCGAACCTGTTCACCGCACATCCGCCCTTCCAGATAGACGGTAATTTCGGTTATACCGCCGGATTTGCCGAAATGCTCTTGCAGAGTCATGACGGAGCGGTGCATCTGTTGCCGGCTTTGCCCGATGCATGGAGTGTAGGGAAAGTGCAGGGACTGGTGGCACGTGGTGGTTTTGTGGTAGACATGGACTGGAAAGACGGTCAGTTGTCCTCGGCAACTATCCGTTCACGCTTAGGTGGCAACCTGCGTATCCGTTCGTATGTACCACTCCGTATAGAAGGTGCTGAAGTGGCGCAGGGAGATAACTCCAATCCGTTCTATCAATGTGCTGAAATCAAGCAGCCACAAGTATCGGAAGCCCTCACTCCGCAGTATCCCATTCTGCGCAAGGTTTATGAGTACGACCTTGCAACTAAGGCTGGTGGAGAGTATAACATCAGGAGAGGAAATTAAGTGTAATGTTTCTTTTATCCGTATTTTAAATATGGTTACTTGCTAAAAGATAAATATATGAAATATAAGACGATTGCAGCCATCTCATTGGGCTGCCTTTTGGGAGCAGGAAGTCTGTCCGCCCAATCTGTATATCCCGGACAACACAAGGGAAAGTTCCGTAAGGCGGATCTCGCATCCATGAAAATGGAAAGTTTCGATTTGAAAGACGTGCGGCTGCTGCCGAGCCGTTTCAAGGACAACATGATGCGCGACTCGGCTTGGATGGTCTCTATCCAGACGAACCGCTTGCTGCACAGTTTCCGTACCAACGCCGGTGTGTTTGCCGGACGGGAAGGCGGCTATATGACCGTGAAAAAACTGGGCGGCTGGGAGTCGCTGGACTGCGAACTGCGGGGACATACCACCGGTCATTTGCTTTCGGCTTATGGGCTGATGTATGCCGCTACCGGAAGTGAGATTTTCAAGCTGAAAGGCGACAGCATCGTGTCGGGACTTAGCGAGGTACAGAAAGCCCTCGGCAACGGCTACCTCGGTGCCTATCCCGAAGAACTTATCAACCGCAATCTACGGGGAACCGGCGTATGGGCACCGTGGTATACGCAGCACAAACTGTTTTCCGGTCTGATAGACCAATACCTCTATGCCGACAATGAACAGGCATTGGAAATAGTTAAGAAGATGGGCGACTGGGCTTACCGGAAACTGAAACCGCAAAGCGAAGAGACGCGCCGCCGGATGATACGCAACGAGTTCGGAGGCATCAATGAGTCGTTCTACAACCTGTATGCCCTGACCGGCGATGAAAAGTACCGCTGGCTTGCCACCTATTTCTATCACAACGATGTCATCGATCCGCTGAAAGAACAGAAAGACGATTTGGGCACCAAGCACACCAATACCTTCATACCGAAAGTGTTGGCGGAAGCCCGCAATTATGAACTGACCGGAAGCGAAGAGAGTCGTTGGCTGACCGATTTCTTCTGGCACACCATGATAAATCATCACACTTTCGCACCGGGATGCAGCAGTCAGAAGGAACATTTCTTCGATTCGAAACAGTTTTCCAAGTTTCTGAACGGTTATACGGGAGAAACTTGCTGTACTTATAATATGCTGAAACTAAGCCGTCATCTGTTTTGCTGGACGGGCGATGCGAAAGTGGCGGATTATTATGAGCGGGCACTCTACAATCACATTTTGGGACAGCAGGATCCGCAGTCGGGCATGGTGTGCTACTTCCTGCCTATGCTGTCGGGAGCCTATAAAGTGTACAGCACTCCGGAGAAATCCTTCTGGTGCTGTGTGGGAAGCGGTTTCGAGAGCCACGCCAAGTATGGGGAGGCCATTTATTACAAGGATAACCAAAGCATCTATGTCAATCTATTCATACCTTCCGTGGTTCGTTGGAAGGAGAAGGGCATTGTTTTAAAGCAGGAAACGGAATTCCCCTCGGAAGAAACGACCGTTTTCTCCGTTGAAACGGAGCGTCCGGTGCAGGCTACCATTTCCTTGCGCTATCCATCGTGGAGCGGCAAAGCGGAAATACGCGTCAATGGCAAGAAGATATCCGTGCGGCAAAAGCCCGGTTCTTATATTAATCTGATGCGCCGTTGGAAAGACGGTGACCGCATTACCGCCCGTTTCCCCATGCACATCGATGTTGAGACCACCCCGGACAATCCGAAGCGGGGAACGCTGCTCTACGGTCCGGTTGTTCTCGCCGGAGAACGAGGAACGGAAGGCATGCAAGCACCGGCACCATTCTCCAATCCGGAGTTGTATAACGACTATTATACGTATGACTATCATGTTCCGGCATCCTTGAAAACCCGCTTGCCGATAGATGTGAAACATCCGGAGCGTGCCGTGAAGCGCGTAGGGAAAGACCTTACATTCACCACTGCGCAGGGCGACATCATCCGACCGCTGTACGACATACACCGTCAACGCTATGTAGTTTACTGGGATTTGGAAGCAATTGATTGAGAAAAAAAGATTACTGACTTTGATAGATTGATTATGAAAGGACACGCATTACTCCTATGTGCATTGTTTTGCCTTCTGTGCCCCTCGCTCAGGGCACAAAAAGTGAAGCATCCGTCGTTACTCTACACCCCAAAACGTATCGAGCTGGTCAAGCAGCGGATAGCGGAAGAGCCGCAGATGGCAGAGGCTTGGAGACAACTGAAGGAAGCTGCCGACAATAAATTGCAAAAGCGGAATCTGAAGGACGCGGAATATCTCTCGTTGGCATACCTGATGACCGGTGAGAAGAAGTATGCCGACAAATTGAAGGAAATTCTGCTGCATGTCATCAAAGACGAGACCTGGGGCAGCGAAGAGATGCTGGCACGCATCCCCGTGTGGCGCGGGGACTTGGGATTGGCTCACAAGGCTTACCTTTCCGCCATTGCCTACGATGCCGTTTATAACGATTTGTCTGCGGCTGAAAGGAAGGATATTGCCCGAAACTTGGAACGCCTTGCCCTGGAGCCTTGTTTGGGCGACTGGTTGCTGGAACCTACCCGCATCCATTCGCTGAACTCCATGGGACATAACTGGTGGACTTCATGCGTCTGTATGGGAGGTATTCTGGCGCTGAGCCTTCAAAACGAACTTCCCGAAGCACGCGGACAGGCGGAGCTGGTGAACGACCTCCTGCCGGAATGGTTCGCCTTCGAGGGAGATGTGCTCCAGTATAAACCCCGGACATTCGACCGCGCGGGAGGCATGTACGAAAGCTTGAACTATGCCAATTTCGGCATACAAGAAGCTTTACAGTTCCGACTTGCCTGGAGCAACATGAATCCTGGACACCCGTTGCCGGAAATTCCCCAGCTCAAACTGCTGCCGGACTTCTTCATGCACGTATGCTATCCGCGCACAGGCATGCTTTATGACATCAACTTCGGCGACAGCCATAAGAACATAGCTGCAGAGAGCAGCCTGATGTTACTTTATGCCATGGGGATACGCAACGACAATATGTTGTGGTATTTCAATCAGGTTGAGCAGGGGCAGCATCGTGACGGCTATTTCCTGAATCGCCCCATGGGTTTCCTTTATACGCCGAAACTGGACAAAGCTCCCGCCGTTCCCCGGTTGGATCGTGCCCAACTGTTTTCCGATTTCGGCTGGGCCACTATGCGTTCTTCGTGGGAGAAAGATGCCACGATGCTTGCTGTGAAATCCGGCTATACTTGGAACCACTCCCATGCCGATGCCAATTCTTTCATCCTTTTCCATAAGGGGGTTGACATCCTGAAAGATGCCGGCAACTGTTCATATCCTATTCCGGCGTATCGGAACTATTTTTTCCAAAGCCGGGCACACAATGTGGTCTTGTTCAATGGAGAGGGACAGCCGCGCGAGCAGCAATACCACGGCTCCCCGCTGCGGGGATATCTCCATTATCTGATGGATGCGGGCGACATGAAATATATCCTTGCCGACGGCACAGGACCTTATTCCGACCATTTCAGTCGCAACTTCCGCCATTTCCTGTGGATAGACAAAGTGATTTATGTAATAGACGATTTGAAAACCCACAAGAACGGTCACTTTGAATGGCTGTGGCATCCCGGAGGCGAGGCGAAGAAGAGGGGGTATGACTTGAATATTACGAACGGGAACTCATCGGTCGTGGTACGTCCGCTCTATCCCAAGATGCTCGCCAAGTCCGACTTCGTACACGATTATCCGGAAGACCTCTATTGGGAAATAGTGGAAGTTCCGGAGGAGACAATGAAGGGCAAAGAGAATTATTATGCCTTCCATTTGCCGGGAGAGGTGAACAGAGTGAAAGGAATGACCGCCATCATCCTGAGGGATAGCCCTGCCGACAAGGAACTGCCGCACATGGAACGGCGTGAAGGTAAGGACTGGATAGGACTGCGTGTACGCAATAATGGTAAGGTAACGGATATCTACATCAACCAATTGGCAGACGGGCGGCTGATGCACAGCAACTCATGGATAGAGGCAGACGGTTGGACGACGGATGCCTATCTGCTGGCCGTGACTTACGAGGAAGGAACATCCCCTGCCGATGCAAAGGATTTCTTCATTGCCTACGGCAGTTCGTTGCGCCAGGAAAAGGTCTCTTATTTCTCTTCGCTCTCCAAATTGTTTGTCATGCAAAAAAGCGAAGGCAAACAGTTGGAACTGCTGATAGAGGGGCAATCCCGGCTGAATGCCAGTTTCAGAAGTGACAAACGACCGGCCTCTGTTCGGGTAAACAAGAAATCGGTTCCGGTTATTTACAAAAACCGTTCGGTGAAAGTTAGAATAGACAAATAAGATTGGTTTACATGAAAAAAAAGATAAGCTTAATAATGTTCTTCGTGAATATTATTTATGGATGGGGATATGCTCAGTCTCTTTCGGAAGTTTGGATAGCTGATAGGAAAGATGGAACGTATACTAATCCGATTCTACACGCCGACTATTCTGATCCGGATGTATGTGCGGTGGACGATGATTTCTATATGACTGCTTCCAGTTTCAATTGTACTCCGGGGTTGCCCATTCTCCATTCCAAGGATTTGGTAAACTGGAAGTTGGTGAACTATGCGCTGAAGGTTCTCGAACCGGAAGAATTCTACAATAAACCCCGACACGGGAAGGGTGTGTGGGCTCCTTCCATCCGTTACCATAACGGTGAGTTCTATATTTATTGGGGAGACCCGGATTTCGGTATTTTTATGGTGAAGGCCAAAGACCCGCTGGGTGAATGGGAGAAGCCTGTATTGGTAAAGGCCGGAAAAGGCATGATAGACCCTGCGCCTTTGTGGGATGAAGACGGGAAGGTCTATCTGGTTCATGCTTGGGCCGGAAGTCGTGCTGGGTTTAACAGTGTAGTTACGGTATGCGAGATGAATCCGGAGGGAACGAAAGTCATTGGCAGTCCGGTGCTGGTATTCGATGGCAACGACGGAGTGAACCATACGGTAGAGGGGCCCAAGTTCTATAAACGCAATGGGTATTACTACATATTGGCTCCTGCCGGAGGAGTGGTCAGCGGTTGGCAGCTGGCACTTCGCTCAAAGTATGTCTATGGCCCTTACGAAGTGAAGAGAGTGTTGGCACAAGGAAATACGGACATCAACGGACCGCACCAGGGAGCCTGGGTAGAGACGAATGCGGGCGAATCCTGGTTTGTGCATTTTCAGGACAAGGCAATGTACGGGCGTGTCGTCCATTTGAATCCGATGAAATGGGTCGACGATTGGCCCGTCATTGGCGAGGACAAGGACGGTGACGGCTGCGGAGAGCCGGTGGCGCGGTACCGGAAACCGAATGTAGGTAGGACTTATCCGGTAGAGACACCGGCAGAGAGCGATGAATTCAATTCGCGCAGTCTGGGACTGCAATGGGAATGGCATGCCAACTATCAGGATTCTTTCGGCCTTACTTCCGACTTGGGTTATATACGCATCTATGGGCATGTGCTGTCCGATGAGTTCGTGAACTTCTGGGAAGTGCCGAACTTGTTGTTACAGAAATTCCCTGCGGAAGAGTTTACGGTCACAACCAAACTGAAAGTGGTGGCCAAAGCCGATGGACAGCAATCCGGACTGATTGTGATGGGCTGGGACTATTGCTACATCGGAGTGGAGAAACAGGGCGACAAGTTTGTGCTGAAACAGGTGGTCTGCAAGGATGCCGAGCAGCAGAACAAGGAGGTCGCTACTCGTTTAGCAGAACTGCCAATGAGCCGGAGGTTCGAAGCCGGACTATTACCTAATTATGAACGGGATATCTATCTGCGTGTAAAGGTCGGTAAGGGCGGTATTTGCCATTTCTATTATAGTTTAAACGGGAAGAAATATCAATCGGTTGGTGAACCGTTTACCGCACGCCAAGGCAAGTGGATTGGTGCCAAAGTCGGCTTGTTTAGCACGGTTCCCTACGGTAGCGACAGAGGCTGGGTAGATGCCGATTGGTTTCATATGGAAAAGAAATAAAAAAAATAAAAACAGATGAAAACGAAAATATTATTAGCAGGCTTAGGGCTGTGTCTGCTTTCTGCCTGTTCCTCTTCTTCTGAAAAGGAATTTGATGCGGAAAAGGCTCTTGATTATTGCGATGTTCAGGTGCACCGCACCCTGGAGGAACTGAAAGGGAAAAACGGCAGCATCGACTACACGATGATGCCGCGCAACATCATGGACAGCCTGAACACTTGGCACTGCCGCAAAGCCACGAAAGAGGAATGGTGCAGCGGCTTCTGGCCCGGTATCTTGTGGTACGACTACGAGTACACCGGCGATGAGAGGATAAAGGAAGAGGCCGAGAGGTTCACTGCGCCCCTGAAGTTCCTGTCTGAGACACCAGCTTTTGACCACGACCTGGGCTTCTTGGTTTTTTGCAGCTATGGGAACGGTTATAGGCTGACCCATAATCCCGAGTACAAGCAGGTGATTCTGGACACGGCCGATTCGTTGGCCACCTTGTTCAATCCACGTGTAGGTACCATCCTTTCATGGCCGCGCAATGTGGCGATGTTCGGTGGGCATAATACGATTATGGATAATCTGATGAATCTGGAAATGTTGTTTTGGGCAGCCAAGAATGGTGGTAATCCATATCTGGCAGATATTGCCGTTTCCCATGCCGACAAGACCATGAAGTACCAGTTCCGTCCGGACTATACTTCTTATCATGTAGCGGTTTATGACACGCTGACGGGAGATTTTATCCGAGGGTGTACTCATCAAGGATATGCGGACAACTCGATGTGGGCACGTGGGCAGGCATGGGGAATCTATGGATATACCATGATATATAGGGAAACAAAAGACCCTCGCTATTTGGATTTTGTGCAGAAAGTTGCTGATGTCTATATAGAAAGACTTCCGGCTGATTATGTTCCTTATTGGGACTTTGGGGTTTCTGATATATCGAATTCTCCGCGTGACGCATCGGCTGCAGCCGTAGTAGCATCCGCTTTATTGGAATTGTCTACTTATTTGCTATCCGATAAAGGAATGAATTATAGGAGAGTCGCGTTAGAAACATTAAAAAATCTTAGCTCTGATAAATATCAAAGCCGCAAAAGCAAACCTTCTTTCCTACTTCATTCTACCGGGCATTGGCCGGCTAAGTCAGAGATAGATGCGTCTATTATATATGCAGACTATTATTATATAGAAGCGCTGTTAAGATTAAGAAAAATAGAGGAAAATAAGCAGCTGTTTTAAAGTCATTATTCCTATCGAAGTATCGTTCACATGACTATTGAAACAAAGTTTTTCTCCTTTCTGTTTAATATAGATGTGGCTAAAATGTAGAATATTCTCAGGTTACGCAGTTTTGATTCTCCTGCTTGCCTTGACCATTCATATCTTCCGCAGGGAACAGACGAGACGGAACAGCTTGCAACAGGATGAACAGGAACTGGCCTGTATCCGGCGTTTGGCTGGAGAAACATATGCAGGTCTGCTGGAACTGTCCACTTACGGTGAAACGGTCAGCATCTGGGAAGAAAGCGACCTTGGTCTCTACCGAGTAAAAAAGGACAGTGTCTGTAACACACTGCAGGAACTGAAAAGGTATGTGAATTCCCCCGGACAACAGTCGCGCATAGATTCGTTATGTCTGCTGCTGGAAAGAAAGGAACTGTTACTGGATACGGTCGTGAACACATTCGGGCATCTGCGCAAGACCGGCGAAATCGTGAACCGCAAGATTCCGGCAATTGTGTCCCGTATCCGGCAGGTGGATGTCCTTCCGACCGAGGAAAAGAAGGAGGAGGAAACCCCGAAGAAGGGGTTCTGGTCATTCATCAGGTCCGGAAGGAAAAAATCGGCCTATCTGCAATAGAAGGAACAGCTGGAACGTCGGCGACAGTCCGGTGATAAACATCAGGGTACCGCATCTGTTGCGAGCATGTTGCATTCTCTTGACAGGGAGGTGACCGACATGCAGGAGACCGAACGGGAAAGGCTGCTGGAACAGATGGACCTCCTGTACGGCAACAACACAGACCTGAACCACAGGCTACGCCGGATTGTTAGGGACTTTGAGGCGGATGCTGAAGTACGGCTTGACGAGCGTTACAGGCAATTCATTTCCACATGCGACCGCTCGTTCCATACGGTTTCCCTGCTGGCCGTTCTCGTCTCGTCGCTGACCGTCCTCCTGTATCTCATCATCCACCGGGATCTGAATAGGATAAACCGGTACCAGCGTCAGCTGGAAGCCTCCAACCATGAGAACACGGAGCTCCTGCAATCGAGGAAGGACATGATGCTCACCATCGCCCACGACCTTCGCTCCCCGCTGGCCACGATAAGCGGAGCGGCCGACCTGCTGCTGGGCGAAGAGGACAGGCCGGGCCAAACGAAATATGTGGAGAATATCCGGCATACCTCGCAATACATGCTCTCGCTGGTGAATACCCTGATGGACTTCTACCTGCTCGACACGGGGCAGGTGCAGTTATACGCCTGTATCTTCCACTTGGAATCCCTGTTCAGGGAAACGGTGGAAAATTACGCCCCGCTCGCACAGCGGAACCTGCGTTTCTCCACCGGCTTTTCCGGCACGGACGTGGTGGTCAGCGGCGACAAGGGCCATCTGCAGCAGATCATCAACAACCTGCTCTCGAATGCCGTGAAGTTTACCAGAGAGGGAAGCATCCGGCTGGAGGCGGAGTACAGGAAGGGCGAGCTGCATTTTTCCGTCCACGATACGGGTTCCGGCATCTCCTCGCTGCGGTGAAATTCACTGTGGCGGATGATATCCGCAAGGGCACGTTCAAGAGTGCCAGCTTGAAAGGAATTCCGGGTAAAGGAACTTATACGAGTAGAAATGACCAATGGAGTTTCGGCAGTATGGCTGATAACTCCGAAACCTTCACATTGGAATTGGACGACGGCGGTGTGGAAGTTCCGGTAGATTCGCTGATGACCGAGGAGCAAACGTTTATGGTGTTGCCGACAACGTACCAAAACAGCGATAACATATCCCCCGCCATCGAAGTGGTGTTCGATGACAGCTTCTATGGGGAAAGGACGATTACGCATGAACTGGCGGGTACGGAATGGAAGGCAGGCAAAACCTACATCTACAAGATTTCCACTTCGGAGATTGAGGAGGAGTTTGTTTTTGACGTGAACCTTTCGAAGGATGTTACTGTCAGCGAGGACGGGGATATCTCGACACTGTACTCAGGTGGGACGATTCCTTTCGAAGTAACAAGCTATTCGGTGCAGTCGGCAGGAAGCCAGAGCAAGGATATCGACCAGCCTTGGTCGGCGGAATTCAGTTACGACAGACAGCAGTGGTATTCGTGGAAAGACTTCCAAACGACATACGAGCGTTTAAATCATGATAATGATGGAACTGACGTTACCCTTGAAAGTTCCACTACCGACTGGAACGTGGCCCGGATATTCGGAGACAATCCCACATTCGTAAGCGGAAACGGATCGACAACTGCCGAATCTGTGCCTTTTACGGTTGCTGGTCAAATCCGCTACACAAAGAATCATGACAAGATCATACAATACAATGGCATAAAAGGTAGTGAGGATAATTACATTGACCTTTCGCTCATCAACCCTGTTACTCGTGAAGAAATGCCGAGTGCCAACTCCGCCAACTGCTACATTGTCGATGCCAAAGGATACTATAAACTGCCGCTCGTTTACGGAAACGGTTTGCAGAACGGAGAGGTTGTGGATTTCACTAACTTCGAGCTTTGGGGGGCGGACGGCGAGATATTGAGAGACGGAGGCATCAACTCGTACTGGAAAAACAAGGGTCCACACGGTATCTATAATTCCAGCAGCTATCCGGCAGGATATACGCCAAGTGTGCATATAAAAGATGCTAAGGTGATATGGCAGGACGAACAGGGAATGATTACCGATCTGACGTTCGAAAACCTGACGGATGTGGGAGGAGGAAGTGCGAAAGCTTATTTGAAGTTTAAAGTAGGTGCAAATCTTGCAGCAAGTCAAATGAAGCAGTTTAATGCCATTATCGCTATCATAGGAAGTTTTGACAAGACTGACGCAGCTCCCAATCCCGATCCTGCCGGAGATGTCGTTGTGTGGAGTTGGCACATTTGGTGTACCGACATCGGCACACACGGAAGATATTTCTTGGGCAATAAGGAACTGACAGGAGAGCGTTACGAAGTATTGTCCAAAGACTTGGGCTCCGTTGAAGGTGTATACGATCATTATCCCCACAGAAGTATATGGGTTCGTTTCAAACAGACAAACAGCGGCAAATATTCGGGAAAAGAGTATCGCATCTACCAGATGGAGTCGAACATTGCAAAGAGCATCCGTATCCCTTTCTATCAGTTTGGGCGCAAAGACCCGATATGTCCCAACGATGAGAATGCTTTGTTGGGTGGTATTGCTACCGCTGTTGATAAGACTTTATATGATGGAGAAGGAAAGATTGTACCGTTTGAGGTTTACAGCGAAACTGACAATTATGCTAATCATAGAAAGATTAGAATCCAACATCCCGAAAAGTTTGCAACAACACAGGTTCAACATGAAAATTATTTGTGGAAAAACGAGGGTTTAGGCAAGACACCCTACGATCCATCTCCCTACGGATTCACTGTCATTGATCAAAAAGCCATAAACTTTATCATCAAACCCGGAACGGAAAAATGGGAAACAAATCCGAACCTTCCCTATAGGATAAGAAGCGGAAAGGTTTTAGGCAGATGGGAGGATGGAATGAACGATAACAATACATCAAACGTTCACATGAAAGGAGTGTATCTCACGGTTCAAAACGAAGAGGGGCATAATGTCGAGTTGTTTTCTCCGGCAACCGGGTGACGGTCTGCTGATGATGGTAAATTTGTGCAAAGCCTGTTTGGAAATCGACTGTTTTTTGTATGTAGAGATGGAAATAGTAATTTATCGTATACAGACATGTTGGTTCTGGAAAAGAATAACGATGATATAGATGTGGATACATGGATACAGGGTAAAAACTTTGCCATGACGGTGCGTCCGGTATCTGAAAATCCGGTATCGACACCGTCCCGATGACAGACGGGGTTCATGCAGGCTTAATGGAAAAGTAGATGTCATCACGGGTAATGTTGTTCATCTTTGCCGGCCAGAGGCCGGAATACGAGCGGATTATCCGTGATGTCCTGACGATAAGAGAGGTAATCATTACTAAACTGCGGTCACACAGCCCCAGTTTATCAGTGCAGCTCTACTGCTTTCCGAAGAGAATATTATCGTTAAGTCCTTATAAATCTGGATAATACCACCGTCTATAGCCATCAAAGGGTATCCCTATTTATCTACCGTTTTTATATTCTTTATCTTTAACCATACCGTTATAGGATATTATCAGAGCGTGGAATGGAGAGACCTTAGCTCTATTGTTCAGATCTATCTCTTGCCTAAAGCAATAGGGGCGAACAGCATCTGGTTGGTATTATGCTTATTTAAAGTTCTGGCAGCTATACTCATAGTTTTTATGTAATAAAACACCTGACTATACGTAGCCAATGGCCTAAGCCCCCCCTTACATAAGACTATAACATCCCCTTATCGTATCTCGTTTTCATACATTTATGTAAATACTCTATCGGATTGAGATGTTTTAAAAACGTATTTTGCAGGGATTGAATGAACAAAACCTATCCCATGCAAAAAACAATTGTGGATTAGATTGTTATATTATTTATCTCAAAAGACAGGGTGAAGTGAAATCAGATACCTTCTTGGGGATTCACTTTTAATTGATTAAATGCGGAAAAGGATTGCTTTTGCCACAAGTAAAATGTATATTTGCATTGAAAAAATCGTTCTTTGACAGAGGTAAAAGGAAACAGAATATTGTAATTCGCTCGTTTCTAAATCGTTACCTGTTATCAATAAAATAACAGATAACTTCTTTATTTTCAATTAGATAGAAAACACATAATGTTTCGCGGTGTATGAACTCAATTTATCACCCAGTCCCAACAATTCACCCAACAACATTAATTGTCGGTTAAATGTGCGCAATGCTAACTGATACTCTCGATATGCCTCTTTTGTTCCTTCACGACTTTTCAACAATGAGAAAAGGTATGGAGAAGAAGGGTCACAATTCATGTGCTTCTTCACCAAAAGCATTGCCTCCGGAGTCAATGTCACCGACAATGTACGCCCCGTCTTACGCCTACGATAAGTAATCACATTATCATGCAAATCACTCTTACGCAAATATGCGAGATCGACAAAAGGTAAACCACGAAGTAAAAACATCAGAGTAAATAGCTCTTGTGTACATCGCAAAGCCGGAGTTGCAACCGATGAATGTAATTTTGCAAATACCTTTTTTATGTCTTCCTCACATAAAGCTCGCTTACGATCAGCGCGAGTACCGGTATAAACCGAATGAAATAAGTTCGGCACATAAGGTGCTTTTCGAAGATCGACTGCACGGTTATATACTGCACGAAATGTACGCAAATAAGTTGAAACTGTGTTCCAACTACAACCACGGCTACGAAGATGTATTTCGAAACCTTTCAACCATCCCGGAGTTACTTTATCAAAAGTGAAATCTCCTTTCCCACAATAAACAATAATGGCATTGAGACTGCTACGATATACGTGAGCCGTCCCAAAGTTTCCCCCCATTTGTAGCCCGTTAGCCACTTGCCTCATAAATGCTACTACTTTTAACATATTATTATTACTTAATTTAATTACACAATAAACATACAGGTATTTTTAAGAACAAGCAAACCTGTAAGTTACAAATAACAATAATAATAACAATGTTGTTTCTTGGAAGTAAATGAAAGGAGCGATGAGGTAAAACTAAGACAAAAAAAGACGGGGATGTCCCAATCTTGGCACATCCCCGTACAATATAAATCAATTCAGTTATTATTTCTTCAGAATATCCATTGTATCGGATGCAATCAACAATTCTTCGTCTGTCGGAATCACTACTACTTTCACTTTAGAAGCAGGAGTAGAAATAATTGCTTCCTCACCACGAACTTTAGCATTCACATCGTTGTCAAGCTCAATACCCATGAATTCCATATCCTTACAAACTTCACGGCGACATTCCATCTGATTCTCACCTACACCACCAGTAAACAGGATGATGTCTACACCGCCCAATGCAGCAGCATAAGCTCCGATATATTTTTTGATACGGTAATAGTACATCTTCTCTGCAAGGATAGCTTTCTCATTGCCAGCCGCACAAGCAGCCAAAAGTTCGCGCATATCGCTTGATACACCTGAAACACCGAGCACACCGCTCTTCTTGTTCAGCAGATTGGAAACACCCGTAGTATTCAAGCCTTCTTTTTCCATGATAAATGTTACTGCACCGGCATCAATGTCACCGCTGCGAGTACCCATCATCAAGCCTTCCAACGGAGTCAAGCCCATAGTGGTATCCATACATTTACCATCTTTGATAGCGGCGATAGAACCACCGTTACCAATGTGGCAAGTGATAATTTTCTGTCCTACCGGATTCACGCCCAGGAATTCGCATACACGTTTTGACACGTAACGATGAGAAGTTCCGTGGAAGCCATAACGACGCACACCATACTTTTCATACAGTTCGTGAGGGATAGCATACATGTAAGCATAATCCGGCATGGTCTGATGGAAAGCCGTATCGAATACACCTACCTGCGGAATGTTAGGAAGAATAGCAGAAACTGCATTCACACCTTTTAGGTTAGCAGGGTTGTGAAGCGGAGCCAGATCATTGCAAGCTGCAAATGCCTCCAATACTTCCTTGTTCAGCAATACAGATTCGCTGAAACGTTCGCCTCCGTGCACCATACGGTGACCTACCGCATTAATCTCATCCAAAGATTTGATAGCACCATATTCAGGATGAATCAATGTATTCAGGATAAACTCTACTCCTACTGTATGTTCAGGAATATCTTTTTCCAATACTTTCTTTTCGCCGTTCGGCAAAGTCAGTTTCAAGAAAGATCCCTTCAGACCGATTTTTTCGATACCACCTTGTGCAATCACTTCTTTGCTGGTCATATCGAACAATTTATATTTAATAGATGAACTTCCGCAGTTCAATACCAGAATTTTCATGTCGTTGTCGATTTAATACTTACTACTTTATACCTAATACTTATTTATTCGCCTTTGCTGCAATAGCCTGATTAGCCGTGATAGCAATCATGCGATATACATCTTCGATAGAACAACCACGAGACAAGTCGTTTACCGGACAAGCGATACCCTGAAGGATCGGGCCGACAGCGTCAGCATGTCCCAGACGTTGAACTAACTTATAAGAGATATTACCAACTTCCAGACTCGGAACAATCAATACGTTTGCTTCGCCAGCCACAGGAGAACCCGGAGCCTTGCTTGCACCGACTTCCGGAACAAGAGCAGCATCAGCCTGCATTTCACCATCCAGATCAAGCGTAGGAGCCATCTCCTTTGCAATCTTAGTAGCTTCTACCACTTTATCAACTACTTCGTGTTTTGCAGAACCCTTGGTAGAGAAGCTCAACAGAGCCACTTTCGGATTTTCAATACCGGCAACGGCTTTCGCAGTTTGAGCAGTACAAATAGCAATCTGTGCCAGCTGATTAGCGTCCGGAACCGGAGTTACGGCAACGTCACCCATGACCAAAATGCCATTCTTTCCGTATTCAGGAGCATGAGTCAGGAGCAACATAGCACCGGATACGCAAGTGATTCCCGGAGCAGTCTTGATAATCTGCAAAGCAGGACGCAATACATTACCAGTAGTGTTGCGGGCACCAGCCAACTGACCGTCAGCATCACCGCTCTTAATCATTAAACAACCATAGAACAAAGGATCGCTCGTCAATTTGCGGGCTTCTTCGATAGTCATCCCCTTCTTTTTACGAAGTTCACACAACAACTGCGCATATTCTTCGTGTTTCGGAGAAGTTTCAGGATCAATGATAGTAGCTTTACCGATGTTTCCCAATCCCCATTTTGTAGCAAGTTCATTAATTTCTGCCGGTTTACCCAGTAAAATTAGATCGGCTACTTCGTCTGTCAAAATCATATTGGCAGCTTTCAATGTGCGTTCTTCAGTTCCTTCCGGAAGAACAATACGTTGGCGATTTGCTTTCGCACGCGCCACGATTTGGTTGATTAAATTGAGCATAGATATATTGAATATTATTATAAAACGTCCTTACAATTTGTAATTTGCGGTGCAAAAGTACTCAATTTTGCAATATCCACATTACAATTTCGGCTATTTTTCTCTCCCAAGTCTAAAATATTATAATATTTAACACTGTACTCCTATTTTTCATACCTTTGCAGTGTTTTCAAACAAAATCAATAGGTTATTAGTATATGATACGTCAGTGCGCCATTTTATTTGGCTGTTTGGCTTTGGGTGAATTAATAGTTTATCTTACGGGTATCAAACTCCCCTCCAGCATCATCGGTATGCTGCTGCTCACCCTCTTTTTAAAATTAGGTTGGATTAAACTACACTGGGTACAGGGATTGTCCGACTTTCTGGTTGCCAACTTAGGATTCTTTTTCGTTCCGCCCGGTGTGGCTCTTATGCTGTACTTTGATGTCATTGCGGCAGAGTTCTGGCCGATAGTGACAGCGACCATTGTCAGCACCGCGCTTGTACTTGTCGTTACGGGATGGGTGCACCAAATCGTCCGCAAGTTCAGGCTGGCACGTCAGATTAAGCTGGCGCGCAAACTTCACCTGACGGATTTCCATCTGCCGGAGAAACTACACCTTAAAGATAAAATCAACTTAACGAATAAAGACAAATGAGCTTCTTAGAGAATAATTTCTTCCTGCTGGCTATCACCTTCGGGATTTTCTTCTTTGCCAAATTGCTTCAGAAGAAAACAGGACTGGTATTATTAAATCCTATATTGCTGACCATCGCCCTATTAATCATCTTCCTTAAAATGACAAATATCTCATACGAGACCTATAATAAAGGAGGACATCTGATCGAATTCTGGCTCCGTCCGGCTGTTGTCGCTTTAGGCGTACCTTTATATCTTCAATTGGAGATGATAAAAAAGCAGTTATTGCCAATCCTTCTGTCTCAACTGGCAGGCTGCATTGTCGGAGTTATTTCAGTAGTGCTGATTGCGAAGTTTATGGGAGCTTCCCAAGAAGTAATCCTGTCACTCGCTCCCAAATCGGTTACGACTCCGATTGCGATGGAAGTAACCAAAGCCATTGGCGGTATTCCGTCACTGACGGCGGCAGTTGTTGTGGCAGTAGGTTTATTAGGAGCAATCTGTGGTTTTAAGACCATGAAAATCATGCGTGTAGGCAGTCCGATCGCCCAAGGGCTTTCGATGGGGACAGCCGCTCATGCTGTCGGAACTTCCACCGCAATGGATATCAGCAGCAAATATGGGGCATACGCCAGCCTGGGCCTGACACTGAATGGAATCTTCACTGCACTGCTCACACCTACGATCCTTCGATTATTAGGTGTCTTGTAAAAACAAAATCTCTTGATTTTCCGTTATATAAAGAGTTAAACGCAAAAAGCAATTTTATGATTCCATTTAAAGATATCACATTAGCAGACAAAGACACAATCACCTCATTCACGATGAAAAGTGATCGCCGTAATTGCGATCTTTCATTCTCCAATCTTTGCAGCTGGAGGTTCTTATACGACACTCAATTCGCAGTGGTCGACAACTTTCTGGTATTCAAGTTCTGGGCGGGAGAACAACTTGCTTATATGATGCCCGTAGGCACAGGAGATTTGAAAGCAGTATTGTGGGAGCTGATAGAAGATGCCCGCAAAGAGAACCAGCATTTCTGTATGCTGGGAGTGTGCAGCAATATGCGCGCTGATCTCGAAACCATCCTTCCGGAACAGTTCACTTTCACAGAAGACCGCGACTATGCGGATTATATTTATTTGAGAAGTGATCTTTCTACGCTGAAAGGGAAGAAATTCCAGGCGAAAAGAAATCATATCAACCGGTTCCGCAACACTTATCCGGATTATGAATACACACCGATTACCCCGGACCGTATTCAGGAATGTCTGGATCTGGAAGCAGAGTGGTGTAAAGTGAATAACTGTGACCAACAGGAGGGGACAGGCAACGAACGTCGCGCCCTGATTTATGCTCTCCACAACTTCGAGGCACTCGGACTGACGGGAGGTATCTTGCATGTGAACGGTAAAATCGTCGCATTCACATTCGGTATGCCTATTAACCATGAAACGTTCGGCGTACATGTAGAAAAAGCGGATACCAGTATTGAAGGTGCGTATGCCATGATTAATTATGAATTTGCCAACCGGATTCCCGAACAATATATCTATATCAACCGGGAAGAGGATTTAGGTATTGAGGGTTTGCGCAAAGCCAAACTGTCTTACCAGCCGGCAACGATTCTGGAAAAATATATGGCTTGCCTCAAAGAGCATCCCATGAATATGGTTAAATGGTAAATCCATTATAAATATGATGATAAAGGAGCAAGTAAAAGCATTGTGGAAAATCTGTTTTGACGATAGTGAAGAATTCGTTGAAATGTACTTCAGACTGCGCTATAAAACAGAGGTGAATGTCGCCATCCAAAGTGGCGATGAGGTAATCTCTGCGCTTCAGATGCTTCCTTATCCGATGACTTTCGGCGGAGAAACAGTGCAGACTTCCTATATTTCAGGAGCCTGTACGCATCCCGATTTCCGAAGCAAAGGGGTCATGCGAGAGCTCTTATCACAGTCTTTCGCCCGGATGCTGCGGAATGGAGTACATTTCAGTACATTGATACCGGCAGAGCCCTGGTTGTTCGATTATTATGCCCGCATGGGATATGCTTCCGTATTCAAGTATTCAACTAAAGAGATTGTTTTGCCGGAGTTTATTCCTGCCAAAGAGATAGTGGTCAATGTGGTATCAGAGTTTCAGGAGGAGATCTATTCTTATTTGAATAAGAAGCTTTCCGAACGGGCTTGCTGTATTCAGCACACGCTGGAAGACTTTCAGGTTATTATGACTGATCTTGCCATCAGCGGAGGATACTTATTTGTAGCCAGACAAGAAAACGAAATCAAGGGGGTGACTATTATATATAAAGGAGACAAACATATCATTATCAATGAACTTTGCGCTGAAGATAAAGATGTGGAATATAGCCTATTATATGCTATCAGGCAACACACCGGGTATAAGCGCATGGTTCAACTCTTACCTCCTGAAGATCAACAGCCTCAACATCCGTTGGGCATGGCACGCATCATCAATGCCAAAGAAGTGCTGCAAATCTATGCCGCGGCTTTTCCTGAAGATGAAATGCAGTTGGAATTATCAGACAAACAATTGTCCGTAAATAACGGCTATTATTACCTGTGCAAAGGAAAGTGTATGTATAATACCGAGCGACTGCCCGGTGCACATATACAAATGAATATTAGCGAATTAACCAATAGAATACTTCAGTCGTTAAAGCCATATATGAGCTTGATGCTGAATTAAATTTTAGGCACGGATTACACGGATTACGCTGTTGACTTATATTAAGGCATGCCTCTAAGAGCTGTGAAACCCGTGTAATCCGTGCCTGTATTTATTTATTCAAATAACGAACCCGTTCGCAGGCTGCCAATAGAAACGCACCTACTCCAAAATTCGAAGTGGAGTTTGCGTCTACCACCTGACCGGGTATCGCTTTCTCACCAATCGGTTGCACATATCCAATCTTGCCATCAGGCTGCAAAGCAACTGTTGAGAGATATTTCCATGCTTTTTCAACCACCGGCTGATATTCTGCTGCATCCAGGAAACCGTTATTGATTCCCCATTGTAAACCATAGGTAAAGAAAGCTGTTCCACTGGTTTCCGGTCCCGGTGCATGCAGCGGGTCGAGCATACTGCGTGTCCAGTAGCCTTCCGGCTGTTGACAAGCAGCAACCGACTTAGCCAGGGTACGGAAACGATCTATATACTCCGGACGATACTTATCTGTTTCAGGAAGTTCTTTCAAGACTTTTGCCAATCCGGCCAATACCCAGCCGTCTCCACGTGCCCAGAAATCCTTTTTGCCGTTCACACTCTTGTGTTTAGGATACACGTATTTTCCATCCCGGTAATAAAGTCCGGCCTCTTCATCATACATAATACTATCAGCATAGGCGAGGTATTCATGCAGTTTCTCCAAATAGAGCGGATTCTTAGTTATGTTATACATCTTTGTCATGACCGGCATGACCATATATAAGCCATCTGCCCACCACCAATAATCATGATTGGGGGTACTCATCTGATATTCCATCACTTCGCGGGCACGGGCTATTTTCTGTGTATCCGGTTCCAGATTATAGAGATCGGCATACGTCTGGAAACAAATCTGATAGTCACCGAAAAGCACATAATCATCACTTTCACCGTAACTGTACTTCCAGTTTTCCTTATGATCTGATTTTGCCCCTTTCCATTCATTATGTTCCGCCCAGGCTTTCGAGTATTCCAGATATTCCGGCTGCTTAGTCAGAAAATAAGCTTCCATATTTCCGGTGTGATAAGCGGCATTATCCCAAAAAGAACGTCCGTGTTCCGGATGATTCGTCTGCCAATAATTATTCACTTTATGAATGGTGTTTATCACTTCTTCAGCAGAAGCATCTTTCTTATCCGTGCAACTTGCACAGATTGTACCGCCTAGAAAGAGTGCAGAAAAAAGAGTTGCATATAGTTTCTTCATATCTTTATTTATTTGTATCCATATTCATTTCCAATACATATATCATTTGAGGCTCAATTTCCGCTGTGCGTTCACCGTCTCCCTGACGGGTGTGTTGTACAAAGAGATGCAGTTTCCGATGCTTTTTCCAAAGTTCCGTATCATGAGAGGGTTCCCAGGCATCCACCGAAAAATCCGTCAGATCCGTTATTGTCCACTTACTCGTACCCACATCAGTCGCATGTGCCATCGACACACGGCTTCCCCGTTCTTCGTCACGGAAAATATAAAAGACTTCTCCACCTTCTACCACAATACGCGGACGGGCAATGGGGATCATTTTCGTACCTCCACCCTTCAAGGTAAAAGGTGTCCGGCGATCGGTTATCTGCCGTTGATGCCACACCTTCCCGTCATTCCAGATGATGCGGTATTGAGGAACATCACTATCGGATTCCCGCCAATAAGTAGCTATATACGGATTTCCTCCTGCATCGGCACTCATACTCGTCTGATTAATCAACTCACAGTTTTGAGGTAAACGACAGGCATACTCCGCATTGGACAATTTGATAGGGAGTTCATATCGTTCTCCACTCGTCTTATACCAGGTTACCCCATTATCAAAAGAACGGGCATAACAAATATCATGGTTTGTTTCCACATGCCAGGTCTCCCGCCATACCCATGAAAGATGAATCGTCCCTTTCTCATCAACATATAACTGCCAATAGGCATTCCGTTTATTTTCCCCGTCGATCAGTATATCCTGCACACGAGTCCATTTATGTTCTTTCAGCGAATAACGGTTCATTACCAGATTTCCACGCCCCGAAGAACCGGAGCGGTAAACAAACAATAAATCTCCTCCGGATAAAGGATAGAACTCCGGATAGGTGACATTTCCTTCGTCAACTCCGGTCATGGGCATTTTATCCCCCAGTTCCAAAGAACCGGGAGCAATGCTCCGGCAGTAATTCAATGGATGTCCGTGATGGTCAAAAGATACGTGTATGTATCCTTCTCCATCTATCATCATACTAATTATATTATGAGCATCCTTCACATTTCCCTGATATTGGGTGCGATGTAATGTCCATTGTTCCGAATCCAGTTTCCGCTTTCCAAGTACCAGATAGCCATCGTTATCGTAATAACTGATATATTGTTCATCACCGTGTGTAACCAGCGAGTTATTCCGAAAGACCGTCGTATTGACCGAAGTACAGCTATACCCCTTTCCCACTTCAACCAAATGCTGGGAACAGGCAATAACGGGAACGAGCACTATTCCGCAAAGTAGTAACAGTATCCGTTTCATATTTATTTTTTATTTGTCAAAGATAGAAAGGTTCCATTTTTCATACCAAGGGATAGTTATTTTCCCCTCTTTTACCAACACAGGCAACCATACATAACGGGAATCTTCCAAATCCTTCTTCTTCCAACGGTCGAACATGGCAATATATACATCCTTCTTTCCGACAACAGGCTGGACATAAGTACTCTGGGCATAAAACGTTTTATCTGCATCCGGTCCCGTACAAGGATTTCCGATTGTCTTCCATGTTCCCATAATAGAATCGGCTACTGCGATCTCGGCTATATTAGGATCCCAACCAGTACAACCGGAGCTTAACATATAATATTTACCATTATATTTAAATACTGCCGGAGCCTCTCTCGATTCTTTTACGAAATTGCGTGTAAAACGTCCGCTCGGTTTCAGATAATCATCAGTCAGAAGGCTGATATACATCGTTTCATTATTTTCTGAAGAATAAAACTGATAAGCACGTCCGTCATCATCCACAAAAACAGTCTGATCGCGGCTCATCGCATTGTTCGGACGAAAACTTCCCTGATAAACGAACGGCCCGACAGGAGAATCGGCTACCGCCACTCCGGCACAAGCCTTACTGTAATCGGCACTTTCCACATGCGCCCACATTACAAACTTACCGGTCTTCTTATTAAAGATGACTTTCGGACGTTCCAACACTTTGGACGGATGCAGGTCATGATTCGGATCGTCTTTGACTGCCGGAAGCACAATTCCTTCAAATTTCCAATTCAGCAAGTCTTTAGAAGAGTAACAACCAACTCCGGTCACGTCTGTACGATAACACTCCCACGTAGCCCAGTCCGGCAAAATCGTTTTTCCTTTCTTATATTCACCATACCAATAGTAGGTGCCATCATGATAAAGAAGTCCGCCACCATGAGCGTTTATCGGATTTCCATCGGTATCTTTCCACACTTGTCCGGGGGTAAACGCCGTATTCTTCTGAGCCTGTACGGATATTGGAAGCAAGCCTATGCAAGCTACAAACAGTAATAATAGTCTAGTCATATATCAATATTTGTTGGTTAATTCATTATTAATGAAAAGCATGGTCTTTCGGGAAGTCATTCCCTTCCCAGGCTTTTTTACTTGTCCAGTCTTCGGCAGGAGATGTCCAGAAGGGATGGTCAGCCGGAAGTCCAAGCGGCAGGAAAGCAAGTGATGCCATATATAAGCTACCATTATTTGTATACCAATCGGATATATTCGGTTGCTTGCCATTGAAACCCAAAGTAAGGAATCCTTTTTCATTGAAATTGCGGTCATCTCCAAACATTCGTTTAATAACTGCCGTCATGGCTGCACGCACTTGTCCGTCGGGCAATTCCTTGGGTAACCATTCTCTCCATGCCAACAATGCCAAAGGCTGCAAAGTTCCTGTACGATAGGTAATAGAACGCCCAAAGACAGGGAGTGTCCCTTCGGGAGAGATGAACCGTTCCAAAATCATTCCGAAACGTTGCATTCGTTTTACCGCACGGTTGTAGTCACATTCAGGCATATTCCAAACTTTATTCTTTCCGCCATTGGTCATTATTTCCAGTGGCTCTATATACATGGGATGCAATACAAAACTATTGTAATAGTCGAAAGCAAAGTCCTTTCCATCCGAATACCAACCATCACCAACATACCATTCTTCCACTTTGCGCAACGCCGAAGCTATGCGGTAAGTATCACTTGGCGCACCCGCTTTCCGCAGAAAGGCTTCTACGGTAGCAGAGAACAATAACCAATTCGTATAAGGAGGGTCTACCCGGCGAAGCTGTGTAAACTCGGTAATATAACGTTGTTTCGTCACGCTATCCAACGGAAGCCATAAAGCATCATATCCTCTTATGAAACTTTCCGCGATATAAGCAGCATCCACTAAAGTTTGCCCTTCCTTTCTCCACAACAGATAATCGGGACTTTCCGGATCGACAGCCTGCGCATAACTCTTGAGCGCCCATTCACGCAGTTGTTTCCGCCAGATACCTTCGGATGTATCATCATCCGGCAATGAAATCCAGGGAGCCAGTCCTGCCATCAAACGTCCGAAACATTCCATATAAGTAACCTTTTTATTTCTTCCATCCCATGTCGGACTTAACTCAACCAACATATTCTGTTGCAGCTTGCCTTCACTCATATTACTAAGCACCGGTTCAGCCATACGATACAATACTTCCGCCCATAACTCTCGGTCGGTCGGTTCTTTCACTTGTTTCTTTTTTTTTGCCGACAAGTCTTGTGACGGAATCATCAAGATTGCCATAAGCAATAACAATACGTAATGTCTATTCAAGATCATGATATTATTTAGGTTTTTCATTTACAAAGATACTTTATACTCACAAGAATAACGTCCAAATTTATGTCAAAAAAGGGATACTTAAAGACCAAATTTAATACAGAGACAGTTATATATACGAAATTAATAAAGTTTCCACCTATCAATCCATTCAATAAAAGGTATCCCTTTTTCATTAAATTGAATAGGCAACCAAATATAACGTGAATCCGACAAACTCTCCGGACACCAGCTATCTGCCATAAAAACAAACCGGTCTTCCTTCCCTTGCAAAGGAAAGCTATATGTACCCTGTCCCCCGAACGTCTTATCCGCTTTCTCTCCGACGCATGGATTCGGAAGTTGTTTCCATTCTCCAAGAATCGAAGTAGCAGTTAATAACCGGGCTTTATTAGGCTCCCATCCCGTACAACCGGAAGTTATCATCCAGTACGTTCCGTCTTTCTTGAAAATAGCGGGAGCTTCATTATGTCCGCCGGGAAAAATGCGTATATACCTGCCTGTATGACCGAGATAATCATCAGACAATTCAGCAATCTGCAAAGTCAAGTTATCTTCCGAAGAATAAATATGATAAGCTTTCCCATCATCATCCACAAACAAAGTCATATCGCGGGACATCTGTCCGCCTTCCATATCTCTTTTCAGGAACAATCCCTTTTCAATAGCACTATACCATTCCGGAGTCCACCATTCCTTATATTTAGAAAAGTCCCATTCGATTTCCCGCTCCTTTGTATCCATATTCAACGGATAGACACCCTTATTGACACGACCAGAACGAATAAACCTATATGATCCGGTTGGTGAGTCACTGACAGCAACGGCTGCACATGCAGAACCGTACCCATTCCCTTTCTTTTCCAAATGAAACCACATCACAAACTTCCCGGTTTTCTTATTATATATCACTTTCGGACGTTCCATGATGCACCCTTTTTCAATATCAGCCCCTTCCTCGCCGGATACAGCCAAGACAATGCCTTCAGGCTTCCATTTGCACAAATCAATAGAAGAATAGCAGTTTATTCCTTTTTCGGTCACAAAGCCCGATTCGGGACGATGTTCACCAAACCAATAATATTTTCCTTCATGATACAAAACGCCTCCACCATGAGCATTAATCACATTTCCATCCGTATCTCTCCAAACTTTACCAGAAACAATATTTTTCTCTTTCTGATAAACCCGTACATAATCTATCTCATACTTCATCGGCAAAGCACTCTCATCAATCGGTCCACCGTTGATGCCGCCAATAGCCAAATTCAACAAAAGATATTGCGGTTTCATAAAAGGATTCGTTCCCCTGCCGATACTTCCGTTTACAGCATCCTTTAAAGGAATCTCATTCAACAATTCATCATCCAAATAGAGTTTGATGGCTTCTTCATCCCAATCCATCCGCCAAATGTGAAACTTAGAAGCCCAGTTCGGATCTTTTTCCGTAAAATAAACATAAGGTATAGCCTTACTATTCCATTTAGCCCCCCATTGCTTGTCCGTGCCCCACGCTGCATTTGCCAAAATATGAGGAGTCCCTTTGATTTGGTAATATTCCATGATATCTATCTCTCCACATGAGGGCCACTCCATATTACTACCTAACGTCCAGATAGCCGGCCATGCACCTTTCGCCACCGGTATGCGAGCACGTACTTCAAAGCGTCCGTAGAGAAACTCCTTCTTTCCGGCAGTCGTCACCGATGAAGAAGTATATTCTACAAACTCCCGTTTCTTGCGCCAATCGTTACTACCACACACATAAAGAGGATTTCGGCGACCTTGTTCCTTCCGGGCTTCAATGACAAGAAAGCCCCCTTTGCAGAATGCATTATCCGTCTGATACCACTGAGCCTCCTCGTTGCGGACATAACCTTGTTCATAATTCCATACGGAAGGGGATAATCTCCCCTCTGTATTAAATTCATCGCTCCAAACCAGCCGCCAATCGTCATTCCGTGCAGTTGCAAGCAAAGGTAGGGTTAACAGTAATAACAATAGTATATATACATTATTCTTTTTCATTATCAATAGATGTCTATAGTTGAACAAATCCTGCATTGCCCGATTCTAAATCAGCCAGCAATACAGGATATTGCTACCGTTTATTTTTTAGACTGATAGATACGTATATAGTCTATATGGTATTTCAAAGGGAACGCAGTGTTATCCACAGGTCTTCCATTAATACCACCGATTGCAAGATTCAACATCATACGCTGTCCAAACCCCTCGTAATCGTTTGAATAAGGATTCTGGTATCCACCTTGTCCGGCACCATTGTCACCTTTATTCACTGTCAAAGTCAAATCCGTTTCATTCAGTAACTCGCCATCCAGATAAATTCGCATAAAATCCTTATCCCAATCCATCACCCACAAGTGATACTTGTCAGGCCATTGTTTATCTTTGGAAGTGAAGTTAGTGATGGGATAGTTCTTGGAATTCCATGTTCCTTCCCAACGTTTATTACCTCCCCAACAAACATTAGCATGAATCTTCTCTTTATAAAACTCAAGCATATCTATTTCACCGCCTAACGGCCATTCCCACCAGTTTCCTGTAGACCAAATAGCAGGCCACGCCCCCTGTTCCACAGGTATCTTAGCGCGCACTTCCATACGACCATATTTGAACACATACCCAGGTTTCGTCAAGATACATGAAGATGTATATTCCGAATATTCACGGTTCTTTTTCCAATCACTACTACCTTTCTGATAATTAGGATTCTTCACAGCCTCTATTCTTCCTTCAATAAGTAAAGCCCCATCCTTCATTTTTGCGTTCTCTTTCTGATACCACTGATCTTCTTCATTACGAACAAAACCTGTTTCAAACTGCCAAATATCCGGATTCGGCTCTCCCGTCCCATTGAATTCGTCATGCCATAACAATTTCATTCCGTTTTCCAGTTCATGGTCATCAGGTATCCCCACCTTGTCGGGCATGTACGCTTCTTGGTCTTCTGGTTCCTCCGGTTTTACATAGGTCACATTAAAAAGTAACATCAATGTATTTGTTTTAGAATTAACTCCATAAGATGATGAAGACTCAATCGTCAACGGAAGTACATACAGCAGATTTCTCTCTGCCTCTTGACAAGCAGTAATCAGTTCACTAGAATAGACTGTTACTGATACGGCATCCGATTTTGTTTCACCAGCCTGTAATGTCAATGTCTGAGAAGATAAATGATAATAGGATTCCGGAAGTAGTTCCGCACCGTCATATTTTGCATAAATACCTCCTTCGGGCACCTTAGCCAGTACTTTATTTAACGTATCCTTATTTACAACTAAGTTCACTTTAGCTTCTTGTTCAGCTTTACGTCCTTGATAAAGAGACAAATTCAACTTATAAGTAAAGTTTTTAACGGTCGTCTCATCCTCACTTTGCTGTAAAGCCGTAGTCACATTACACTCCGCACCATCCCACACATCACGGGCCTGCGTCAGGTTCAACAAATTCAAATCCAGTTGACCTTCATAACTAAAGTCTTTATCATCGTCGCAGCCATACACTCCACCGATGAAGGCGGTCGCCATACAGGCGACCATCCATATTTTATTCATTTTCATCATACGTTTCATTTTAAATTAATCCAAAGGAACAGTTTCCGGGTCATACTTTTCAATATCCGCATCAAAGAAGGCAATCTCTCCAATATGGAAATACTTTTTATTCTGCGAACTTGTTAACACATTGAAACGGAAATATTTAAACTTCTTACCAGGCATTACAAAATCCGAAGCGTATTTTGTCTGACGTGTTGTAGGCAATCCGGTCAAAGTAGAAACGGTTTCCCAGTGTTCACCATCCGTACTAATCTGTAATTCCGCGGAAGTAGGAAATCCATCCGAATTTCCGGTATCCCGTGTATAGTATTCAAATGCAAAATTTTCATGTTCTTCCTTTAAATCAATCTGTATATAATGCGGCAGATCGACTTGCGGAGAATGCCAGTTAGTGTGGAAGAAAGAAGGATCCGCCGTTTTACCGTCTATCAGACGATCGAAATATCCCTCAGACGCATCCGGATAATTACAAGATAACTGGTCTACCGTCAGGCTAACTTGTGCACGAGATTTCTCCGTATACGATGCTGGCATCGCTCCCGACCGCGCTTTTAATTCCTGAACCGTTCCAGCTTCATGAGCCGCATTAAAAGTCTGCAAATAGAACGTATAGTCTCCGAAACGTGCACGAGTATTCTCTATCAACATTTCCGTTGTTCCCTTAGAAGCAATCTTACAAACATTTTTCTTTTGCAAAGGATCATAATAGCGAATCTGCATATAAGCATAATCTCCTTCCGGTGCTTTCCATGACAGTTTTATCTGCCCCGGTAAAGCCTCCGGTATGACAGTCGAAAGTTCAACGGCTGCCGGAGCTCCTCCCCCTACTATATCGAATTCTTCAAAATTCTTATCACAACCAACCATTCCCAGAAAAGTAAAGGCTGCAATCATATGTTTAATATTCAATTTCATAGCTTTTATCTTTTTCATTAACTAAACTTACCATCCCGGATTCTGATTCAAATTCGGATTCTTACGCATTTCCGAAGCCGGAATCGGAAAGAAATACATCTTATCATCCCAAACCAATGGCTTATTTATTCGATTATAACGGAAGCTCCCATCCGCATTTTTAGTAATCTCCATACGCCCGATATTAGTGAAGCCACCTTCTTTCCATCGACGGACATCCCAGAAACGATGTTGTTCAAAAGCCAATTCTACCATTCTTTCTTTTTTATACCGTTCCCAGAAATCAGTTCTAGAAATATCATCAGGAAAATCCGGCATTTGTACATCCGAACGCTGACGCACCTTATTGACAGCTGCGCAAGCCGACATTTTAAATTCATTGTCTGTGGCACCGGCTGAGCCCAAATAGCGGAATATTGCCTCTGCGTAATTCAGATAGAATTCTCCCAAACGGAAAATGACCCAGTTATGCCTTTTACCTCCACTACCACTCTCCGCACTGATATCAGTAGACGCATCCAAATACTTCTTCAAATAATAACCGGTGGGGGTAGCATAAGGAAGAGGTAAGCCGTTCTTACCACCAATAAATGTTTCCAACGGATTCGGATTCGTATTCGGCCATTTGTCACCATTGCAAGCGATTGTCATGCTGAAACGAGGATCTTTATCTCCATTAGCCTTAGATTCATAAGCATCCACCAATGTTTGTGTCGGGCAATTACCAGAATTGGCATTCTCCATACCAACCGGGAAGTTTGTATATTCCGGGCTACTTGTATCTCCGATACGACGAACGAAAATCATTTCAGAAGCTTGATAATTATCAGTACCCCAAATATCCGTATATTTTCCAAGCCGGATGCCGTTAGCCGTACAATAATCAATAACAGCCTTATTAGCCATAGCAGCTTCACGCCATAAATTCCGATCTTCACCACCACTGAACAACTTGCTTGCTCTATATAATGTGGCACGGGCTTTTAAAGCCAAAGCCGTTCCCTGTGTGACACGACCAGCCTCCGGATTGGAGCCACCTGCAGCGTCATTGTCCAAAGCAGAATAAGAAACAGGCAATTCCGGTGCCACTTCCTCACATTCACTGATAATAAAATCAAATATTTCTGATGCCGGAGTACGTGAAAGAGAATTGGCTTCTTTCTCTGTCAATACATTCTGTGTAAAAGGCACATCCCCATACGCACGCACTAGCAAGAAATAGTAATATGCCCGTAGCAGACGAACTTCATATTGGTAACGGTTGAACCTATTCATTTGAGCCTCATAATCCTGTGCATAGCGTAGATCATAGAAATCCAGTTCTTTACTTTCTTCCAGATAATAATTAGCCGCGCGAATACCAGAATAATACCCCCATAGAGATTTAGGATTCAATGCACTCCAAGCACCATTCGTATAGTCGAGAACGGATGAATAAGTAACAGCCATTTCTGCTTCATCACAAGCGGAAGCCATTGACTGATAACTTGGTAAATCAGAATCCAGATAACTATAGATATTATTCACAAATCCTGCCGTACGGGAAAAGTCCGAAAAGACATAGCCCTTATCGTATGATGTGTATTCATGATAATCCATTTTATCGCTGCAAGCTGACACCACCGCTATACAAGCTATTCCTAAGCATATATTTTTCAATTTCATAGTTTCTTTCTTTTTATAGCGTTAAACGTTAAAATCCTACCGACAAACCAACATGAATAGAACGAGTAGCAGGATAAGAAGTACTCATCGCTTCCGGATCCAGTTGGTCAATACTATCGAAGCAAAGCAAATCGACTCCTCTTACATATACTTTCGCATTTTTCATCCAGAATTTGTTCAACCAAGAAGAAGGGAGCTTGTAGTACACTTCACAATTGCGCAACTTTAAGAAAGAACGATCTGCCAGCCACAAAGAACTTGTCTGTAAGTTGTTATCAACAGTCTCCGTTGTCAACCTTGGAAAACGAGCGTTCGGAGTTTCCGGTGTCCAGCGATTCCGGAAAACATAATTAGAAATTGTCGTATTATCCACCAAAGGATGATAGTAAGTTCCTGACAAAATCGCCGTATAATTTCCCACTCCCTGGAATTGAGCACTAAAACCTAATCCCTTCCATTCCAAACCAAGACTGAACGAATAATAAGTTTCAGGGCACGTACTATTATATCCCATAGCTACTCTGTCATCCGAATTAATGACTTTATCACCGTTCATGTCCTTGTATTTGATATCTCCGGCCTTTACCGGTCCAAACTGCTGCGGCAAGCTATTATCTATATCCGCCTGATCCACAAAATATCCAATAGCCTGCAATCCAAAGATCTGTCCCACCGGGTTGCCCGTAGAACGAGTATAGTCATAAGCGGCAGGTTCTTCCAGCATCTCTATGATTTTGCTTCGGTTGTAAGTGAACGTTCCTCCCAGATTGAATTCCACGTTACCAATCTTCTTGCAGTAATTGGCACCGATTTCCGTACCCCAACTATCTACGATACCCGCATTTACATAGGGACTGGTTGCGCCGAGCACCGCCGAGTTTTGTCCGTCTGAACTAACCCAAATATCCGAACGTCTTTCATAAAACCCATCTACCGTCAAAGTCAACCCCTTGAACAAGGTAGCATCCACGCCTACATTATATTTATAGGCTTTCTCTGTGGTTCCATTAACAGAAGCCAAACGACCTTCATGCCAGCCTCCGTCACCACCAAAATTGTTATTTATCGGATAACCGTTACCACCGCCTACGGTCTCATTCCAATAACCGTTACCGGGAATATTATCAGTATTCAGCATACCGAACGAAGCCCGTAGTTTCAGGAAATTCACCACATTCTGACTTTGCATGAACTTCTCATTAGAGATAAGCCATGCCAACCCAACTGTAGGAGATACATTCCAACGATGATCAGGCGCCAACAGGTTGGAAGCAGAAGCCATCAATGTGAAATCCGCAAAATAACGGTTCTTAAAACCATAATGAGTATACCAACCCGCATTCTGACGGTAGAACGTATTATTAATGCCTTTAGCATTATCATATTTATAGGTATAGAGCAACATGGAATACAGACTGTGCGCACCAAACTGACGTTGCCAGTCTACATTCAATTGAAAGTTAAAGGCACGGTATTGCCAGTCAAGTTTGCTGTCGCCCGACATTTCCGTATCTTTTCCTCCGGTTATTTCCTCACCTGCTACCGGCAGCCCGTTTTCCCAGGAAGCGACAGATACCATACCATATTTATATCCTTTTGTATGATTCTCCCAGTAAGAAGCGAGATTGTCATATCCCATACGGACAGAAGCCCCCAGACCTTTTGTCAAAGAAGATAAGTCCTGTCGCAAAGACATATCAGCATATAATCCACGGGTATGTCCTTTTGAGTATGCACGTCCTTCGGTCAACGCTACCGGATTCCAGTTTTCGCCCCAAGTAGTGTTTCCTCCCCACAAGCCACTTTCCGTACGAATTGGGAAAGCTGCCGAAGGCAGTTGGTACAACTTGGCTATCAAATTATCGCTGCCCATACCCGGACGACTGAATTCATTCAAAATCCCCATGATATTGGCCTGCATCTTTGTTTTCGGAGACAAATCAATATCCAAGTTAGTACGGAAATTAGCTTTTGAATACTTTTCCTGAGTAGAATAGTCAGCATTTGTATCGAAATTCTTGATAAATCCACGATTGTTCTGCAAATTCATCATCGTATAATAACGCATCTTGGTAGATCCTCCGCGAAAACTCAATGTCGCGATATCTGACGCTCCACGATCACGAAAGACCTCATCCCACCAGTTTACATTCGGATAAAGATAAGGAGAGGTGCCATTCTTAAACGCATTCAGTTCATTCTGAGAATAGCGCACCTGCTTACCATCATTTGTCAATGCCTCATTCAAAGCAGAAGCATACATATAAGCGTCCGCCATTTCCGGCTTACGTGTCATATAATTAAAAGCATGATCATAGGAGAAATTAATCTCACGAGTATTGTATTTACCGCGTTTTGTCACAATATTGACTACACCATTCACTCCCCTATAGCCATAAAGAGCCAATGCTGCCGCATCACGAAGGACACTGACCGATTCCACTTCTTCCGGAGTGATATATTTCAAAGCCTGCCAATTATTATCCCGCTCAAGCCCGTCCACTACCAACAAGATTCCATTATTGCCATTCAGTGTCTTCAGTCCGCGAATATACATTGACGGCATCTGTTCCCATACCACACCGGTACTTTGCATGGTAGTCAGTCCCAACACATTGCCATATAAGGAATTCCCGATTGAAAAAGCCGAACTTTTGTCTATATCCTCCGCATATACAGTAGATACGGCACCGGTAGACTCCGCATTCGTTTGCTGCAGACCAAATCCGTAGTTTACTTTCTCTGAAGAGTAATCCATGACAACGGTCAGTTCCGAGCCGCCGTTTACTTTCACTACCTTCGTTGCATCATCACCGGTCTGTACTTTCAACCGATTTCCTTTCACCGCGATGATTTCAAAACGTCCATTTTTATCTGTAGCTACCCGTACCAACGGATTCTCTTCAACTGAGACTAAAGCTCCCGCTACCGGTTTCCCTTCTTTATCGAGCACCCTTCCGGTCACATTATCTTCACTTTGCGCCCATCCGTTCAAGGTGACACAAGCGAACATCGCTAAAGCTAATATCTTATATTTTTTCATTGTATTCTTATCATTAATCGTAGTTATTCCACATTAGTTCCATCCCGGATTTTGAGTCAATCCGTATTTCTTATTCACCTCTGATGGTGGAAATGCTGACAAATACCACTTCGGACTAAAATTACTCCACCATGCACGAGAAGGATTCACTAAAGGAAAAGCTTCATAAGTGAATTGCGTTGGTTTGGGATAAGTGCTGCTGTTTCCGGTACTTCCTGACCAAGGCGTGTTTCCTCCCCCATCGTTTCTATAAATCTTCAATCCGTGGAGTTGTTTTCTGAAAAGATCATCTCTTTTATATCGTGTCATATCAAACAAGCGTACATCTTCCAATCCCAGTTCGCAAGCACGCTCTCTAAGAATCTCTTCCAATAAAGCGTTAGCGTCGTTCGTCAGATTCTTATCCGGATTGCAAGCCGCCAAGTCACCTAACCCAACACGGGCACGTACCTTATTTACTTGCTCGATAGCCCCCGTTAAATCATTCTTAGACTTTAGCAATGCCTCCGCATAAATCAGATACATTTCTGCTAGACGCAGATACGGCCATTGCAGATATTTATCTTTCAGTGAGTTGACACCTTCTTTATAGAATTTATAACATCCGAATCCAGTAGCATATTTACCAGTCTCTTTCTCCGTATCATTGATGTTGTCACGTCCTCCAATCCATAATTCGGCAGCATGATCGCCAAACTGTGTTCCATTCACCAGCATCGTCTCATACAGTCGCGGGTCACGAATCGGCTTGTTATAATCATTGTCCGTATAAAACGGATTTGTGGTAGAATTCAACTGGAAAGGTTCACCCTTACTCATTGGAAACATCTCCATAAATTCTAATGTAGGAGTTAGTCCACCCGTAATAACCGTACCATTTCCGCTATTGACAAAAATATACTGCCATTCATCCCATGAATTAAATTTACTAAAGCGGGAAATATGCGTAGAAATCAACAGTTCTTTATTATTCTCACGAGTAAAATAAGCCTTATTGTAGGCATCTCTGTAACCTTTTGCTGTAGCTTCTGTCGCCTGCGTCAGTTCATAATATCCTTTTGCTTGAAGTTCCTTAAAAAAATCATCACAAGCCTGCCAACACTGCTCCCACAATTCCGGCTTATAAGCACCATACCACACCTGATGATTAGTCACAGCATCTTGTGGCGGTTCCGTACAATAAGGTTCATCATCATTAAATAACGGACTGGCTGCAAACAAAAGAATCTTACACTTTAGTCCCATAGCGGCCGCTTTGGTGAAACGTCCTTGCCAGTTCGTGTCATCTGTACCCAAATCCCACGGGAGTTCGGGAGTAGCAGCAGCCTCATCTAAAAGATCAACCATATACTTCACTGTTTCTTCCACCGTAGCGCGAGGCAATTCATAAGAAGGCTGTACGTCATAAGTTTCCTTGATTAAAGGAAGTCCTCCAAAATGACGAAATAAATCAAAGTAACGAGATGCGACAATCACCTTAGCCTCTGCCGCCAAACGCTTTTTCTCTGCATCCTCCATATCCGGAACTCGACCTACATTCTCCACAAAAAGCAACGCAGCGCGAATCGCCTCCCAACAGTTCTCTTTCGTATACCCGAAGCGTGTATCATCGCTACTATCCTCATCTCCGGCCTTATAAGAGCCTGAATAGTATTTCCGGTTAATTCCATTCCAGTCTGTATGGCTATGCCAACAATCGGACATCATTTCAAAGATTCCGGTATTCATTTTTCCCTCCACCGTATTCCAATATACTGGGAGTGCGTAATAAAGTTTGCTATAAGTATCCCACAAGAAAGCACGGGCATACGTAGCTTTTCCGAAGATTGTATCTTGCGTTACTGCCACACCTGGAGCTTTTTCCAGAAAGCTATCTCCAAATTTTACCTGATCGACACAAGAAGAGACAAACAAAGCTACTCCCACAAATGCCGCTATAAACCATTTACTAAAATGTTTCATCATATTATTCATAAAGCATTAGAATCCAAGTTTCAATCCAACATTAAACACACGTGTCAAAGGATAATTAGGGCGAGAACTCTGACGAGATTCCGGGTCTCCCCATTTGAATCCGGTAATAGTAATCAGATTATATCCATTTACATATAACCGGCAATTATCCATTTTCAATTTCTTCATGAAAGGGAAATTGAAATTATAGCCTATTTCCACACTTTTCAGACGCAAATAGCTGGCATTAATCAGATACAAGTCAGACCCAGCATAATTATTGGAAGCATGCAAACTGGAAGTACGCGGGAATTTAGCAGTGAATGTATCAGCCGATGAACGCCACGTCGTATTATACTGATAGAGCAACAATCCCTTTTCATTCGTATCACCCAACGGACGTCTGAATTCGTCCAACATGCGATCCACATTCCAAGCTCCTGTCCATTGCATAGAGAAATCGAAGTTCTTCCAACTGAACCCGGTATTCAATCCGGCAGTATATTCCGGCATATCCGTATATCCTATATCGCGCGTAGCATCATTGGAATTTATTTCACCATCGGCATTCAAGTCCACATAAACACAGTCACCAGGCACCAACGTAATACCATGATTAGCTATCGGATGTCCAAACTCTTCCTGATAACGCATATCCGCCGTTTCATCATAAAATCCCCAAAACTTATACATTGAACGGGAACCGATTCTACGCCCTGTCTCATACATCCAAGGTTCATTTTGTTCTACCTCATTTTTATAGACGATTTTATTTCTTGAGAAAGAAATATTGAAATTTGCCCAGTATCTGAAATCATTCTTCAGAGTTTCATTCCACTTCAACTGTACTTCAAATCCTCTATTCAATGTTTCTCCAACGTTCACGGAAGGAAGTGACATTCCCAAAATACCCGGCAAATAATCCGGTTTAGATAAGATATCACTACGATCTTCCCTAAAGTAATCTAAAGAAACCGTCAAACGCTCTGCCAAGAAAGTGGCATCCATTCCATAATTCTGCTTTATAGCAGTCTCCCACTTGGCATCCGGATTAGAACGGCTGACTTCACTGGCACCAGGCATTTTATTTCCAACATTCTGTCCAAAATAATATCCACCATCACCATATTGATAGGAATCGGGCAAATATAAGAATCGTTGTGATACATCATTACCCACCATTCCTACAGAGGCGCGCAACTTTAAATAATTCACTACGCTCTTAATCGGCTGGAAGAAAGACTCCTCACTTACAACCCACCCCAATGAACCAGCCGGAAAGAAACCATACCGATTTCCCGGACGGAAGTTCTCCGAACCATTATAGCCCGCATTAAACTCTGCCATATAACGGGTTTTCCAATCATAGGTCACACGTCCTACCAAACCTACATATCCGGTAGGTATGTCGGAGTACTCTGACGGATAATATTTCTTCGACTGATTATACAATAACAATCCTGTCACATTATGGTCACCAAACTT
Source organism: Bacteroides sp. (assembly GCF_052357945.1). Lineage (GTDB taxonomy): Bacteria > Bacteroidota > Bacteroidia > Bacteroidales > Bacteroidaceae > Bacteroides. The sequence continues at coordinate 23,988 of NZ_DAWCXD010000009.1, read as the reverse complement.
ACGGGCATAATTCAAAGCCAGCTCCATATACCAGTTACGTGCTTTAGAAAAGCCATTGTCAGGTTCCCCGTAACTTAATTGAGAATCAGTTCCATATTTACGAAGAGAAATAGAACCATCCGCATTTGCAACAGGCGTATAATAAGCCTTGGATGAACTTGCCTTTTTGGTATTGGCATATTCTGAATTATAAGCACCTTTCAGTTTTACGGACAGTCCTTTTGTGATGAAGTCCAACTTCTGGTTCAATGCAAGGTCTACATTCAGAACATTTGTCGTCTTTGTCTGAAAACCTTTTCCATAATAAGAACTCAATCCGTCCACTCCCGTAAAAGGAAGAATCTCAGAATTAGATACGACCCGTTCACCGTTTACAATACCTGCACCCGCAAAAGGAACCGCCCAATAAAGCTTACGGAACAACTGGTTCTGGTCTTCACCTGATTCCGGAGTACGTTTGGTTTCTATACGACCGCCAATATTCACTGAAAGCAAGGTCGTCTTCGTTACATCAAAGTCCAAATTAGCGCGATAATTGTATCGCTTATAATCAAAATTAAAGTCATCCGTCGCATTAAACTGTTTGAACATACCACCCTGTGTAAACAAACCGGCAGAGACGAAATATTTCATATTACTGGTTCCACCTGATATATTCACATTATGTTGAGACTGAAAAGCAGCCTTATTCATACAATAATCAATCCAGTTAATATCCGGATACAGCAACGGATTAGAGTGATTACGGAACGTTTCCAACTGTTCGTCGCTAAAAGTAGCCACTCCACCATCATTGACTTTCATCATATTATAATAGGAAGCGTACTGGTAGGAATTGGCAAACTCCAAATCTTTCGTCCGCACATTGACACCCGCCGATGTGGAGAAAGAAACCTTAGCCTTTCCTTCCGCACCACGTTTGGTAGTAATCAAGATAACGCCATTGGCACCCCGCACACCGAATACTGCTGTAGCTGAAGCATCTTTCAACACAGTCACACTCTCTATTTCATTCGGGTCAATCTGTGAAAAGTCACGTTCTACACCATCTACCTGAATCAACGGCTTCGCATTGTTCCATGTAGCGACACCACGTACATAAATATCTGCCGCATCCGCTCCCGGCTCACCCGAATACTGTACGGATGAAATACCGGTTATTTGCCCGGACAACACATTGGATAAAGACCCTGCCGGAGTTTTCAGCAAATCATCTCCCTTCATAGAAGAAATAGCTCCCGTGATGGACACCTTTTTCTGTACACCATAAGCTACTACCTGAACTTCTCCCAATGACTGTGCATCTTCTTCCAAAACTATATTGAGACTAATACCTTTCTTAATGGTTACCACTTTTTCCTTGTAACCGATAAAACTAACTTTAATTTTCGCACCGGAATTCGCATTGAGAGAGAAACGCCCGTCTATATCGGTAATGGTCCCCAGCGTCGTTCCCACTAACGTTACATTAGCACCAATCACAGGCTCACCATTGGCATCCACCACCGTACCTGTCACTTTGGAATGTTGTTGCACTACCTCTGACATGGGCCTGTCATCACCATATCCTTTCAGAGGAATCAAAAGAAACAAAAACAACGAGAGTGCTATCGGCAATAGCCGACATTTCTTTCCCGCTTGTCCTTCATAGAATTGCTTTTGTCTTTCCATTTAGTATAAATATTAAGATTAAACATTAAGTGAACTATATGGTTATTCTATCATCCATGTAGAAAAACCAATGCAAATGTAAGAACCCTCCTATCAGCAGGGCTCCAATAATACTTATCTTAGGGTGAATTTTAATTACTCTACCAAATTGAATGATAATTCAACCTGTGAATACGAAGATTCTTCCCTCTTACTTGGCAGGAACAGCCAAGAAGCGTTCAATATACTCTGAAGGTAACATTCCGAACTCTTTCTTAAAGCAGGAACTGAAATATTTGGGATCATTGAATCCCACCGCATAAGCCAATTCGGAGATACGGATATTACTACCTTTTTCCTCCATGATCCGACAGGCAGATTTCAGGCGGACATTACGAATAAAGGCCGACGTATTCAGCCCTGTCAAAGATTTAAGTTTCTTATATAAGGTAGACTTACTGGTTTTCATTTCATCAGCGAACTGTGGCTGATCAAATTCAGCATCTTCCAAATGCCCATTCACACAATCAATAGCCCTTTGCAGAAAATCCTCATCCAGACTTGTATAATTCAAATCCTTCAACTCGAATACCAACTGATGTTTGAAGTCGCGTACTACTCCTTCCTTATATTTCAACAGATTACGGATACGTGCATAAAGCACAGGCAGATTGAATGGTTTGCTGATAAAAGCATCCGCCCCCACTTCATAAGCTTCCGCCCGGTCTTCTTCCTTATTCTTGGCAGTCAACAGTATCACAGGTATATGACTGATCTCCAGATTACTTTTCACATATTTGCAAAACTCTATCCCGTCCATTTCGGGCATCATCACATCCGACACTATCAAATCTATGTCCTCATTCTCCAACACGGAAATTCCTTCCTTCCCGTTTTCCGCAGTAAATACATTATATTCACGTTTCAACAGTCTTGTCATAAGTTGCAGTAACTCTTCATTGTCTTCTATCACCAACACCGAATGTTTCTTCTTCTCTACCTCCGAATCATCCATTGGCTGCGTATCTTCTTCTTCAGCGTAAGTCATCATTTTCTGTATCGGCACGATAGCTTCATCATCAATCTGGTCTTCTCTGAAATAAGAGCGGTCAATAGGAATACAAACAATAAACTCCGCACCTTGCCCGGTTTCACTCTCTACAGAGATCGTACCTTCATGCAGTTCTACCAGATTTTTGGTCAGCGACAGTCCGATTCCCGTCCCAATCGTGTTGAACTTGCGATAGTCTCCTTCATAAAAACGTTGAAAAAGAGTTGTCTGCTTCTCTTTTGAAATTCCTTTTCCGTTATCTTTCACTTTCAGGAGTACATGGTCTCTATCTTCCGCATACGACAGAGTGACTTGTATAAAGCCGCCTTCTACTGTATATTTAGCCGCATTAGACAGTAAATTATATAGAATCTTATCCAACTTGTCCGTATCAAAATAACCTGTGATTGACTCCGGGTTACACAATACAGAGAAATGTATTTTCGATTTCTTTATCAAAGGCTGAAAGCTTTCCGCTTCCTTTTTCACGAAAGCGGCTATGTCTCCGGGAGAGACCCGAAGCTTTAAATTCCCTGTTTCTGCCTTACGAAATTCCAAAATTTGTTGCAGCAAACGTATCAACCGATGGATATTGCTCTGCATCACCGCATACAAGTCGGTATGCCAGGGAGCCTGAGTTTTAAGTTCGTCCACCGTGGCAGAAATAATGGTAAGCGGTGTCAGTAATTCATGAGTTATATTGGTAAAGAATTGCAGTTTGGCATGATTCAATTCCTCCGCCTTCATTTTTTCCATTTCGCGCAACCGAAGCTCATTACGCAACAAAATGCGGTTGCGCGTGATTTGGAACAGCCAGAAAACTGCTCCGGCAACCAACAATACATATAAGATGTACGCCCACCAAGTTGCCCAAAACGGGGGAAGTACCACAACCGTCAATTCTCGGACATAACCGCTCCATATTCCATTTTCATTGGTTGCCTTCAGACGGAATGTATAAGTTCCGCTTTCCAAATTATTATAGTAAGCGAAACGTCGGTCGGCATTCGTGTATACCCATTCTTTATCAAATCCTTCCAACTGATAGGCATATCGATTCAGTTCCGGATTCTTATAGGTAAGTGTGGCAAACTCTATACTAAAATTATTGTATTGGTAAGGTAATTCTATTTTTTGAGTGAAAGCCGGAGTGAACTTAGATATTTTTCGCTGTATATCCAATGGCAACAAAGTTATGGAGCGGTTGAATATCTTAATATCAGTAATAGCAAGCGACACCTCTCTCTGTTTCTCTTCCATATTCTCCGGAAAGAAACAGTTATATCCCCTGTATCCTCCAAAAAACAATTCTCCGTCGCGGCTGCATGCAGACTGGGAAATGAAGAAATTCCCTTGCAGCCCGTCAACTTCAGTATATACGCGAACCACTGCATCCCGTTCTATCGGTTGTGCACCCAACTTCACCAACCCCGCATTGGTACCTAACCACAGATTTCCAGTTTTATCTTCTTCAATACTGCCGACCATATCACCGGGAATATTATATTCCTGATTTTTCCCATCAAAGCGGTCATTTTTACGGTCGTAAAGATAAAGTCCTCCTCCTTCTGTCCCTGCCCACAAACATCCGGCCTTGTCTTCATAAAGACACAACACATTATTTGTCGTCAAGGCTCCGTTATAAAAGCTGTAATTGCTATACTTTAAAGTGGAAGGATGCTGAATATCCCCCTGAATATGAATTATCCCGTAGTTTGAAGTCGCTATCCACACACTATTCTCACTGTCGGTGATGATGTCGCGCACATAAAACCAGTCAAGCCGTGTATTGTCCGTAAATGTTATATTACTGAACAAAAAACTCTTTCCATTAGCCAACAATACTCCCAAACTGCCACGAGTTCCTACCCAGCAGTTTCCATGTTCATCCTCATAAAGTGCAAAGACACAGGAGTTACCCAAGAATTTACAGTTATCCACCGTCAGGTTCCTGACTTTCTCCCCCTTCTGATAAATAAAAATTCCCCCATCGTAAGTGCCAAACCAGATTTCCCCGCTATTCCGCCGTTGCATCACAGAGTAAACGGTCGGAACAGTTATGCCTGCAAATTCCGGCATTTGTGAATGAGACTTCAGTTTACCGGTCACAGATTCAACGCAAGCCAACCCATACGTACCAATCCCCATCCAAATATTACGTTCTGAATCCGCAAACAATGCACGTACGGAAGTAATGGGGATATCATTGTCCGCAAAATCCAGACTATGGAAAGCAAACATCGGTTGATTTGTATCAACCGCCAATACGCCTCCACCGATAGAACCAATCCACATCATTCCTGCCTTATCGCGCAGAATTGTATTGATTTCATCACAAAAGATGTAATGGGAAGAACTGCGGGACTTATAATTAATGAAGCGGCCGGGGATATTTTTACTCATAATACTTAGTCCGCTACGGGTCCCTACCCATAATGTCCCGGTATTCAGGTCTTCATTTATATCATACACAATATCATCGGATAAACTTGTACTGTCACCTGTTTTATGCCGATAGTTCACATAAGATACCGTCCGGAGATTTTTGGGGTTGTTAAGTTTAAAAAGCCCACAGTCCCAACTGCCTACCCAAATATTCTTATTTGTATCTTCATAAATGACATGTGCAGAATTACGTTCATTCATGGTAGGATAAGCATAAAATTTTTCGGTGGAAGGGACATATCTATATAACCCCGACGACCAGGTACCTATCCACAAATCCCCCTCCGAATCTTCCAACAATGATTTAATAGCGGTATAATCCAACACTCCTCCGGTCAGTTCCCGGTTATAAACCACAAACGTGCCATTTTCGGCATCGTACTTACACAATCCGGCATCCGTACCCAGCCAAACGGAATGGTCACGCATCACCAGCAGACAAGATATCACATTGTTCGGAATGACGGGAAACAGTATTTTCTTTATTTCTCCGGTTTTCTTATCCAATATATTCAAACCTTCCTGCGTACCTATCCACAAGTTATGGTCATAGTCGTCCGCCAAACAGAGGATATTATTATTAGTCAGCAGTCCGGGAGTATACAGGTTTGATTTATACAAAGTAGTTTCATAACCGTCATATTGATAGAAGCCATAACGACTTGCCAGCCAAACAAATCCATCTTTATCCTGATATATTTTTTGTATTTCGTCCGATGGCAAATTATTCAAGGCAGGAAACCGCTTGAATTTCAGATTGGCGACAAGGTTATCTCCTGATGCAAGTAGTGCAGTAGAAGGTTGCATGCAGAATAAAAATAAAAGAAGTATAATCTTTCTATTAACAATATTTACGCATCGTTTATTTTTCATATAGTAGATTTGTAGTTTTATTGCAACAAAAATAAACACTTTTATCTATTTAATGAGAGAATTATCATTCTTTTTTGTCTGTTTTTAGATTATTGTCTATCAAGAGAACCGCACTACGCCATTATTACTTATTTGTTTTTCACGGATTTGAATTAATTCATCGCTACATCTATCTATGCAACTGAAGACACACCTGACCTGCTTCCTTATTCATTACTAACTGCCCTCTCTTTCATTAATAACAAACTTTCTTTTGATTATAGGTAAACTTCCTATTACCAGTATGTAAACTTACTTTTCATTAAATGCAATCTATAAATGAAAGTTGCGTTTATAAAAACAAAACTTGCAATTATATAAATGAAAGTTTCATTTATATAATCAAAGCTTGCATTTATAGTTTTCTTATAATGCAAAAAAAGTTTAGGTCCTATACAAAGGAAGTTTATCCCTTATAGAAAAGAAGTTTTCCTATAATAGTTTGGAAACTATCTATTAACACTTCTTCTGCCAACGATAGATGAAGGATTTAGCAGAATAGACAATCTGTGAAAATCAGGGTAGAAAGGTGAAAGGAAGGTGAAAGCCAGCCCTTCACCCGCTAATGCCGATGAACAGGGCATTGTGAAAGGTGAAGGGTCTTTTCTTGAATATGATTATTTTAGTATACCAGCGTAAGGCAATGTCTGCAACCACAATTCCATAAAACGATCGTACACACAATATCCCTCTTCTGCCTTAAACACATATTCCTTATTAATCAGAAATTTAAGAGCTGCATTAATACTACTCGATCCTTTCAATCCATACTTCTTAATAAATAGAGAGCTATTAATGGCCGAGACGAATTGCTCCCGGGCGATAGCACGCAACAAAGTAGACTGATTTTCGGTCAACATACCATATAGACGCTGATATTCATCCACCTCGGAGCGAACTATATCCGCCAAACATTTCTCAAATATGGTTTCATTCAAGATAGCTTCCCTTTGTTCATAAAGCCGGTTCAGCACATACTGTATATACCATGTATAACCATTAAAACGTTGGTAAATCATCCGGAAAAGTTCATCACTCAATTCTTTTCCTCCTGCCTGCATCCAACGTATGGCAAAAAGGGAATAATGTTCTAAAGGGATAGGTGCCAGATTCATCTTTTCCGTACTCCGGTAAAAAGGACGTTTTGCAGATCCAAACATTTCTGCCATAAGATGCTGTTTGCTTCCTGAAAAAATGAAATGTACATGAGGTAAAAACTGAATGTAAAAACGTAACAAGCCCTCTACCCCTTTTTCCGGATACTCAGTGATCTGCTGAAACTCATCAATAGCAATATAACATTCCTTTCCCGAATGTTCCAGGTAATCAAAAATCTCTTTTAATGTTGCTTGTGCCTGGGAAGGTTGAAAATCAAGAGTTGCTTGTGGCACTCCCGTTAAGACATCCGGGGAAAACACTAAACGGCAACTTTTAAAAAAGCCGCTGATTGCCGCCAACGTCTTCTGCGATAAATTATCTAATTTACCAATCACAGTCTGCCCGAACTGAATGATAAAATCATCCAGACATGTAGTAGAAAAAATATCCATATAAAAACAGGCTGCCTCCGGATAATCCTGACGGATCTGATAAAATGCGTTCTGTATCAATCCGGTCTTACCCATACGGCGAGGACTCATTAAGGTCACATTTCTTCCATTCCGTAAAGCGGAAATAAGGCGTTCTGTGTCTTCTACCCGGTCACAGAAGTACTTAGGTCCCGCATAGGCATAAATCAGAAAAGGGTTATTTACGTCATTCATATTCAAGCAATTATTTATAGCGTAATTTGTGTAGCACTTTTTATGCTACACAAATTACACTATAAATATTGATTCTACCAAACTTTTGCTAGATATTCATCTTTTATAACCTTCCAACGATCCCAAACTTAACGTTCCGAGAGAGTATGAATTTCATTAGCAGACTAATTGTTTACCAATACAGCTGCTCCCTGTGAAAGAATCTCCAGCTGCACTTTACCGTTCTCTTTCACTTTTAACGGCACAAGCTGCGGTTCTCCTTTCTTATCATCCTTATACAGGGAAACCGTTTTCCCGGCAAACATTTCTAAATCCAGTTTCAACTTTACTATTTCTTTCCCGGCATTAATGGCCGCCACATACCAAGTGTCACCGTGACGACGTGCCAAGACTACATATTTCCCCGGATATCCATCAATGAAGCGTGTCTCGTCCCAAGTGGTAGGAACCGCTTTCATATAGTTCATACAAACAGGAGAAACATCTTCCAGGTTGTTGGGAGCAAGTGCAAAGTTTTGTACCGGATTCTGAAATAATACAGTAGTGGCCAGTTGGAATATATCAGTAGTGCGACGCGTAGTTCCTCCGTCATTGTTGCGGTTCAGTCGTTTGTTCAGGAAACAGCCGCCAAATTCCATGCTACCCACCGTATTGCGGATAAACGGATGCAGACAAGCATTGAAAGCCTCTCTATCGCAGAAGTGCTGGTTGAATACCATATTCTCGGATGCCAGTACGGCTTCACTACCAACATAATTCGGATACATGCGTTCCCATCCGCGAGGGATTGTACAACCGTGGAAGATCACCATCAGGCCGTGATCGTCGGCATCACTCAAGATATCTTCATACAGGCGCATCGTCTCTTGCTTGTCACCACCAAAGAAATCGACTTTAATGCCTTTTACTCCGAGACTCTGTAACCATTTCATCTCCCGTTTGCGGATAATGGCGTTGTCCATGTGATTAACCGGTCCTTGCTCAATATCATTCCAATAACCGGAAGAGCTATACCATAAGAAGAGTTCCACGCCTTTACTACGTGCGTATTCTACCAAAGACTTCATGCGTTCGCGACCGATGTTCGTATCCCACCAGTTATCAATCAACGCATACTCATACCCCATTGCGGCAGCAAAATCAATATATCGCACCTGATCGTCATAGTTGATACTACCATCCTGCCAAAGAATCCAGCTCCATGTGCCGCGTCCGAAACGGTAGTCATATTTTGTTTCATAAAGAGGACGCACGACATCCCACGCAATAGTTGTTTCCACAATCGGTTTCAAAGTTTCGCCAACTGTTATGGTACGCCAGGGAGTAGCTCCCGGCAAGGCAAATGCCGGAGCAACCGTTCCGTTGCCATTATTTTCTTCTGCCATTGGGAAAGCAACCGTATACAAATTACCTTCGCTCACATCACTCAAGCGTGAGCCGCAATATCGACTATCCACTCCTGTCTCGCTGACCAGCACCCAACCATCGTCACCGATACGGAACAGGCAAGGGAATGTGTAACCATGCCCGTACTGGGAACGGTCACTCATCGGAGCATCTGCCTTGTATTCTTCCTCATAACTGGGTTTTGTACGCTTCCATCCTATCATGGCATCGCTTTGCGGACACAAGAAAGTAGTAGTCTGTTGCGGAAAACGGAAACCGGTTTCTTCGGCAGTCACCGTTACACTTCCTTTTCCATCCTGACGCGGCAGGGCATAACGAAAAGCTACATCATTGTTGCTGACACGAAAGACAACATCCATTTTCTGTCCTTTCGGGTTCTCAAAATGACAGTTCAGCTCGTTTGCCTGATAATGCACTTGTGAAGTTTTAATACGATCCTGATAGTAGACAGTATCAATAGGGGTGACCGTATGCCCTGTCAGTTTCATTCCTTTAGCAAAGTCACCGATATCCGTGTTCATACCCAAAGGCGATTTCTCCAGCATGTTTTTCCCATTATAGGTAATGGAATAACTTGGCTTTTCGGTAGGGGAAGTAAAGACAACCAATTGCAGTTTTTCATCCGGTCCTTTCACGACTACGTCTTGTGCCATCAGCGAAGTCAGACAGCAACCAGCCACCATCAGAGCGCTTATTATCTTCTTCATATTATTCATGTTATTATGTTCTTCATTTATTTCCTGTTATTTCTCATTTGCCTTTTTTATCCGGATCACCGTAAAAGAGTAGGCAGGCAATTGGCAATCAAACTTTTCTGCCACTTCCACCGTATCTTCAACAGGTAGCGGAGTATCTGCCGGTTTACCGGTCAGTACGGTTCTCTTTGCAGAAGGCTGTACCGCACCGATTCCGGAAAGGTCGACATGAGTATTCACCTCTACAGGAAGTAAGTTGACCAACTTCACAATCACATCTCCACTTGCCGAATCGCGGACAATGGAAGAAGCAAAACGTTTCTGCACTTTATCGTCTTTATTATCCAAAGTGATCTTCGACGGCAAATATTCGTTTCCGGCATTCTGTCCGTAGAGTTTCTGCACATAATATCCGGTGGTCGGTTTCACTTCCCGGTTATTGAAGTAAATCAAATCCGGATTCCATTGGGTATGTCCTTCTTTGGCGAGAAGAGGAGCGTAAGAAGTCATGTGTACAACGTCTCCATTGCGTTCCAGGGCAGCAAGATAAAGAGCTTCCGTCAGTGCAGTTTCGATATTCGCTTTTCGTCCCGGGATATGAGTCGCATATTCGCCCAGATATACTTTTGTCTTTTTCGAACGGTCGTATTTATCGTAGAAATCCTGATTGTTCAGGAACCATCCCGGAGTCTGATAATAATGTTCGTCCACCATCGGCACACCCAGTTTGTCGGCCAGTTTCCATCCTTCTACGTAGTCTGTACCTTCATTGAACGGTCCTACTGTACCTACAACGATCATTTCCGGATATTTTTCTTTGATGGCATTAAATATCATTGTAAAACGTTCTTCGAAGATATCGGTGATGAGATCTTCATTTCCGATACCGATGTATTTCAGGTTGAAAGGTTTCGGATGGCCTGCTTCGGCACGTACCTTTCCCCACTTTGTCTTCTTAGCGTCGCCGTTTGCCCATTCTATCAGATCAAGAATATCCTGAATATAAGCACCCATTTCGCTCATTGGGATACCGCCTTGCTGCCCGCCTCTCAAGTCACCGTGACAGGCAGAGTTCTGGCAAGGAACACCAGCAGCCAATACCGGAAGCGGTTCCGCACCAATATCTTCGCAGAATTGAAAATATTCAAAATATCCCAGTCCCATGCTTTGATGATAACCCCAAAGGTTACGTTGCGCCTTTCTTGCTTCTAACGGACCGACTGTGTTTTTCCATTGATAAATGTTTTTCAAGCCATCACCATGAGCCACACAGCCACCGGGGAAACGGATGAAACGGGGATGAATATCAGCCAACACTTGAGCCAGATCTTTGCGAAGCCCGTTCTTACGTCCTTTAAATGTATTCTGCGGGAATAGGGAAATCATGTCCAGATTCAATTCACCAACAGATTGAGGGATGATTTCGAGATGAGTGTCCGCAGTAGCTTTAGCAGTTATCACCGCTTTATATGTTTTCCATTGACGGGAAGACACTGTTAGAGAAGTTTCTCCACACACATTTCCTTTTCCATCTACCAGACGAACCTGCAATTTATTTGATTTACCCTGCGGAACCCGGGCGAAGATGGAAAAATCATATTTCTCTCCGGTGTTCAGTGCGATTCCATCAAAACCTGTATTTTCTAATGCAGCTCCCGGTTGTTCTACATTCAGCACGGCATAATGTGGGTTATTGATATGAATAGGGTCGGTAGTATCAATAGTGAAAGTCGTTTTCTCTCCTTTCAGTGCCCAAGAATGAGTGCTGTTCCAGTTCTTATCTCCTTCCCTGTCCGAAGGGTCGTACTCGAAGTCGCGGTTTTGGATAAGTTCTGCATAGAGTCCTCCGTCTGCCGAATAATTGATGTCTTCAAAAAAAGCGCCCAGCAATACATCACTAATGGCTTTTGCACCTTCCGGTTGTACAGTGACCGTTGCTTTTACAGGCTTCAAACCGGCAAAACGTTCTCCATCCTGTACCGGACGTTCTCCATGTAATGAGTTCCGATATTGATTCCAGCCATAATTTTTATCCAATCCATCCACCAAGGTCCAAGCTACCCGGTTGATATTTCCTTTCTGCTCTTCTCCGGCAACAATAGCTTTCACTCTCACTCCGTCAAAATCCGGCGTAGTACGGGGATATTTCTGACTGGTCCAGTTGATTAAATCCTTGGAAGTAGCCTGGCCGTATCCATCATGGTCATTCAGTTTCCAGGTACAAATCCATTCGCCATCGGGCGATTGTTTCAAATAAGGATCGAGCATTTTCTTCTGTGATCCCCAGCGGCTATAATCGCACCGGAGATATCCGTAGTTCCGGCCACTTTCAAACCAATTTTCTTTATCTGTACTCCAGGCAAAACGGAGTCCGCTGCGTCCGTCGTCTCCGGAAGTTGCAAAAGAAAACAGATAAACCGAATCGGGTGTACTCGTCATTTCTTTGATTGCAGCTAAAGTGAGCTGCTGGAACGACAAAAACAAGACAACTAAAAAGAGGAATAATTTTCTCATGGTATATATTGCATTAAGATTATCAATCGCAAAGTTAAGATTTTCATCATTCTAACAAGCGTGTTTCATATAATAATTGGTAATTATACACTTAAAAAATATATAAGAAACAAGTAAACAAGGGTAAAATATACACTTTTCCCCATATCGTATACTGTTTTCCTGGATTACAACTAGTTGAATCCATCTTATCAGAATAACTCAAAAGAAAACAAAAGGATGGGAATACTCACTGGGAAGCGAAGATTACCCGCCTGAAAAACAATTGGTTTAACAAATCAGGGACAGGTATTTTTCTCCTGTCCCACGAGATATTTTAGTTCAGAAACCTTCGGGTTTACCATAGACCTTGAAGAGGCGTTTCAACTCTTTTTGGGTAATCGGTATGACAGTGCCGTGGCGTGGATGGAAATCCATACTGATAGCATGGTCAATCACTTTGAAATGTTCCAGATCGGAACTCTCGGTAAACTGGTATTTGCCTTTCATATACACATCATACATCAAGATATACTTATCCGATCCAATCAATGGAAAGATGCCCGCACCTTCTACTGCATCCTTTGTCTGCTGCTTATAGTCATCCGATTCCGTCCACAGTCCAGAGGTCAGAGAGGAAGTAACAGCCTTTTTAATGCCATTTCCATTCCCTTCCGTTTTATAGAACAGGTGATAAAGCCCGTCTTTATAAATGATATCTCCGTCAATACATGACTTTTCGTTTTTCGGAAGAAACAGCGGTTTTGATTCTCCTTCTATATCGGTAAAATCCTTGTTAGCATAAGCATAATAAATGATGTCCGAACCATTGCCATGTTGCATGGACCAATAGATCATGTATTTCCCGGCCTCCTTGTCATAAATCGTTTGTGGCGCCCACACACGTTTCAGGTTTTCCTGATCGGGATATTTCTTCTGGATATTCACGATATTGGAAGTCCAGTGTACAAGGTCTTTCGATTTCAGCAATACCATGGCGCGATTAGAGCTCCATCCATTGGCAGATACCATGTCTGTAACTACCATATAAAATGTCTTCCCGTCTTCACAACGCAAAATATGGGGATCGCGCACTCCGCCTGTTGAACTAATCACACGGGAATCAAGCACCGGTTGATTTCCATTCAGGGCTTTATAATTATATCCGTCGAGACTAACAGCCATCCTGACAGCTTCTTCACTCATGCGATTGCCGGTGAAGTAAACAAACAGGTAAGCAGACTGCTGGCAATATCCAGTCAACACTCCTACGAAGAGAAGTACGAAAAGGGTGATATTCTTCTTTATATTCATCATTATTTCAATGCTTGTCTATCAATTAATCAAATTTTGTTCTTCAACAATTTAAGTTTCGTCCTCCAACAGTTTCATTCTTATCCATCAACAGCTTAGTAGTCAAAATCTGCAGATTTCACATATACCCGATATTCTTTAATCATACCCGGGTATTCTTTTTCGGCACGAGGCAGATAGCGGAAGCCAGTTACTGTTTCTACTTTACTCAAATCAATCACCAACTGATGAGGATAAGGAACATTGTCCACGGTCATCCAGAAAGTAGATTCCTGCAAGTCGAATATCTTGTCGGCTGTACGGTTGC
>NZ_DAWCXD010000009.1:0-9851 GCF_052357945.1 Bacteroides sp. | reverse complement strand
TATTTTTGTATCGTTATATTTCTTGTCTTTAATAAAAGAATAATCTACCGGGAAGTTGTACACTGTCCAGTTTTTCAATTCCTTAGACTGATTACCCGAAATTAATTCCACCTTTTCTGTGATACCTTTGCGATCGTGGATGGATTTGTCAAAGTTGACACGTCCCATTGCTTCCACTAGAATATCCAGTTGCGTACCTTTTTTCAGGACAGGCAGAGTCGTTGTAAATTCTCCTTTGCGACGGTCCAAACGTGCCAGAAGTTTGCCGTCGGCATAGACCTGCGCCCAGTCGTGCACTTCCGTAACCTTCAAAGTGGTTCCTGCCGCAGTAACTTCAGGCAATGTGGTCCGATACAGAATAGCCCCCCATCCCTGATTGAATTGTTCCATCGGTTGAATATCCACTGTTTGTTCGCCTTCCGGCAGATTCGAAAATAGCGGAGCCACTTTAGTGAAATGGAATTCGGGAATTTCAATAACAGGCAAAGCTGCGGGGACTTCAGGCAACGTTTCACCTGCCGGAAGATAGTTTTTCAATAAATCACGAAGCAAGAAAAACTTTTCGGTAGTCCACCCGGCTTCACTGATCGGAGCATCATAATCATACGAACTGCACATTGCGGAATAAGCAGGATTGTTCGCACCTCCCCAATGTCCGAAAGTCGTTCCTCCGTGAGTCATATACAAACTGAAAGAGATGTTCCGGTCGAGCATATCCTTGATGCCCTGTACCATATCTTTTGCAGGACGTGTCTCATGTTTGCGTCCCCAGTGGTCGAACCATCCGCTCCAGAACTCGCTACACATCAACGGAGTTTCGGGGCGAAGTTCTTTAAGTTTTTTAAATTGCTGGTCGATATTGGCGCCTGTTCCAAAGTTCACGGTCCAAATCAGGTCATCGAGCGCGTTATTGGTGAAGTTACTGCTCCAGTCACATTGAAACAGAGGTACATCGGTAAAACCGGATTCACGAATCAGGTCGCGCACGGCAGAGACATAAGGTTTGTCGATTCCATAAGAACCGTATTCATTCTCTACCTGTACCATGATAATATTTCCCCCTTTATTCACTTGCAGCGGAGCCAGTTGCTTACCGACCTCTTTCATAAAGATGCCTACCCGTTCCATATAATAGGGATCGAGCGTACGCAAGGCTATATCTTTTTTCTTCAACAGCCACCAGGGAAGTCCCCCCATCTCCCACTCCGCACATACATACGGACCAGGACGGACAATGACATACATACCGTGTTTCTGTGCCACACGGCAGAAAGCTGCAATATCATTCTGACCGGAAAAATCGAACTTTCCTTCTTCCTGTTCATGGATATTCCAGAAAATATAAATACAAATAGTATTCATGCCTAATGCCTTGCACATCTCAATGCGATGCTCCCAATAAGCTTGCGGGATGCGAGTGTAATGCAACTCGGCAGCCTTCACCACAAACGGTTTTCCATCCAGCAAGAATGTGTTCTTGCCTGCTTCAAATTTGTGGGCAGTAGTTTGCGCCTGTGCACTACTAAAGAAAATAACTGTAAAAAATACCAGTAAAGCAATCAATCTGTTTTTCATGGTTTATTCAAAAATAGAATTTTAATAGTATACGGCAAAGGTAGGCGATTCACCTAAAAAGGAGGGCATAATTATCATTCAAAAAGGGTTGGAAATAAAGCAAAATAGCGCCAAACAGCAGATAAAACAACAATGGTCGGAAGATGAGAGGCATTTTGCCATGCTCATCTTCCGACCATTTGTCCGGTATGTGATTACAATAAAATCAGTTTTCTTTTGTCAATAGACTTTCCAGTTCTTCCGCATTCAGGCGGAGATAGAATTGTCCGCGATAGGCTACGGAGATAGCGCCCGTCTCCTCTGAAACAATAATGGCATGTGCGTCCGACTGTTGAGAGATTCCCATCGCTGCGCGATGCCGCAAACCAAGTTCCTTCGGTATATTCAAATCATGGGAAACAGGAAGGATACATCCCGCCGCCTTGATACGTTTTTTGCTGATAACCATCGCTCCATCGTGCAACGGGCTATTCTTGAAAAAGATATTCTCGATTAAACGCTGATTGATTGCCGCATCAATCAATTCGCCTGTACGAACGACTTCATCTAAAGGAGTATTATGCTCAATGACAATCAATGCGCCGACTTTTTGTTTCCCCATGCTTAAACAGGCCATTACCACGGGCATGATATCATCGTGCTTCAACGATTCTTTCTTCGATCCGCTAAAGAGACGGGCCAATGCACTGACATGCCGGTGAGATCCCAAAGTCAAAAGAAAACGGCGTATCTCATCTTGAAAAAGCACAATCAACGCTATTACACCCACATTCATCAATGTGTCGAAAATAGAACCCAACAGTTTCATCTCCAGCACTTGTGTCACCACCAGCCAGATCAGAATAAAAACCAAAATTCCGGTGAATACCTTGATGGAGCCGGAAGCTTTCATCAATTTGTAGGTATAGTACAAAACAAAAGCTACCAGCAGGATATCGATAAAATCTTTTATGCCAAATTCAAAAAACATGCACCCTCCTCTTATTTGTCATATCCACTCTCTATTTTTAATTTCTCTGTGATCCGGACAGCTTCCACCGCCTCACGCACATCATGTACACGCAGGATGTGCGCTCCTTTCATCAACGCAACAGTGTCCAATACGGTTGTCCCGTTTAATGAATCTTGTGGGGTTCCTCCCAATAATTTATAAATCATTGATTTCCGTGAAACTCCCACTAAAACGGGAAGTTCGAATATGTGGAATTCTTCCAGATGCGTCATCAGTTCATAATTATGCTCCAATGTTTTTCCGAATCCGAATCCCGGATCGAGAATGATATCTTTCACTCCCAAGTCGCGAAGTTGCTGCACTTTACGAGCGAAATACAGGAAAATGTCTTTAATCAGGTTATCATAAGACGGTTCTTTCTGCATACTTTGGGGAGTTCCCTGCATATGCATCATTATATAGGGCACTCCCAAGTCGGCTACTGTCTGAAACATCCGGTGGTCCATTTCACCGGCAGCTATATCATTAATCATAGCAACTCCATAATCTTTCACACATTCTTCGGCTACATCAGCCCGGAAAGTATCAACAGAGATAATGGCTTCCGGATGATTATGGTTCAGAATTTCCAGACCGGTACGCAGTCTGCTCATCTCTTCTTCAGCAGAAATATGTTCGGCATTCGGCCGTGAAGAATAGGCGCCTATATCAATAATCGAAGCACCTTCATCAAGTATCTGACGGGCCCGGGCAGCAATGTCCTCTTTAGTCTGCATCCGGCTGCCGGAATAAAAAGAATCGGGAGTTACATTCAATATTCCCATCACCTGCGGAGTAGCAAGATCGAGCAACCGCCCTTTTACATTTATATAAATAGGAGATATAGGTTTCATCATTGACAACATTCCTTTTAGATCGCCTACAAATGTAGATAAAAAAAGCAAGTATTCGTACTAAAAAGAAGAAATAAACGTATATTTGCAAACTATAGAAGAAACCGAAAAATTCATACCATGAGCCGATTAACCCTATTTCACGTAGGATTTCTTTTCCTCATTTTGTTCTTTACCACTACTGCTAAAGCTCAAAAAGAGGCTGAAACTTTCAATGTTGACTCTACTCTCTATGAATATTATCAACGTTGTCAAGAATACTTATTAGAGCCTGTTGTGCTTAGCATGTCCGACACATTGTTCAGAATGGCCGGTGAACGGCATGATGAACGAATGCAGGCAGTAGCCATAGCCACCCGACTGGATTACTATTATTTTCAGGGAACCAATGAAGATAGTGTCATCCACTATACCAACAAAGTAAAAGAATTCGCCAAAGCCACTCATCAGCCTAAATATTATTATTTTGCATGGGCCAACAGGCTAGTTACCTATTACTTAAAAACAAGCAGAACAAACATAGCACTTTATGAAGTGCAAAATATGTTAAAAGAAGCTCAGGAAGAGGATGACAAAACCGGTTTGTCCCGTTGCTACAACATTATGTCGCAAATCTACACTATCAAAAGATTCGATTCGATGGCCTTCGAATGGCGGTTGAAGGAAATCGAACTAACTGAAAAATACAATATCGAAAACTATAATATTTCCCAGACGTATGCCCAGATAGCCAACTATTACATCAGCCAGAAAAAGCAAAAAGAAGCATTGAGAGCTGTGGAAAAGGCCATTTCAACAGCCAATTCTTCTACACAGCAAATATCTGCCAAGTTGGAGTACGTTAACTACTACAGCAAGTTCGGTGACTTTCAGGCAGCCGAAAAAATATTGAAAGAATGTCAGATTGCATTCGAACAGGATAAAAGACTGGAATCGATCAAAAAGAGACTGTACAATATAGAATGTTTGTACTATCAGCAGACCAGGCAATATCAAAAAGCACTGGAAGCTGCAGAGATGCAAGAAAAGGAAGAGCACCGTTTAAGCGAAAGTATACTTAGCAGCAGTCACTATCGCACACAGGGAGAAATCTACCAGAAGATGGGGAATATGAACATGGCAGTCAAATATCTGCAAATGTATATCAACACCGACGACTCCTTAAAAATAGCCAATGAGCAAGTAGCCAGCAGCGAATTTGCCACCTTGCTAAACGTTGAGAAACTCAATGCCGAAAAGAAAGAACTAATGCTCCAGGCACAGGAAAAGGAGTTGCATAATAAAACAACATTGATTATCTCATTGATTATTTTATTAGGTATTCTATTCTTATTCCTTTATAGAGAAAACTTCCTGAAACGCAAACTGAAAGTTTCGGAAGCAGAACTCAAAACAAAGAATGAGGAACTTACGGTGTCGAGGGAAGAATTACGTAAAGCCAAAGACATAGCGGAAGCGAGCAGCCGGATGAAGACAACGTTCATCCAGAGCATGACCCATGAAATCCGTACACCGCTCAACTCTATTGTAGGCTTCTCGCAGGTGTTAAGCGATCACTACAGCAATAGTCCGGAAACACAGGAGTTTGTCAATATTATCAAGAGCAACAGTAACGACTTGCTCCGACTGGTCACTGACGTGCTCGCTCTGTCGGAACTGGATCAATATGAGCAACTGCCCACAGATGATGAAACAGATATGAATACGATCTGTCAACTTGCCTCTGAAGTGGCCAAAGACAACAGGCAAAAGGATGTAGAAGTTCTGTTCGAACCTGCAAAAGAAAACCTGCTCATACGCAGTAATTCGGAACGCATATCACAGGTGTTGAACAACTTGGCGCATAATGCCGCCAAATTTACAACTCATGGCAGTATCCGCATAGCTTACTCGGTACTGGAAGCTGAAAAGAAAATTGAAATCAGTGTCACCGATACAGGAACTGGTATTCCGAAAGATCAGCAGGAGGCGGTATTTGAGCGTTTCTACAAAATGAATTCTTTCACACAAGGCACCGGTCTCGGACTGCCGATATGCCGGAGCATTGCCGAGAAGTTAGGAGGCAGCCTCCGGATCGACTCTTCCTATACGGACGGATGCCGGATGATACTGACTCTTCCTTTGGTATATGCCTAAGTAAAAATCTGTCCGAACTCCCATCAAATCCGAAAGAATAGCCTATCTTTGCAGCGTTTTAAATAAAAGATCAGGTTATGAAACTTTCTGCTCTTTACCAGATTTTTCTGGATTGCCAATCAGTAACTACTGATAGCCGGAACTGCCCGGACGGTTCTTTGTTTATCGCCTTGAAAGGTGAGTCGTTCAACGGTAATGCATTCGCAAAACTAGCGCTAGACTCCGGATGCGCATTTGCCATTATTGATGAAGCCGAATATGCCGTAGAAGGTGATAAACGATATATACTTGTAGACAACTGCTTGCAGACAATGCAGCAACTTGCCAACTATCATCGCCGCCAACTCGGAACGCGTGTGATCGGTATTACGGGCACTAATGGGAAAACGACCACCAAAGAATTAATTTCCAGTGTTCTCTGCCAAGCCCATAACGTGCTTTATACTTTAGGTAATCTCAACAACCACATCGGTGTACCGACCACCCTATTGCGTTTGAAACCGGAGCATGACCTTGCTGTTATCGAGATGGGTGCCAATCATCCGGGAGAAATCAAGTTTCTTTGTGAAATAGCCGAACCGGATTATGGCATTATCACCAATGTAGGTAAAGCTCACCTGGAAGGATTCGGTTCTTTCGAAGGAGTGATTAAGACTAAAGGAGAGTTATATGATTTCCTCCGTAAGAAAGATGCCATCACCTTTATTCATCACGATAACGCTTATTTGATGAATATCGCGCAGGGATTGAACCTGATTTCTTATGGAACTGAAGATGATCTCTATGTCAACGGACAGATTACTGACAATTCGCCTTATCTCGCTTTCGAATGGAAAGCCGGTAAGGACGGTGAACGCCATCAGGTTCGCACACAGTTGATCGGAGAATATAATTTCCCGAATGCCCTGGCTGCCATCACTATCGGACGTTTCTTCGGAGTGGAAGCGAAGAAGATTGATGAGGCTCTGGCAAGCTATACGCCACAGAACAATCGCTCCCAACTTAAAAAGACAGAAGATAACACGCTTATCATCGATGCATATAATGCAAATCCAACCAGCATGATGGCTGCTTTGCAAAACTTCCGGAACATGACAGTCCCCCACAAGATGCTCATATTAGGAGATATGCGCGAACTGGGTGCTGAAAGCCCGGCCGAACATCAGAAAATCGTTGACTACATAAAGGAAAGTGGTTTTGAGAAAGTATGGCTCGTAGGAGAACTGTTTGCCGCAAGCGAACATTCTTTTAAGACTTACGCCAATGCGCAGGAAGTTATAAAGGACCTGCAAGCTGACAAACCCAAAGGGTATACCATTCTTATCAAAGGCTCTAACGGAATCAAACTTAGCTCAACGGTAGAGTATTTGTAAACGGAAAAATAAACGAGTGAACAGTAAATGATAAACGGTGAATATTGGATGCAACCATTATTCACCGTTTCTATTTTTCATTCACTGCTTATTCATCATTCTGGGGCGTACGTACGACATAATAGGCTATTAAACTAGCCAGAATCGCTCCCGTAGTATTAGCTGCAAAATCCAACCAGTCTCCACCCCGATAAGTAGTGCAATATTCCTGCAGTAATTCCACACAACCACTAAAAAGTACAGGGCAAAGGAATGCGCCTACCCATGCATGCCACATCGGAGCATTGTCCCTGCGATGTGCACGCAAAAATTCCAGCCACAACATTCCCGACATACCAAAATACATACAAACATGAACCAGTTTGTCGAGGTTGGGAATTTCATCTAAATCCGTCTTAGGCGGTTTAAAGAACGACAGATAAATCACTGTCAGAATGATAAAAAGCGAGATCGGATATTTCTTAATATAAGATAGCATATCTAAATAATATTACAATTTTCGTGCAAATATAAGTATCATTTTCTATATTTGCGCTCTAATACGTATATTTTATAACGATTTGTAAGATAAAACAAGATTTATGGCAAAAAATGATAGAGCAAACTTCGGCAGTAAATTAGGAGTCATACTCGCTTCTGCCGGCTCTGCAGTCGGATTGGGTAATATATGGAGGTTTCCCTATGAAACAGGAAACCATGGAGGCGCTGCTTTTATATTGATCTATTTAGGCTGCATTCTTCTTCTGGGATTGCCTATTATGATTGCCGAGTTCCTGATAGGACGCCGTTCGAGAGCTAACACAGCGAGAGCATATCAGAAATTAGCACCTGGAACACATTGGCGTTGGGTAGGACGCATGGGAGTATTGGCAGGCTTCCTGATACTTAGTTATTATGCTGTAGTAGCAGGATGGACACTCGAATATATTTTTGAAGCTGCTACTAATGGCTTTGCCGGAAAAACCTCCGGAGAGTTCATATCCTCTTTTCAACAATTCTCCAGCAGCCCATGGAGACCGGTTGTATGGTTGGTGGCATTCTTGTTGATTACTCATTTCATCATTGTGAAAGGGGTAGAAAAAGGAATCGAAAAGTCCTCCAAGATCATGATGCCTACCCTGTTTATCATTATCCTCATACTGGTTGTTTGCTCGGTCACTCTGCCGGGAGCCGGTGCAGGTATCGAATTCCTGCTCAAGCCCGACTTTAGCAAAGTGGACGGAAATGTATTTTTGAGTGCCATGGGACAGGCGTTCTTCTCATTGAGTTTGGGAATGGGATGCCTTTGTACGTACGCCTCCTATTTCAGCAAAGAAACCAACCTGACTAAAACAGCTTTCAGCGTAGGAATCATTGATACCTTTGTGGCGATACTAGCCGGATTTATCATCTTCCCGGCAGCTTTTTCCGTAGGCATACAACCTGATTCTGGTCCGAGTCTGATCTTTATCACCCTGCCTAATGTATTCCAACAGGCATTTAGCGGAGTTCCCATACTGGCATATATATTCTCTGTCATGTTCTACGCGTTGTTGGCAATGGCTGCTTTAACTTCTACTATTTCCTTGCACGAAGTAGTAACCGCTTATTTACATGAGGAGTTCAACCTCTCCCGTGGAAAAGCAGCAAGGTTAGTCACCGGCGGTTGTGTCTTCCTCGGAATATTCTGTTCATTATCACTGGGAGTCATGAAAGGATTTACCGTTTTCGGACTGGGCATGTTCGACCTCTTCGACTTTGTAACAGCTAAAATCATGTTACCACTGGGCGGATTGTGCATCTCCCTCTTTACCGGATGGTATCTGGACAAGAAGATTGTATGGTCGGAGATTACCAATGACGGTTCATTAAAGGTACCGGTATACAAACTCATTATCTTTATATTAAAATATATCGCCCCAATCGCCATCTCACTGATATTTATCAATGAACTGGGATTAATCAAGCTATAATGTGGAAAGACTTCCTTTATTATACTAAAACTGAACGACAAGGCATTATCGTCCTTGTCGTTCTTATTTTAGGAGTATATGCCGCCCCTAAACTCTTCTCCTTTTTCACACGCGCTGAAGATACCGACTGCAGAGAGAACGAGAAGTTCGATAAGGAATACAACAACTTTATTTCCTCCCTCCGGGAAACCCAACCTCACCAAAAGTCCGGTCATTCTTTTCAATCATCCCCTCAAAGGGAAATCAAACTTGCGGTGTTCGATCCGAACATCGCAGACTCTACTACTTTTCTTTCGCTTGGATTGCCATCCTGGATGATAAAGAATATCCTGCACTATCGCTATAAACAAGGTAAATTCCGCCACCCAGAAGATTTTCGAAAGATATATGGACTCACGGAAGAACAATACCAGACTCTTCGTCCTTATATACAAATTACAGAAGATTTCAGTTCGACAAATAAAGACACGGTACGATTGTTAACCACATCAAGCATACAACGGGACACCCTTGTGAAATATCTCCCGGGAACTATCATCAGTCTCAACTCCGCAGATACCACCGAACTGAAGAAGATTCCGGGAATCGGAAGCAGCATTGCCCGGATGATTGTGAATTACCGCGAACGGCTGGGAGGCTTTTTCCGAATAGAGCAGTTACAGGAGATTCATCTAAAGGCAGAGAAACTCCGTCCGTGGTTTTCCATTGACACCCATCAGACACGCCGCATCAATGTAAATAAAGCCGGTATGGAACGAATGATGCATCATCCATACATAAACTACTACCAAGCAAAGGTTATCATAGAATATCGGAAAAAGAAAGGACTCTTAAAAAGTCTGAAGCAATTATCTCTCTACGAGGAGTTCACTCCTATTGATCTTGAACGGCTAGAGCCCTACATTTGTTATAATTAATAAAAAAAGATGCATTCCTATCACACCAGACAAGAATGCATCACACACAAACA
>NZ_DAWCXD010000008.1:0-89479 GCF_052357945.1 Bacteroides sp. | reverse complement strand
GTAATTTTAATTTGTCGAATGTACCAAGTTCTGCAAAGACTTTGCAGATTTCGTATATTGGTATGCAGACGCAAGAAGTGGTGATCAAACCAACTTTAAAAGTTGTGCTAAAGTCTGATTCCCAAAATCTAGATGAGGTTGTAGTGACAGCTATGGGGATTAAGCGATCGGAAAAATCCCTAGGTTATGCCGTATCTAGTGTGAAGGGAGATGAAATAACTAAAGCACGTGAAAGTAATGTACTTAATTCATTGTCTGGTAAGATTGCGGGACTGCAAATAGCCCAATCATCTGGTACGGTAGGTGGTAGTTCAAGTATACAGATTCGTGGAGCTTCGTCTATTGGTACCGTTTCTTCTCCTTTATTTATTATTGACGGGCTTCCAATTGACAATGGTTCCTATAACCCTGACAGAACTAATGGTATAGTTGATGTCGGTAATCGTGCAGGGGATATTAATTCAGATGATATTGAATCTATCAATGTATTGAAGGGAGCAGCTGCAACAGCATTGTATGGAGCGCGTGCAAAGGATGGTGCTATCGTTATTACTACTAAGAAGGGAAAGAAGAACTCACCGGTGTTTGTAACAGTAAACTCTTCTACACGATTTGAAAATGTACTAAAGTTACCTGACTTTCAAAATGAATATGCACAAGGCAGTTATGGTGTATATAATGTGAAAATGTTGAATGGTTGGGGACCGAAGATCTCATCGGTACAAGATCAGCAGTTTACAGATTACAAAGGTGATAAAGTGACTTTGAAGGCAAATCCTGATAATGTAAAGGATTTCTATGAAACGGGAATGAGTTATATTAATAATGTATCAGTTGCGGGGGGTGGTGAAAAGGCGGACTTCCGTTTGAGCTTTACTTCTACTAATCAGACTGGTGTTGTACCTGGATCTGACTATAATAAATACGCTTTTTCTGTCAATGCGGGTATGAATTTTACTAAGAACTTCACAGGTCGTATTTCTGCTCAATATATACGTTCCGACTCTGAAGGTCGTCCAGCGCAAGGTGCAAATGATAGTAACCTACTGATTCCATTGATTAATGGATTGCCGAGAACTATTGATATACATGATATTCAAAAGAATTGGGTGGATGAGAATGGAAAGCAAATCACATTAGATCCG
This sequence comes from Bacteroides sp., assembly GCF_052357945.1. GTDB lineage: Bacteria > Bacteroidota > Bacteroidia > Bacteroidales > Bacteroidaceae > Bacteroides. The sequence continues at coordinate 88,334 of NZ_DAWCXD010000008.1, read as the reverse complement.
GAAGGTAAAAGTAATAATCCATATTGGATTATTAATAAGAATAAGTTTACCAATAATTTAGATCGTATGATTGGTAATATCACATTGACTTATAAACCGATTGAAGGACTGACTATCACCAATAATGCCGGAACAGATTTTTACACAGAAGGAAGGCGTAAGGTATATGCAAAAGGTACTGTAGGAGCCTTGAACGGAAAGTTCCAGACTTGGAATTTGTATAAAAGAATTATAAATAATGACTTAATGGTTTCTTACGAGAAGACTTTTGCAAATGACTATCATTTTAAGGTAATGATGGGGCATAATCTCTATCAGGAGGAATGGAAGAATGAAAATGTGCAGGCGCAGAATCTGGTTGTTGATGGGCTATACACATATACTAATGCGAAGTCTACTACTCCGGTAAATTATTATGAAAAGAAACGTCTTGTTGGTTTATATGGAGATATTAGTTTGGGATACAAAGATATGCTTTTCGTAAATGTAACAGGACGTAATGACTGGTCGTCTACTCTACCGATCAATAATCGTTCCTATTTCTATCCTTCCATAAGTGGTAGTTTTATTTTTACGGAGTTGATGGAAAACAAAGATATTCTGAATTTTGGTAAGGTTCGTTTGAGTTATGCTAATGTGGGTAGTGATGAAGATCCGTACAATTTGGCATTTAAATATACTCCCGCTAGTACTTACTTTTTGCAATATCTGGGTAATGTTAACACTTTCCCCCATATGGGATTAGTTGGCTTTACGGGACCTCGTGTCTTACCAAATGAGAATTTGAAGCCGCAAAATCAAAGTTCTTTTGAAGTTGGAGCTGATTTGCGTTTCTTCGGTGGAAAAATTAGGTTAGATATGACTTATTATAGCAATATTACAAAGAATCAGATTGTAAGTATTGATGTCCCATTGTCAACAGGCTACTTTGCCAATAATATTAATGCCGGGAAGATTGCCAATAAAGGTGTTGAAGTAACTTTGGGGTTGACTCCTGTGGAAACACGTGATTTTAAATGGGACCTGGATGCAACATTTGCTTCAAATAAGCAGACAGTGGAGGAGTTAGCTGAAGGACTTGATGAATATACGTTAACGAGTGGACTGAGCGGTTTACAAATTAAGGCTGCTAAAGGAGATTCGTTTGGCTTGTATGGCACGGGTTGGAAACGTGATGACCAAGGAAATTATGTGATTAATTCTAAAACAGGTTTGAGAGAAACTGTTAATAACGTGCGTTTAGGAGATGTATATCCTGATTTTACGATGGGAATCAACAATACATTTACTTATAAGGGAGTTACCTTGAGTTTCTTGATTGATATCCGTCATGGAGGTTCTTTGTATTCAGAGACTGTAGCTAATTTAAGAAGTAGCGGTTTGGCTGCTGAAACAATAGCTCACCGTGAAGATGCTTCCTTTATTGAGCCGGGTGTAATCCTTCAGGATGATGGAACATATAGACCTAATGATGTTCCTGTGAAAAGTATGCAGGATTATTGGCAGCATATATCCAATTCTAGTAATAATGAAGGGAATATCTATAATGCATCATTTGTAAAACTCAGAGAGGTACAGTTGTCTTATAGCTTCCCACGCAAATGGTTCAAGAGCTTTTTTGTTAAATCATTGGATTTAGGTTTTGAGGCACGTAACTTATGGATTATTAAAGATCATGTGCCACATATTGATCCGGAAGCTAACTTCTTCGGTCCTTCTCAGATTGGGGGTGGTGTAGAGTTTAACAGCATACCTTCTACCAGAAGTTTTGGATTTAATGTCAGATTAACATTGTAAGATTTAAACGAATATGATAATGAAAAAGAAAATATTAACATACGCATTGAGCGCTTTGGCATGTTTAACTTCATGTAGCGATTGGCTCGATATTAACCATGATCCCAATACTGCCGAGAAAGTTGATCCCGGGTATTTGTTTAACTATGTAGCTGTAAACTGGGCTGGAACACGCACTGGTGGTGACTTTTATATTCCTTTATCTATGAGTTCGCAGTGTCAAGTTGATGGTGGACTTGATTACGGTGGCTGGGATGAATCTGTATATACTATTTCTCCTTATAGTACAGGGAATGTCTGGAAACATTATTATTCTGTAGGTGGCAATAATTTGATGTTAGCTATTAAAAATGCAGAAGAGTCAGAACCGGTGAATCACAATGCTATTGCGCAGTGTAAGATTCTTTTGGCTGAGCATATGTATGAGGCAACGATGTTGTGGGGAGATATTCCTTTCACAGAATCCTGGAACGGAACAATTAAATATCCGAAATTTGATTCTCAGGAAAGTGTATTGAATGGTGTTTTGTCATTACTTGATGAGGCATTACAGCTTATAGATCTGAATGATGCTAATGCAATTGATGAGTACGATATCTATTACAAAGGTGATATGAACAAATGGATGACTTTGGCAAAGTCTTTAAAGTTCAGAACATTGATGGTTATGGTAGATAAAGACCCTTCTAAGGCTGCTGCTATTGGTACGTTGCTGCAGGCTGGAGGAATGGTTGCATCAGCAGCGGACAATTTGGTATTTCCTTACTCTACAGATCCGGGTAACCAGAACCCTAAATATGAACTTATAGAATTGGTTGGGGGGACACAAATATTGTTCTTTGCCAGCAATTATATGTTGAAACCGATGCAAGAACGTAATGATCCCCGTATTCCCTGTTATTTTGAACCGGGTGCGGATGGTGTATACCGGGGGTTGGGTAATAGAGAGGCTCCAAAGACGGATGATGAAGAAAATCTACTGTCATCTGTTGTAAGCAACTACCTTTTCAGAAGAGACGCTCCGGAATTGATTTATTCTTGTCAAGAACAGCTACTTTTGGAAGCAGAAGCTTATGCGCGCGGATTGGGAGTTGCTCAAAATCTGTCGAAAGCTAATGAACTGTACCTGAAAGGAATTCGTGAAGCATGTGCTTTTTATGGAGTTGCGGAATCCGATATTGATACATATGTTACAGGTTTACCGGAATTGACAACGATGACCCAGGAAAAAGCTCTGTATGAGATTCATATGCAGCAATGGATTGATTTGATGGATCGTCCGTTTGAGGAGTTTGTACAATGGAGGCGATCTGGTACTGCCGGAAACGAGGTTCCGACATTGCAAGTCCCGGAAGATGCAACTTCAAAAGAATTGATCAGAAGATGGGAATATAGTCCTGAAGAAATGACAGCTAATATTAATGCACCGAAAGAATCTCCGAAAATCTGGGAAAAACTATGGTTTGATTTATAATTGAATTACCATAAATGATACGAAAAAGAGGACAATAAAACATTGTCCTCTTTTTTTTTGTTATATTTGCGCCCACATTATTATATATAATAGAAGTAAAGAATGAAAGAATTTGTAATATCCGAAGCCAAAGTAGAAACAGCAGTGCTTGTAGGACTCATCACACAGACGCAGGATGAGCGTAAAACAAACGAGTATCTGGATGAACTGGCTTTCCTTGCCGAGACGGCTGGGGCGGAAGTTGTGAAACGATTTACACAGAAGTTGCCGACGGCTAACTCTGTGACTTATGTTGGAAAAGGAAAGTTGGAAGAAATCAGACAATATATCCATGACGAAGAGGAAGCAGAACGTGAAGTAGGAATGGTCATCTTTGATGATGAGCTTTCTGCGAAACAGATTCGTAATATTGAAGCTGAACTGAAAGTGAAGATACTGGACCGTACTTCACTGATTCTTGATATATTTGCCATGCGTGCGCAGACAGCCAATGCGAAGACACAGGTAGAACTGGCACAGTATAAATATATGTTGCCGCGCTTGCAGCGGCTTTGGACTCACTTGGAACGCCAGGGAGGTGGTTCCGGTGCCGGTGGTGGCAAAGGTTCCGTGGGACTTCGTGGTCCGGGTGAAACACAGCTTGAGATGGACCGCCGTATCATCCTGAACCGTATGTCATTGCTGAAAGAACGTCTGGCGGAGATTGACAAGCAGAAAGCTACCCAACGCAAGAATCGCGGACGCATGATACGTGTTGCACTGGTTGGTTATACCAATGTGGGAAAATCAACCATGATGAATCTTCTCTCCAAGAGTGAAGTGTTTGCGGAAAACAAACTGTTCGCTACTTTAGACACTACTGTGCGCAAAGTGATTATCGATAATCTACCGTTCCTGTTGTCAGATACAGTAGGGTTTATTCGCAAGTTACCTACCGACTTGGTAGAATCTTTTAAATCTACCCTGGATGAGGTACGTGAAGCAGATTTGCTTGTGCACGTAGTCGATATTTCCCACCCCGGATTTGAGGAACAGATTGAAGTGGTGAACAAAACACTGGCAGAGATTGGCGGCAGTGGCAAACCCATGATACTTGTATTTAACAAAATAGACGCTTACACCTACGTGGAGAAAGCGCCGGACGACCTTACCCCCCGAACAAAGGAAAACTTAACACTCGAAGAACTGATGAAGACGTGGATGGCAAAGATGGAGGACAATTGTCTCTTTATTTCCGCCCGCGAACGAATCAATATAGACGAACTGAAAAATGTAGTTTATCAGCGAGTGAAAGAATTACACGTTCAGAAATATCCCTATAACGATTTTCTTTATCAGACCTACGAAGAAGAAGAGGAAGAATAATCAATATGCTAATGTGCTGATGTGCCAATTGGTTGCGCGTACTGCATCAGAATTGGCACATTGGCATATGGGCACATTAACACATTATTAAGATGAAAGACTATCGTAGATTGACTGAAGATGAGATACTTCAGTTGAAGAGCCAGTCATGTCTGGCCGATGATTGGGGAAATGTATCAGTGGCAGAGGGTTTTAATTGTGAGTACGTCCATCATACCCGTTTCTCGGGTGAAGTAAAACTGGGGGTATTCGAAGCTGAATTTACATTGCCGGGGGGAATCAAGAAACATTCGGGATTACGTCATGTGACGTTGCACAATGTGTCGGTGGGCGATAACTGCTGTATTGAGAATATACAGAACTATATTGCTAATTATGAGATTGGCAGTGACACCTTCATTGAGAATGTAGATATTATTTTAGTGGATAGGTTAAGCACTTTTGGTAATGGGGTAGAAGTGGCTGTCTTGAATGAAACAGGAGGCCGTGAGGTGTTGATGAACGATAAACTGTCTGCGCACCAGGCATATATACTTGCACTGTACCGCCATCGTCCCGAGTTGATAAACCGCATGAAATCTATTGCGGATTACTATTCCAACAAACATGCTTCTGCTGTCGGCAGTATTGGCAATCATGTGATGATTCTCAATACAGGTTCGATTAAGAATGTCCGCATTGGCGATTACTGTCATATCTGTGGGACTTGCCGCTTATCCAATGGTAGCGTCAATAGTAATGTGACGGCACCTGTACATATCGGACATGGTGTAATCTGTGATGACTTTATCATCTCTTCCGGCTCTAAAGTGGATGACGGCACGATGTTGACTCGTTGTTTCGTCGGACAATCCTGTAAACTGGGACACAATTATTCCGCTTCCGATTCTTTATTCTTCAGTAATTGTCAGGGAGAGAACGGTGAGGCATGTGCTATTTTTGCAGGTCCTTTCACTGTGACACACCATAAATCTACTTTATTGATTGCCGGTATGTTCTCGTTTATGAATGCGGGTTCGGGGTCCAATCAGAGTAATCACATGTATAAGTTAGGTCCTATCCATCAGGGAACGATGGAGAGAGGAGCGAAGACCACTTCCGATTCATATATCTTATGGCCGGCACGTGTCGGGGCCTTCTCTTTGGTAATGGGACGTCATGTTAATCATGCCGATACTTCCAATCTTCCTTTCTCTTACCTGATAGAGCAGCGGAATACCACTTATCTAGTTCCGGGAGTTAACTTGAGAAGTGTGGGTACTATCCGTGACGCACAGAAATGGCCGAAGCGTGATAAGCGAAAAGATCCGAACCGGCTGGATTATATCAATTATAACCTGCTGAGTCCTTATACCATTCAGAAGATGTTTAAAGGACGTTCCATTTTGAAAGAATTGAAACGTGTATCCGGTGAAACTTCAGAGATCTACTCCTACCAGAGTGCTAAAATCAAGAACTCTTCTCTGAATAACGGAATTCGTTTTTATGAAATCGCCATTCACAAGTTCTTGGGAAACTCCATCATAAAACGATTGGAGGGTATTAATTTCCAGACCAATGAAGAAATCCGTCAGCGACTGAAACCTGACACGGAAATCGGACTTGGCGAATGGGTGGATGTTTCCGGACTGATTGCTCCCAAGAGTGAAATCGACCGATTGTTGGATGGTATTGAGAATGGAACAGTCAATCGTTTGAAATCCATCAATGCAAGTTTCGCGGAAATGCACGAGAATTATTATACCTATGAATGGACATGGGCTTATCATAAGATTCAGGAATTCTATGGCTTAGATCCGGAAACGATTACGGCACAAGATATCATCGGTATTGTGAAAGCATGGCAGCAAGCTGTTGTCGGATTGGATAAGATGGTGTATGAGGACGCTAAGAAAGAATTCTCATTGTCTTCCATGACTGGATTCGGTGCTGATGGTTCTCACGATGAAATGAAGCTGGATTTTGAGCAGGTACGCGGTGATTTCGAAAGCAATACCTTTGTGACAGCAGTATTGAAACATATTGAAGATAAAACAGCTCTTGGAAACGAGTTAATCAAACGGATTGAAGCAATCGAATCATAATAGGAGTGGCAGATGGCGAACTGTGGATGATAAACAGGATATGATAAATAGCAAACTGTAAATAAAATAGTGAGCGGTGAACGGCAGATGTCAATGAATGGCATAGCTTGTTTACCGCTCGTTGTTTATAGTTTATGATTGTCTTTTGCTGTTCCTGCTTTTCTCCGTTATTCATTCTTAATTCTTCATTCATCATTCGCCATTCTTCATTCTTAATTACTACCTTTGCCACACTAACTAACATTACGTAATAAAATAAGAAACTTATGGCAACACCTCCGTTTAAGTATCAGCCCATGTTTGAAAAGGGAAAAGATACAACTGAGTATTATCTGCTTACAAAAGACTATGTATCAGTAAGCGAGTTTGAAGGAAATCCTATCCTGAAAATTGAGAAAGAAGGTTTGACTGCGATGGCTAATGCAGCTTTTCGTGATGTATCATTCATGCTTCGTCGTTCGCACAACGAACAAGTTGCTAAGATTCTGAGTGATCCGGAAGCAAGTGAAAACGATAAGTATGTGGCATTGACTTTCCTGCGTAACGCGGAAGTTGCTTCAAAAGGTGTACTTCCTTTCTGTCAGGACACTGGTACTGCTATTATCCATGGTGAAAAAGGACAGCAGGTATGGACTGGATATTCTGATGAAGAAGCGCTTTCACTGGGCGTATATAAAACATACACTGAAGAAAACCTGCGTTATTCACAGAATGCGCCTCTGAATATGTATGATGAGGTAAATACAAAATGTAACCTCCCTGCACAGATTGACATCGAAGCTACCGAAGGTATGGAATACGAATTCCTTTGCGTAACAAAAGGTGGTGGTTCTGCCAACAAGACATATTTGTATCAGGAAACAAAAGCGATCCTGAATCCCGGTACACTGGTTCCATTCCTGGTTGAAAAAATGAAAACATTGGGAACAGCCGCTTGCCCTCCTTATCATATCGCTTTCGTGATCGGTGGAACTTCTGCTGAAAAGAACTTATTGACAGTGAAGCTGGCTTCTACTCATTTCTATGATAACTTGCCGACTACTGGAAACGAATATGGTCGCGCATTCCGTGACATCGAACTGGAAAAAGAAGTCTTGGCAGAAGCTCACAAAATTGGATTGGGCGCGCAATTCGGAGGTAAATATCTTGCTCATGACGTACGCATCATCCGTTTGCCTCGTCACGGTGCTTCTTGTCCGGTAGGTTTGGGAGTGTCTTGCTCTGCCGACCGTAACATCAAATGTAAAATCAATAAGGACGGTATCTGGATTGAGAAGCTGGATTCAAATCCGGGCGAACTTATTCCTGTAGAACTGCGTCAGGCTGGTGAAGGTGATGTTGTGAAGATCGACTTGAATCGTCCGATGTCTGAAATCCTGAAAGAACTGACTAAATATCCGGTTGCTACCCGTCTGTCACTGAACGGAACAATCATCGTAGGGCGTGACATCGCTCATGCTAAACTGAAAGAACGTTTGGATCGCGGTGAAGACTTGCCACAATATATTAAGGATCATCCTATTTATTATGCAGGTCCGGCAAAAACCCCGGAAGGCATGGCTTGTGGCTCTATGGGTCCTACTACGGCAGGACGTATGGACTCTTATGTAGAACTGTTCCAAAGTCATGGCGGTAGCATGGTGATGTTGGCTAAAGGCAACCGTAGCCAGCAGGTGACAGATGCTTGTAAGAAATATGGTGGTTTCTATCTTGGCTCTATCGGAGGTCCGGCAGCTATCCTTGCACAGAATAACATCAAGAGCATCGAATGTGTGGAATATCCGGAATTGGGTATGGAAGCTATCTGGAAAATTGAAGTAGAAAACTTCCCTGCATTTATCTTGGTGGATGATAAGGGTAATGACTTCTTCAAACAGTTGAAACCGTGGAATTGCACAAAATAACCGGTTTTAACCTCTTGGGATAAAACTTTAAAAAGAGGCTGTAAATGCCCTGAATTTATAAAATCCCCTCACTCTGCAATGTAGTGAGGGGATTTCATCTTTTGAGGACTTAAAGACTTTCCGGATATTTATTTTTGTAGTGTAGATATCAGCCTTTCATCATTTGTGATTACTTATTCTGTTCTTTTTTCCATTTTTCATATCTCTTCAATACCTTACTACCATCTTTGTTATACCAACTATAACCATTCCGGCGCTCATGCCCGATTTCCGATATATCATATTTTTTAATGCCGTCACGGTCGCAGAAAAAAGGTCGGTTCGTTTCCAGTTCATAAAAACGTGCCCAGAGAGTTGGACAGTCTTCACAGGGAACCATACGATAGTCTTTTTTACCTTCGCTGTTAGTGAAATATTCCTTCTGTATTCCTTTTATTTTAGACTTTTGGAACCATTTGATTGCTCCTTCTATGGATTTTACAACTTCTGCGGATGGATTAGGAAGTGACATCAACAGCAATACAATATTGTCCGACTCTTGTCCGCTTAGTGACGGAAGTTCATAAGCACGTGCTTTGCAGGGTTCCAAAGTGACACGGTCGTGTTGTGCGCACCATACCGTTAATTCTCCATTTTGGCGCACCTGCGTTTTGAGTATACACTCTATACCTTTGTTAAATGCATTGCGTGCTTGTTCGCAGATATTGTCAGGAAGAAAAGTATATGGAGCTTTCTTTTCGTATATGCTCCGAAGTTGATTCATGACTCTCACCATTGCATTGTCATTGTAGGTGATTTGTACATAATAACCTTTGGGACGTGGATAAAATTGAGGCCATCCTCCGTTTTCATACTGCGATTTGAGCAGATATTGAATACCGTTCAGCACTCCTTCTTTATATTTCTCTTTCTGTGTAGCCAGGTAAAGTCGTGCCAGATATTCTATTTCTGTCGTGGTGGCATTGTTGTCAATGGTGCTTTGGTTGGTATCTTCTTTGGCTTTTAGTGCTGCCTTATATTCTTGTTCCGTCAGTTCTGCCGGCATATAGATATTCTTGGGCCAGCCTCCGGTAGTTTGTTGATACAGTAACACGTTATCACCAATGCGTTGGGCTTCTTCTGTCTTAAAAAAATCATCGTCAAATTTGGGAGCGATGTGTACCCATTCTTTGTAGTTTTGCTGTTTTCTGTAATCTGTTGCTTTTTGGGCTGAGGCATTTGTCAGGATAAAAAGTAATAGTAAGAAAAGACTTAGTTTTCTCATGGCTTTTATTATTTAATGTTTTTATGGTATGCAAATGTAGAAAGAAAGAAAAACAACGATATGTAATAACTGTTTTTTATGCAGTAAAAATTGGGTTAACCTTCCCGATAAGAAGATTAACCCAATAAAAAAATAAATGGAAACTACTTCCTTATTCCAGATACTTCGTAATCTTTCCGCTGATTTGCAACAGGGATATTTCGCAAAGTTTCGTATTGTATTCGGCAGAGAGGATGCGTTCCTCTGCATCTAACAAACTTTTTTGTGCTTCGCGCACTTCAAAACCGGAGAGGTCTCCCTGTATATAACGGTCCATGGCAATATCGTGGTTGTCCTTGGCGGTTATCAGGTTCTGACGTTCCAGATTCAACAATTGGAGATTGTTGCGATAGGCTTGCCATAGGTTACTAAGATCAGAGCGGAGTGCTAGCTCCATGTCCTGTCGTTCCAGACGACGATTTTTGAAAGCCAGACTCGCATTTCTCTTTTCGCGGCGGCGATTACCGTCGAATATATTAAAACCGACAGTTATTCCGGCATTGAAACCCAGTTCACCTCTTCTACTGTTTGCGTTGATGTCATACTTGTTGAACGTATATCCATATCCGGTATTTAATTTGAGATATGGATAGTTGCGTGAGTTTATTTTCTTGTAGTCCAATTGGGCAAGTACCGTGTTTTGGTCGGCCTTAAGCAAAGAAGCATTGGTTGCTAACGTAGAATTCCACAAGTCATCAAATTGCAAGTCGCTGTGTACGTCAATGGTAGAGTCTTTGATAATAATGTTTTGATTGACGTTGTTGTTGGCCATTAGTTCATTCAACTGGATGCGTGAAGAATGGAGCAATTCCTGTTGTTTGATGTATTGGGCACTGTCTGCATTGAAATCCACTTTTGCCTGCTGATAATCCAGTCCTGAAAACTTACCAACCAGGTGACTAGCCTCGGCTATGCGTAAGCGCTCTTTGGAAAGCGACATTGCATAATGAAAGTTTTTCAGACGAATCTTCTGCTGGATAAAATTATAGTATTCGGAAGTCAGGGCAGCAATAAAATCCTCAATAGCGATACGGGTGTTGGTTTCTCCCTGACGTTCCAGTTCTTTCAACTGTTTGTAGGTGGTGCTGATATTGAATCCGTCGAAAATAGTCCAGTTGAGGTTAAGACCGACATTAACCGTCTGATCGTAGACTCCGTTATTCTTTGTTATTTCTCCGGTAGCACGCGCCTTGGTTTCAATATTGTCCAAGTTTCCGGTATATCCGGCAGAGAAGTCCAGTGTAGGCAGGTAACCCGCATTTCCCAGCGTTGCGTTGTTTTTGCTGATCTGCTCTTCGTTGTGGATGATACGTAAAGAGTAATTATTTTGCAATCCTTCTTCCAGACACTCCTTTAGAGTGAGGACTTGTGCCTTTGCAAAAGAGACTGATAAGAAGGCACATGCAATGGTTATATAAATGATGCGTTTCATGCAAATTCCTTTCTGTTTCATTCTTGTAATTTTTTGATTCGGTTAGTCGAAATGTAACTGTAAATAGCCGGTACAATGTACATCGTAAGCAGAGTGGATACGACCATACCACCTACCACTGCCGTACCCATGGCGATACGCTGGTTACAACCTTCTCCGGTGGCAAATGCCAGCGGAATAAGTCCCAAAACCGTAGAGGCACTTGTCATCAGAATCGGACGGAGGCGTTGTAGTGCAGCATCTTTGATGGCGCTCATTTTATCCTCTCCGGCTTCCTGTTTCTGATTGGCAAATTCTACAATCAGGATACCGTTCTTTGCCACCAGACCGATCAGCATGATAATACCGATCTGACTGAAAATATTCATCGTAATATCTCCGAAATACATGAAGACCAAAGCTCCGGCAATAGCCAGTGGTACTGTCAACATGATAATCAGCGGATCTTTGAAACTTTCAAACTGGGCTGCCAGAATCAGGTAAATCAGAAGAATGGCCAGGATAAAGGCGAACATCAGACTGGAAGAACTTTCACGATATTCTTTCGAGTCCCCCGACAGGGCGGTGCGGAAAGTATCGTCCAGTGTTTCCTTGGCAATCTTATCCATCTCGTCCAAACCTTGCCCGATTGTTTTTCCATCTGCCAATCCTGCAGAAATCGTAGCTGACACAAAACGGTTATAGCGATATAATTTGGGAGGGGCAATACCGCTTTCCAACTCAATCAAGTTATCCAACTGAATCATATCCCCACTATTGCTGCGAACGTAAATCGCTTTCAAGTCAGCCGGCTTGTTTCGTTGCTGGCGGTTAATTTCACCAAGAATCTCATATTGCTTACCGTTCATATAGAAATATCCCATACGCTGACCGCTCAATCCATATTGCAGCGTTTGAGCAATATTTTTGGTACTTACTCCCATAATACTGGACTTGTCGCGGTTGATCTGGATACGTGCTTCCGGCTTACTGAACTTCAAGTCAACGTCAGCCATCTGGAAGACAGGATTCTCATATACTTTAGCCATAAACTTAGGCAGCACTTCTTCCAACTTTTCCAAATTGGTAGCTTGAAGTACATATTGAACAGGCATACTTCCACGACGTCCACCGAAAGAAGACTGTTGTTGTACGAATGAACGTGCCATTGTTTTTTTCTGTACTGCTTTCGATATTTTCTCCGCAACATCCATCTGTGTGTAATCACGGTCCTTCATATCTTTCAGTGTGATACGCACATTTCCGCTACCACTGGATACACGGGCAGTCACTGATTCCGCATCAGGAAGAATGGAGTCTACCAGCTGGTTGATATCTTCCGTATAATCCCGGATATATTCATAAGTGACACCTTCTGCTCCTCGTGTATTGATACTGATTTGCGAACGGTCTTCAAGTGGAGCCATTTCCGCAGGAACTGCATTCCACAGAATACCAATCAGGCAAATGGTGATGAAAGTAAATGGAAGAGCGATCCAGCGTTTGCCGAGGAAAGCGGCAAGTGACCGGCTGTATAGCCGGTTCATTCCTTCAAAGAATGGTTCTGTCTTGGCATAGAACCAACTCTGCTTTTCCCGTTTTATGAGCAATTTCGTTGCCAACATCGGCGTGAAAGTCAATGCGGCAAATGAGGAAATAATAACCGAACCGGAAATTACGATACTGAACTCACGGAACAGTCGTCCCGTCATTCCATCCATAAAGACGATCGGGAAGAATACCGCCACCAGTGTAATAGTGGTTGAAATAACGGCAAAGAAAATTTCTTTGGCTCCTTCTATGCCCGCTTCTTTCGGGGCCATTCCTTTCTCAATACGGATGTATATATTTTCCGTCATAACGATGGCATCATCTACCACCAGTCCCACCGATAGTACGATGGCGAGCATGGAAAGCACATTGATGGAGAATCCGGCCAGATACATGACGAAGAATGCACCGATAAGGGAGACAGGAATTACGATACAAGGTACCAATGTAACGCGCCAGTCACGCAGGAAGAGGAAGATAATGATAATTACGAGTACAAAAGCCTCATACACCGTTGACTTTACCTCATTGATAGACGCACGGATAAACTTGGTATTATCAAAACCGTAGTTATAGTGTACGTCTTCCGGCAAGTCCTTTTTCATCTGTTCCATACGTTGGTATACCGCATCCGCAATCTCAATATGGTTGGCTCCCGGCTGTGGGATAACAACGACGCCCACCATCGGAACACCGTTCATTTTCATATAACTCTTGATGTCGGCAGGCCCCAGTTCGGCACGTCCGATATCGCTGAAACGGACAATACGGTTATTCTCTTCTTTGATAATCAAATCATTGAATTCATCTGCGGTATGCATCAATCCCAGTGTTCGGATAGTCAGCTCGGTGGTATTTCCTTCGATACTACCGGAAGGAAGTTCCACATTCTCATTGTCTACGGCGTTTTTAACGTCGATAGGAGTGATACCGTAGCCGGCCATTTTAACCGGGTCGAGCCAGAGACGCATGGAGTAACGCTTTTCTCCCCAGATAGATACACTACTTACATCGGAAATGGTCTGTAACTGTTCTTTTACAGTCAAGTCCGCTATTTCACTTAATTCCAACAGGGAGCGTTTATCACTCTGAAGAGCAACCATCAGGATCGGTTGGGCATCGGCATCGGCTTTTGAAACAGTCGGAGGGTCACAGTCGCGAGGCAGATAACGTTGGGCACGTGAAACCTTGTCACGTACGTCGTTGGCTGCTGTTTCCAAATCGACGGACAACTCAAATTCTACTGTAATACGACTTTGTCCCTGTTGGCTCACACTGGACAAAGAACGGATACCGGGAATACCGTTGATATTCTGTTCCAACGGTTCGGTTATCTGATTCTCGATAACATCGGCATTAGCTCCCGGATAAGAGCAACTGACAGAAATGATCGGATTATCCACTGACGGATATTCGCGGACACCCAGATAGTTGTATCCGATGAATCCGAAAAGGAGGATAATGATCGTTAATACTGTGGCTAATACCGGGCGACGTATACTTAATTCGGATATATTCATAGGGCGCTGGTATTATTAATCAATATTGTCAAGTGTGACTGCAAGTCCGGTGCGGAGCTGTAGTGTTCCTGAAGTAATGATTGTATCTCCTATGTGCAGCCCTCTTATTGCCTGTACTTCAGATGCCGTGCGGATGCCGGTAATAATATCCACCGGTTCGGCTTTTCCTGATTTATACAGATAGACTTTATCCTTACCCATTTCCGGTACGATTGCTTCTGTAGGGATGGCTATCGCATTAGGAATTTCTTCTTTTTTCAATAATACGCTTGCGTAACGGCCGGGAAGTAAGGTATGATGAACATTCGGGTATAATGCACGAGCGGTAAATTGATGCAGATTCGGGTCGATAGCCGATTCTACAGCGTATACTTGTGCGCCGAAAGCATCCAACGTTCCTTCCACACTGAAGTTGAGGTTAGTTCCCTTCTTGATTTGCTTGGCATAACGTTCCGGTACGGAGAATTCCACTTTCAATGGAGCGATTTTAGTCAGTTTGGCAACCACTGTAGTCGGAGAGGCATACGTACCGACACTGACTTGTCGAAGTCCGATAATTCCGTCAAACGGAGCGCGAAGTTCAGTCAGTTCGATATTGGTTTTTATAATTTCTATGTCAGCGTTCAGGGTAGCTAAATCCGTCTTAACCTGTTCGTAGGCTTCTTTACTGACAGCATCCCGTTTCAACAAAGCGTCCTGACGGAATACACGGTCTTCTGCCAGTTTCAATTGTGAAATCAATCTTTGCAATTGCGCCTGCAACTGCCGGTCGTTTACCTTGGCTAGTAATTGGCCTTTCTTTACAGCCGTTCCTTCTTCGAAGTTGATTTCTACAATTTTTCCCGAAGTCTCGAAAGATAAATCCACTTCTTCGTCGGGCAGAAGCACACCGGTAGTGGTAAACTCATCTGTCAGGGATTGCGGTTTTATGACCTTGGCATTTACATTTAGTACTTGTTTTCCTCTTTTCTGATTGCCGCTCATTACTTTGTCGGCGGCTGCTAGTTCGTCGTTTTTTTTCGGTAATTGTGAGTAGATTCCTCCACCGATGATTCCGGCACCAACAAGAATAATGATGCCCCACTTAGTCTTCTTATTCATGGTTTAGTATTGTATATAGCAATTATATTATATGTCATCAAAGATTAGACTTCTCCCAAAGGGAAAGGTTTAAAGAAGAGAAAAGTAAAAAAGAGTTAATCAGTAGGCGGCCCGGTATTTCCCTTCCTCTTTATCTTCCAACATATTTAGATAAGAGGTATAGCGGGATTCGCTGATGAGATGTTCTTCCACTGCTTTGCGTACGGCACATCCCGGTTCATGACGGTGGGTGCAGTTACCATATTTGCAGTCGGCAGAAATTTTGAATATTTCAGGAAAATAGTGTCCGATCTCTTCTTCCTCCATATCGAATGTGCCGAAGCCTTTGATGCCCGGAGTGTCGATAATATAACCGTTTCCTTCTACGGGAAACATCTCGGAGAAAGTGGTGGTATGCATTCCTTTGTTATGGTAAGAAGAAATCTCGCCGGTTCTGGTTTCTATGCCCGGCAGTATGGAATTGATAAGAGTTGATTTGCCGACTCCCGAATGTCCGGAGAATAAGGTAATTTTGCTTTCCAGAGCTTTCTTGATTTCCGCCACTCCATTACCGTTCTTTGCGGAAACTTTGAAGCAGGGATAGCCGATCTGTGTATATAAGTTGATGAGTGCGTCCAGATAGCGGAGTTCGTCCTCGTCGTAAGCATCTACCTTGTTAAATACCAGTTTGACGGGAACACGATAGGCCTCTGCGGATGCGAGGAATCGATCAATAAAAATAGTGGAAGTTTCGGGATAATTGATCGTTACCACCAGCATACACTGATCGAGATTGGCGGCAAGGATGTGGGATTGTTTGGAAAGATTGGAAGAACGGCGAACGATGTAGTTCTTTCTATCTTCTATTTCGCTGATAAAAGCAGTGCCTTCCTGATTAAGTATAATCTGAACACGATCGCCTACTGCTACAGGATTAGTGCTGCGAATCCCTTTCAGTCGGAAATTACCTTTGATTTTACATTCGATAGATTGTCCGTCATCGGTTTTCACCTGATACCAACTACCCGTGTTTTTGATTACTAATCCCTTCATTTATTTAGTTGATAGTTAATAGTTGATAGTTGAGAATTGGTTGCATTATCCAGTAACTGCATAGTAACTATCAACTCTCAACTATCAATTCTCAACTAATTAAACAGTCATAATTTCTTTATCCTTTTCAGCCAGCATATCATCGATTTGCTTGATATACTTATCATGGATTTTTTGCAGTTTGGCTTCCGCATTCTTCTGTTCGTCTTCTGCCAATCCGTCTTTTACAGCTTTCTTCAGTGCGTCGATACCGTCACGACGAGCGTTACGTACACTAACTTTAGCTGTTTCACCTTCTCCTTTACACTGTTTTGCCAGTTGTTTACGACGTTCTTCCGTCAAAGGAGGAATACCGATACGGATCATTTCACCATTGTTTTCGGGCATGATACCGAGGTCAGAGTCGATGATTGCTTTTTCGATGACACGGAACATGCTTTTATCCCACGGTTTGATTACGATACTGCGGGCGTCCGGAGTGGTAATTGCTGCTACATTGCTGATAGGCACCATACTTCCGTAAGAATCTACGCGGATACCATCTAATAAGCGGGCACTCGCTTTTCCAGCGCGGATATGTGCCAGTGCTTCTTCCAGATACATGATGGCCATATCCATTTTTTCTTGTGCATTGTCAAGGCAAGTCTTTACATCTACCATATTTTTTGAGATTTAAAATTGCATTTTGATTGATTAAGTAGCAAAAGTATATTATTTTTTGTTCATCTGCAACAGCATTCCCATCTTTTTTATGAGTGACTTACCGATGATAATCAAGGTAACAGCGGTGATAATCATTAAAATACCTACCATTAGCCGGGGAGTCAGTTTTTCGTGAAACAGGAGAACACCGAAAAATAGAGCTGTCACCGGTTCCAGAGCACCCAGTATGGCTGTTGGAGTAGAGCCTATATAATGGATGGCTAGTGCGGTACAGATCAGAGATACGGCAGTTGGCAGAATGGCTAGTGTCAGCACGTCGGCCCAGAGCCAGGCTGACGGTATTATTTGCAGTTCCGTACAAAAATTTAAACGGACGATATAAACCGATAGTCCGAACAAAATGGCGTAGAATGTGAGCTTGGTGGTCGGCAGGTTTTTCAGCGTCGAACGGTTCACACCTACTATATATATAGCATAAGAGAGTGAGGACAGCAGAACAAAGATAATTCCCAAAGTCGACAGCGGTTTGTTTCCGTCTCCCTGATAGAGCAAGGCGATACCAGAAAGTGCCAGCAGGATGGAAAAAACGGTAATTGCGGAAATCTTTTCTTTGAAGAATATCCCCATAATGACTGCTACCATCACCGGATAGACAAAGAGAATGGTAGAAGCAATACCGGCATCCATATAATTATAGCTCATAAACAAAAGTAGTGATGAAAAAGAGAATAGCAATCCCATAATGACTAAGGGCAAGACGTCTGCCTTGTGAAGCGCAAAAGACTGGTGCTGCATTTTCATCAGAATACCCAATACGATTGTCGCAAAGAAGTACCGGTAGAATAAAACGGTATCGACACTCATTCCGGCTGCATAGAGCGGAAGTGCAAAAAGAGGATTCATACCGTAGCTGGCAGCGGCAATCGCTCCATAGATAAAACCTTTGGTTTTGTTGGTCATTGTTCTATTTTTTATTGGCGTGCAAAAGTACGCAGTTCACCAATGATAAACAAGCGTTTAGGCGGTTGATAGTATAATTTAATCTTTCGTATGCTAAAAACTATTTCTTAGTAAAGAGGATACTAATCTTGTTTATGCATAAAATTAATCGTCTGACTATAGTTAAACTTGCGTCTGACTACTGTTGAACTTTCGTCTGACTATTGTCAGACGAAAAAGAATCAACTGTCAGACGATTAATTTTATTCGATCGGGAGATTAGTTATATGCAGTCTGCGGGATAATTAACAGGCAATAGTCAATCAGATCCCAAACGGGATAATGTTAATCCCTGTTCAATCAATAACTCTGTATAATATGCTTGATAAGTAGCCGTTCATTTCTACATAATATTTGAAAAAATAAAGTGCGAATTTTGCAGTATAGCTTTGATTAAGACTATTATTGCAAAATTCGCACCTCTTATTTCTAAATGAATAATCGATTCTTATCGGAGCATTGTTCGATAGAGAAATGAATGTTAATAGTGGTAAATTAGTTATGTACTAACGTACCTATCTCTTCTCCGCTGATTACTTTCTTTAAGTTACCTACTGTGTCCATATCAAAAACGACGATAGGCAGGTTATTTTCTTTGCACATACAGGTCGCAGTTAAATCCATAACTTTCAGACCACGTTTCAACACTTCATCATACGTAATATCATCGAATTTGGTTGCGGTAGGATCTTTTTCAGGATCAGCTGTGTAAATGCCATCTACGCGAGTACCTTTCAGCATAACGTCTGCTTCGATTTCTATCCCTCTAAGTGAAGAACCGGTATCTGTAGTAAAGAAAGGATTTCCTGTTCCTGCAGACATGATGACCACTTCACCGTTTTCCATACATTCGATGGCTTTCCATTTACTGTAGAATTCACCGATAGGTTCCATTCGTACTGCTGTCAATACACGTGCTTTTACACCGATAGCTACAAGGGCAGAACTTAGAGCAAGGCTATTGATAACGGTAGCCAACATTCCCATTTGGTCACCTTTCACACGGTCAAAACCTTTATTGGCTCCGCTTAATCCGCGGAATATATTACCTCCTCCGATGACGATACCAATCTGTACCCCTTGTTCGTGGATTTCTTTGATTTGTTGAGCATATTCTGCCAGTCTTTTTTCGTCAATGCCGTATTGCTTTTCGCCCATCAAGCTCTCTCCACTGAGCTTTAGTAAGATTCTTTTATACTTTGCCATACCTTTTGCTTTTTATTGTTTGCCGCAAATATAGAGATAATTTATCGGATAGCCTCACTGGGATGCGATTACTTTTTTCATTATTTGCCTTCCCAAAAAGGTTTGTACAACTCCTCGCAGGGAAAGATAAATGAGAAAAGCCAGCCACAGGGCGTGATTTCCCAGGAGAGGATGGAAAGCGTAATATACTCCGAAGAAGCTGGCGGAGGCGACTAACATGGAGTAAAGCATCTGACGGGTAGCGGTGGCACCAATAAATACTCCATCCCACAGGAAAGCAGAAAAACCAGCTAGCGGAATGATAAGTGCCCAGTAAAAATAAGTGTCTGAAGCGTTGATTACCGAAGTGTCATTGGTTAGTAGGCCCAGAAATTCTTTTCCACCGATTGCATAAAGGATGGTGAATATCAATGAAAGACCCAATCCCCAATAGAAAAGGTGGTGTACTGTGTTGCGTAAGGCTGTTTGATTCTTGGCACCTATGTAACGGCCGGCCAGTGCTTCACCGGCATAAGCAAATCCGTCCATGATGTAAGAAAACAGAGTGAATAGTTGCATGAGCAAGGTGTTTACGGCTAATACAATTTCTCCTTGGGCGGCTCCTGCAGAGGTGAAAAACATGGTGACCACAACCAGGCAAAGGGTACGGAAGAAGATATCCCGGTTGACTTGGAAGAAACGGTACATGGCTTGTTTCTGTATAATTTCTTTCCATACGATCCGCTTTCTTAGTGCACTATAATAGCGCATATATAGCAATATGGCCATGAAGAAACCTGCATATTGGGCTATTAAAGTTCCTGTTGCCACTCCTGCCACTTTCATATCCAGCAAGTAGACAAAGGATAGGCTGGCTATAATATTAACAATATTTTGGGTAATAGCGATATACATGGGAAAGCGTGAATTCTGCATTCCGATAAACCAACCGGCGAATCCATAAAGTCCTAATGTGGCGGGAGCTCCCCAGATACAGATATAGAAATAAGTGGTTGCCAGCTGCTCGACTTCCGGTGTGGTTTGTATCAGGGTGAATGCCAATTTCAGGATAGGGTATTGGAGTATCAACAGGCAAAGAGCTATAAACAATCCTACGCCAACGGAACGTAACAGTAACCGGGTGATTTCATTTAGATCATGCTGGCCATACGCTTGTGAGGTCATGCCACTCGTTCCCATGCGCAGGAATCCGAAAATCCAATAGATAATATTGAACAACATTCCCCCTACAGCGATGGCTCCAATGTAGGCCGGAGAACCGAGGTGTCCTACGATGGTAACATCAATAAGTCCCAGTAGCGGGACGGTAATATTTGATATAATCGATGGTATGGCTATCCGTAATATTCGTTTGTTTTCGGAGGATTGTTTTTTATCTATCATTTTATAGAAACACTTTTATCAAATTGATTGTTCTTTTCGTCCACAAAGGTACATTTTTTATTTTTTTGTTGTATCTTTGTGAATCACGAACTAAATAGCAATCAGATGGATTATGAGGACCTTAACTATTTTTCTTATCTCTTTATTCTCACTGCCGCTGGCGCTGAATGCACAGTCGGTTGATGAGATGTTGCAGAAAGTATCTGCCGCCATTGAGGCTGGGCAGAATGGACAGGCTGTGAGCTATTTCCGGCAGACTATTCCTCTGAATATAGACCGTACGGAAATGTATTATTGGACGAATGTAGACAAGAATAGTGAAATTAGCTCCAAACTGGCTACAGAATTAGCTCTCGCCTATAAAAAGAAACGGAATTACGACAAAGCTTATTTGTTCTACAAAGAGTTGCTGCAAAAGGACCCAAATAATGTAGATTGTTTGGAAACATGTGCGGAAATGCAAGTGTGCCGCGGACAAGAAAAAGATGCTTTGCGTATGTACGAAAAAATATTGCAACTCGATGCGGATAATCTGGCTGCTAATATCTTTTTAGGAAACTATTATTATTTGATGGCAGAGCAGGAGAAGAAAAAGTTAGAAACGGATTACAAGAAACTTCCTTCTCCCACTAAAATGCAATATGCCCGCTATCGGGATGGATTATCGAAGTTGTTTACTACCCGGTATGAGAAAGCGCGTAACTCTTTACAGAAAGTTGTTCTACGTTTTCCATCGACAGAAGCTCAAAAGACATTGGATAAGATATTGAGAATAGAAAAAGAGGTGAATCGCTAAGCGGTTCACCTCTTTTTCTATTATATTCAATTTGTTATTTTATAGTTCGTATTGGCAAATCCAAAGGTCCTTCATTAAATGCACGAGTATTAATGTCTCCTTTCTTTGGTCCGGGTATTAACGGACTATAGGATAAGACATGTCTGATACGTTCACGTTGATTTTGAGTGAATTGATTTGAGTAGCTAATAGCATAATCCATGATATTATAAGAGATAAACTCTATACCATCACATCCTGTTCGTTTTACCAAATTTTCAAATGTGTATTTTGCTCTCTCATTTTCATATATGTAATCACAATTACTATCATACTCTTGTTTATTATAGCTTTTAGTATCTTTGCAATAATCTGTATCTTCACACGTACCATTATTTGTTTCGGCAAAGACATGATGCAGTCCCAGGTAATGTCCTAATTCATGAGCTAGCGTGACAGTAACGTCTGCTGTGTTATATTTTGTTGAAGTAGATTCTTCATTAATATATAGGCTATTAATAGAGACACATAGTGGGAATTGTAAATTTGCTAATGTTAGATGAGAGTAGTCTGTTTCACCAAGCCCTTCTAAATAATGCTTGCCTTTAGTAGAAAAAGGAATATGGGAGATACCTAATGTTATTGAATTTGAATTAGGTTCGGTTGCAAAATTATAAACCATAATATTAATATATGAGTTTGGATCCCATAAGTATTTTACATATTCTCCCGAATTATCCTCCATAAAAGCTTCACAGTCGATAGGGTATGATTCTGGCCATTGGATATATTCTACACCAGGATTGGGTAATGTTTCTCCATTTTTATCTGTTGTTGCCAATGTAAAAGTGAGATTCATATCTACACTGTTGTTCTTGCTTTTATACAGACTGTTCACTTTGTCTAGTATATGGGATAAACGGCTTGAATTTACTTTCTGTAGAGAATTTCCATCTTCTTTATACAATACATGAAAGATTACAGGGATTTTATAATGATATTCTTCAGCTGTATTGATAGAGCCATTTTGGATGATTTGAACAGTTTTGTTAACCTTATGACTTATAATAGTGACAGTTGCTGTTCTGGAATTGGATTCCAGATTTGCATTAATAGATAAGATTAACTTTCCATCGTTCTCTCCTTTTTGTGTATTAGGAATACACCATTGTTTATTACTTGTTACAGTCCATGAAGAACTGCATGTAATATCTATCGTTAATGATTCACCGCTTGCGCTGATGTTATCAAACTTCGATTCTGATATATTCAATGTTGCAGAATCTGAATCATCGCATCCTATTAATATCCATAACAATGAAAGGAGGAAAATAAGTTTTGTTTTCATAAATGAAAGAGTTTTATATAAAAACGTACGTTCCAAAGATAATGTTTTGATCTGGAATAAGATAGCTTATTTCAGTAAATATTCTACCTCCTTAAACATATAGCCTCTTTTGTTTAGTATTTCATCTTCCAGTATTAATCTTCCTTCGGGTTCTACACAAATGATTCGTGCAAGAAATTCACCGTTGGCATCTTTAAAACGATGCATTCCTTCCTTTCTGAAAAGAGACATTTCATATTGGCAGACTATTGATTCCGTATTGCCTTTTTTAAGTAAACTATAATAAGATTGGATACGCAATACGATGTTCTTCAGTATTTCAAATAGATCGAACTCTTTTCCTGTAATTTGTCGCAGTGAAACAGGATTAGGGGCAGAACTGTGAAACGTTTCCTGATTAATATTGATTCCAATCCCTGCTATACTTTGACTGATATTCCGTCCCATCAGATCGTTTTCTATCAACATTCCACATATTTTCTTTTCTTTCCAATAAATATCGTTCGGCCATTTGATAGAGATATCGGTGGTATAGGTATCCAGTTCTTCCTTAATAGCCAAAGAAATAATCTGTGAAATGAGAAACTGGCGTCGTGCTTCCAGGAATTCAGGGAAGATGACGGTGCTGAAAAGAAGATTCTTACCGGAATCTGATTCCCAAGAGTTGCCGCGTTGTCCACGACCGGAAGTCTGAAAGTCGGCGACTACGACAGTGAGTTCTTCCATTTTCTGTTTAGAACAGAGAGACTGCAGATAGTTGTTGGTAGAATTAGTCTCGCTGATATGAATCAATGGAACCGGGAATATATCAGGGGAGGGCATCATATTCTGCGCGTAACTTTTTAGTAAATTTCTTGATTACCTCATCATAAGAGTGATCGATAAGTTCTTTCATCAGTTTATCGTCTACGTCACTCTCAAAACGAACACTGTTCCAGTATTTTTTATTAAAATGATAAGCTCCTTCAATTCCTGAATAATGTTCGCGCAGTTCGATCGCTTTTTCCGGATCACATTTCAATGCAATGTGATTGGCTTCTTCCAAATCGATGAGAGCAAACATTTTGTTCATCACCTTGACAACAAGTGATACATCATCGAAAGGGAAAGACTCGGTAACTCCTTTCTTGTTGAGGCAGTATTCTCTGACAGTTTCTACATTCATAATGATTCGATTATATAATAACTCTATGTATTCTGCATCTTCTATAGTGAACTTTAATATAAAGGAGGATAAAATGCTTCCTCTATGTGTTCAACCTTGAAATTTATCTCATCGCCTACTATCGTAATGATATCAAAGCGTACAGGAAAGTCAATCTGAAACAATCTGATATAGGTATCCGCTGCGCGTACCGTACGTCTTATTTTAGGTAAATCAACGGCGTCTTCCGGCTCTGCAAACAGGGTATTACTGCGGGTTTTCACTTCTACTACAATCAGTTCATTATCCTTTGCTGCTACAATGTCCAGTTCGAAATGTCCTTTTCTCCAGTTCCGGTCACGGATGAGATACCCCTTCTGTTCAAGATAAGCTACGGCGGCATTTTCTCCGGCTTTTCCTAAATCATTATGTTTAGCCATCTTTTTTTGCAAATTTACTGCTTTTATTCTTTGTATTTACAGAAGTAAAAGTAATTTTGCAGAAGATATGAGAAAAAGGAGTAAGAAGTGCCTGAAAATGCATGTCGAGTGTACCAAAAGGGAACGCCGAATGAGCATTTTGTTGAGCGACGAAGAACAGCTGATTGTAGATCGTTATCTGGAGAAATATAAGATAACGAACAAGTCACGTTGGCTTCGTGAGACGATTCTCATGTTTATCCATAAAAATATGGAAGAAGATTATCCGACCCTTTTTGGTGAACATGATATGAGACGATAAGGGGATAATTAAAAAATTATAGATTCAAAATAAAAGGGTGGAATGCTGGACGATATTTACTTCATGAAACAAGCTTTGATAGAGGCAGGAAAGGCTGCCGAGCGGGGGGAAGTTCC
Organism: Bacteroides sp.; assembly: GCF_052357945.1. Taxonomy (GTDB): domain Bacteria; phylum Bacteroidota; class Bacteroidia; order Bacteroidales; family Bacteroidaceae; genus Bacteroides. The sequence goes on along the minus strand of NZ_DAWCXD010000008.1, from coordinate 63,417 downwards.
CGTTGGAGCTGTCGTGGTTTGTAAGGAGCGGATTATCGCACGTGCCCATAATCTCACAGAAACATTGAATGATGTAACGGCTCATGCCGAGATGCAGGCTATTACAGCTGCTGCCAATGTGCTTGGTGGCAAGTACTTGAACGAATGTACCCTGTATGTCACAGTTGAACCTTGCGTAATGTGTGCCGGAGCTATTGCTTGGGCACAGACTGGTAAGCTTGTATTTGGCGCCGAAGATGAAAAACGCGGCTATCAGAAATATGCCGGTTCGGCTCTACATCCTAAAACGGTGGTTGTAAAAGGGGTAATGGCTGACGAATGTGCTACACTAATGAAAGAGTTCTTTGCTGCGAAACGAAAATAAAAGCAGTATCCTGTTTTATTTGATTTCCTCAAAATCTACATATTCACCATCGTCCTGGGTAAATATTTTTTTATGTCTTTTCTCCGGAACATTCTCGGAATATATTTCCTCTTCATCATCATTTGAACGGCGATCTCTTTGACCATAGTCTTGTTGGCTTGTACGTCCCGATTCCGTTTGTTTCGGGCGTGATGAAGAAGAACCACGTCCTAATCCGAAAATCGTTCTAAGTATGAAGCCGACAATAGAAAGGCCAAATACGAAAATGGCAATAATAAAAATGAGTATGAATAAAAGTATATGCATCGGGCTATGATTTTTATGTTGTTACTTCGATAAAACTCATAGTACAACAAACGTGCCAAGAGATTGTTTATTTACTTTTTCTTGTAAAAAGTGAAAGTAAAATATACCATACAATGATGGCGGCAAAGCTACTGATTCCAAGAAATATAAGGAGAGGAATGCAGATAATCAGGAATATAAAACTGATTTTGTTGTCATTCCATGACAGATTTTTGAATTTCAGCGAAAACATCGGTATTTCTGATACCAGCAGTCCGGAAAACAGACAGACAAGTATAAGAAGGTAGACAGGATGGCAGTTGTCTGATATCAGGAAGTCATGTGCACCCGCCACTAAAGAACCCCAGAACAGAGCGTTGGCGGGAACCGGAAGTCCCACAAAAGAACTGGTCTGTCGCGTGTCATTATTGAATTTAGCCAGGCGCAATGCTGAAAAAACAGAAATCAAGAATGCTAAATAGGGTAGGTAAGGAGCGATGAACTCCATACTTGCCGGATAATACATTTCTTTGAACAGAGAGAATACGATCAGTGAAGGAGCAACTCCAAAACTGACATCATCTGCCAATGAGTCCAAGTCTTTTCCGATAATGGAATGTGCATTGAGCATACGAGCCAACAATCCGTCGAAGAAGTCGAAAATGGAACTTAAAGCAATGAAAAGTAGTGCCAGCTCATATTTGGCTTCAAAAGCCATGACGCAGGCAATACAACCGGAGAAAAGGTTCAGGCAGGTTACGGTATTCGGAATACTGTTTTTAATAACGTTTGTCATTGTGACAGAATTATTTAAGTTTGGCGATAACCGTTTGGTTACCGGTCGTTAATTGTCCCATGCTGACACATACTTCTGTGCCAATGGGTAAATACACATCCACACGGGAACCGAATTTGATAAATCCCATGTGTTCGTCAATATAACATTCTTCTCCTACTTCAGCGTAGGTGACAATACGGCGTGCCACTGCTCCGGCAATTTGCCGGGTGAGTACTTCCACTCCTTCCGGAGTTTCGATTACTACCGTAGAACGTTCGTTTTCTGTGCTGGCTTTCGGCAGCCATGCTTTCATAAAGTTTCCATTATGATGTGCTACCTTTTTAATGGTACCGTCCACCGGATACCAGTTGGCATGTACATTCACAATGCTCATGAAGATGGATATCATTAACCGGCGGTCATGGAAATATTCGTTTTCATCGACTTCCTCGATAACGACGATTTTTCCATCGGCGGGTGCTACGACAATCTTTTCAGTGTCCTGTCCGAAGAGACGGATCGGACATCGAAAGAAATTCACCATCAGCAGATAGACTGCTATACTCGCTACTGCTACCACATAAAATGGTATTTTGCAATCGATCCCCCAATAAAGAGCCGCATTAATCAATAGCAATAGCAAGAAGCTAGCCCATAATATATGTGTTCCTTCGCGGTGAATACGTATTTTCTTCAATTTCTTTAGTCGGCCCATGAATGCTGTTTAATGATATTGTCTGCAAAAATATACTTAATTTAAAAATTCAGCAAGTAAATGAGCATAGAAATGCGAATGTTGATAACTTTTTGAGGATTATTTTTGTTTATAACCCAGGAGGTAGTAATTTTATGCCTTCAAATTAACTACTTATCATTATGCAGGATTTCGTTCATTTACATGTCCATACTCAATATTCTTTGTTGGATGGTCAGGCTAGCGTAGCTCGTCTGGTTGATAAAGCCATGAAGAATGGGATGAAGGGTATAGCCGTGACCGATCATGGAAATATGTTCGGTATCAAGGAATTTACGAACTACGTCAATAAGAAGAACAGCGGTCCGAAAGGTGAAGTCAAGGACCTGAAGAAGCGAATTGCAGGAATTGAGGCCGGCACGGTAGAGTGCGAGGATAAAGAGGCGGAGATTGCTGCTTGCAAAGCTAAGATCGTGGAAGCGGAAAACAAATTATTCAAACCGATCATCGGTTGTGAAATGTATGTGGCCCGCCGTACCATGGACTTGAAAGAAGGCAAGCCCGACCAGAGTGGTTATCACCTGATCGTATTGGCTAAGAATGAAACAGGTTATCACAACCTTATTAAATTAGTATCGCATGCGTGGACGCGCGGTTATTATATGCGTCCGCGTACTGACCGTAGCGAACTGGAAAAATATCACGAAGGACTTATTATTTGTTCAGCCTGTCTCGGTGGTGAGGTGCCGAAACGGATTACTGCCGGGCAATTTGCCGAAGCGGAGGAAGCAATACAATGGTATAAGAACTTGTTTGGCGATGACTACTATCTGGAGTTACAACGCCATAAAGCGACTGTTCCCCGTGCCAATCACGAATGCTACCCGTTGCAGGTGAATGTGAACAAACATTTGATAGAGTATGCTAAGAAATTCAATGTCAAATTGATTTGTACGAATGACGTTCACTTTGTAGATGAAGAGAATGCGGAAGCGCACGACCGTTTGATCTGTTTGAGTACCGGTAAGGATTTGGATGATCCTACTCGTATGCTTTATACCAAACAGGAATGGATGAAGACACGCGAAGAGATGAACGAACTCTTTGCCGACGTGCCCGAAGCATTGAGCAATACTCTGGAGATTCTTGATAAGGTAGAATACTACTCCATCGACCATGCGCCTATCATGCCGACTTTCGCCATTCCCGAAGATTTCGGAACGGAGGAGGGGTATCGGGCGAAGTTTACAGAAAAAGACTTGTTCGACGAGTTTACTCAAGATGAACATGGTAATGTGGTATTAAGTGAAGAGGATGCGAAAGCAAAAATTAAACGCTTGGGTGGTTATGATAAACTTTATCGTATAAAACTTGAAGGAGATTATTTGGCAAAACTGGCTTTTGACGGAGCTAAAAGAATTTATGGTGAACCTCTAACGGAAGAAGTCAAAGAACGAATGAACTTCGAATTGTACATCATGAAAACGATGGGTTTCCCCGGATACTTCTTGATTGTACAGGACTTTATCAATGCGGCACGTAAGGAACTGGGTGTGTCGGTAGGTCCGGGACGTGGTTCGGCAGCAGGTTCAGCAGTGGCTTATTGTTTGGGTATTACGAAGATAGACCCTATCCAATATGATTTGCTGTTTGAACGTTTCTTGAATCCAGACCGTATTTCCTTGCCCGATATTGATGTGGACTTTGATGATGACGGTCGTGGTGAGGTACTTCGTTGGGTGACAAATAAATATGGTCAGGAAAAAGTTGCTCATATTATTACGTATGGTACTATGGCGACAAAGATGGCTATTAAGGATGTCGCGCGTGTACAAAAGTTACCTTTGTCAGAATCCGATCGTTTGTGTAAACTGGTTCCTGACAAGATTCCTGACAAGAAACTTAATTTGCCGAATGCCATTGCTTATGTTCCTGAATTGCAAGCAGCGGAAGCGTCATCCGATCCTCTGTTGCGGGATACGATCAAGTATGCCAAAATGCTCGAAGGCAACGTGCGTGGTACGGGTGTACATGCCTGCGGTACGATTATCTGTCGTGACGATATCACCGACTGGGTACCTGTCAGTACTGCTGATGATAAGGAAACGGGTGAAAAGATGCTTGTCACGCAGTATGAAGGTTCGGTCATTGAAGATACCGGGTTGATTAAGATGGACTTCCTCGGTCTGAAAACTTTGTCTATCATTAAAGAGGCCGTTGAAAATATCCGTTTAAGTCGTAATATTGAGGTAGATGTCGACGCAATAGATATCTCTGATCCGGCTACTTATAAATTATATAGTGACGGACGTACGATTGGTACATTCCAGTTTGAATCTGCCGGTATGCAGAAGTACCTGCGTGAATTGCAGCCTTCTACATTCGAAGATTTGATTGCCATGAATGCCCTCTATCGTCCGGGACCTATGGATTATATACCTGATTTTATTGATCGTAAACATGGACGCAAACCGATTGAGTATGATATTCCGATAATGGAGAAATACTTGAAGGATACGTATGGTATTACGGTCTATCAGGAACAGGTGATGCTTTTGTCACGCTTATTGGCCGACTTTACCCGTGGTGAGTCCGATGCCCTTCGTAAAGCGATGGGTAAGAAGCTGCGTGACAAGCTGGATCACATGAAACCTAAATTTGTTGAAGGCGGACGAAAGAATGGACATGACCCGAAAGTGCTTGAGAAGATTTGGACAGACTGGGAAAAATTCGCGTCTTATGCTTTCAATAAATCACATGCTACTTGTTATTCGTGGGTGGCTTACCAAACAGCCTATCTGAAAGCCAATTACCCTCCTGAATATATGGCAGCTGTCATGAGCCGAAGTTTGTCGAACATTACCGATATCACGAAACTTATGGACGAATGTAAGGCAATGGGTATTCAGACACTGGGACCAGATGTAAATGAGAGTAACCTGAAGTTTACCGTAAACCATGACGGTGATATTCGTTTCGGACTTGGGGCCGTCAAAGGTGTAGGTGAAGCTGCTGTACAAAGCATAATGGAGGAACGGCGTAAAAATGGTCCTTTCCTCGGAATCTTTGATTTTGTGCAACGTGTCAATCTCAATGCCTGCAACAAGAAGAATATGGAATGTCTGGCATTAGCCGGAGGATTTGATAGTTTCCCGGAACTGAAACGGGAACAATATTTTGCTGTAAACTCTAAGGGAGAAGTTTTCCTGGAAACATTAATGCGTTATGGTAACCGTTATCAGGCAGATAAAGCGGCTGCCGTCAATTCTCTGTTCGGTGGTGAAAACGTTATTGATGTTGCAACTCCTGAAATACCTCAAGGGGTAGAACGCTGGAGTGATCTTGACCGTCTGAACCGTGAACGTGATTTGGTTGGTATCTATCTTTCCGCTCACCCGTTGGATGAATTTTCTATCGTATTGGAACATGTTTGCAATACACGTATGGCAGATTTGGAAGATAAAGCTGCCCTTGTGGGTCGTGAAATAACGATGGGAGGAATTGTGACCAGTGTTCGTCGTGGAGTCAGCAAGAATGGAAATCCGTATGGTATCGCCAAGATTGAGGACTATTCCGGTTCTACCGAAATTCCATTCTGGGGAAACGACTGGGTGACTTATCAGGGATATCTCAATGAAGGGACGTTCTTGTATATCAAGGCACGCTGTCAGGCCAAGCAATGGCGGCAGGATGAACTGGAAGTGAAAATCACCTCTATGGAACTTCTTCCCGACGTGAAAGAAGAACTGGTGCAGAAGATCACGATCGTCATTCCCCTGTCTGTCTTGAACTCGGCCTTGGTCACTGAACTAGCTACTCTGACGAAAGAACATCCGGGAAATACGGAACTATACTTCAAGGTGACAGATGATGCTGATATAACTCATATGTCGGTTGATTTGATTTCCCGTCCGGTTAGACTTTCAGTAGGCCGAGATTTAATAACATATTTAAAGGAACGTCCCGAACTGGGATTTCATATAAATTGAGTATTTAATAATAATCAGTCATACATAATTTATTTCAATGATAATTAGATTGTCTATTAGTTATTATTGATTGAAGTAAATTGTGAATACATTTGGATAGAGAAAGCGAAGGGAGACAAATGTTGTGTAAAAGCACTTGTCTCCCTTTCTTTATTTATAGTTTTATGTTTATATAATAATGAGGGTCTTTTACAGTAAAACTGAGGTGTTCTTACCAATTAAATAGAGTAAAGTGTTGGTTGTCTGTTATGGGTAAACTTAGTAATCATAACACATTGGAATATTGTTAATTACTTAAACGTCTAAAAACGGTTCGTTGTTTTAAAATATCATTTACATTTTTTTTCTGCATATCAACATTTGCCTCTAAGACGGCTTTGATATCTTTGGAAGAAGTTCCCAATTTGAATTGATAAATGCCGGTATCAATCACCCATGAATGGGATGTTTCTTCATAAGATGCTAAGTCTGTAGCTTTCACCTTTAAGGCAACAACTATCTTTTCTCCCGGTTTCAAGCTCGTTGTTTTAGCGAAATCTTTTAGTTCTTTTTCAGGCTTGGACAAGGTTTTACTGTGCGGTGCTGAAACATACAATTGTACAACTTCCTTTCCCTCATAATTACCCTTGTTTGTTACCTCAATTGTTATGGTGAAAATACCATCTTTTTGTTCTAATTTGGGGTTTGAATATTCAAAGGTAGTGTAAGAGAGCCCGTAACCGAAGGGATAGGAAACTTTTTTGTCGTATGTATCAAAGTAGCGGTATCCTACATAAATATCTTCCTCATAATTTGTGTAATCCCAATTCTTAATTTCGTCCTTTTTTGCACCATGATCATCTAAATTCAAATCTCCAGTTTTTCCTTCTGTTGGGAAATTGTTGGCAGATGATACATCTTCATAGCAAACAGGAAAGCTCATTGTCAATTTTCCGGAAGGAGATACTTTGCCACTTAAAATATCGGATACACTATTACCTCCTTCTTGTCCGGCTTGCCAAGCTAAGAGTATAGCATCCGGCATATTTTTCCATGAAGCTGTTTCAATAACCCCGCCGATATTTAATACTACAACCACTTTTTTTCCTTGTGCATGAAATGTTGTACAAACATTTTCCAGCATTTTCTTTTCAGATGGTTTCAGATTGAAGTCTTCGAGTGTACGGTCCACAAATTCACCAGAGGTTCGTCCCAATGTAATCAATGCAACGTCTGTTTCTTCGGCCAGTTTTTTAAGTTCGTCAGAGGTGAAAGATAATTCGTTAGGACGAGGTACTGGCATATAAGAAGCTATCTTATCTTTAGGTTGTTTTCTTTGCCGATTGACTGATGTAATATGTTGTTCATAATTTTTTCTCAAATCATCATTCAGTATATATCCGGCCTTTTTTAAACCATCAAGTAACGAAACGGTATAGGCGCGGTTCACATTTCCCGAGCCGGTGCCACCTGCTATGAAATCATAAGAAGTACAACCAAACAATGCTATTCTTTTTATTTGGTTGGAAAACGGCAATATCTGTTTTTCATTTTTAAGCAATACCATTCCTTCTGTAGCTGATTGTCGTGTCACTATGGCGTGAGCTTTCAAATCTGGTTTGTTTGAGTATTTATATCCTTTGAAACGAGGAGTCTCTAATATCATTTCCAATATTCTCTTCACATTTCTATCCAATATAGTCTCATCCAATTTTCCTTCGCGTAATGCCTTGATAATCATATTATACTGCTTGGACGTTCCCGGTTGAAGCATGTCGTTTCCTGCTTCCATCTGTGCAACAGCATTTGTACCACCGAACCAGTCTGTCATGACTAATCCTCCGAAACCCCATTCATCTCGTAGGAGGGTAGTGAGTAACTCTTTATTTTCCGAAGCATAAACCCCATTCAGGTAGTTGTAAGATGACATTACAGTCCATGGCTTTGCTTCAGTTACTGCTATTTCAAAACCTTTCAGATAAATTTCTCTTAAAGCCCTTTGACTGACATGAGCATCGTTAGACATACGATTACTTTCCTGATTATTTACGGCAAAGTGTTTGATAGAGGTTCCCACTCCATTGCTTTGTACCCCACGTATATAGGCTGCAGCTATCTTACCGGATACTACAGGATCTTCCGAATAATACTCAAAATTACGCCCACAAAGCGGATTACGATGAATGTTCAGAGCCGGAGCTAACAATACGTCTGCTCCATATTCTAATACTTCATTACCAATGGCTTGTCCCACATTCTCTACCAATTCTTTATTCCAGGTAGATGCCAATAAAGTTCCAATTGGAAAATGGGTACAATAATAAGTGGCTGTATCATTTTCGCGTGTAGCAGAGATGCGAAGACCCGCAGGACCGTCCGCCAATACTACAGCCGGAATGCCTAGCCGAGGAATAGGATAGGTAGTTCCCGCTGCACCGGGTACTATGCTTTGTGTTTCACCAATTACGGCACTATCGCCAGAGGAATTTTTCATTCCTGTACCTATAACGAAATGTGCTTTCTCTTCTAGTGTCATTGCTGCAATTACTTCATTTAATGAAGCTTCTCCCAATTGTGGGACAGGAGGCCTGCATGCTGTAAAAAACAACATACCAGTAACGGCCATTCCTAAAAGTCTAACTTTTATCATAAGATTGTTTTAATGATTAATATTCTTCTACTTTCAGGGTTTTACGATAATTGTCAAGTAACTTCTGAAGGTCTGCTATGATTACCTCGTAACCAGGTGTTCCGTATAGATTGTTTAGTTCCTGTGGATCAGTTTGTAGATCATACAATTCATTATAATTAAGATCTTCACTTGCAGTAGGAAAATAATTAGCATTCTTCAGCATATTGAAAGTACGATTCTCGCGTGTACCCGGTTTCAACATATTCGAAGTTGCACCGTTCTCCCCACCTTTCCCATAAAAATGAATCAATTTGTAACGGTCGGTACGTATTCCATCATGGCGGCGAACCAAATGAAATGTAGGATAATCATAATAATGATAATAAATACTCTTCCGCCAGTCTGCAGGTTTTTCACCTCTAAATAAAGGTTGTAATGAATGTCCTTCCATTGTTTCAGGCACTTTAACACCAGCAACATCCAATAATGTTGGAGCAAAATCAATATTTTGAACTAAAGCCTTACATTCGCTACCTGCAGCTATTTTTTTCGGATAGCGGATAAGTAAAGGAGTACGGAAAGACTCCTCGTACATGAAGCGCTTGTCGAACCATCCGTGTTCTCCCATCCAAAACCCTTGGTCTGATGTATAAACAATGATTGTATTATCCAGTTGGCCTTCTTTCTCAAGATAGGCAAGTAATTCGCCTACACTGTCATCTACAGATTTGATACAACGGAGATAATCCTTCATATAGTTCTGATATTTCCAAACGGCCAGATCCTTACCGGTCAGCTTGGCATCCAGAAACTTTTTGTTCCTTGGTTTATAATGTTTGTCCCATGCCATACGCTCTTCGGAAGTCAGACGTCCCAATTCCCCCATCAGGCAGAAATAAGAAAATTTATCCTCTATCTTTGTAGAATCATATAGTTCCTCTACCTTGAGATCCTGAATTAACTCCATAGCGTTGGCTATATTCAATTTCTGTGTGTGTGCGGCTACTCCACGTGTTTCGTAGTCATCCCAAAAGGTATCAGGAATAGGAAATTCTACATTTTCGTATAGATCCAGATATTTTGTTTCCGGCATCCAGTTGCGGTGTGGAGCTTTGTGATGAACCATAAGGCAAAAAGGTTTATTTTTATCCCGATTATCCAGAAAATCGATAGCATGTTTGGTGATGAGAGAAGTAGCATATCCTTTCTCTTGTACAAATTTTCCATGCGTCTCTTTACTTTTAAAAGTCGGGTTATAGTATTGTCCTTGGTCATTTAACACATGATAGTAGTCAAAGCCTTTGGGTTCACACATCAGATGCCATTTACCCACAATTCCCGTCTCATAACCACTTTCCTGCAACAGTTCTGTGAAAAAGGTTTTAGTAGAATCGATACCCTCACATAACTGTTTCTGACCATTTTGGTGACTATATAACCCCGTCATAACACAAGCACGACTAGGAGCTGACAATGAGTTTTCTACAAAGGCGCGGTCGAACAACATCCCTTCATTGGCTAAACGGTCAATATTGGGGGTAGGAGCTAACTTTGCAACAGCACTTCCATAAGCACTGATCGTTTGGTAAGAATGATCGTCACACATTATATATAATATATTGGGACGACTATGTTGGGTTACCTGTTTACTTCCGCAGCCAGAGAGGGCGGCTGTGGAAAGTAACAATAAATTTAGTTTCGGGAAAAAGTTCATCTTTAATTAGATTTTAAAAAATAGGAAATTAGTATATGATAAAAACTATTGAGGCATTTTGCTTCTGAGTCCCAATTTTAGTTCTTCTTGTATCTTTCTATACTTAGGATTATTGTACAAATTATTATTTTCATTCGGATCTACCTGATAGTCGTAGAGTTCTCCACCTTTTTCACCATTATCCCATTCTGTATATCTATAACGCTCTACACGGATACTTTTGCCTATGACCTTTTCACCCTTTTTCATATATTTAATAGAAGGATTTCCTGTACGCACCACTAGACTTGTTGCAACATCGTCCCATTGAGCATTTACATCTTTCAGTAAAGGCATAAGATTTCGTCCGTCCAAATCTTGTGGTATATGCTTTAATTCACACAGATTAGCTAAAGTGGGATATATATCCAACATTTCTACAATACGTGATGATTTGGCTTCTTTATTAGTTATGCCTGGTACAGAAATAATTAACGGAGTACGGGTGGTATGTTCAAACAATGCTTGCTTCATCCACATACCATGTTGTCCCAAATTATAACCATTGTCACTACAAAATACAACGATTGTTTTATTTATCAGTCCTTCTTTCTCCAATGTTGTTAGTAATTTCCCGATTTGTGCATCCATAAATGAGATAGTGGCATAATAGGCACGTTTAGCTTCTTTCAACTTGTCTTCGGCAACTCCCCAGTTGATAGGATCTGTAAAACGTTCATATATGGGTCTATTTTCCCAGTCATTTTCCGGGACTTCCGGTAAAGTGATTTGTTCTATTGGGTATAAATCGAAATATTTTTTAGGGGCCACATAAGGTGAGTGTGGACGATAGAATCCCATAGCAATGAAGAAAGGTTTATTTTTGTTTTCTTTTATCATGCTGCAAGCAATATTGGCACCAATCGCATCTGTATGTTCATCATCTGATCCATTTGTAATCATAAAGCTTAAGGCACTTCCCAGCGGACGTTGCGGAGTATAGTTAATAACCTTATCTTCCTCTGTCTTATCAATACCTATTGGATTGAAAGTATCCACCCATGATTGCGGATCGTCTTTACCTGCTTTGCCAATATCATTAGGTACTCCAGCATGGAACACTTTGCCTACACGAGCTGTGAAATAACCATTTTTTTTATAAAGTTCTGGCAAGGTGACTGCTGCGGGCAAATTATCACGAAAATTAGCTTGTAGGTCTATGACTCCGGTACGATTCGGTGAATATCCCGTAAGGAAAGATGCACGACTAGGACCAGAAAATGGATATTGACAGTAAGAGTTGTTAAAGCGTACGGCATGTTGTCGCAATTTATCCAAGTTGGGTGTTTTTACAATCGGATCATCGAAACACCCCATATCACAATTTAAATCATCAGCAACGATGAACAACACATTATATTTAGTATCTGCATTATCCGGTGCATTATTTGCTTGTGCTTTTACTTGAGCAAAAACATTTCCATGATTACATACCAACATTGAAAATAGAACTGCTGTTTGCGTTCTTGCATAGAACTTGAAATCAAAATTTTTCATATTTGAATTTTGTTATTTATTAAAAATCAAAGGTCTTTGAAGCTTCTTCATAGCCAATACGCCTTGCGTTGACTAACAGCCTTTCACCTGGCTTCAACTTCAATACCATCCCTTCTTTATAAATATTCCATGGAGTGTTGACTTGTATTTCCACTCCATTAGGTTGGTGTTTTATTATATAACCGGCATCAAAAGAGTTTCGAATGGATTTTACTTTGGTATCTGTTTCTCCTATTTTTAGTATTTTATAGCCGATAGAGGCACCTTTTGTCGCACAAGATAAGGTATATCCTCCATCTACTTTATGTAATTCCGGCATTTCTGTATAGGGAGCATGATTTTCACCATTCCACCAATTAATTACCATCTCTTTCTCTGGTATATATGATAAATCTCCCACTTCATTCATCCACATCCGAAATACCTTTCTTAATTCTTCTAATTTGTTTCTGTACATCGGATTTTCTGCAAGATTATGTAACTCATGAGGGTCATTCACAACATCATATAACTCTTCCATCGGTTTGGTTGGTTTAAACCAGTCTTCCTGATGCTGGTTTAACTTCCCTTCTTTGTGCAGTTCCAGAAGTTCCTTCATCATTGGAATATTCAGGCGATAAGTTACATTCATGTATTTAGGGCGGTCTGGCATAAAATTAAAAATATACCTGAACTGTTTATCACGTACACTGCGTACACGATCATAGCATTCGTCCAAACGGTCGCGTCCGGCAAAAACATATTGCCGCTTTTCTTTAACGGCCTGTTTTCCTAAAAAAGCCTTTCCCTGCATATAATCAGGTATAGATATGTCAGCCAGTGATAGGATTGTCGGAGCGAAATCGACAGCACTAATCAGATCTGTGTTTACTGTGCCTGCATTCTTTCCTTTGGGATATTTCACAATAAAGGGAATGTGCGTACCGCGTTCCAATATTTCACGTTTCATCCATGGCATTGTTCCTCCATGATCGCTGAAGAAAAATATATAGGAGTTATCATATACACCGTCTTTTTTTAATTGATTGATTATTTGCCCTACTTGATAATCCATCAGTTGGACATTACTCAACATGAGAGCCATGCATTTGCGAGCTTCCGGTGTATCTTTATAATAAGGTGGTAATGATACTTTTTCTGGATTAACCAATAAGTCTTTATGCTCCTCAAACCAAGGTGATTGCTTGAATAGTTGAGACTCATGCGTAATGAACAAATTGAAAATACTAAAGAAGGGTTTACCTTTGGGAGCCTTCCGATAGGTGGCGGCTGCACTACATTCGTCCCAGACTGTTACCGGTTCAATAAACTGATAATCGGTCTTCAGATTATTGGAAGTGTAATAGCCATTAGTACGTAAATATTCAGGAAATGCCTTTACATATTCCGGTAAAACTGCAGAGTATTTAGGAACCCCGATTTTTTGACTTACAGCCGGAGTTTCAATCAAAGTGCGCATATGCTGTGTACCTATTGACATGGGATACATACCGGTTATGATGCATGAACGACTTGGAGAGCTGACTCCAGCTGTTGTATATACACTTTGGAATTGTTGTCCTTCGATAGCCAGTTGATCAATATTAGGCGTTTTAACTACTCTGTCCCCATAGGTTTCCATGTAAGGCGAGATGTCCTCACAAGTAATCCAAATGATATTAGGGCGCTCTTCCTGTGCTTGAAGCCAAGTGCCCTGGATAATCAGGGCACTACTGGTTAGAATAATTGATTTGGAGAAACATTTCATAGGAGCACTATTTTTTATCTGGCTTTATATAATCGCGACCTACTCCGACTACTTCAGGTTCCAATCCTGGTAAGATAACCATTGGAACATTCTTGGAGGTTAAGTCCCATTTGGGCAACTTATCCATTAGTGCTTGAAATTTTTCTTTGACTGCTTTTGCTTCGGGCGACAATTTGGTCATTGGACGGAGCTCTTCGGGATCTTCAACGAAATCAAAGAACTGCCCATTTGAATATAATTTGTAACGATGATCTTTGAAATAGCGGGCGGCATATTTTTCAAGACCACTTTGAGGTACATGGTTGGCTTTATAATGTACAAATACCCATTCTCTGGCATTGGGATTGTTCTCTCCTTTTAATAACGGAAGGAAACTGACGCCGTCCGTATCCCAATCAGTAGGAACAGTGATATTCATAGCTTCAGCAAAAGTTGGCAGGAAGTCAGTAAAATCAACCAAATCTGTTGTTGTATGTTTCAGATATTCATATTTTCCCCATTTTGCAAGCATTGGAACAGCTGTTCCGGTTTCCAGTGTCGTAGCCTTGCCACCCTGGACTACAGAACCGTCTTTCATCGGAGTGTAAATGTATCGTGCCGTACCATTATCTCCTACAAAAATAACAATTGTGTTATCTGCTATCTTCAATTCGTCTAACTTGTTCATAATTTTACCGAATAGTTTGTCGGTATAGCTCACCATATCCGGGAAATACTTGTCATCCGTGTTAAAGCGTAGTTTGGGGTCGATATCCCAATCATCGCTCTCGGGGGTTGCATTGAACGGATCGTGTACCAGAGTCATAGCATAGTAAGCCAAGAATGGTCGATCTTTATTCTCTTCCATAAAATCAAGCAGATAATTGGAAAAGTAATCAGGACCATAATCATCTTGCGTACAATTGTCATGCATAACCCCATCTACTTCGAAAAGAGGTTGTGCATACTTTTTACCTTTATATTTCAGATGGTATAGGCAGTAGTTGTCAAAACCGAAATGAGCCGGTAGCTTACTGTTTGTACCCAACTGCCATTTACCAGTAATCATAGTCTTGTAACCTGCTTGTTGGGCTAATTGTGCAAATGTATGCTGATCTTGATTTAGAAAACCAAATTTGGAATAATTTTTATGGTTATATCGGCCAGTGAGCAACTCTACACGTGAGGGAGTACTTAAAGGTTGTGAAGTAGCATAATTGAACCTTATTCCTTCTTCTGCAAACTGATCCAGATTGGGGGTATGGTAAGTACTTCCGTATGCACCCAAACACTCTTTGCCCATATCATCAGCTAAGATCAATAAAATGTTAGGGCGATCTTCTTTCACTTTTTTATCCTGCTTGGCTTGTGAAGTAGTCGGGATAAAGGCCAGGCATCCTCCGACGAGACATGATAAATAATTCAGTTTCATAATTCTTTTATCTATTAGGATTATACATTAAAATCTGATTTGTGTTTTAAATTCTACAGTAAACGGACGGATATAAGTTCCTGCAACTGCTGTATTATAATAAGGTGTCGGATCGATGGCTGTGTTTGTTCCAGAGATACGTCCTTGAGCACCAGTTTGATTTAGCAGATTGACAACATTGACGCTAAAGTTGATATGTTTGTTATGTTTGTAATCAAACCCAGCAAAAGTCTCCCATCTTGACGGGAAATATAATGTTGCAGGATAGCTACAGGATTGTTTGCTGAAATAACGTGCACTAGCCCATATCCGGAATTTCTTCCACTGATAGCTGGGATCTATTTCAATCAAAGTTTTGGAAGTGACGCGAGCCGGAAGACCATTGTAGTTATAGTGTTCGCCAAAGACGTCAAACTCAAAGTTGTCCATTGTTGGATTCTGCAATGTCAACATTAAATGTAGCTGAAAACCTTTGAATGGGGTAATATTAGCATCGGTAGTCCAGCCGATAGTTTTTATATCATAGTTAAAACTCAATTTTGTATTCTCACCCGATGAATTGTTGAAACCACCGGAAGCTACTAAATTGGAGCGGCTAATCTTGCTAACACGTGAGATAAGACTAACCCATTTACTATTGAAGAATACACCTCCGGCAAAATAAGGAACTACATTAGTTTTTGCCAAAGGATCATTGGCTGTCTTGTAAGCATTCAATCCATCTGTAGCTTCAATATAGTACGCGTCTCCTATTAGTCCAAAGTTTTTCAAGATGTTCCAGGTCAGTGTAGCAGTGAAACTTTTGTTAAATTCATCTTTCTTAATTTTTTGTGTTTCGCCTGATACATAAGTTTTATCTGTCCAAACATCATTTCTAACGGAATTTGGTGCCCAACTGCCATCTATCTTGTGCCATTCAAAACGTGCACCCAAATCTAACGTCAGACTCGGTAATATTTTCCATTTTTCGGTAGCGTAAATGGCATTCTTATATTCTGAACCATCGTAATAAAACATTGATTTATTATAATTCCACTGTCCATACTCATCGGCTTGTGCATTTTTCCATACACCATCCACATTCTTCTGTAAGATAACTCGTTGAGGGTTTTCAGCTACTTCCTGCATAAACGTAAAAATGCCATTGGTATATTTATCTGCATTATAGTAAGAAGTATTGAATCCTATCAACCATTGGTGTTTATTATGTTTTTTGCTTAATTCAAATTTTCCTACTAATGTATTGGTGGGAACATTACGCGAAAACTGTAGTGTCGTATTTTGTACAAGTCCTGCATACACTTGTGTTGTGTTTTTATCAGCGTAGATATACCTTTGGTTATCAGGTAAATTGCTGGCATCCGTAATGGCGGAGTAGGCAAAAGAATTTGAACCGGCATGGGCATTTTGGTATCTGAAATTATATTCCAGATTCATACCATTGTTAAACGTATGGTTACCAAAAATGTCGAACATATGTGTTTTGGAACCTGTGTCATCCATTAAATTGATATCCTGATATTCACCTGTCAGAGGATCTTTAATATGCCAAACTGCAGAATTGCCTAAATAATTTCCATGAGCAATATCAAATCCTTCTAAGGCATCTACCTGCTTTCCATCACGATATATGTAAGGTGACATTTTGGTATTGATCATCTTGGAGTCAGCATACTTATATTGAATGTTAAGCTCGCCGTTTCTGTATCGTTTAGTCAGGATTCCTTTGTATATCTGTGTTTGGTCTAAGAAACGGGTGAAATTTACATTTGTAGTTCCCGGATCAAGATTAACAAACGCATTTACAGCATATGCCCACCCTTTTTTTATTGGACCACTTAGAGAAAGGTTACCATTCATCATTCCAAAGGAATTTGTTTTAAAATTAAAAGTCCCGGAAAAATTATCCCCTCCTCTTTTGGATATGGTACTCATGGAAACGCCCACACTACCAAGTTTAATAGCTGTTTCTGCCAAATTACGAGACTCTCCTTTTACAAAGCTCCCGTCTTGTCTCCATGCTTGATTGATTCTTAAGGCATTTGTGTCGTAGCTAACTTCCATTCCATTTTCTGTTACTACGGTTCCACCAGTTGCTTCGGGTAGCCCTACATTAATAAAGCGTGGTGTACTTTCATCAGATGCATTTAGCATCATGTTGCTTGCCCCTCGAGCTACAGTTGTGATCACTGTGTCTTTTTCGGCAACTTTACTTTTCTTTTTTTGCGCATTCGCAGAACCTGTACAAGTAGCTAACAGGATTACTGCCGCTAATAATTTTGTATTCACATTTTTCATAATGTATTAGTTTGATAAAATGTTGTGAGTATTATCTTCGGTGCAAAAGTGAGGAATAATAATCGAAACTCTTTTTTTACTCTTCCAAATGATTTGTGATTCATGAATCTGCTATTTTCATTTTCTTGCAATTCTTTATGCTATCTATTAAAAAAAAGACAGTAAATTGTTGATTATTAATGGGTTGTTTATTTATAAAAATGAGGAGAATACTAATTTGTTTTTTCTCATTATTTAAAGTTTTATCTTTGTAGAACTTAAAATCCGATTTATGAAAAAAGTTATTTCATTTTATTTTTATATTTTTATTCTGTTATGTTTATGTATATCCTGTACCACAAAACATACTGAACTAAAGAACCTGTCGGTTCCAATTCTTTCTTTCACCTTATCTTCCGAAGATGTAACAGCGTTTGTGATGGACAAGAATGGTTATATGTGGATTGGAACCTCTGACGGATTAAATTTGTCTGACGGGAAATATTATCGTCAATACTTTTATGTTCCGGGAGATTCTTCCAGTCTTGCTGGTAATCAAATAGAGTTCCTTTTTAAAGATAGTTGGAACAGAATTTGGATAGGAACTGAAAGTGGTGTATGTCAATATGTAGGTGACGGTAAATTTAAAACCATTCCTATTCCACAAAAGTATGGAAAAACTTTTCAGATAATAGAAAACAGCCAGAAAGAGATTTTCTTTGTAACAAGTGAAGCATTGCTATTATATGACAAATCCGTGAATCATTGCGAAGAGGTATTGCGGTATTCGGCCTGCGGTTATAATACATTGAAATTTTTTATTGATAAAGATGATAATTTTTGGGAAATAACAATTCCGTCTATCCGTTGTTATACGCGCCAATTCAAGGAAGTATTTACTTTGCCTAATTCTGCAGCACTAAATATTGTCAATGCAATAATAAAAGATAATTGTATTTGGAGCGCTGGAGGAAACGGACTATTGAAATATGATATAAGCAATAGAATGACCACTATAATACAAGATTCTATCAATTTTAATAAATCAGATATCGTACCAAGAAATATAGTTGCTTACAAAGATAAAATATGGTTGGTCGCTAAAAATAGTATTTATTCCTACAGTGAAGAAACACATGACTTTTTATGTGAAGATGAAATGACAAGTCTCCTGCTTGAGCATTATTCGTCACTTGTATCAACTATGTATGTAGACTCTCATAATGATCTTTGGATAGGATTTCCGAATGGGGGATATACCAATCTGAAACGATTGTCTAATAATGCAGCACTACACCATCATCTTTTCATTGATAGAGTTAAAGATGCGTCTATACGCTCTTTATCTGTAAATGAGAATTTCTTATGGGGTATCCAAGGTAATAATGATGTATTTGCTTATGATCTGTCTTTAAATAAATTTTCATTATTCAAAGGGACTAAAGATATAGAAGGTGTAGCAACGCGGCGTTTTCAGCATAAATTGAATGATATATGCTGCATTCAGGATAAAATTTGGTTACTTGCTGGTACCCGGCTAATGCGTTACAATTATACAGCGGGAAAATTAAATTTGGAAAAAGTCATCCGGTTGGGAATGCAAAATATATCAGTTGGTAATTTCTGCACAGACGGGGATCATAATCTCTATGTGACGACGAATATCAACAGTCTGTTCAAACTATCTCCCGATAAAGATCAAATTGATAAGATTCCGGTTTCTTTGCCTGCCTATAGCACAAGCAGTTGTATCCGGGCGTTGTCTTCCGGGCAAATTCTTATTTGTACGCATGATATGCAATTTGCTTATTATCAGATGGGTAGTGATACCATACAATCCCTTGATATTACCACAATAAGCCATACTAAGGGCGTTATTCCTACTTGTATTTATGAAGATAAACAGAAAGGTATCTGGATAGGGACTAACAAAGGACTTTATTTCTTGGATATTCATACCAATAAATTAACTCATCTTCATTCTGTTCCCAATATATATATAAGTAGTATTGTGGAGGAAAAAAAAGACAAGTTTTGGTTGGGGACGCATCAGGGAATAGTTGAATATATCCCACACAAAGATAAAATAATATTTTATCCCACAACCGCCGCCTCACAAGAAAAATATAGAGTTTTTAATCGTAACAGTGCTTGTATGTTGCAGGATTCCATATTCTTTTTCGGACATACCCGAGGTTGTTCTGTTTTTACTCCTTCAGCGATGGCTCAAAGTTCTATGCCTGTAGTGCATCTTGAAAAAATCTTGATAAGTAGGGCTAATGAGATATCGGGAATTGACATTCAGAGCAATCCGGTTGAATCCATCCACTTGAAGTATAATGAGAACGATCTGACCATTTGCTTCAGTACAATTAATTTCGCCTTTACTCCCCAGTTTTCATGTTTTTATAAAATGGAGGGCTTTGATCCCGATTGGATTGAGAGTAATGAAAACCTTCAAGCTATCTATTCTAACCTTCCGGCAGGTAGTTATACATTCAGAGTAAAACTGGCATTATCAGAAGAAGATGTCTTTTCAGAACAGCAAATCCAAATTGCTGTCGACAAGGCTCCGTGGGCCTCAACTCCTGCTGTCATTTTTTATATAGCAGTGATAGTGGGGATTGTATTTTACATTAACCGATTATATCTCCATATCAAGTCTGACCGGATGGCTATGCGGATGCTTCAACGTGATAGAGAACGTGAACATACAACCAACCAAATGAACATGGACTTTTTTGCCAATATCTCACATGAATTTAGAAATCCATTGACTATGATTCTTGGTCCGGTTACCACCATGAAGTGTGACAAAAGCTTGTCGATGCAAAATCATCAAATGCTTAACATTATATCACGAAGTATCAGCCAAATGCTTAAACTTATTGACCAGATGCTTGATTTCAATAAGTTGGAGAATGACGCTTTAAAGATGCAAGTTGGTCAATATGATATTGTTGATGAAATCGCTAATTGGGTGGAAACTTTCCGGGTAAGTGCTATGCAAAAGAGTATAAAAGTGGAGTATTCTGGTTTAGAAAGTTCTTTCTTTACATGGCTTGACAAAGATAAACTGGATAAAATTTTAAGTAATTTGTTTACTAATGCTTTGAAGCATACTCCTCAAAATGGTAGCATAAAGATAGGTCTTGAGTGTGTATCATATGACAGGGCAATGCTAATAGTAGGACGATTGCCGGTAAAAGCAGAACGATATATTTATATTTATGTACAAGATAGTGGTAGAGGAATTCCTGATAATCAATTAAATGATATTTTCAAGAGATACTATCAGATCGATAATAAGTCCGGACTCAAGTATGCTAATTGGGGGACAGGCATCGGACTTTATTATGTGAAAAGATTAGTGCAGTTGCATCATGGAGAGGTTAAAGCTGACAATGTGCAAGAACCTGAACATACTGGTGCGATTTTTCATGTGCTCTTTCCCATTGATGAGGAAGCATATATAGTAGATGAAAGACAGACTGAAGATAAAAAGAATCTGGAAATTTTAGAAATGTCTTCTTCTGTTGTATATGTACCTCCCTGTACAGATCCTTCCAAACCCTATATGTTGATAGTAGATGATGATACGCAGGTTGCTTTCTATCTTAAGACTTTATTTGATGAGGATTATAATGTAATCAATAAATATAGTGCAGAATCTGCGCTTGCTGCATTGGAAACAGTGGAACCCGATATCATTTTATCTGATGTGGTAATGGGAGAAATGTCAGGGTATGAATTTTGTCGAAATTTAAAAGAGAGTCGTCTTCATTGCCATATCCCAGTCATTTTGCTTACGGCAAAAACACAGATAGGAGAACAAATAGAAGGTTTGAACATAGGGGCCAGTGCTTATGTGACAAAACCTTTTGACCCTAATTACCTGAAAGCTCTTGTGAAATCTCTTTTACGTAATAGAGATAGCATACGTGCTTTACTGTTATCTTCATCATCTACGTCTCAAATAGTAACAAATGCTTTATCTCCTCAGGATATGGCTTTTATGAAAGATTTATATGTTTTGATGGACAGTATGATTACCCAAGATAATTTGAATTTTAATATGGTTGCAGAAAAACTATATATGAGTCGTTCCAAATTCAATTATAAATTAAAAGGGTTGACAGGCGAAACCCCTATACATTTTTTCTTAAAATATAAATTGAATAAGGCGGCTGAATTGTTGAAAAGTGGAAAATATAATGTGTCTGAAGTGGCTGATATAACAGGGTTCGGCACTTTATCCCATTTTTCTGTCAGTTTTAAAAAATATTTTGGTGTAAATCCCAGTGAATATAAATAACTGTAAATAAAAACTTTATAAAAAATAATATATTATGGCTACATTCGCTCCTTTTGCCCGCCCACTCTATGTTATGTTAAAACCAGTGGGAGCACTCTGTAATCTAGCTTGTGACTATTGCTACTATCTTGAAAAGGCTAAACTCTATCAAGATAATCCTAAGCATGTGATGAGTGATGAATTGCTTGAAAAGTTTATAGAAGAGTATATTAATTCCCAAACTATGTCGCAAATACTTTTTACCTGGCATGGTGGAGAAACCTTAATGCGTCCTCTTTCCTTTTATCAGAAAGCAATGGAATTACAGCATAAATATGCTAAAGGCCGTACCATTGATAATTGTATACAGACTAATGGTACTCTGTTAACTGATGAATGGTGCAAATTTTTTCATGAAAATAACTGGCTGGTAGGGGTATCTATTGACGGCCCGCAAGAGTTTCATGATGAATACCGGAAGAACAAACAGGGTATGCCTTCATTTGTAAAAGTAATGCAAGGTATCAATCTTTTGAAGAAATATCAGGTAGAATGGAATGCATTGGCTGTTGTTAATGATTTCAATGCCGACTATCCATTAGAATTTTATCACTTTTTTAAAGAAATAGATTGTCGATACATTCAATTCTCACCCATTGTAGAACGTATCTATCATCATACGGATGGTCGTTATTTAGCAGCGGTAGAAGAAGGAGATAATGAGCATCTGGCCGATTTTTCCATTACTTCCAAACAATGGGGAAATTTCCTTTGTACAATTTTTGATGAATGGGTAAAAAATGATGTTGGTGAATATTATATTCAATTGTTCGATACAACCCTTGCCAACTGGATGGGTGAACAACCTGGTATTTGTACATTAGCCAAGACCTGCGGACATGCTGCAGTTATGGAATTTAATGGAGATGTATATGCTTGTGATCATTTCGTCTTTCCTCAATACAAATTAGGGAACATTTATCGCGAAACGTTGGTAGAAATGATGTATAGCGAAAAACAACAGAAATTTGGTCAAGCCAAGCAAGATGCTCTACCTACTCAGTGTAAAGAATGTCAATACTTGTTTGCTTGTAATGGTGAATGTCCCAAAAATCGTATTTGCAAAACAGAGACTGGAGAGTCCGGATTGAATTACCTCTGTAAAGGTTATTATCAGTTTTTTGATCATGTTGCTCCTTATATGGATTATATGAAGCGAGAATTAATGGCTAAGAGGGCACCTGCTAATATCATGGAGGCTATTCGGAAGAAAGATCTTAAATAGATGAAGACAATTGTTGTTCTCTGTAATACCCTCCTGTGTATCGAGATTCTTTGGAACGTTAAGAAGCTTTTCGGGTATGTTATGGCTTTTATTATAAATGCTTCTTGTTCTATCATAAAACACTAAAATAGATGAGCGCCAATTGGAACAAATTGATTATATTTGTGGCGCGAATAAGCTAACGAAATAACATTTAATAATTAATACTTAAAAAAATGGCTTTAGAAATTACAGACAGCAACTATAAAGAGGTTCTTGCAGAAGGAAAACCGGTTGTTGTTGATTTTTGGGCTCCTTGGTGTGGCCCTTGTAAGATGGTGGCTCCTATCATTGAAGAATTGGCTGCGGAGTTTGAAGGACAAGTAATCATCGGTAAGTGCGATGTAGACGAAAATGGTGATATGGCTGCTGAATATGGTATCCGTAATATTCCTACTGTATTGTTTTTCAAGAACGGTGAGATAGTAGACAAACAGGTAGGTGCAGTTGGCAAACCGGTATTCGCAGAAAAGGTGAAGAAGCTTTTATAGTCGATAATACTTAATACTTATCACTTAATACTTAAAAAAATGGGACTGGAAGACGATTTTTTATTAGCAGATGCCGATGACGAAAAGACCATCGAGTTTATCAAAAACTATCTGCCTCAAGAACTGAAAGAGAAGTTCTCAGACGATGAATTGTATTATTTTCTCGATTTAATCGACGAGTATTACTCTGAAAGTGGCATTCTCGACGCTCAACCCGATGAAGACGGCTATGTCAACATCGATTTGGAAGAGGTTGTGGCTTACATTGTAAAAGAAGCCAAAAAGGATGAAATAGGGGAATACGATCCTGAAGAAGTCCTCTTTGTGGTTCAGGGAGAAATGGAATACGGAAACTCTCTGGGACAGGTGGACTAAACGACGTCCGGTCTCATTGCAGATAAAATTAAGATAAGGGGTGTGCTCTGTGAGTATACCCCTTTTTTGTGCGGTGCTTTTTCTCAAACATTCTTATGCCTATGAGAAAAAGTTCTCACTACAATGAGAAAAAATACTCATTGCGATGAGAATTAATTCTCACTACAGTGAGAATAATCCCTTGCCTGAATAGTCTGAAACAGCGTATTCTGGTTATATTTCTTCCAATGCATAATACTGATAATCGCGAAGTATCGTCTGAAGAAATTTCTCTTGATTACCCTCACGGGGAGTAACGGAAAGCAATTCCTGTACTTTTTTGGCAAGTGCCGTGATACGTCTTGCCCGGTCTTTCTCACCGGATTCCAAAGTCCGGGTAATTACATTCACTTGTTCGAGAGATAAATCAGCCGACTGGGGATATACCGGATGATAATTTTGGGTCAGATAGTCGAATTCATCCAGGCTGACATGTATCTTACGATAGTTTTTCTCTTTAATCACCATAGTGCCGGCAGCTAGATCCCCTAATCGTTGATTGTTCTTATTCAATAAAACGACCAGAAGTCCAAGGCCACTTGTGATGGGACCATCAATTGGGAAAAGAAGCCATCGTAACAGATAAGAGCCGATGCTTGGAGTAGAACCGTCTACTTTTACGACACGGATATTGATGAGTTTTTTGCCAAAGCTCTGTCCGTGATTGAACATTTCGCAAAGAAAAGAATAACCGAGAATCGGTAAATAAACGACGCACAGAAAAAAGAACAAACTGAATCCTGACGGTAAACTTAATTTAGACAAGAGCGTAATAGTGGACAAGATGTAAAGCCCGATCAGAAAATAATCGATGATTAAAGCCATCAGTCGTTCGCCGATACTGGCGGGCGTTTGGCTGATACGAACGAATTGTCCGGTTATTATCGTAGATTCTGCCATTTCAGGTTAAACATTTTTAGGATTCCGTTGCAAATATATCATAATTCTCTTATTTTTGCTTCCGGTTTCGGACAAAACTTATCCGAAATCTATTGAAAAGCATGAAAGAAGTAACGTTTATTCGTCGGAACATTGAAAAATGGAAGGAGACAGAGAAAGTTGTGGAGCGGGCGGCAAGTCTGTCCCCCGACCAACTGGCCGATGCGTATACGGACTTGACAGCTGACCTGGCATTTGCCCAAACACATTTCCCAACTTCCCGTATTACTATTTATCTGAATAATCTGGCTTCAGCGTTGCACAACGAAATCTACCGCAATAAACGCGAGAAGTGGACACGGATTATTACCTTCTGGACACAGGAAGTGCCACGAACCATGCACGATGCACGGCGCGAATTATTGACCTCCTTTTTGATTTTTGTTGCCAGCGCATTAATCGGCGTATTATCAGCAGCGAATGATCCGGATTTTGTCCGGCTGATATTGGGAAACGGTTATGTGGATATGACACTCGACAATATTGCCAATGGTGAGCCGATGGCCGTATATAATGGTTCTTCCGAAGTACCGATGTTCTTGGGCATTACACTTAATAACGTGATGGTATCTTTCAACTGCTTTGCCATGGGATTGCTGACTAGTTTCGGCACAGGGTATATGCTTCTCTCCAATGGTATCATGGTAGGAGCTTTTCAAACATTCTTTTATCAACACGATTTGTTGTGGGAATCCAGTCTTGCCATCTGGTTGCACGGAACGCTTGAAATCTGGGCGATTATCGTAGCCGGTGCCGCCGGATTGGCTTTGGGCAACGGCTGGCTGTTTCCCGGCACTTATTCCCGACTGGAATCTTTCAGAAGAGGAGCGAAACGAGGCTTGAAAATAGTGATCGGCACTGTTCCGGTATTCATTATGGCAGGCTTTATAGAAGGTTTTCTTACCCGGCACACAGAACTTCCCGATGTATTGAGGCTTGGCGTGATATTCACTTCTCTGGCATTTATTATATTCTACTATATTTATTTACCAAATAGAAAAAAACATGGAATCACAGAAACCTAAGATTGCGATGTATGTGAAACGTCCTTTCGGTGAGAAGTTGAACGCTTCTTTTGATTTTATAAAAGAGAATTGGAAACAATTGTTTAAGTATTCAACTTATCTGATACTCCCTATATGCTTAATTCAAGCCGCAAACTTTAGCGGTTTAATGGGAAGTATGACAGATATTACTGCTATGCAGGCGTCCGGAGGAATAAGTGATAATCCTTTAGCTGCTCTGGGACCTTCATTTGCACTGAATTATGCAGGAGTTATCTTTTTTTCATGTTTGGGAGCTTTGTTGATGACTTCCTTGATTTATGCGATGGTACGATTGTATAATGAACGGGAAGAACGCCTGAACGGGGTTGTATTCGGCGATATAAAATCGTTGTTGCTCCGTAATATTAAAAGACTGTTTTTGATGGGGATCGCCTGCAGCTTTTTATTCATCTTTGCGGTGATCTTTATTGTCTTATTGGCTGTATTGACACCTTTCACACTCATTCTGACCATCCCGCTTTTATTCGCGTTTATGGTTCCTTTGGCATTAATGGCTCCCATCTACTTATTTGAAGACATTTCGTTGGGTGAGGCATTTGCAAAAACATTCCGGTTGGGATTTGCTACTTGGGGAGGCGTCTTTCTAATTTTAATTGTGATGGGGATTATTGCCAGTGTGTTACAAGGAATCGTTTCTATACCCTGGTATGTGATCTATATTGTAAAAATGATCTTTACGATGAGTGACGGAGGTGCAACCTCTTCATCAGTCGGACTGAACTTTGCGCAATATTTGTTCTCTATCCTGATGTTGTATGGTTCTTACTTATCGGCTATATTCGGTATCGTCGGTCTGGTTTATCAGTATGGTCATGCATCGGAAGTGGTGGACAGCATAACGGTAGAAAGTGATATTGACAATTTTGATAAACTCTAAACCAAACCTCCACTAGATGAATCTTACTTCCCCGGCTGATACACTAGTTTGTGATACGGCGCAGATTGCCCTCTGGCAGTCTGATCCGGCATACAACTATAACCGTGAACTGATTACTCCGGAGATGAATGTCTTTGAGTGGATCAGCCGACAGTTTGGGGAGTTGTTGCGCAAAATATTCGGCAGCCATTTTGCTGAAGAGTATTCAGGGCTTATCCTGGTATGTATTGCCATTCTTCTTTTGTTGCTGATTGTTTGGTTTGTCTATCGGAAACGCCCGGAATTGTTTATGGTCTCGCATAAAAATGCGTTGTCTTATACAGTTGAAGAAGACACCATTTACGGAGTAGATTTTCCGGGAGGGATTGCGGAAGCGCTTTCCTGTCAGAATTACCGGGAAGCAGTACGTTTGCTCTATCTGCAAACTTTGAAACAACTTAGTGACGCTGAACGTATTGACTGGCAACTTTATAAAACGCCTACCCAGTATATCAATGAAGTCCGGCTACCGGCTTTCAGGCAACTGACCAATCATTTCCTGCGGGTACGTTATGGCAACTTTGAGGCGACGGAAGAACTCTTCCGAGTAATGCAGGCCTTGCAAGAAGAAATAGGGAAAGGAGGCGTTTCATGAAAGGAAGTCGTTGGTTCATTGTTTTTATCGTCGCTTTTCTATTCATCATGTTTGCAATAGAATATCATTTGCCGAAGAATTTTGTGTGGAAGCCCACTTTCGGACATCATGACGAGCAACCTTTCGGATGTGCAGTGTTCGATAGTGTGTTGTCTTCTTCTTTGCCACAGGGGTACACTTTTTCGAGGAAGAGTCTCTATCAATTGGAGCAGGAAGATACGACGCAACGCAAAGGTATATTGGTTATCTCTGATAATTTGCGATTGTCGGACGTCGATGTAAACGCTCTGTTGAAAATGGCGGAACGCGGAGATAAGATCATGTTGGTGAGTACCTTGTTCGGCAGGTATTTGGAAGATACCTTGCAGTTCAGGTCTTACTATTCTTACTTCAGTCCGATGGCTTTGAAGAAATATGCAACTTCATTTTTGAAAAAAGATAGCTTGCATTGGATAGGAGATTCGACGGTTTATCCCCGTCAGACTTTCTATTTTTATCCCCAGTTATGCTCCTCTTATTTTTGGGGAGATTCACTTCCGGAAAGGGTGTTGGCACAAAGAGTTTTTGAGTCGAATGAGTTCCGGTATGAAACAGAGATGGACTCGTTGACAACGGATAGTCTTGTTTATATGCCTGTAGCGATGTCCCGTCGGTGGGGGAAAGGAGAAGTTATTTTAGTTTCCACTCCTTTGATTTTTACCAATTACGGAATGTTGGACGGCAAAAATGCAACCTATATCTTCCGTTTGTTGTCGCAGATGGGGAAGCTTCCTATCGTTCGCACGGAGGGGTACATGAAAGAAACTGCACAGGTGCAGCAATCACCTTTCCGTTATTTTCTTGCACATGAACCGCTTCGTTGGGCTTTGTATCTGACGATGATTACCATCATACTCTTTATGATATTCACAGCGAAGAGGCGGCAACGGGTGATCCCTGTTATTCACGAGCCGGCCAATAAATCTCTTGAATTTACCGAACTGATAGGCACGCTTTACTTTCAGAAGAAAGACCATGCGGATTTAGTTCGCAAGAAGTTTTCCTATTTAGCCGAAGAACTTCGGAGAGAGATTCAAGTGGATATTGAAGAAGTGGCCGACGATGAACGCTCTTTCCACCGGATTGCCCGAAAAACCGGAATGGATGTCGGAGAGATTGCTAAATTTATCCGCGAAGTCAGACCCGTGATTTACGGAGGACGTGTTATTGATGCGGAGCAGATGAAGGTATATATCGATAAAATGAATGAAATAATCAATCATATCTAAAGAAGAAATTTATGGAAGAGAATACAGAACAGCGAGTAGATTTAACTCTCTTTTCCGAGAAGATACAAGAGTTGAAAGACCGGATTGCTTCCGTCATAGTAGGGCAGGAGCAGACAGTGGATTTGGTACTGACGGCAATTTTGGCGAATGGACACGTATTGATAGAAGGTGTTCCGGGAGTTGCGAAGACACTGTTGGCCCGTCTGACAGCTCGTCTGATTGATGCAGACTTCAGTCGTGTTTAGTTCACTCCGGACTTAATGCCGAGTGACGTATTAGGTACGACTGTGTTTAATATGAAAACGAATGGTTTTGATTTTCATCAGGGACCGATTTTTGCGGATATTGTATTGGTCGATGAAATCAACCGTGCTCCTGCCAAAACACAGGCTGCCTTGTTTGAAGTAATGGAAGAGCGCCAGATCAGTATTGATGGAACGACTCACCGGATGGGAGATCTTTATACGATTTTGGCTACCCAGAATCCGGTAGAGCAGGAGGGAACATACAAACTTCCCGAAGCACAGCTCGACCGTTTTCTGATGAAGATAACGATGGATTATCCTTCATTGGAAGAGGAAGTGAATATCTTGGAACGTCATCATACCAATGCCGCATTGGTGAAGTTGGACGACATCACTCCCGCTATTACCAAGGAAGAACTGCTGTCGCTTCGTGCTTTTATGAATCAGGTATTTGTAGACCGCACGTTACTTCAATATATCGCATTGATTGTGCAGCAGACCCGTACCAGTAAGGCCGTATATTTGGGAGCTTCTCCACGTGCATCTGTAGCCATGCTGCAATCGTCAAAAGCGTATGCTCTTTTGCAGGGACGTGATTTTGTGACACCGGAAGATATCAAGTTTGTAGCTCCTTATGTACTTCAGCACCGTCTGATCCTGACTGCGGAAGCTGAAATGGAAGGCTATTCACCGGTGAAAGTGACACAACGCTTAATTGATAAAGTGGAAGTCCCGAAATGAAAAGATTTATGATTTATGAATTCTGATTTATGATTTGGGCTGCGCGTTGGATGTCTGACCCTATTCATAACATAAATCGAAGAAATCATAAATCGTAAATTATAAACTGTACGTAAATTGTAAATTGTAAGTTGAAGAAATCGTAAATCCAAGAAATTATAAATTATAATTCATAAATTATTTGTTTCTAACTCGTCGTTTCTATATTGCCCTTGTCCTGGTTATCCTGTTGTTGGGTAGCGGATATGTTTTTGCTCCGTTCTTTGTTATCGGGCAGTGGGCACTCTTTGTCTTGCTTTTGGTGGTACTGGCAGACGTATATTCTCTTTATCGTATTCGTGGAATCCGTGCTTTCCGTCAGTGTGCCGACCGTTTCTCTAATGGCGACGAAAATGAAGTAAGTATTCGAGTAGAAAGTAGTTATCCGCATCCTGTATCTTTAGAAATCATAGATGAGATCCCTTTTATCTTTCAGAAACGTGATGTCGACTTTCAGGTGAAGCTTGGAGCAAACGAGGGAAAAACAGTTACCTATCGTCTTCGACCTACTCATCGTGGCGTTTACTCTTTCGGTCATATCAGAGTTTTTGTGACCGGAAAAATCGGCTTTATATCCCGGCGCTATACTTGTGCAGAATCTTTGGATATCAAAGTGTACCCGTCATATCTGATGCTCCATCAATATGAATTGCTGGCAATAAGTGATAACCTGACAGAATTGGGAATAAAACGTATTCGCCGGGTTGGGCATCATACGGAGTTTGAGCAGATTAAAGAGTATGTAAAGGGGGATGATTACCGTACGATTAACTGGAAAGCAAGTGCCCGCCGGCATGAACTTATGGTGAATGTGTACCAAGACGAACGTTCACAGCAGATTTATAATGTGATCGATAAAGGTAGAGTGATGCAGCAAGCTTTCCGTGGAATGACCTTGCTAGATTATGCAATTAATGCTTCGCTGGTGCTTTCGTATGTTGCCATGCGGAAAGAAGATAAAGCTGGATTAGTGACTTTCGATGAACACTTCGATACTTTCGTGCCTGCTTCCAAGCAACCGGGATATATGCAGACATTGCTGGAAAGTCTTTATAGCCAGCAGACCACTTTCGGGGAGACAGACTTCTCGGCTCTTTGCGTTCATTTGAACAAACATGTCAGTAAGCGTAGCCTGCTGGTACTATATACTAACTTCTCGAGCATAGGAGGAATGAACCGTCAATTATCTTACCTGAAACAACTAAACCGCCAGCACCGTTTGCTCGTAGTCTTTTTTGAAGATGTCGATTTGAAGGAATATATCGCCCAACCGGCAAAAGATACGGAAAGCTACTATCGTCACGTGATTGCAGAAAAGTTCGCTTACGAGAAGCGGCTGATTGTATCTACTTTGAAACAACATGGAATCTATTCTTTATTAACTACACCGGAGAATCTTTCGATTGATGTGATTAATAAGTATCTGGAGATGAAGTCACGACAACTACTATGATAAGTCTTTTATAATTTGTTCAACTGTTTCTTTTAAAGGAGGAAGATGTTTTTGTATGACTACCCAGATAATCTCGTAGTCAATGTTAGCATATTCATGAGAAATGATATTTCTTAATCCAATAACCTTTGCCCATGGAATTTGGGGATAATCTTTAAGAAAGTTCTTTTGTGTTTTGTCGTCAACAGCCTTAATCGTTTCTCCTATTACTTGGATTCGCATGATGCATGCGTCTAAGATGGTCATTCCCCAAGGTGATAACAAAAAATCATCTACGTTCTGAATGTTCTTACACCTTTCTTCAATGATAGATATTGATTCTGATATTTGGAGAAACTTGTCTTGGATTTCTTCTTTAAGCGTATATTCCATCTCTTGCTATTCTTTGGGAAATAAGTGAACGGAGGTTTTTACGCAAACGAAGGAGGTCTATTTTGCAGTTACATATACGTTCCAGTTCTTCTTTAATATCAAACATAATAAAAGGGTCCGGATCCTTTAGTTCAACAAAAACATCCAAATCACTCTCTTCATGTTGCTCTCCACGGGCAACAGAACCAAAAATACCAATAGAAATAATTCCATATTTCTCGGCAAACTGTTGTTTGAATTGGCGAATTTTTGTAAGATATTCATTGGTTGTTTTCACTTTTCTATCCTCCTTTCATACAAAAATAGTAAAAAATGGGAAGAAAACAAAAGGATTCTCTTAAAAACATATTATCCTCCTATGGCTTTCCGTGTTTCCACAAAGAAGAATACAGCCATTCCAATGATGATAATTCCCAGTATTCCATAGAAGAGCCTTGCCCGGTTGCGTCCTACATTCCGGACAATGGTTTGTGCGTTGCGCGTTGTAAAGAACCAGTCCCAGTTCAGCAATGACGCCAACAGGGAGACGATTCCTGCTAGCGCAAAGATTCCTTGTACGATATATTGTCCGGTCATAGTTTGATTACTCTATTTCCGTCTTCCAGTTCTTCAATCGTTACTTTTACGGCATTTCCCGGAAGTAATTCTTCTACCAGTTCCGGCCATTCGATAAAGCAGAGAGCGCCACTGTAGAAATAGTCTTCGTAGCCCATGTCATACACTTCGCTTAGTTTCTTGATGCGGTAAAAATCGAAGTGATAGATTAACTCTCCGGTTTCGTCCGAACGGTATTCGTTGACAATAGCAAAAGTAGGAGAAGTGATAACATCCGTTACGCCCAATTCTTCGCAGAGTGCTTTGACAAATGTCGTTTTGCCGGCACCCATCTTTCCGTATAAAGCAAATACAGTGTTGTCGCCCATAGCAGCGATAAATTCACGGGCTGCTTCATGGATACTTTCCAGTGATTGAATTTTGATTTCCATATACTATCTATTATTATGACTTTTTCCTGCAACAACTCTTTCCGATTTTACAAACAGCGTAAATCAGGATAGAGAAGAATATGATGGAAGCTCCCGAAGGGACTTTCCAGTGATAAGAAATAAATAATCCACCCAGGCAGCCCAAGAAACCGATGCCAATTGATAACCAGATAATCTTCTTGAAACTATAAGTGAACAAGTTGGCTGTCATCTGTGGAATGGTGAGAAGAGAAATGGCCAGTACGATGCCTACCATACGCAGGCAGGCTACAATTGTCAGCGCAATGAACATCATCAACACATATTCGAATATCTCTACCGGAATCTTTTGCGAACGTGCAAACTCACGGTCAAAAGCAATATATACGATAGGGCGGATAAACAGATAAAAGAATCCGGTCAGTATCAGTGCCAATATGCCGAGCATCCATAAGTCAATTTGGTTGATAGTCAGGATATTGCCGAAGAGGTAAGCTGATAAGTCAGGCGCAAATCCCGGCGACAGGAAGCTGAACATAATTCCGAGTGCCATCCCTAACGTCCAGAATACTGCAATGGCAGAATCTTCGCGCATATCTTTCCGTCTGCTAAGCCACTCGACACCAAAAGCCGATAATACCGAGAATACGGCTGCCGAGAGTATCGGAGAAATTCCGGCAAACAATCCTAACCCGATCCCTCCGAAAGAAGCATGAGTGATTCCTCCGCTGATAAATACCAGGCGGCGGGTTACAATATATGTACCGATAATCCCACAGGCAATGCTTGCCAGCAGACTTCCCAATAGGGCGTGTTGAAAGAATGTATATTGTAGTAAATCCATCACATCACCTGTCATCTGCCTTTTTTACTTCTATGTTTCTTCTTTCTCCGATAATCAGAAAAACTTCGTCTTTGAGATCATCCGGTAGTTCAATGCCACGGAGCTGAAGGCTACGTACCCATCCGGCCACTTCTACATCCAGTGTCGTATACAATACATCCCGAAACATTTCTGTTTCTTCTTCTGTATACGCATCTCCTGCCTTGCCAATGAACTGGTCCAGTTCTTCGTCATCGTAATATTCTATCTTTTTGCTGACAGCTGCCAGCAGGCTATCCCGTTCGCATACTTCGTGTTGTCCGCAGCATTCCACATCTACTTCCTTCACTTCCGGCATACGGTCCAGTTCGCCCTTTTCTATTTTCTTTTGCAGTCTTTTGTTGCGGATAATTCCGGCTATCAGCGCAATGACACCCAGCAACACCAGACTTATAATAAGTATCCACATGACAATATAACAGTTACCAATCAATTTTGTGCAAAGTTACTTATAAATTTGTATTCTATCGTGTATGCTATCTATTTCTTTCGTACTTTTGTATGTTACTAACTCAAATATAAGATGAAAAGACAGAGTATATTATTCGTTCGGAGTATGTGGGTGGTTATCTTATTCACTACCCTTGCTGCCTGTAAAGATACGGATAACAGAGTGTTTGGAGATGATTTTGAATTTCCGGCATTGACAGATGAAAACACGATTCGCTTTACAGTGAATGTTGTAGGAGACTGGCGGCAGTTGGACATTGTAGCAAGTGGGGGACGAATGGTGATAGATTGGGGAAACGGTCGTATACAGAAAATAGAAGATCCTTCTTCAATGAGTGGCGGAGTGGTATATAGATATGGAAATAAAGGGTTATATGAAGTGAGGATTTGGGCTGAAGAGCTGCAGCTTATCGATATAAGTGGTTTGCTTCTTCCTTTGAGTCATCTTTATTTGGGAAATATGCCGCGAATGAAATCACTGGCTTTGAATAGCATTTCTGATACTCGCGAATTGGACTTGAATACCTTCTGTCCTAATGCGGAAAGTATTAATATCGGTAGTTTCACTGATTTGGAGCATTTGGAGATTGAGGATTGTTTCCGATTGCGATCTATACAAGTTTATTCTAATCCCAAATTGACTTCAATAGAGTTTGGTAGTCATCCGGAAGCGGAAAGTTTATATTGTTCTTATAATGGTTTTTCTTCCCTTTCCCTTAAAAGCTTGCCGGCATTGCGCGATATTGATTTGAGTTCTAATGAAGTATTGTCACATCTGGAATTGAACGAGAAGACTTCAATTTCTGCGATATTGATACAAGGATGTGCTTTCCAATCAATTACTGATATATTGAAATGTTGCCCTTCTTTAAGGGAATTAAGTTGCTCATACAACAAATTGATCGAACTTGATCTGTCCGATAACTCTAATATTAGTGAATTGCGTTGTGAACATAATCAGCTAACTCGTTTAATGGTACCGCAAGGAAGTCTGTTAGAACATCTTTATTGTCACTCGAATCAATTGGATGAGGATGCCTTGAATACACTGTTTGATTCCTTGGGGCAAGTGCTGGAACCTGCTATTTATTATCCGACTCCTCCCCGGCAATATCGGATTTCTTTTAATGATAATCCGGGAGCAGATGATTGTAATAGAAATATCTTGAATGATAAAAACTGGATAGTTGAAAATAAGTAAAGTATGGACGATTGTTTCTTAAATCTTATATAGATCATGAAGAAAAACATTCTGCTTCTCTCTTTTTTGTGTAATTTTTCATTGTTGTTATCTGCCCAAACTAACGTAGAAAAAGGGTTGCAGAGTATCAACCGTTCCTCTGCCGAAGCTACTATCAACTTTTTGGCTAGTGATGAATTGCAAGGCCGTGAGGCAGGTTTTCATGGTTCACGTGTGACCTCGGAGTATATTGCTTTTTTATTACAATGGATGGGAGTATCATCTTTGGCTGACAGCTATTTCCAGCCTTTTGATGCTTACCGTAAAGAACGTCAGAAAAAAGGACGTCTGGAAGTGCATCCTGATTCCATAGTTAAACTGAAACAGGAAGTTCATCAGAAGCTTTCCATGAGGAATGTATTGGGAATGATTCCTGGTAAAAATACCAAAGAATATGTGATTGTGGGGGCGCATTTCGACCATTTAGGTATTGATCCTGCACTCGATGGCGACCAAATATACAATGGTGCTGACGATAATGCTTCCGGTGTATCGGCAGTGCTGCAAATAGCAAGAGCCTTTTTAGCCAGTGGACAGCAACCCGAAAGAAATGTAATCTTTGCTTTTTGGGATGGAGAAGAAAAAGGACTGCTTGGCTCAAAATATTTTGTACAAACTTGTCCTTTCCTGTCTCAAATCAAAGGCTATCTGAACTTTGACATGATTGGCCGTAACAACAAACCTCAACAACCCAAACAGGTCGTTTATTTCTATACATCCGCCCACCCGGTCTTTGGGGATTGGTTGAAAGAGGATATCAGAAAATACGGTTTGCAATTGGAACCGGATTACCGCGCCTGGGAAAATCCGATAGGAGGAAGTGATAATGGTTCGTTTGCCAAAGTAGGTATTCCGATCATCTGGTATCATACGGACGGGCATCCTGATTATCACCAGCCTTCCGATCATGCCGACCGATTGAATTGGGATAAGGTCGTAGAAATCACCAAAGCCTCTTTTCTCAATATGTGGAAGATGGCAAATGAGAAGTCCTTTTAATGAAGCTGATAAAATACAATCCTGATAATTAATGGGAAAGGTCAGGATTGTATTTCTTATTTTTTGAGTATTCTTTTTAAATAGTCGATAGTTGGCAAATTCACAGTCTCAAAACTTCCTTTATAAAATACAGCAAAATTATTAAAAACACACGGTAACTCTTTTGCTTTCTGTAGCGTATCTACCTGAATAAAAGAAACAGGGACATCATTTGTTTCACAATATTGTTTGATCATTTCAATGTATTTATAGATATAGGGGCATTGCATATCATAATAAATCGTCAGTTCCTCACTTTCTATTTTCAGATTCTTGGCATTTGGCGCAAATTGCGGTACTGTTCCGTCAAAAGAAAGAGCAAGCAATTCATATCCGTTATCAGTAGTGTCAACCACCTCAAAACCAAATTTCTTTGCAAATGATTGGTCGGAAAGCCAGCTCTTCTGTTTTTTTGCCCCAAGCATACAAATGCCGTATCTACCTTTTTCTTTGGCATCAGCTATACAGTACTCTATTAATGCTTTCCCATATCCGTTTCCTCGGGGGCTGCCTAAGACCCATAAACAATACAGATAATAATAGTTGTTACCGATGATGGGAACCCAAGCTGTTTCAAGAGGGGCATATTCCATGAAGACTGTAGCTTTTGCATTTAACTTTCTAAAGACATGGCCTTCATTCAGCCGGTCGGAAAGCCATTGTCGCTTTGCTTCAATACCAGGATGAGACTTTTTGCTGCGGATAAGGCAACATAAATGCTCATTAGAAAGATTTTCTGTTGTTAAGTTTACGAAATCAGTATTCATATATACCTTTGTTTCAAGTTCGATATTGTCAATCGGTTAGTGTAGTAATTGTAATTCTTTATGGGTCTGTTGATAGAGTACCTTTGCAAAGGTAGTGAATTTGTGCAGATAACCTCTCTTGCCAGGTTGTAGAATTCACGAAAGTTTCTTTTCTTACTATAATATAGAGAGGTGGCGAACAGGCAGAACTTTACATCTGGCAATAAATAGCAGATGGCAACAGACGAAACAGGATAGTTACATATCTCCATCTTTTGGAAATGAAAGCTACTTTTTTCTTTTTAGAGATAGCCTTTTTAATTTGTTTCACAGCTTTCTCAACGGGAGTAACCCAGAACAATCCTTCTCCTTTTGCCATGGCGGTGTCTACAAACCCGGGACGAATATCGGTAGTGTAAATAGAATAAGGAGATTTAGTTGCTTTCTGTCGTAGTCCTTCCACATAGTTGATTTGATAGGCTTTCGACGCGTTGTAGGCAGGAGCGATGCCACTTCCGCGCGTACCTCCAACAGAGGAAATGGTAACCAGATGCCCGCTTTTTTGCTGTTCGAAATATCGGAAACTCCAGTCTGCGATGTTGGTGAATCCCATCACGTTCGTTAGTAAGGTGGGTTCTTCCAATTGGTAGGATAGTTCGGGATTTAGTTCTCCGAAACATACTTCGATAAAACACGCCTTTTCCTCATTCGGCTTTAGTGTAAATATTTCCCCTAAAATTAATTATATTAGTTCCGGCACGATCATTAACCTGCACAAAACATTGGTTGGTATTTTTATACACAGTAATCAGAATTCTTCTTTTTAACCATTCTTGATTTCCCTCTATTTTCATGTCGAACTGAAGATCACCATTTGTTTTAATTTTCGCAGTTTTTATTTCGGCTGCAGTATCTTCTATCTTTAGGTACGGCCATGGATCGCCAGGAAAAACATCAGGAGTGAAATTGATTATAGCGTATTGTCCTAACATGGAGATATAACTTCCGATAGATGATTTTATAGAAACTTTTGAAATCGGCAAGTATAGTTCGGTCGCCTCAATGATAAATTTATGATTTTCCAATGCATCCAAAGCTTGTTGATAAAGAATCATAGACTTACTATCACTTACTTTTGCAACTGATTCAGCAGTATGACAACTAGCCAATAGTAAATTTAGAATAAGTATAGGTAATATTCTTATTATTGTTTTCATATTGAATTCATTTAGTTTGTACAAAAGCTGTTCAACATCATATGAGCAGCTTTTGTTTTTATATTTATGAATTAGCGATATGCTTTAAATGCCTTAATGGCAGCCTTAGTTCCATCTTTTATTCCAGTTCCATTTTTTCCTCTTAGCTCTCGTCCGGCACCCACTGACCATTTATCATAAGCGTAGTCTAAACTAGAAATATTTGTAAGTTTAGGATATAATATCCGCACTGTCCTGTACCAACCAAATTCCACGCCTTCAGCATATTCTTGTGATGCATAGTAATTTATTGTTTTGAGAGCTTCATAATATGTAAGTGAATTACTAGTTTCATACCAAGGTTTTGCAGCGGGTATAGGGATAATAAAAGTTGGTAATTCTATGATACGATCCAGACTTTCATTACCTATCCCCCCAATAGTAGTAGAATAGTGAATAGCATCAGATATTATATCATAGAAGGTAATTATTAAATCTCCATGTAATGGACTATAAGCTGAATGACACTCAGTACATTCGAATTGCCATCCTGCATTAAGAAATCCACATTTGGGACATCTCCAATGCCATGAAGATTCTGCTCTTGTCTGAATCTGTGTATTATTGAGTGAGAATTTTTCCATGACTGGATTTTCTTGACTACAACTATTGATAAACATACCGCCTATGATCATAAGTAGTATAATACATAAGTCTTTGAATTGTAGATGTGCTTTCATTGTTTTGTTTTTTTGGTGAATAAATTGAAACGATAAAATCTGATACATATTTTATCATTATAGTTTTGATGAGAATAATAGCAAGTAATGCAACTCCTTTCTTTTTAATATGCATTATTTTCATTTTGTACAAACTTAATAAAAATAATACATATATCAAAGTGTTCAAGTAAATATCTAGTGCAACCGCACCAAAATTTGTAGTGAGTATATCTGATATATTACAAATTGGAGCAGATAGTGCATTACTAACCAGTTACCCTTTTCTGAAGTATATTTCGTAACTTTCAGTTTTTCAATATAGTATCTTACTGTGTTATAGTAGTGGCGAAGGTATGGTTAATCCTGCAATAGTATTTTCAAACTTCATATTTTATAGAACTGGCAGACATCAAATGGTATTTGCTGGATATAGCTTTAGCCTTTTCCTCGGCAGCTATGGTCATAAAAATAGCCCGTTGCTTTTCAGGCATTTGATACAATTATGTTTCGTAGGTATTCTCCTTTTATATAATAGGTTGGTTTTCCCTGTTGCAACATAAAATCCACAATAGGGGAATAGTTGATACGGGGAGTATATTTATTGAAACCTTTGTAAATATAGTGAATTTGTGCAGATAATCTCTCTTGCCAGGTTGTAGAATTCACGAAAGTTTCTTTTCTTACTATAATATAGAGAGGTGGCGAACAGGCAGAACTTTACATCTGGCAATAAATAGCAGATGGCAACAGACGAAACAGGATAGTTACATATCTCCATCTTTTGGAAATGAAAGCTACTTTTTTCTTTTTAGAAATAGCCTTTTTAATTTGTTTCACAGCTTTATCAACGGGAGTAACCCAGAACAATCCTTCTCCTTTTGCCATAGCGGTGTCTACAAATCCGGGACGAATATCGGTAGTGTAAATAGAATAAGGGGATTTAGTTGCTTTTTGTCGTAATCCTTCCATATAGTTGATTTGATAGGCTTTCGACGCAT
Source organism: Bacteroides sp. (assembly GCF_052357945.1). Taxonomy (GTDB): domain Bacteria; phylum Bacteroidota; class Bacteroidia; order Bacteroidales; family Bacteroidaceae; genus Bacteroides. The sequence continues at coordinate 23,615 of NZ_DAWCXD010000008.1, read as the reverse complement.
TGTAGGCGGGAGCGATGCCACTGCCGCGTGTACCTCCAACAGAGGAAATAGTAACCAGATGCCCGCTTTTTTGCTGTTCGAAATATCGGAAACCCCAGTCTGCGATGTTGGTGAATCCTATCACGTTCGTTAGTAAGGTAGGTTCTTCCAATTGGTAGGAGAGTTCGGGGTTTAGTTCTCCGGTCCCGGCACAGATAATCAATATATCCATTCCACCCATCTTTTGAGTGAGAGTTTCGAGGGATGAAATGGTAGCTTGTGTATCGGTGATGTCGCACACTTGATAGAATAGTTTGTCTTTGTCCCGGGCGCATACCTCTTCTAATAGATTTTCCCTGCGACCGGTAATGCCGATAAGATAATCTTCTTGAGAATAGACTTCTGCCAATCCACGACCGATGCCGGAAGTTGCACCTATAATTATAATTTTTTTCATGAAATACAATATACTTTGTTTGCCCGCAAAAGTAAGGGTAGGGAATAAATAAACTCTTGATTGAAATCAAGAATTTATTTTTGTACGACTTTTCTTCGGATACGACTTAATGTTTCGGGACGAATGAGAAGATAGGAAGCCAGTTCTTTTAAAGTTATCAATTTCAGTAAGTCGGGACAACGGTTGATAATTTCAAGATAGCGTTCTTCCGGTGTCAGGCTGTACATTGAAATCATCCGGTCGTAGACTTCCCACAATAACGTTTCTGCGATGCGACGTCCTAACTTTTGGTGAACGCCGTTGGTATCGTAGAAGTCTGCCATTTGCTGATAATTGATTACGTATACCGAACAATCACACAAGGCTTGTATATCTACATTTGATTTGTCCTGTAACTGAAACGCCGGATAGTTACCAACAAAAGAATGATCGAAAGTATAGCCTACAATGCTGTTTTCGCCTACACTGTTGGTGCAACAGTACCGGAAAGAACCGGAACTGACGAATCCCATTGTTTTGCATACTTCTCCTTGGCGGGAAAAGTAGTCTCCTTTCTTATAATAGGTCTGCTTCCCCTGTTGTAATACAAAATCTACAATAGGGGAGTAGTTGATGTGGGAAGTATATTTGTTGAAATCTTCCACAGCGTATGAAAATTAGCCTTCGTTTATAACCTGAAATCCGGCCTGTTTCAAATCTTCCCAATATCCGGGATATGATTTGGTAACGACTTGCGGATCGGCAATAAGTAAATTAGGATGGCGGATAATTGCCGGTGCAAATGCCATTGCCATCCGATGGTCTTCGTAGGTTTCAATCACCGGAGTTTCCTCCGGTTCACATCGTTCGCCATTCCACATTAATATACTGTCATTTTCTTCCTCGATCACATATCCCAGCTTTTTAAGCTCGGCTCGCAGGGCGGCAATACGGTCAGTCTCTTTTATTTTCAGGCTTTGTAATCCGGTGAAACGGAAAGGGATATTCAGCAAGGCACAGGTAACAACGAATGTCTGTGCCAAATCCGGAATGTCGACAAAGTCTTCTTCCAGTCTTTCCGGCGCTTTGCCTGTTTTTTTCAGTTTCACACCTTGCGATGTAAATTCGGTAGTTATACCTAAGCGTGAGAAAACTTCTGCTCCCCGACTATCTCCCTGATAACTGTTAGGAAACAACTCCAATAATTCAATTTCTGCTTTGGGAGATAAGGCGGCAATCTGATACCAATAAGAAGCTGCGCTCCAGTCACTTTCCACTTTGAAAGGAATGCTCTGATAGAGTTGTGGAGCAACGGAAATGCTACTGGGAGAAGTCCATGCGGCTTTGGCTCCAAAGTCCTGCATCAGTTGCAATGTAAGATTGATATAAGGGCGGGAAATAATCTCTCCGCTTAAATGCAAAGTCAAACCGTCTTTGAGTGCCGGACCTATCATCAATAGAGCAGATATATATTGGGAACTTACATTTCCTTTCAAGGTTATTTCATTTCCTTTCAACTCTGCACCTTTGATACATAAGGGAGGATATCCTTCATGGTGGACATACTCTATTTCAGCTCCTAATTCCCGAAGCGCATTGACTAATATCTGTATCGGGCGTTGCTGCATACGGGCTGTTCCTGTGATTGTCCGTTCCCCCGGAGTCACACTTAAATAGGCGGTAAGGAAACGCATAGCAGTGCCCGCAGCCATGATGTCAATCGTCTCTTTCCCTTCTGTGAGAGCTTTTATCATCACCTGCGTATCGTCACAATCGGACAGGTTTTCAGGAGGATAAATACCTTTGCCCAGCGCATTGATGATTAATGCACGATTACTGATACTTTTAGAAGCCGGCAACTGGATAGTTGCTGTTACTACTGAAGGAGGGATGAGTTTATAGAGCATCATTTCTATTTTCTTTGGTTTGAGATGACAAAAATAGACATAAATTGGTATATATGCAGTTATAAAGTCAGAAAAACAATAGAAAATTTGGAATGGGGAAATTGCAATCGTATTTGAAGTAGAGGATAAAATCTCAAGAAATTACAATTGTATTTAAAATAAATGCTATATTGGTGACGAATTACAATTATATTTAAAAGGGAGCAAATGAAAATACCGAATATACGTTTACTTAATCAACAGTTATTAAGTCCTCTTTTTTCTCAACCAAAGGAACTTGTGTCCTGGATGGGAGCTATGCAGGCACAGAATTATTCTATGGTGAAATGGGCAGTAGGGATGCGTTTGAAGTCGGCAACGATTCAGACAGTGGAAAAAGCTCTCCGTGATGGTGAAATCCTGCGGACTCATGTAATGCGTCCGACATGGCATCTCGTAGCAGCAGAAGATATCCGATGGATGTTGAAACTTTCCGCCGGGCGTATTATATCTGCTAATGAGTCTTATGCGAAAGGGCATGACTTGGAAATTTCTGAAGAACTCTATACGAAAAGTCATAATCTGTTGGAGAAAATTCTTTGTGGGAAGAAAAGCTTGACGAGGCAGGAGATTGCCGAGCATTTTAACCGTTCGGGGATTGTAGCGGATAATCATCGTATGACCCGCTTTATGGCTCGTGCGGAGCAGGTGGGGATTGTATGTAGTGGGGAAGATAAAGGAAGTAAATGTACGTATGCGCTTTTGGAAGAGCGTGTTCCGCCGATGCCGGAATTGACCAAAGATGAATCTTTGGCTCGTTTGGCTAGAAGCTATTTTCGTAGCCATGCTCCTGCTGTTTTGCAAGATTTTGTCTGGTGGTCGGGGCTGCCTATTACAGATGCACGTCAAGCTATTTATTTGATTGATTCGGAATTAACGGCAGAAGAATGGAATGGACAAACATGGTATATTCATGAAGATTGCCGGACTCGTGGAAAAGTTACCGGCAGTTTACATCTTCTTCCTTCTTATGATGAATATTTGCTTGGTTATAAAGACCGGACAGACGTTTTGCCTAAAGAGCACTACTCGAAAGCATTTACCAATAATGGTCTGTTTTATCCGATTGTTCTTCATGAAGGACAAGTGATAGGAAACTGGGATAAGTCTGTTAAAAAGAGAGGCTCATTGATAGAACATTCATGGTTCCGGTTGGATGATTGTGTCGATGAAGGTGCGTTGGATCGTGAGAAAGATAAGTATATACGGTTTTGGCGATAATATGAGAAAACATATATTTTATCGTTGCATAATTCCATATATGCAGGATATATTTAGGTATGAGTTGAAAATGAGAAGGATTTGCTGTTTTCGAATTTAGAAAAGAAATAAATCGATTGCGTTTTGGAATAATTTGTTTTAGTCTGTGTCTTTTATGGAATAGATGTATAGAACTTACCTTTGTTTTGTCTCAAATTGATATGTGGAGTGTTGGCTGTTTCAGGTGTAGGTTAGCTCTGGGATAGCACTTAAAATAAAGTTTTATATGCTCCTTTTAAAGGAATAAAGTGTTTCTCACCGATCAATGAGTCGTTTCTTTAAAAGGAACTGGTTATTCCTTTTAAAGAAACGATTGTCAATAAGTTTATTTATAGTGTATCTTTTGACTGTTTTTATGTAAAAAACTCCTCTGAAACTGTATATTCTTGCATTATTTTATACAACAGAACTGCTGGAAGAGGAAATCCGTGTGATGCTATTTATACTCATCATATTAAAAATAGAACATTTAAAGTAAGATATACTACCATATTTATAGTATAAAGAGCTTTCTCTCTATTTAAATAAATAGCATCAGGACTGATTTTTATTTGTTCATTTGCCTTTTTGCCCATTCCAGTCTTCGTTGATCGGCTAATGGAGTCACTTTAAATTCTTCGAATGTAGCGGTGAACCCTTTCCCGTCCGGACAAGCTCCCATTAATCCTACCATGACAGGACAATTATCTTGCAACCAACAAGTGCGCATCATAATATATTCTTTATCATCACGTGAGAAAAATATTTCTACTGCATCCAGGCGACGGACTGCTTTTATCCATATAGAGCGGGGAGCATCCGGCAATTGTACTACACTCCAGTCACTGGTTCGGTGTGTAACTACGGCACTTACATTCTGTTTGCCATCAACGTATTCCACACCTGCTTTTATCCAGTTCTCATGGTCGATGCGCAGCATTAATCCCATTTGGTCAAAGGTGGTGACATAGTTGCCGGTTATCTTTACTTTGGCTTCAAATTCTCCACCATAAGTCGCATAATAGAAAGGTCCGTCGTCCACTGTGAATCCATAATGAGAAATCCTCCAAAAGTCTGTTTTTGCAGGAACATCCATCACTAAGGTTTTGCTATCTTTTATTTCCCACTGTTGAGGCTCGTTCAGCCAGTTCATCTTATTCAAACTTTGTGCCATAGAAGAAGTTGCTACTGCCATAAAGGCTATTGACATGATTTTGATTTTTAAATGTTTCATGATCATTTCTAATTTGATTATCTTTATCTTTGTGGTGCAAAGATAGGTCATACCTCCGTGTGCAACAATACTGAATAATAACCATTTTATAAGATGGACGTATTACAAAAGGAAATAGATGAAGTTTATGCGACACAACTGATAGCCGATGAAATATTGGACAATGGAGTTGTAGAGCAACATCAACGCTTTATTCATTCATTGACGGAGATTAATGGTGGATGTGCTGTTATTTCAGATCTTTCGAATAGGAAAAGTTACATTGCCGTTCATCCTTGGGCGCATTTTCTAGGGTTGACTCCCGAAGAAGCTGCTTTAAGTGTGATTGATTCTATGGATGAAGATTGTATTTATCGGCGTATTCATCCTGAAGACTTGGTAGAAAAGCGGTTATTGGAGTATCAGTTTTTTCAGAAGACCTTTTCGATGTCTTCCGAAGAACGGTTGAAGTACCGGGGAAGATGCAGAATACGTATGATGAATGAGAAAGGAGTCTATCAGTATATTGATAATTTAGTGCAGATTATGGAAAATACTCCTTCCGGAAGTGTATGGTTGATTTTTTGTCTTTATACCTTGTCTGCAGATCAACGAACGGAGCAGGGGATATATCCCACTATTACCCATATGGAACGTGGAGAAGTCGAAATGCTCTTTCTTTCGGAAGAACATCGCAATATCCTATCCGAACGCGAAAAGGAAATACTTCGCTGTATACGTAAAGGACTATCTAGTAAAGAAATTGCAGCTGCCCTTTATATTAGTGTGAATACAGTCAATCGACACCGCCAGAATATTTTGGAGAAACTCTCTGTCGGTAATTCGATAGAAGCGTGTCGGGCTGCTGAATTGATGAAACTGTTGGATTTGTAATCCAATAAGATGGCATTGTTCACTGATTTCTTTCTTCAGATTTAAAGCTTATCTGAAGAAAGAACAGAACTTATTTAAAACAAAAGTAGCAACTCATCAAATCTTTTCACCTGTTTCAGATGGTCATGTGTGAATGTGTCTACTACTTCGTGTTTCCACATCACTTCAAAAGGAATATGTATACCATATCCTCCCAGCGATAGAACAGGTTGAATGTCCGATTTCAGAGAATTGCCAATCATGACAAATTCGGAAGGAGCAATCTGTAAGATATTCAACATTCGTTGATATTCTTTCTCTGTTTTATCGGACATCACTTCAATGTGATCGAAATAAGAGGCTAATCCGGAACGTTCCAGCTTATTCTCCTGATCGAGTAAGTCTCCTTTAGTGGCAACTACTAATTTGTATTTACCCTTCTCTTTCAACACTTTAAGCGTTTCTTTTACTCCCGGCAATAGTTCAATAGGCATTTTCAGTAATGATTTGCCTAATTCAATAATATGTTGGATGTCTGTACCTGAAATCTTTTGTCCACTCACATGCAAAGCTGTCTCTACCATAGAAATGGTGAAGGCTTTGGCTCCATAGCCGAGATATTTCAGATTATTCATTTCTGTTTGAAATAAAGCGGCTGAAATATCTTCAGAAGTGCCATAAGGCTTTAATAGGTCTGTGTATTGTTTCTCTATTTCCTGGAAAAAAGGTTCATTGCTCCACAAGGTATCGTCTGCATCAAAAGCAATGACTTTAATAAGTTCTTTCATCGGTTTTCGTCGTTAATGGTGAATTTTAGATTATATGTTTGGTATTTCGTCGGGTGCAAAGTTACAATAAAAAGAGGAATAAAGGCAGACGGTTTGTTTTTAGAACCGAATCTCCATTTAATTTCATAGAAATCTCTATCTTTGTTACTCGTTTTTTTGAGTTTGAATTTTAATTGGATATACAATAATGAAAATAGGAGATAAAGTACGCTTTCTTAGTGAGGTAGGCGGTGGAATCGTAACTGGATTCCAGGGAAAGGATTTTGTGTTGGTAGAAGATGCAGATGGGTTTGATATTCCAATGCCGATACGCGAGTGTGTCGTGATTGAAACAGATGACTATAATTTGAAGCGTAAACCGACTTCTTCTGCTCCGAAACAAGAGGGACCTGCTAAACCGGTAAAACCGGAGATGCCCGTCATTCAACGCCAGCCGGAAGTGAAGGGGGGAGATACGCTGAATGTATTTCTGGCTTATGTGCCTGAAGATGCAAAGGCTATGATGACTACTCCTTTCGAGACTTATTTGGTAAATGATAGCAATTATTATTTGTATTACACTTATTTGAGTGCAGAAGGAAAAGCCTGGAAGAACCGTTCGCACGGGTTGGTGGAACCTAATACGAAATTGCTGTTGGAGGAGTTTACAAAAGATGTACTGAATGATATGGAGCGGGTGGCCGTTCAGTTGATTGCTTTCAAAGATGGTAAGCCTGCGGCTATCAAACCGGCTGTCAGTGTGGAAATGCGGATTGATACCGTGAAGTTCTATAAACTTCATACCTTTAGCGACTCTGATTTCTTCGAAGAACCGGCGTTGATTTATGACATTGTGAAAGATGATATGCCTACCAAGCAAGTATATGTTTCGGTAGAAGAACTTCAAGAGGCTTTGCTGCAGAAGAAATCTGTAGATAAGCCCAGATCACAACCTATTGTGAAACCGAATCATGCTCATGGTGGAAAGAGTGAGATTGTTGAAATAGATCTTCATATCGACTCTCTACTGGATGATACTCAAGGAATGGGTAATGCTGAAATACTGAACTATCAATTGGATAAGTTTCGCGAAGTGATGGAAGTCTATAAGAACAAACGTGAGCAGAAGATTGTCTTTATTCACGGCAAAGGAGATGGTGTGCTTCGGAAAGCTATCGTTGATGAATTGAAACGGAAATATAGTAATTGCCGTTATCAGGATGCTTCTTTCCAGGAATATGGGTTTGGAGCTACGATGGTGACTATTAAATAATGGAATAAAAAAAGTGGAAGCCCAAACTGGCTTCCACCCTCTCTCTCTTTTGCATATTACTCATTTTACTTATTCAGTTCAATACCTTTATTCTGTAAAGTGATGTTCATCAATGCAGCATACTTGGCATACTGTTCAGCACTAAGAGTCTTTCTCATCAGCTTCAAGTTACCATAAACAGCGTTACGCAATTTAGCTTCTTTATCTTTCTTTGCTGTTGTGGCTCTTGACATCTGTTCGGAGAAATAATCGCAGATGTTTGCAACCTCTTCACTCTGAACTGAATTCAAGTTCAAATATTTACCTAATTTACTAACATTGATGTTACCTTCCCATTTTGCAGTTGTAGGTTGATTTCCGGCTGCAAATGTTGTAGCAGCAAGGCAGAGCGCTGCCACTAATGTTAATCCTAAACGTTTCATAATACCTACTTTTTTAATTGTTATACCTAAAAACTATTCCTAAAAACAAATCTAATACCTATTGAAAATTAGTCTAAGCGCTTAGTTTTTTCTTTTTACCTATGCAAATATAAGAATATGTTTTATAGCATAAAAATAAAGAAAAGGAAAAGATTCTATTTAGCCTCATTTCTTGATGTAAGTCAAGAGATGATATGCTTTTTGATACAAAAACGGTTCTTTATGAAACATATTTGTAATACGTGTGCGAAAACGATAGTGGAAATAATCTGCTTTTTAGGATTTATTCCTATTAAAATGATATTGAACAAAGGAACGTGACTAGGAAAGGAACACTGAAATCAACAACAAAACCATGGAAAATGGAAATGATTACAAATTCTTTTCCCGAATATCGGGTAATAATAGGAAGAGTGGTATCCATTGTAGTGGCTCCACCAACAGAAATAGGGGCTAGCTTTCCGAAATACTTCACTAATAATGGCGCACACAGCAAAGCGATAATTTCACGCATGATATTGGAAAGTAACGCAATAGTTCCCAGTTCGGGACCCTTGTATTCGGTAATGAAAATGCTGGAAAGTGAATAATATCCAAATCCGGCTCCGACTGCCATACAGTCTAAAGGACCTCGTTGGCTCATAAAGGCTCCTGCTACGGCGCAGCCTGCTAATGTGCCAATGATCGTCATGATGGGAAGGAATACAAGCCGCGGATTTAGGGAGCGAAAACTCTTCAAAGTATTCGGATCGTTGCCGATACTGATGCCTACGCAGAACATGAGTCCGCAGAGGGCATAGTAACTGAGCTTGCTGTCGGTGAAGTCGTATGGAATAAGATGATAAACTCCACAAAGAGTACCGATAATGAAGAAAGAGACGATAATCAAACTACCTTTCATGCTTTTGTCTCCTTTCCTCCATTCCATTTATATAATAGGTACCATAATCCCCAGGCGCATAACGTACTTCCTGCAACGGCAGCTACCGTGATGATAATAGCTTCCAGTCCGAGAGTATGTAAACCTTTGATAATAGATTCGTTACCTCCTACATCTATTCCGAGAAGAAAGAGGAGAATCCATATAAGAAGAGTAATTATCTTGTGTATCCATGATAGTCTTTTACTGCGTAACAAGTAGCCAAGAAGCATGCCTGTCAGCATAATTCCAATAATGATAAACATAGTTAGTGTCTGCTTTTTGGCTGCAAAGATAGTATTAAATGTATATCCCGACTAATCTCCTCCACGATTTCTTTCGTAGCCATTGACAAACATTCGGTCATATCATCCAGGCAAGCGGCATTGGCGGACGGTGAATCTTCGAATCTTTGCGCTTTGGTAGTTTGCTGATATTCTGTAGAGTAGGTTTTATCAAGCAGGCAATCTTCCTTTTGAGTGAGGCGGATAGAAATGGCAAGACTGGAAGCTGCCGGGCGAATTTTGTTATTGACAACCTCCAACATTTCTCCCTCAAACCAGGGGATGCTTGACTGGTTGAGTTTGATTCTGCCACACGTCTCATTCTTTCTGATTTTTACTTCCAGCCGATAGGCGGAATCGGGAATCATTTTTCCTTTCTGATTATCTATCAGATGACAGCAGGTGCTACTGTTACATTCGGTAAGCAGTGCCTCCGTCAGAAATTCCCGATAGAGTTGGGTGAGAGAAGACTCTCCTAACCGAAGATGGAAAAGCTCACCCTCATAGTTATATAGCAGTAGCGGAATATATGCAGACTTTTTTCGTTTCACGCTGGTGTAATAATCCATGTTGGAGTAGTCGATGAAGTCCAGATATATGGTTTGATCTGCTTTCTCCTGATAGATAGGAGAAGTGAGCTCGTAATACAAGCTGGATTTTAAGGCTTGTATCTCCCTTAGCATACTCCGGCTGCTTCGGCAGGAACAGAACAGCGGTAATGCGATGAGTATAAATAGTAGGTGATGAGTTTTCATATCCATGGCTTTTCTATATGAATGATTTTGCTTGTCTCCGTACTGATCCCGACAATCCCGACCCCTCCGTGCACATTGCCGGGATATTTGATTGGTTCGTTTATTGTCTCATCATAAGCGTCGGAATCTGCCAGGTTGAGTGCTTTCAGATAGTAATATTCGGTTTCTGTAATGCTTAACAGACGCACAATAATATCCATCTTTACATTCGTTCCATATTTGGAAAGCCCCTCAACATTTGTCTGGTTGTAAACTGTCATGGTATAAGATGTATTTTTGAATCGTGAGTCGTCAAATACCCCATATATATTCTTCACGGTGTCGAACATGCCATTATCTTCGTCATCGCTGTTGGTAGGCTGTCCGTCCGTCAACACAATTCGCGAGATATAAAATGATAACGGTGTGTGGTTTGAGTGACATATTCGCCTATTTCATTATTATAGTCTTTCACTGTCATTTGCTTATCCATGATAAGTCGATAGAAATTATTTTCGTCGGGGCGATCTTTGATGTTGATTTTATACCGGAGATAATTCTGTGTATAATAATACTGTGTCAGTGGAACAGTGACCGTATCGATATCAGTTATTTCGTTGGGACGCTGTGGAACGGTAACTTCAGCCCATGCGTGATACTGCCCGTCGTCAGTGAGAGCGTCGATACGTACTACATCTCCGGGAGAGAACTTGCCGGAAATATTGAAGCGGCATTGCATGTCTCCTTCCGCCTGTGGTGGGAGCGGACGTAAACTTTCTGACAACTGCCCGTTAACACGTACTTCCACAGTGGCTTTTTCTGCATGAGTGGCATATCCTCTTCCCGTGAAATTGAGGTAAAGAACATTGGTCAGACTATCTGCGTTGATTAGTGCATTCATCACTAATTTGGGTGGATTGTCCTTTACACTAAACGGGAGTTCGTTTTCGCAAGATACTGTTGTCAGTAATGCTATTAACAGGATAAATGGATAATATATACGAGTTCTCATAATGGGTTTAGAATTTATAAGTGTAAGTGAATGATGGAATTAATGGAAGTATAGTATACTTCTTGATAATCGGTTTGTAGGGATCGTTTTTGCTGGTGCTGCGATATACGAAGGTAGGATTCATCGCATTATATGCATTATACAGACTGATATTCCAGGTACGCATACCATGTTTGGTCTTTTTGTTGAAATTGACTCCCACATTCAACCGGTGACTGGCTGGTAACCGGTAATTATTACGATGCTCCACATACGAAGCTTCTCCGATGGTGGGTGAAGTTATGCCTGAATCAAAATAATCTCCATATCCATATCCTCCTCCAAATCCGTTGTTTGTGCCATCGCTAGGACGGATGACAGCGGTTTTCTCTTCAGGGATTGTACTTGTTCCACCTGTATAAAACACCCAGGAAGCACCGATGTCGATACGTTCGCTGAACTTATGGTTGATTGTCAGGTTGATATTGTGTCTTCGGTCATATTTATATGGAAACCGTTCACCGTTGTTGATACCGCCTTTGGCAAACTGACGATCACTTTTGGACAAAGTGTAGGACAGCCATCCCGTCGTTCTTCCAAGTGTCTTTTGTGCCATAAACTCAATACCTGCCGAACGTCCCTTGCCCATTTCCACTTTATTTTCCCAACCGGCAGAAGAACCGAAGAAGCTGACTCCTTCCTTATACTCCAATACATTATACATATCTTTATAATAGCCTTCTACCGAGAATTCCCATCCCTCGATTCCCGTATAGTATCCGCCTAATGAATATTGGTGAGAGCGCATCGGTTTGATTTTTTTAGTCACGGGAACCCATAAGTCCGTAGGCATTGCGATTGGCATGGATGATAACAGATGTACGTATTGGCTCATTTGTGTATAAGAGGCTTTCAGAGTTACGTCTTTTCCTAGTTGATAACGGGCGGAAACTCGTGGCTGCAAAGAAGAATAACTCTGTTTCTGTACCTGAAACAAGGAGAAGTGTAATCCGAGATTCAGACGCAGACGGTCATTCACCTTGATGTTGTCTTCCAGGTAAGCCGATAGCTCATGTCCGTAAATCCGGCTGTTGGCGATGCTGTGGTAAGTGGTGTCGCGATCTACTTTGTCTCCTGTTTTTTCGGAGATTTTGGATGTCATGACTTCCGGACGGAACCGATGATAGATATATCCTGTACCAAATTTAATGTGGTGTGTGGGAGACGGGTTATAATCGAAATCGATCTGATAGCTCCAGTCATTGATTCCCGAACGATAATCGGCTGAATATCGGTTGATTATCGAAGCTCCCATGCTGTTAGCATATTTATTGTTGTTGTATGAGTTGACGTCGAATAAATAGTTGTTGTAAGAGACGGTTGTGTTGCTGAACAGACGGTTGTTGAATATATAGTTCCATCTGGCGGAAACAATGGTATTTCCCCAATTCATTGTGCTTCCATCTTTGGAGTCGGTATCTCCATCATAATTGGCGGCAAAATGATCTTTTCCATTGTAAACGCTTAGATAGATACGGCTCCGGTCGGAGAATTTATGATTGATTTTGGCATTGATGTCATAAAAGTAATAACCATATTCTTCATCATTCGGCATAAATGGCTTAGCGATGAGATCGACATACGAACGTCTGGCGGAAATGTTGAAAGAGGTTTTTCCTTTCACAATCGGGCCTTCCAGATTGATTTTGCTGGTTAGTAATCCGATACTAAGCGTACCGTGGTATTTCTGCATGTCTCCGTCATTGGTGCGGACATCAATGACGGAAGAAAGACGTCCGCCGAAACGTGCCGGAAAGGAGCTTTTGAATAGTGTTACCTTTTTGACGGCCTCCGGAGTAAAAACCGAAAAGAATCCGAACATGTGGTCTACGTTGTATACAGGAGTTCCATCCAGTAGAATAAGATTCTGGTCCGGACTGCCGCCGCGTATATACAGTCCGGCTGAACCGTCTACTCCTGCCTGTACGCCAGGCATCAACTGGATGGCTTTCATGACATCTGCTTCTCCCAGTATGCTCGGCGTATTTTTAATCTGTGTCATCGGAATTTCGATAGAGCCCATCTGGGTAGCTACGGTGCCCGTTTCAGTTTTATCGGAAACGATCACTACCTCCTGCAACTGCGTGTTTCCCTGCATACGGATATTCAGCAATGTATCTTGTGAGAGCGTAAAATGATGCGCTTCTGTGGCATAACCCAGATAGGAGAAACGCAGTTCGGTTTCTCCTTCGGGCAAAGTGATGCTGTAAAAACCGTAAGGATTGGTGGTTGTTCCTTGATTCTGATGACTCTCAATGATATTGGTTCCAATCAACGTCTCGGAAGACGTTCCATCCGTGACATATCCGCTGATAGTGAACTTACGGCCTACGGTTTTTGATTCTTTTTTCTTTTGCAGTAGAATATGGCGGCCGGTGAACTGATAACTGATCTGCTCATTCTTGAATACGAGGTCAAGTATTTCACGCAATGGCTTATCCTTTACCTGCAAATTGATTTTATGTTTGATGATAATTTCCTCGCCATAGATAAAAGAATATCCGGTTGAGTTTTCAATCCGCTTGACGAATTCTTTTAGTGTGGCGTTTCGTAGTGTCAGCGAAAGCCGGGCTTCCGCATTTTGTGCATATATTTGAGTAGTGATAAGGAGTGCCACCCCTATCAGAACAATGGTTCTGACAGGGAAGCGACCTTGGAATATTATATTCATCTTAGTCCGGTTTAGCAGTGATAATAATCTGTTTATTGTTTTGTGAGTAGTTGAAATAACCGGCATTATGTAATACAGATAAAATAGTTGCCAGATCTTCTCCATCGCGGAATCGTGCTGTGATCCGGTAATTTTGCAAAGTTGTATCGGCTATCTGGATCGTCGCTCCGAATGAGTTGGACAGTTCGCGGGCAATCTCCTGTAAAGGCAGGTCGTCGAATATAAACTCTCCTTGTCGCCAGGAAATTTCATCTTCTGCATTCTCTAAAACCTTGCGGGTGAGTTTTTCTTCTACCTTATTATATATAGCAATCTCGTTAGGCTTCAAAACCATACGAACAGATTTACTTTTATTGCTGACTGCTACCGAGCCGGACAATAATGTTGTCTTTACATCGGGATTGTCATGATATGCATCTACATTGAAATGGGTTCCCAGCACCTGAACGTCAATCGTTTCAGTCTGCACGATAAACGGATGCTTTGGGTCCTTGCTTACTTCAAAATAGGCTTCTCCATTTAGCTCCACTTCCCGTTTGTCCGATTGGAACTTTTCCGGATAAGAAAGCGAAGAATAATGGTTGAGCGTGACGGAACTACCATCAGGGAGGCGGACAGTACGTGTCTCTGCCAGAGTGGAAATCGTTTGTATTGCAGCAGGTTGCATATATAAATAAGCTGTCCATACCGATAGGCAAAGTAGAACTACTGCCGCTGCTGCCGAGAAGGTGCGTATCAAAGTCAGATGCCGGGTATGCGACTTCAGTCTTTTTTCTAGTTCCGGGTAACTGGCTGCTGCTGAAAAACGCCCTCGCGGTGAACGCGTGGAAGCAATGAGCTGATTCAGTATTTCTTCTAATTCCGTATCGGTGTGTTTCATATTTTTTTCTGTATTACTCTTGATCCATTATTTTCGTTTCAACAGAATGGTCAGTTTGCTGATTCCTCCTTCTTTCCATTGGGGAGTGCAGGATAAAGTGACATTCTGTTTATTCAATACCATCTGTTTGGGATAGATTTTAATGATAGTCGTAGCCGACTTCTTACCCGCTTTGATGATTACTTTCTTTTCCGTCAGTTGTATGACTGCTGCTTGCCCTGTTACCGGAGGAGGTGCGGCAAGTACTACCGTCCGGTCTTCTTTCGCTTTCTCCATCGCCACAATTTTAATTTCCAATTCACACTCTGATTTGTTTCCTTCACATTCTACTGTTTCCTTCGAATGTTCGAATCCTGCATAGTCTTTGGGCAAATTGTCGTTGTCATTGTTGCATGAGAACAGGCACAGGCAAGTTGATAGAAGAACAAGGATTCCAATGTTTGCGTCATTTAGCTTTTTCATTTTTCTGTCTTTTTTAGTGATTGATTTATTTGTTGATAAAGACCGGAGGGTGACAGAAACTCCCTACCCTCTTTTTCTAAATAATTGTTAATCTATTTCTGCCCGGCTAATCATCTCTTTGAGTCGTGTGATTGCTTTCTGAAGTTGTGCATCCACTGTATTCATGCTGATACCTAATTCTTCCGCTACTTGTGCATAACTTTGTTTTTCTTCGCGGATGCGAATGAATACTTCTCTGCAACGTTCCGGAAGCCGGTCGAGTGCCTTTACGTAAAGAGCAAATAATTCTTCACTAATGAGTGATTCTTCCGGTGAATAGCTCTGTTCCTGTGGCTCAGGCAGAGAATCAGGATGAATGTAAGTGTGTTTTGATTCTTTTTCCAGATAATTGAGCGAAGCATTTTTGACGAGAATGAAACAATAATCTTCAATGTTTCTCACATCAAGCAAATTGCTGCGTTGCTTCCATAGTTTCAGGAATACATCGAGAACGATTTCCTGCGACCATTCTTCCTGTTTCACATAATAATAGGCAATACGAAAGAGACGGTCGTAAGTCATGTTGTAAAAGTCCCGGAAAGCAGTTTGCGAATCCAGTTCTTTCATTTGCCGCAATAACTTTCTTACTTCTGATTCGGTCATCGGCTTCTTGTTTGTTTGGTTAGTCTACCCAAAGTAAATCACTCATTATACTGTCGGAAATGAAAATACCTTCACGCGTCAGGCGCAAAGCCCCGTTGTATTCCTCCAGTTTACCATTTTTCAGATAAGGTGCAGCCATTTTTTGACAATATTCCCACATTTCATTGCCGAACATCTGTTTTAGTTTCTCTATAGGTGTTCCCCATACGGTACGTATGGTAGTGATAATAAATTCGTTGTAGCGGGTGGTTGGGTCCAGATACTCTGTCTCGAAAGCACGGCAGTCTTCTTCTATACCTTTTATATAGGTGTCGATTGAGGACACATTCCATTCCCGTGTCATTCCGTCAAAAGAATGTGCCGATGGTCCGCATCCCAGATAAGCTATTCCTTTCCAATAGGAAGTGTTGTGGCGGGAATATTTTCCGGGGCGGCAGAAATTGGAAATCTCATAGTGTTCAAATCCTGCTTTCTGCAAATGCTCTATCAGTAATGTGAAAAATTCTAAACTGGAGTCTTCGTCTACCTCGGATATCTGGTGCTGTTTTAACATATTATATATAGGTGTATCTTCCTCATAAATCAAGTGATAGGCGGAGATATGCTCTACATTCAGACTGATAGCCTGGCAGAGATCGTTTTCCCATCGTTCTTTTGTTTCTCCGGGCAATCCGTAAATTAGGTCGATACTGATGTTCTGGAAACCGGCTTTCCGGCATCTGTCAATTGCTTCGATGGCTGTACGGGCATTGTGGCGGCGTCTCAATAGTTTGAGCGTAGCGTCATCAAAAGTCTGTATTCCCATGCTAAGACGGTTGAAAGGAAGTGAGGAAAGCATTTCCAGATATTCCTGTGATAAATCATCCGAATTAGCTTCCAGAGTGATTTCCTGGCAATGATTCAATCCGTAGTACTCGCGGATGGTATCAAAAATCTGTTCAAAATCCTCTTTTTCCAGTTGAGACGGGGTTCCGCCACCGAAATAAACTGTTTCTATATCTTCTCCTTTCAGGTATTCTTTACGCATCGCCAACTCCCGGCAGAGAGCCTGTACATAACGGGTTTTGAGTTCGCTGCGAGTGGTTGAGTAGAAGTCGCAGTAGATGCAGCGCGTTTTGCAAAAAGGAATATGAAGATAGATACCTGCCATAGCTATGCTGTTTGGGTTTGTGGGTGTAAAAGTAAGACTATTATTAGATATATCAAAAAAGCTGTTGACGGAAATTATTTATAGTGGGGCAGGAATACGCTAAATAGATAATTCTCCCATCGATTAGTAGAAGATAATTTCCTGCAATGCTGAATTTAAGATCTTTTCTTTTATAAATAAGATTCGAACTTGTAGCCAGGTTTTCGTTTGACAGTTGTCAAGCGATAGAATGACAATTGTTGAACTATCGCTTGACAACTGTCAAACGAAAACTGATTAGGCAACGGGGGAACTATTGTATGAAAGGAAAACAACTAAAAATAACATCGTGCCGGATTACTCGTTGCAACTATGAAATTAGTTTATAGCCATGCGAAAATAATTTTTAACCCGTTTCGAAAATGTTCATGTTAAAGATGTGTTACATAACATTGTTTAGTAACACTGCCATAAGTGTTGCTTTTCCCCCAATTAATCCCTAATTTGCGCATCACAAAATTAATGGTATGTGAGAAACATACTGAGTAATTACTAAAATCTTATATATTATGAAAGTATATCAGACTAATGAAATCAAGAACATTGCCTTGTTGGGAAGTTCTGGCTCTGGGAAAACCACTCTCGTGGAAGCGATGCTTTTCGAGAGTGGTGTTATAAAACGTCGCGGATCTGTTGCCGCAAAAAACACAGTTAGCGATTATTTTCCTGTTGAACAAGAGTATGGTTACTCCGTTTTCTCCACCGTTCTCCATGTAGAATGGAATAACAAAAAACTTAATATTATTGACTGTCCGGGATCGGACGACTTCGTAGGCAGCACAGTGACTGCACTAAATGTGACCGACACAGCAATTATCCTTCTCAATGGCCAATACGGCGTCGAAGTCGGTACACAAAATCACTTCCGTTATACAGAAAAGCTGAATAAACCTGTTATTTTTCTAGTCAACCAGCTTGATAATGAAAAATGCGATTATGATAATATCCTCGAACAGCTGAAAGAGGCATACGGCTCTAAAGTTGTTCCCATCCAATATCCGATAGCTACCGGTCCGGGCTTTAATGCGCTGATCGACGTATTGTTGATGAAGAAATACTCGTGGAAACCCGAAGGAGGGGCTCCGACAATCGAAGATATTCCAGCAGAAGAAATGGATAAGGCTATGGAAATGCACAAAGCATTGGTAGAAGCTGCTGCCGAGAATGATGAAAATCTGATGGAGAAATTCTTCGAGCAAGATTCCCTGTCAGAAGACGAAATGCGTGAAGGTATCCGTAAGGGATTGATCGCCAGGGGTATGTTCCCTGTATTCTGTGTTTGCGGGGGGAAAGATATGGGCGTTCGCCGCTTGATGGAATTCTTGGGCAACGTTGTTCCTTTTGTATCTGAAATGCCGAAGGTACAGAATACGGAAGGTAAAGAAGTGGCTCCGGACTCCAATGGACCGGAATCTCTTTATTTCTTCAAGACAAGTGTGGAACCGCATATCGGTGAAGTTTCCTATTTTAAAGTAATGAGCGGTAAAGTTCATGAGGGAGACGATTTGCTGAATGCCGACCGTGGTTCGAAGGAACGTATCGCGCAAATCTATGTGGTAGCCGGTGGTAACCGTGTCAAGGTGGAAGAATTGCAGGCCGGTGATATCGGTGCTGCCGTGAAACTGAAAGACGTGAAAACCGGTAATACGCTGAACGGTAAGGATTGCGACTACAAATTCAATTTTATCAAATATCCGAACTCTAAATATACCCGTGCCATTAAGCCGGTGAATGAAGCGGATGTGGAAAAGATGATGAGTATCCTGAACCGTATGCGTGAAGAAGATCCTACATGGGTGATTGAGCAATCAAAAGAACTGAAACAGACTTTGGTACACGGTCAGGGAGAATTCCATCTTCGTACCTTGAAATGGCGTTTGGAAAACAACGAAAAACTTCAGGTAAAATATGAAGAACCGAAGATTCCGTATCGTGAAACGATTACAAAGGCTGCCCGTGCCGACTATCGTCATAAGAAACAGTCCGGTGGTGCCGGTCAGTTTGGTGAAGTTCACCTGATCGTAGAACCTTATAAAGAAGGTATGCCTGTGCCCGAAACGTATAAGTTCAATGGACAGGAATTTAAGATTACTGTAAGAGGTACGGAAGAAATTCCATTGGAATGGGGTGGTAAACTGGTGTTTATCAACAGTATCGTCGGTGGCTCTATCGATGCCCGCTTCTTGCCTGCTATTATGAAAGGTATTATGGCTCGTATGGAGCAAGGTCCGTTGACGGGTTCTTATGCTCGTGACGTGCGCGTCATTGTTTACGATGGTAAGATGCACCCGGTAGATTCGAATGAAATCTCCTTTATGCTTGCCGGACGTAATGCCTTTAGTGAAGCGTTCAAGAATGCCGGTCCGAAAATTCTGGAACCGATTTATGATGTAGAAGTGTTCGTTCCGTCTGATAGGATGGGAGATGTGATGGGAGATCTTCAGGGACGTCGTGCCATGATTATGGGTATGAGTAGCGAAAAAGGTTTTGAGAAACTGGTTGCTAAAGTACCTTTGAAAGAAATGTCGTCTTATTCTACGGCGCTTAGCTCTCTCACGGGTGGACGTGCTTCGTTCATTATGAAATTCTCTAGTTATGAGCTTGTTCCGGCAGACGTTCAGGATAAGTTGATGAAGGATTTTGAAGCTAAACAAACTGAAGAATAGAAATGAGGATAGTTGATAAATAGTATGTGATAGCTGATTGAAAATTCACTATAATATTCGGTATTTATCATCTGTTAGGCATAAAGAATCAACCAAAACGTTAAAACCGTCGCCTTTTTTAAGTAAAAGGGGGCGGTTTTTGTTTAACTATGATTAATAAAGATAGAAAAACGCAAGGAAAAGATTTAATTTTTTATTAAATTTGCAAACCAAAGGAGGGGTTTTATTGTTGTAGTAATCAGAATACAACCTAAATAGCTCCTTACGGTTAATTTCCGGGAAGTTCCGGTTAAATCAAGTTAATGCATTAGGAGTGTTAATTAGGGAGTGTTAATTTTGTTGCTATGAAGAAGTCAACAATTTGGATATTAGGTATTGTAATGGGGCTTTCCTTCCTTAGCCTGCTGTATTTGCAGGTAAGTTATATAGAGGAAATGATGAAAACCCGTAAGGAACAGTTTGATTCGGCTGTACGCAATAGCCTGGATCAGGTTTCCAAGGATGTGGAATATGCAGAGACCAGACGTTGGTTGATCGAAGATATTTCAGAAGCAGAAAGAAAAGCGCTGATTGCGAATAATGCTTCCATACAACAAGACAACTTGATTCAGCAAACGCAGCGGTTTACAGTGAAGTCTAAGGATGGAAAAGTATATTCGGATTTTGAGCTGAAAGTGATGACCACTAAGCCCTCCGAGCTTCCGAAGGCTATGATTTCTCCTTACAGGGGGACAAAGACCATTCCGGAAACTTCGCGTTCATTGGTGGAAGCTATCAAGAATCGGTATATGTATCAACGGGCATTACTCGATGAAGTGGCCTGGCAGATGATTTACCGAGGAAGTGACAAGTCGATTGGAGACAGAGTACGGTTTAAAGAACTGGATGACTATCTGAAATCGAGCTTATATAATAATAGTATAGATTTGCCTTATCACTTTACAGTGATCGACAAAGACGGCAGGGAGGTCTACCGTTGTGCGGATTATGAGGCAAAGGGAAGTGAAGACGCTTATCAGCAGGCATTGTTCAAGAATGACCCGCCTGCCAAGATGAGCATATTGAAAGTGCACTTTCCGGGTAAGAAAGATTATATCTTTGACTCAATCAGTTTCATGATTCCGTCGTTGATATTTACGCTGGTATTGTTAGTGACATTCATCTTTACGATTTATATCGTATTCCGGCAAAAGAAACTGACGGAAATGAAGAATGACTTTATCAATAATATGACGCACGAATTTAAAACACCGATATCTACCATTTCATTAGCAGCCCAGATGTTGAAAGATCCGGCGGTGGGAAAATCTCCACAGATGTTCCAGCATATATCGGGAGTGATTAATGATGAAACCAAGCGCTTGCGCTTCCAGGTGGAAAAGGTGCTCCAGATGTCGATGTTCGAACGTCAGAAGGCAACTTTGAAGATGAAGGAGATTGATGCGAATGAATTAATAGCAGGAGTTGTCAATACCTTTGCGCTGAAAGTGGAACGGTATAATGGTAAGATAACATCGAACCTTGAGGCCACCGATCCTGTTATATTTGCAGATGAGATGCATATTACGAATGTAATCTTTAATCTGATGGATAACGCGGTGAAGTATAAGAAACCGGAAGAGGATCTGGAACTGAAAGTGAGAACGTGGAATGAGTCGGGTAAACTGATGATTTCGATACAGGATAACGGTATCGGTATCAAAAAGGAGAACCTGAAAAAGATATTTGAAAAGTTCTATCGTGTGCATACGGGTAATCTGCACGATGTGAAGGGCTTTGGACTGGGATTGGCTTATGTGAGAAAAATTATATTGGATCATAAGGGAACCATCCGGGCGGAAAGCGACCTGAACGTGGGAACTAAATTTATTATTGCATTACCTTTATTAAAAAATAATTGATATGGACGAGAAACTGCGTATTTTATTGTGCGAGGATGACGAAAATCTTGGCATGCTTTTAAGAGAATATCTACAGGCAAAAGGTTATTCTGCTGAGTTATATCCTGATGGAGAAGCCGGTTATAAGGCTTTCTTGAAGAATAAATATGACTTGTGCGTGTTTGACGTAATGATGCCTAAAAAAGACGGCTTCACACTGGCACAGGATGTCCGTGCAGCAAATGCTGAAATTCCTATTATCTTCCTGACGGCCAAAACGCTGAAAGAAGATATCCTGGAAGGTTTTAAAATCGGTGCGGATGATTATATCACCAAACCGTTTAGTATGGAAGAATTGACATTCAGAATTGAAGCGATCTTGAGACGTGTTCGTGGAAAGAAGAACAAAGAAAGCAATATCTATAAGATTGGTAAGTTTACTTTCGACACACAGAAACAAATTCTGTCGTCAGATGGCAAACAAACTAAGCTGACTACCAAAGAGTCTGAACTGCTCGGATTGCTTTGCGCACATGCCAATGAGATTTTGCAACGTGACTTCGCTCTGAAAACAATCTGGATTGACGATAACTATTTCAATGCCCGTAGTATGGACGTGTATATCACGAAATTGCGTAAGCACCTGAAAGAAGACGATTCAATCGAGATTATCAATATTCACGGAAAAGGCTATAAGCTGATTACTCCGGAAGTTGAATCTTAATGATTGCGTTTGAGATAACCCCAAATAAAAAATCCCGGGAACATTCGTTTCCGGGATTTTTTATTGATTTTGCGAAATTAATCAGCGATCTTCTTATTAATAACAATATAAGAAATGAGTCCCAGTACTACAAGTACTACTGAAGTACCCAGGATGGCGTTGTTGTTTACATTTCCTGTAAAGGAACAAGCCAGCAGGATGACTACTCCGACCAAGATTAATATCAATCCTAAGTTCTTTAATAAGCCTTTCATGTGTGTGTATTTTAATAGATTATAATATTCCAGTCACAAATTAAAGCATAATTCTTTAACGGGCGAAATTATTTGGATAAAAATTCCATTATAAATGCACGATTTAGTGGATTTTATGATTTAAAGAGAGGTTTGTCTACCTAATCTTTCGTATTGTAGAATACCTTTTTCAGCACCTCCTGCCCAATGCTCAATTCGTCGAGAGTAATACCGTGAAGAGCCTCTTTCAGAGTCTGTCCGGCAATGACACGCGCTTTTTCTTCCAGTTCTTTCCCGTCTTTAGTCAGGTGGATCAGGTTGGTACGGCGATCTTTTTTGTCGGAAATGCGTACAACGAGATGCTGCCGTTCCATATTATCTATCAAACGGGTCATGCTGGGCTTGTCTTTAAAAGTTGCATTACACAACTCTTGTTGCGTCACACCGTCTTTTTCCCATAGGAAAATGAGTACCGTCCATTGTTCGGGACTGATTTCCAGTCCGTTCTGACGAAAGTTACGATACAGTTTCCGGTTGATTGCCGCAGAAACTTTGCCATTTAATATGGCAAATATAAGTCGAATATCGAAATTAAATTGCTCTATCATGAAATTATTGTTTAAACAACTTTGCAAAGGTAAGTCTCTTCCCGGATAAATCCTATCTTCGGATACAAAAAAAGATTAAATATTTGTAGTTCAAAATAAAATGTCTAACTTTGCACCCGCATTTAAAATCAAATAATTTATTTATTTAATTAAACGAAGTATGAATCAATACGAAACCGTTTTCATTTTAACTCCCGTTTTATCTGATGTTCAGATGAAGGAAGCGGTAGAAAAATTCAAAGGCGTTCTTCAAGCTGAAGGTGCTGAGATTATTAATGAAGAAAACTGGGGACTGAAGAAATTGGCTTACCCAATTCAGAAAAAGTCTACAGGTTTTTATCAACTGATTGAGTTCAATGCAGATCCTACTGTAATTGACAAGCTGGAAATTAATTTCCGTCGTGATGAACGCGTAATCCGTTTCTTGACTTTCAAGATGGATAAGTATGCTGCTGAATACGCTGCAAAAAGAAGAAGTGTTAAATCAAACAAAAAGGAGGATTAATCATGGCACAACAAGTTCA
>NZ_DAWCXD010000007.1:0-92791 GCF_052357945.1 Bacteroides sp. | reverse complement strand
GCATACGATATTTGGCTTCGTTGTTACCGGCAAAGAATACGTTACCATCTGCATCATAAAGTGTCGGCGACCAAGACTTGGTATTCATTTCAGCAATCTGATTATGACCGTCACGTCCACTTGTCAATGAATGGAGGTTGGCGTTGAAAACAGTTGCTCCGTAACTGAACTGCATGGCTACGCTCAATGACAGGTTCTTATAAGAAACTGTGTTCGTCAAACCGCCTGTGAAATCCGGTTCGCCACTTCCCAGTAATACGAGGTCGGCGGAAGTGATTTTACCGTCACCGTTCTGGTCGCGGAAGCGATAATCTCCCGGACGTATGCTGGCAATCTTCTGTCCGAGCACTTCGGTAAGCCCTTGCTCGTTGATTTCGTGCTGTGAAGCATACACCCCGTCAATCTTATAGCCATACCATTGTCCGAGGCTCTTATTCTTGCGGATCATGACAAAGTTTCCGGAACCGGGAATAACCCCCGGGTCAAATCCCATCTCATCACCAGGACCGATATCAAGCACTTTCGAACGGTTGAAGCCGATGTTGGCATTCAAGGTCCAGTTCCATTTCTTAGTCAGAATAGGGGTAGCATCCAAGGTTATTTCAATACCCTGATTGCGGACTGCTCCGATATTGGCCCATCCCTTTTCGTATCCTGTGGCCAATGCTGCATTCTTTTCAATCAGCAGGTCGGTGGTCTTTTTACGATAAACATCCACTGTCATTGCCAAGCGATTTTCAAAGAACGACATATCCAGTCCGAGATTGACCATATCCGTTGTTTCCCAACGTAATGACGGGTTTGCCGGCCTGTCAATGCTGGCACCGTAAGAAAGATCGGAACCATACATCGGATAAAATGAAGAAGCGATTGTTGAAAGGCTGCGATAAGAAGGAATGGCTGTGTTACCACTGCGACCATAACCGAAACGCAACTTTAGGTTATAGAAAACTCCCAAGTCTTTCACAAACGACTCTTCGTTAATACGCCATGCCAGACCAACTGACGGGAATCCCGCCCATTTATTACCGGCACCGAAGCGTGACGAACCATCGGCACGATAACTGGCTGTCAGCAAATAACGTTCCTTATAATTGTATTCGGCACGTGCCAGGAACGATACCATATTCCACTCAACAATTGAGGAAGTAGGTATTTGTGGAGTAACGCCCATTCCCAGTCCATTGACACCTAGGTTGAGTGAAGGGAAATTCTGCGTTTCAGTACGTACCGTATTATTGTTGTAGGTTTCGAGCGTGCTACCAGCCAATACTTTAAGACGATGACCGCCTTTCCACGAATTAGTATAGGTCAGGAATGCTTCTCCGGAGAGTTTTTTAATTCCGGCATTAGTGACAATGGCACGTCCGTTTGCTTTAAATCCCTGTTCGGTGTTGGCGGGATAAAATACATCTGTTTTCTGATGATTGTCTTCATACGTACCTGCTATATTCAGAGAAAGCTCGGTAAGTATCTTCCATTCCAGTTGCATACGTGCTGTCAGATTGTCTTTATAACGATTGTTGGTAATATCGCGCACTTGTATGTATGGGTTAGAAACAACCTGCCCCTCTTCACTGCCTGTACCTTCGGTAATACCGGATGAGGTAGCAGAATTCAAAGGCGACTGACGTAACAGTTTCACCATCAAACCATCGGAACTACCGGTTGCTAAACCGGAGTTTTTAGTTCTTGAGCCTGATATATTGGCAGTCATAGTCACATTAGTACTCAATTTCTGAACGAGGTTAATTCGTCCTGTGAAACGTTCGAAGCCGGAGTTTACCACTACCCCTTCCTGATTAAGATAACCGCCGGATACCGAATAACGTGTGTTCTTATTACCACCCGAAACGTTGATACGATATTCCTGATACAGGGCATCGCGGAACATCAGATCCTGCCATTGAGTATTCGTACTACCCGGAGCACCAAACGACTCCCAGTCTGCATAAGTTGAACTTTCGGGAAGTACCCAATAGTTACCGTCACCGTTCGGATTGTCACGATAGACAATACCATCGCTCATGGTCGACGGATCAGTTCCGTAGGGGTAGTATTTCCATCCGGTCTTATAACGCATCAACGCATATTCCGAAGAATTAAGCATATCAAATTGGCGTACTGCCTGCTGCATACCTAAGTTAGCATACAGCTCCACCCGTGTTTTTCCATCATTGGTTCCCTGGCGTGTGGTAATCATGATGACACCGTTCGCACCACGCGAACCATAAATAGCGGTTGAGGACGCATCTTTTAGAATTTCAATGGATGCCACATCGCCCGGATTCAGAGAAGAAGCATCTTCGCAAATCACACCGTCGATAACAAAAATCGGGGCACTTGAAGCATTAACGGACGATGCACCACGAATACGGATAGTGTAATCAGAACCGGGAGCACCGTCATTCTGCACAATCTGCATACCGGCTGCCTTACCTCTCATGGCATCTTCAAGTGACGTAATGGCACGTTCGCTCAATGCATCCTTACTAATAGATGATATGGAACCTGTCAAGTCCGAGCGACGCATAGAGCCGTAACCGATGGCTACCACTTCTACGTCTCCCAAACCAATCACGTCCTCTTCCATAATAATATTGATCTGTGTACTATTGCCTACACGATGATCGACAGTTTTCATACTAATCATCGAGAAAACAAGCACCGACTGTTTCGACGGTACATTTATAGAGTATGCTCCGTCGATATTGGTAATCGTGCCGCGCGTTGTTCCCTGCACAACGACCGAGACTCCCGACAGTGGGTCTCCCTCCAGATCCGTTACTTTACCGGTAACAGTCAGAGTCGTTTTTTGTCCCATAACATCTATTGCCAGAACAGATGCCAGGAGCATAATCATACATAATGAATAGAATTGTTTCATTGGGTATTAATTTTTTAGGTTACTAAAAGAATACTATTTTTTTTCTCAAATATATGGGTGAAATGATTAGAACTAGGGTTAATCCGTGGATTAACACCCTCAAAAAAGCATTAACCGCTGTGTTAAAAGAGGGATTAACCTCTATTGCCTTTCACATTCTTCCTAATAAGTTCGAGGAACTGTTCCGTATTCACCAATATTACATTTTCGTTTAATAAGTTTTTAAATGCAAGCATATCTTCCACCGTGTAACTGGACGGAGCATTGACGTGTACCACGATTGCCGAATAGGCATCTATACTGTTTATGTCACGCGGAGCCGAGTTCAAAGCCGCAGCGATGGTTTCGGGAGTATGAGGTTCCGTAAACTTATCATCATTCTTCATGAAATAGCGGAACGAAACGACCGGTGCATCTCCTGTAAAGAAATAAGCGCCCTGCCATTTGGCATATCCCAGATAGTTCATATACAAGAATCCTTTCATATCGGGCAAGTTGCCGATGTGCCGCTTCATAAACGTTTCATACGAACCGGCAGACGAACCGGTGAATAGTTCTGCATCGTCCATCAATACCATATACTGCATTCCGCAATCTTTCAACATTCCATTCGTCATGCGGAAATAGTCGGCTACAAACTCATGATGAGACGGGAATGTATAACCCGCACCGGACAATGCTCCGACATAACAATTGGTTGCCGGCAGGTTTTTCTGATACCAGTTGTGCACTGGAACCATATTGGTGCGCAGAGTCGGGGGATACATCCAGGTAAGCGGAATCTCATGTGCACGCGGATGCGAGATATAGGTATTCCGGGAAAACAAATCGAGCATATAGGACGTATTGTCTCCGTCACTGAATACAATCGTGGCATAATGCACGCCCGTCCGTGCCGGGACTTCCACAGGCGAAGCCGGTCGGTCATACGGTTTCAACTGTTTCGACGACAGGATGGAAAGGCTCATGGTATTGATACCCGGCACGGTATATACTCCATTATGTTCGCATCCAAACCGCACATCCATGCGTTCAAGATTATAGGGTACTCCCCAACCGTAATGAGGCGAATTGGGTTTCAACATATAATAAAGCTTTTGCAGCACAGCACCGTCACTTTTGGCATTGCTACACCAGGGATATCGGTTCGCTATGGCAAAATCGACCATTGTCCACGGGAAAGAAGCATTGTTCACAATCGCATTCAAGTTGAATTGTGAAGAATGTTGTTTTATATAGTCGGCCAGCCAAGCCTCATCCTTATCCCTCACGTCGGCCAGTTTCTGCAGACTGTTATAAGGAGCTTTAGAGGCCAGGTCCGCTGTCAGTATCACAGCATCAAGCACTCCTGCAAGACTTGCAGCAATGTATGTTTTCTCCAATTTATCATCCACCAATACATACCCTTTCGCTCTGTTCAGGAACAAAGAAGTTATCTCCGACAGGCTTTTCTTCGTAAAGGTATAACCGGAGGCTTTCATTTCAGTCATCCATTTGGCGTATGCCTGACCGGAGTGAAGAAAGATTTCGGGACTGCTGCGATTCACAAGTCCGGCAAGCGAAGCCAGATAGAGCAATTCTTCATAATTGCTGTTTCCCACTTCGGCACGCGTGATTTCAATCAAATCCCAGTTTTCAACCAAAGGAGGTTCTTCGGGTGATTCCGGTTCCGGTTTCTCTCCCTGCCCTTGTTCTGTTCCCTGCTCCTGCTCTCCCTGTTTTTCGCAAGAGCAGAAAACTACCAATAGGGCAACTCCCATGATATAAATAAAACTTTTCATTTTCATAGTATTTTATCAATGCCGATATATTCTTTAACTTGTTCGTCTATATGTGTTTTCAACTGATGAATCACTTCTTTGCATTGTCACGTCCCAATATTGCATCCCACAGCATCGGTATAAGGATTTCCTGTGCCGCTTTGCGGGTAGGCAGAATACCGTCGCGCTGATATGGCTTTAATGCTTCTTCTCCTCCGGCGTCGTAAATTTTATTAAACTCTACCGAGTAATCGACGAGAATGATACCTTTCTTTTTGGCTACTTCGCGGCATGAAGCATTGAATGCTGCCAGTTCAGGACGAGTCTCCGCCGATTGTCCCAACGGACGTTCGGAAAGAATATATAATACGATGGTGGCATCAGGATTCTGTGCCCGCAGATTGTCGACCATGTATTCCGCACACTTTCCCGAATACCAGGGAGCGTTGTTGAAACGGGTCACAGCATCGTTTTCCGAAAAGCCGAATATCAATAAATCGGGTTTGCGGCTCAATACGGAGTCTTTGAAGTTTTCAGTTGCCCAGAAAGAGCCGATTCCCGACTTCGAGCAGTTGTAGAACGTTATCTTTTCGGGGAATCTGCGTTCGAGTCTGGTACGAAGCTGGTCCACCCAAACCCGGTTGGAGGTATTGATGGCTGCACTGGCACCGTAAAACACAACAGTCTGCTTTTCGCCTTTCTTGAGTTTCTTCAGGAAAGTGGTTTGAGCACTGGCTGTGGAGACTGTAAAAATTGATACTAATATCAAAAGAAATATACGGTTCATATTTATCTTATTTTTTCCATGGTTTATTATTCACATTCATATTCACATGACGATACCAGTCGAACAGACCTTTCTCGTCCAAGCGGTTCTGCAAGCGGCGTACATCGAGATTGCGCACACTCGTCTTCTGCAAAGCCGCCATCGCTGCTGCGGTACCGGCTGCTTCGCCAATGGTTGCACATATCGGTTGCACCCGGTAAGAACTCATTGCCAGACGGGTTCCGCTGATAATGCGCCCGGCTGTTAACAATCCTTCGGTATTGACGGGAATCAAGCTGCGGTATGGGATGCCGTAAGGTCCTACGCTGTTCTTTATTTTGGGGTCTACATTCATTCCCCACGGGTCTAACGAGTACCAGGCATCAGCAATCTTATCATCGTGCATCACTCCTTTCAGTACATCATCCACCGTCAACACATATTCTCCTTTGATACGGCGGCACTCTCTGATTCCGATTTTCGGGGCTACATGAGTGACGTATCCAGCCCGGTTGAGGGCTTCGAATTGCGGTTCCAGTTTTTTCATGGCACGGCGATGCGCGTCGGCTACCAATACCGGGTCGGTGGTGTCGGTACATTCTACCGTTGCTCCCCAGTGGAGGTATATACCGGAGTCTATCTTCCGGAATTCTTCTTCCGTCTGTTGGGTCACCCACTTCTCCTGGTCGTGGTCGAGTACACCGGTTTTGAATATGTGGCGGGGAAATTCCGCGTCGCTGCGGGTGCGTTGGCTGATGTACATCATGGTACATGGCTGCACTCTACCGTCACTCTTTTCGAGTCCGATGCTTTCGTTGAAGTCCTTGCGGGCGTCGCTACCGTAGAAGTATTCACAACCGGCTTTGGCTGCCAGTAGTCCGGTACCGGTGGCGTCGATGGTAACCGGAGCGGAGACTTTCTGCAACATACCCTGGCGCATCACGCAGACGCCGGTCACTCTGTTTCTGTTGCCTTTTGTCTCGACCACTGCATCCACAACCGGTGAACCACACATCAACGTGATATTCTTTTCTGCTTTCATAATGCCGTAAACGACTTGTGCAAATGACGACGGCAACCACCAATGCTGCTTATTATCCCATGCCCATTGTCCGAACGTGTTGCTGGGGGTAATGCTTAGTGAATGTTTCTGGTTCAGTTCGCGCACCATGTCGATAAATACACCGACACGGGGTGCACCGCACATATATGTGACATACATATCCACCGGAGCTCCTCCGGGCATCATATCTTCTTCCAGTAAAATCACCTTGGCCCCCTCTCTGGCAGCAGCAACGGCAGCAGGTATACCTGCCGGTCCGGCGCCCACTACAATCACATCGCAATGCAATTCGGGCAATTTAAACAGGGATTTATCTTGGGTATTCATCGCTTCATTCGCGGCAAACATGGAGACTCCGGGCAAAGCTGCACCAGCAGCGCCTATTCCCATATTCTTCAAAAACTGTCTTCTATTCATTGTCATAGTCGTACGCTTATTTCTTTTTTAAACCATCGAAAAGCCCCATTGAGGCAAGTCGGTCTTGTAGTTGTTTGATATCTATGGAACGAAGTCCGGTTTGATTCAAGGCGGACATAGCTGCTGCCGTACCGGCTGCCATTCCGATGTTGGAACAGATAGGCTGCACTCTAAGAGAACTGTGCGCGATACGTGTCGCACTGATGATACGTCCGGCAGTGAGCAACCCCTCGGTCTTGGTTGGCAGAATACTGCGATAGGGAATGCCGTAAGGGCCGATATGCTTCATTTCTTCGGGAATTTTCATTCCCCATACATCGAACGAATAGTGTGCGTGGGCTATCACATCATCGTGCATCGTTCCGGCAATCAAGTCGTTGGCTGTAAGCACGTACTCGCCTTTGATACGGCGCACTTCGCGCACACCCAGTTTCGGAGCCAGATGTACTGCGTATCCGGCTTCGTGCCAGATTTCGAGGTTTTCCTGCAGACGTTCCAATGCTTCCTGCTGGGCTTGTGCCAGCAACAGAGGGTCGCGGGTATCCTTGCAATATACAGTCCGTCCCCAGTGCAGATAGATGCCGGCGTCTCTCCGGATCATATCCTCCTTGTCGTCGGCTTTCACCCAACGATTCAGGTTATCTTCCACAGCACTGCTGCCTTTCAGTTTATCAATAGGTAGTATGGCATTGCGCTTGATTCTTTCACTAATCAGCATCCAGGTACAGGGCTGCACCTTACCATCGGCCACTTCGATGCCTACGGGCTCGTTGTAGTCGCTCTTGGCTTCGCTGCCAAACATATATTCGCATCCTGCCATATCGGCAATCAGTCCGTTGCCGGTAGCATCTATGGTAACTGCCGCATCAATATCCTGATAATCGCCATTACGCATGATGCGCACTCCGGTCACCTGGTTTCTGTTGCCGGAGGTCTTGAGCTTTACTCCTACAACGGGTGCTGCGCACATCAGCGTGATGTTTTCTTCTTTTTCGAGAAGCTGATAAATCACTTCCGCATAAGAACCGGGCATCCACCAGTGATTCTTTCCGTCACTGCCTGTTTTTCCGAACGTCTCACAAGTACGCCCGCCAATGGTGTGTTTTGCATTCAATACCTGAATCATCTCCTGAAACACTCCCACTCTGGGACCACCGCATATAAAGGGAACATACATATCGACCGGGGCTCCTCCAGGCATATTATCCTCTTCCAGCAATATTACTTTAGCTCCCTGACGGGCTGCCGCAATGGCGGCAGGCACTCCACCGGGACCGGCTCCGACTACCACCACATCACATTTCAATGTTGGATACTTGGGCTTGGCCTTCTCTACCTTCTCATTGCCCATAGCGGCTACAAATGACGAAGGCAGGACACTCAATGCTGCAATAGCAGACACTTTAGTAATGAAATCTCGTCTGTTAATTTCCATATATGTGTATACTTTAATGTTTTTCAATTAGAATTTATGGCAGAATCTCTATTGACGTGTTTGATTCTTAACCGCCAAAGCAACTCATCTACCGGCACTACCTGCACCTTTTTGTCCAGCAATTGCTTACACCAGTACACGGGAGTCACTCCTCTCGGCGAACGGCTGTTCTGCGGCGCACTGACAATACTGTCTTTCGACTCTTTCTCAAAGCGCGACCAGGCATGAACAATGGTCCACGCTATCTCACCCTCGGGAATTTTATTCGTCGCATCTTCATTAATTACTGCTGCAATCTGGGAGGGAGTACCGGACTTTTCTTTTTCCTGGTTAGCCCATATCTGTCCGCGTGCGGAAATCACCGGAATATCGTTCCCTTTCCGGTCTTTCACCCAAAACACTTTACCATATCCGCCATTATAGGGAGAATACTGCACGGCAAGCATTCCGGCTATTCCCTCCAATTCTTCGGCAAAGACACGATACGCATCCAGAGCTTCTTTCGAATCTATCTTATGACAAATGAAACCAAATGCTTTGATACCCATCTTTTGCATGTGCACATTCACGATACGGGCAAAACTCCGCAACAGTCCCTCTCTGTCGGCGCGCTTTGAAGCAAAAAGGTCGGGGTAATAGTATCCGCCGCCATATTCGGCAAGCGATACGTTCCGTGGCTGACTGTTCATCAGTACATTAAGCACATCGGGAGCAGCCATTGACAGGTTGACCATACACGTAGTGAATGACATGGGAATCTTGCCATTATGTTCGTTGCTCCAAAAGTCAGGATTATTGATAAAACTACCCAATGTCCACTGCATATTATCTCCGTCGCTCATCACAAAGGAATGATAAATTGCATCAGATTCCCAATTTATCCGGGCCGGATTAACAGTTTTAATCTTTTTTATTTTTTCGTTGCCGGTGATGGAGAGCATGGCAAGATTCATGCACCAGTCGGAAGCTGTATTAATTAATCCCCAATGGGAACAGGGGGCGATGTGCTGAAATTCCGGTCCGCTATTCCAGCCTATCACCGGTGACAAGGGGCGTACCCACTCCAGTACAGTATCCAGCAATTCGTCCACTCCGTAATAAACCATTCCCTTATGGGCAATGGCATAATCACGATTGTTGGCTATCGACGGATTGGTCAGGACGATGAAGTTATTGTTCATCCGGGATTTGTGTTCGTCAAACCAAGACTGGGTCAGATTCTCCTTGCTGGCGTCATACAATTTCTTCAAGCCGGATGCTTTTGCCTGTTCTTCCAATGTTATATCTACCAGAATTCCTTTCAGAATGCCGGCTTGTGCGGTTGCCAGATTGATGGAGTTGTCTTTCCGGTTATAATCATATAGGATGTAACCTTTTATATAGCCTTGCTTTTGAAAGCGTTTCACGACTTCCCAGGTATTCAGGGCGCCCCGTTCCTTTACTTTGAGGCGTTTCAGCCAAGCTTTATAATACAGTTGATAATCCGGTGTACGATTCTCAACCCAAAGTCCCTCGTTGCCGATACCCTCGTTTACAGCTTGAGCAGCAAGTCCGCATAAGGATTGGGCGACATTCATCTCACGAATATCACCGGGACGGGACAGTGTACATTTCAAGATGTAACCGGGCCTTTTCTGAACAGGCCACCAGTTATCCGGTGAAGAGGAAGCAACTACCGGTGAGATGGTTCCTCCCAGCAGCATTCCTATTAAGAAGAGTGTTTTAATTAGATTTTTCTTTTTCATCGTGGCATTAGTTTATATAGACAAAGATATCCGGGAGCCTATAATATATGGGTTAATTTATAGGTTACCTCCCACTTTTATTTTATTAATCCTACCCGAAAAGGGCTTTTTTTCGTGCAAATGTGTTCATCTGCTATCGAACGGTATCGAAGTTCCGTTCATAGATGAATTTGCAGGAAATGTTCCACTTCATCCATCAGTTTAGGAAACATATCTGTAATTCCGGGATGATTGAATGCATGGGAATAATAGGGATAAAGGTGAAGTTCGACTTCAAGCCCCTGTTTAGCAAGCCAAGAAGCAAAGTTAGTGCTTTGTACGTATCCCACAAGAAAATCGCCTAACCCATGTCCGAGAAAAACAGCCGGACTTGAAACCGGAATCATGGACGCGGGTGATATTTCACGCTTGAACTCGGTGGTGTTGGGTGCGAAATAGGGTTTATCGTCACCACCAAACATATTGTAATCGTATACGCCGGCAAAACCGACCAACACTTTAGTTCCGGGATCGCGCAATGCGGACACGGCCGACAGGTGTGCGCCCGAACTGCCTCCCGCATATCCGTAGCGGGTGGTATCTATCCGGCACTCGGCGGCACGTTGAAAGACGTATTGCCGGGCGTAGTTGATATCATCAAAAGCGCGTGCAATGGTGGCACCCGGATGAGTGGACAACGAATGTCCCACCCGCACTCCTGCTATCCCGCGGGAAGCCAGGTATTTGGAAATGACTTCCACCCGTTCGGGCGTGCCGGAAGTCCATCCGCCACCGAAGATGTGAAAAAGGACGGGGAAGTCGGAACCTGAAGCAGGAAGGTCGATATACATTTCCAGATCGTATCCCTCGTGCGAACGATAGACGAAATGTTTCGTCCGTACCTTTTGCTCGTCAATCTCGAACTTATGGTCGTAAATTGTCTTGCTCCAAGGCACAAAGGCATCTGCAGGAAATTGACCGGCATACAGTTTGGCCAATTGTTGCCGGGGATAGACATCTACCTGGTCTCCTACCTGATAGAGGCGATTGCCATAGCGGTTGTAGCCAATGTGTTTTCCTACCGGTTTTTCCTGTGCCCGGAGCGGAGGCCATACAGCCAACGACAGGCCACACGCCAAAAGCAGCATGAGCAGACGGCAAAGGGAACGGCGGAAAGCAATGTCAGAAGAAATATGCATCATGTTCTAATTAGTATTATATAGGTTCATCAATTCGATGACACAAAAATAGGGTCGAAGCAGAAAAAAGGGGGTTAATTTTCGGATTAGTGCGCTTTTTATTTCATTAATCACTCCATAAAAAGGTAGATGTCAGGCAATCACCCAAGAGAATTAAACTGAATTATTAGGAATACATGAGGGAAATTTCTAACTTTGCATTGAAACGCATTTCTAAAACGCCGTTTGATTATGCAGAGAACATACCAGTTTTTTATATTCATTGCCATATTTGCTCTTTCTTTTCAACCGCTAAAAGGGGCAGGACTGCTCTTTTCAAGAGAGACTCCCCAGACCTATTTAGACTTATTCAGTGGAAACGATATTTCATTCACCAATTCTGTAACGATCTCTTTCGATTTATCTATCCTTAGCCATGAGAGTTTCGGACAGATATGGGTGTATGAGGATAAGGCCGCGCCATATAGTTTTGCTTATATCGGTCGCGACAAGAGCAGTTCATCGTTTGTCATCAACAGCCTTTCGGATAAAAAACAATTTCTCGAAATACCCGTTTCGCCCCAAACTATCGGTGCGCGCAAATGGCTGCACGTAGAAACGCGGTTGGACTTTCAGCACCAGAAAGCGGAAGTAACTATCGATGGCCAGAAATACTTGCTTGATGGTATTACCATTCCGAATCCGTCTAAAGCGAATATTATCTTCGGTGCCAATATCAAGGCGATTCCGGAAGTGCCTGTCATGGTGATTAAAAATATCATGGTGCGGGATGAGGCTTCTCATTCTTTCCTGTTCCCGCTCACAGAGTCGGATGGGAATTTGGTGCATGAGGCAGGTAACAAGTTACACGGAACAGTAGTCCATCCCACGTGGCAGATTAACAAACAGTTCTTCTGGCAGGAAATAGGTACGTTTACCAGTTCGGCTGCTGCCGGAATAGCGTTTGACGAACCGGACCGGCAGATATTAGTTGTAGGTGATAATAATATAGGTAAGTTCGACATCAATACGTTGAAACTGACCGAATACCCCAAAGAAACGGTGGGCACGCAAACGGGATATTCGGGCGAGGCTATTTATAACCCGGATAAGCAGGAGACTTATTTCTATAACTTAGCGGATATTGGCGGACAAACCGGTCCTTTCTTCTCCACTATTTCGGATAAGGATCTGCCTACCCGTATCGTTTCTCCTCAATTCTCCAATCCGTTACATCATCATGCTTACTTTTTCGATCAGGCAAGCCAATCGCTTTATATTTTCGGCGGGTATGGCAACTATCAGTATTCAAACCTGACTTATCAGTATGACTTCGATCATGGAGCATGGAAAGAGATACAGTTTACGGGCGATGTCATTTATCCCCGTATGCACACCGTAGCAGGTAAAGGTCCTGTGGAGGGAAGCTTTTTCGTATTCGGAGGAGTGGGCAACGAGACGGGCAAACAGGAACTTGGCAAAGATTTCTTCTGTGACCTGTATCTGTTTGATACTTCCAAGCGTACCGTCAAGAAGTTGTGGAGCAGAGCGTTTCCCGACAATTACTTTATTCCGACCCGCGGGCTTGTGTTCGACAGTAAAAAGGGGTGTATCTATCTTTTGTGCATAGACCGGAAAACAACGAATGCCTCTTTGCACCGGTTTGACGTGAAGACAGGGGAACATGCCATTGTCTCCAACGAGATCGTTTTTCAAACGAACTGTATTCTGTCAACGGCATACCTGTTTAATAATCCGAAAGACAATGAATTATATGCCGTCATCCGGTATAGCGAAGATAATAATCCAAAAGCGAAGATTAGTGTCTATAAGTTGAACGCTCCTCCTATTACTTATCAGGAGCTCAAAAAATGGAATACGGACGATGACAACGAAGCAGACAGAGCTTACCTTTATTATATAATCGGAGGAGTCGTACTTTTGCTGATTCTTTGTTTTGCTTATTATCGGCATAGAAAAAAAGGAAGTAAACAAGAGGCAACAGCACCGAGCGTTCCAGAAGATGGTGTATCTGTCGATGAGAAGAGTACTGATGCACCAGCCAGTACTCCGATAAAGGTTAATGCTGTCT
Source organism: Bacteroides sp. (assembly GCF_052357945.1). Taxonomy (GTDB): domain Bacteria; phylum Bacteroidota; class Bacteroidia; order Bacteroidales; family Bacteroidaceae; genus Bacteroides. The sequence goes on along the minus strand of NZ_DAWCXD010000007.1, from coordinate 79,469 downwards.
ATCTGTTTGGAGATTTTCAGGTGTTCGATACCAAAGGCAATGAAATTGCTTATCGTTTCGGTCCGAAAATAAAACAAATGTTTGTCCTCGTACTGCTTCATTCACACGACGGTCAGGAGGGGATCAGTACTAATAAACTGTCTGCCCAACTCTGGCCGGAGAAGACTACGACCTCTGCCAAGAATATACGTAACGTCACGATCAACCACCTACGGAACATTCTAACAGATTTAGAGGGAGTGGAGCTTGTTTTCTTAAACGACAAATGGAAGATTGTGTATGGAGATAATTTCTACTGTGATTATCTCAAAGCCTTGAATATAGCAAAAATGCTGCAACAGGTTCATTCACCTCAAGAACAAGAAGAAGAGGTAAAACAACTTATCGGCCTGCTGCAACGAGGCACCTTACTGCCTACTTTTGTACATTACGAATGGTTTGGCAATATCAAAATTAACCATGACGAACTTTTCATCCGGATCATCGAGAAACTGCTTCCTATCGTAGAAGCGAATAATGAACCCAGAAAGGTTATCGTATTGTCCGACGTGCTTTTCTCGTTCGACGGAATGAGCGAAACGGCATTGACTTTCAAAATAAAAGCACTCAAGAAACTTGGACAAAAAGCGTATGCACAAAGTGTTTATGACCGTTTCCAAAAGGAGTACCAGCAACTCTATGGAGAGAAGTATAAGGAGAATTCGTTAGAAGAATAAAGACTTGACGCCATGCTTGGGAAACTTTTTTAGTCAAAAGAATAAAAGAACCTATTATAATTAATCATTTTATTAGGCACTTTTAAATAATTGTGTTCCTATCGATAAGAGTAGAGACTTTAAAAAAAGCATAAGAGAAATCTCCTAATTGCTATTTACATAGAAAAATAGTACTTTTGTACTCCATTCAAAAAAGAATTTATGACGAAAGCATTATTTTTTGATATAGACGGAACATTGGTCAGTTTTGAAACTCACCGCATCCCGTCGTCTACCATTGAGGCACTGGAAGCCGCCCGTGCAAAAGGACTAAAGATATTTATCGCTACGGGACGTCCGAAAGCCATTATCAACAACCTCTCCGAATTGCAAGACCGGAATCTGATTGATGGATATATCACCATGAACGGGGCTTACTGCTTTGTCGGGGAACAGGTAATCTATAAAAGTGCCATCCCCCAGGACGAAGTAAAAGCGATGGGAGATTTCTGCGAGAAAAAAGGCGTTCCCTGCATCTTTGTAGAGGAACACAACATTTCCGTTTGCCAGCCCAATGACATGGTGAAAAAGATATTCTATGATTTCCTGCACGTGAATGTGATTCCGACTGTATCTTTCGAGGAGGCAACCAGTAAGGAAGTCATCCAAATGACACCCTTTATCACGGAAGAGGAAGAAGAAGAAATCCGTCCGTCTATTCCTACCTGCGAGATAGGCCGGTGGTATCCTGCATTTGCCGATGTGACCGCCAAAGGAGACACCAAGCAAAAGGGCATTGATGAAATAATCCGCTATTTTGATATTAAACTCGAAGATACCATGGCTTTCGGAGACGGAGGAAATGACATCAGCATGCTCCGCCATGCAGCCATCGGAGTAGCCATGGGACAAGCCAAAGAGGATGTGAAAGCCGCTGCCGATTATGTGACAGCTCCCATCGACGAGGATGGCATCAGCAAGGCAATGAAGCATTTTGGTATTATCTGATTATGAGCGTAGACACCAATAACGCAGCGTTTCAGGACGCCCTGAACCTGATTCAATATACGCGTCAATCGGTTTTCCTGACCGGGAAAGCGGGTACAGGGAAATCTACATTCCTGCGTTACGTCTGCGAAAACACCAAAAAGAAACATGTTGTACTCGCCCCGACAGGTATCGCTGCTATCAATGCCGGAGGAAGTACGATGCATAGTTTCTTCAAACTCCCTTTCTATCCGCTGCTGCCGGATGACCCGAACTTGAGTCTCCAGCGTGGTCGTATCCATGAATTTTTCAAATACACCAAGCCTCACCGGAAGCTGTTGGAACAAATAGAACTGGTCATCATCGACGAAATTTCAATGGTAAGGGCGGATATCATTGATGCCATCGACCGAATCCTACGTGTATACTCTCACAATCTGCGCGAACCTTTCGGAGGAAAACAACTGTTATTGGTAGGCGACGTATTCCAACTGGAGCCCGTCGTAAAAAACGACGAACGGGAAATATTGAACCGCTTCTATCCTACACCCTATTTTTTCTCTGCCAGAGTATTCGGCCAGATAGACCTGGTATCCATCGAACTTCAAAAGGTATACCGCCAAACAGACCCCGTTTTTGTCGGCGTCCTCGACCATATCCGGAACAATACAGCCGGAGCGGCTGATCTGCAACTACTGAACACCCGTTATGGAAGCCAGATAGAAGAATCGGAAGCTGATATGTATATCACTCTGGCCACCCGTAGAGACACGGTAGACTCTATCAACGAAAAGAAACTGGCGGAACTTCCCGGAGACCCAATTACTTTTGAAGGAGTCATCGAAGGAGATTTCCCCGAAAGCAGTCTACCCACCTCACAAGAGCTCGTACTGAAACCCGGTGCACAAATCATCTTTATTAAAAATGATTTCGACCGCAGGTGGGTAAACGGTACCATTGGCGTCATTGCCGGAATTGATGAGGAAGAAGAAACCATTTACGTTATCACCGACGATGGAAAAGAATGTGACGTAAAACGTGAATCATGGCGCAATATCCGTTATCGCTACAACGAAAAGACCAAAGAAATAGAAGAAGAAGTCTTAGGCAGCTTCACACAATATCCTATCCGGTTAGCTTGGGCCATCACTGTTCACAAAAGTCAGGGACTGACTTTCAGCCGTGTAGTCATCGACTTCACAGGTGGTGTATTTGCAGGTGGACAAGCATACGTGGCACTAAGCCGCTGTACCTCACTGGACGGCATTCAGCTCAAAAAGCCTATTAACCGTGCTGACGTCTTCGTCCGTCCCGAAATCGTAAACTTTGCCGGACGTTTCAACGACCGGCAGGCTATCGACAAAGCTCTGAAACAAGCGCAGGCCGATGTGCAATACGCTGCTGCTTCACGCGCTTTCGACAAAGGAGACATGGAGGAATGTCTGGAACAGTTTTTCCGCGCCATTCATTCCCGCTATGATATTGAGAAACCTGTTCCCCGCCGTTTTATCCGACGTAAACTCGGTGTCATAAACACCTTGAAAGAACAGAATAAGAAACTCAAAGAGCAAATGCGCGAACAGCAGGAACGCCTCCGCCAATATGCTCACGAATATCTATTAATGGGTAACGAATGCATCACCCAGGCACACGACTCACGTGCCGCCCTTGCCAACTACGACAAGGCACTTAGTCTCGACCCTAATTATGTGGATGCCTGGATACGCAAAGGAATCACTCTCTTCAACAACAAAGAGTATTTCGATGCTGAAAACTGCTTCAACACTGCAGTCACCCTCTATCCGGCAAACTTTAAAGCTGTCTATAACCGCGGAAAGCTCCGGCTAAAAACAGAAAACACAGAAGGTGCCATCGCTGACCTGGACAAGGCCACCAGCCTGAAACCGGAACATGCCGGTGCACACGAACTCTTCGGAGACGCTCTGTTGAAAGTCGGGAAAGAAGGAGAAGCCGCCTTACAATGGAGAATTGCAGAAGAACTTAGAAAGAAAAAATAGCCTATTCTTCCCGACCTCCGCACCTATCCATCTTTGTCAACTACACACAATATCTCCATCAAACAGTGCCCCCGCACGGCCTCCCGGCCTCGTTTTTCCGACGTCAAGCGCAGGTGGTTTCTCTGGAGTAGTCGGAAAAACGCAGCCTTGATTCTTTCTTTTTGGTTCCTTTTCTTTCGTATCAAGACGAAAGAAAAAGAACTGATTATCCCTCTATATCAAAAACTTTTATTAGTTTTGTTCTTTGTAATATCTCAAACTCTTAAAATAGAAGCAAATGAAAAAAGGTTTGAAAATCGCAGCTATCACAGTAGGAGTCATTATCATTCTGATGTTCCTTCTTCCTTTCGCCTTCCAGGGAAAGATAGCCGACATTGTAAAAACAGAAGGCAACAAGATGCTTAATGCACAATTTGACTTTAAGAACCTTAACATTAGCCTGTTCCGTAACTTTCCACAGGCTTCTGTCACTCTCGAGGATTTCTGGTTAAAAGGTACTGGTGAATTTGCCAACGACACCCTTGTACAGGCCGGAGAAGTTACTGCCGCAGTCAACTTATTCTCTCTTTTCGGAGATAGCGGTTACGATATTTCTAAAATATTTATTGAAGATACACGGTTACATGCCATTGTGTTGTCGGACGGACGTGCCAACTGGGATATTATGAAACCGGATACAACAGCAACAGCCGAAGCTCCTGTTTCAGAAGAAGTATCTTCTCCTTTCAAAGTGAAGCTACAACGCTTTGTTATCAAAAACATGAACCTGATTTATGACGATCAACAAGGGAAGATGTATGCTGATATCCGCGACTTTAACGCAATCTGCGCCGGAGACTTAGGAAGTGACCGCACTACTCTGAAGTTGGAAGCGGAAACCAAATCACTTACTTACAAGATGAATGGAATCCCTTTCCTGGCCAATGCCAATATCTCCGCAACAATGGATGTGGATGCCGACCTTGCCAATAACAAATACACATTAAAAGACAACACCATCCGCCTCAATGCCATTCAGGCAGGTATCGACGGTTGGGTAGCCTTAAAAGATCCGGCTATCGACATGGACTTGAAACTTAACACGAACGATATCGGGTTTAAGGAAATCTTGTCACTGATTCCAGCCATTTATGCAACGGAATTCTCCAGTCTGAAAACAGACGGAACCGCTACGCTTACTGCAACGGCCAAAGGTATCTTGCAAGGCGACACCGTTCCTGCATTCAACATTGATATGCAAGTCAAGAATGCCATGTTCCGCTACCCGACTTTACCGGCAGGAGTGGATCAAATCAATATCAGTGCCAACGTTCAAAATCCCGGAGGAAATATTGACCAAACTACGGTCAACATCAATCCGTTCAGTTTCCGCCTTGCCGGAAATCCGTTTAGCCTGACAGCTACTGTGAAAACGCCGATCAGTGATCCGGATTTTAAAGCAGAAGCGAAAGGAGTACTCAACTTAGGTATGATCAAACAAGTCTATCCACTTGGAGATATGGAGTTGAACGGTACCATTGACGCCGATATGCAAATGTCGGGACGCCTTTCCTATATCGAAAAAGAGGAATATGAACGCATGCAAGCTTCAGGCACTATCGGACTGACGGGTATGAAACTCAAAATGAAAGATATGCCGGACGTAGAAATCAAGAAGTCTCTCTTCACTTTCACCCCGAAATACCTCCAGTTGAGCGAGACAACCGTCAACATCGGAAAGAATGATATCACAGCCGACAGTCGGTTTGAAAACTATATCGGTTACGCATTGAAAGGTACTACATTGAAAGGAAACCTGAATATTCGTTCCAACTATTTCAATCTGAACGACTTCATGACCGCTTCTGCGGATGAAACGACTGCATCAGAAACTGCGTCTACCGACTCCGTAGCTACAGCTGCCACGGGTATTATGGAAGTTCCCCGTAACATCGACTTCCAAATGGACGCTAACCTGAAACAGGTGTTATTCGACAAGATGTCTTTCAATAATATGAATGGCAAACTTGTTGTAAAAGATGGCAAAGTGGATATGAAAAACCTTTCCATGAACACCATGGGTGGTAATGTAGTGATGAACGGCTACTACTCCACCGCCAACGTAAAGAAGCCGGAAATGAAAGCCGGATTCAAGCTCTCCAATATCGGTTTCGCACAAGCTTACAAAGAACTGGATATGGTGCAGAAAATGGCTCCTATCTTCGAAAACCTGAAAGGTAATTTCTCCGGAAGCATCAATGTCCTGACAGATTTGGATGCAGCCATGAGCCCCGTATTAAATACGATGCAGGGTGACGGTAGTCTTTCCACGCGCGACCTTAGTTTAAGCGGAGTAAAAGCAATCGACCAGATAGCCGATGCCGTGAAGCAACCCAGTCTGAAAGACATGAAAGTGAAAGACATGACATTGGATTTCACCATCAAAGACGGCCGCGTAGAAACCAAACCGTTTGATATCAAGATGGGAGACTATACACTGAATCTTTCCGGCAGCACAGGGCTCGATCAAACCATCGACTATTCCGGTAAAGTGAAACTGCCCACATCCGTAGGCAATATCTCTAAGTTAATGACTCTTGACTTGAAAATCGGAGGTTCGTTCACCTCTCCGAAAGTCAGCGTAGATACTAAGAGCATGGCCAACCAAGCTGTCGAAGCCGTAGCCGATGAAGCAATCAGCAAACTCGGACAGAAACTTGGACTGGACTCTGCCGCTACCGCCAACAAAGACTCAATCAAACAGAAAGTCACAGAGAAAGCTGCGGAAAAGGCACTGGATTTCTTGAAAAAGAAACTCAAATAAAAAGAGAAGATAATAACCATTTAACCCCACTCGTCCCTCCTCCTTCTCCTTTGCGAGAGGGAAGGGATGAAGCTTTTAATATGCTACTGAAACTATATGATAAAAACAATAACCCGCAGGATTTACAACGAATCATCGATATCCTGAATGACGGCGGACTTATCATCTATCCTACCGATACGATGTACGCCATCGGCTGCCATGGTCTGAAGGAACGTGCCATAGAACGGATCTGCCGGATTAAAGAGATAGACCCTCGAAAAAACAATCTGTCTATCATCTGTTATGACTTAAGCAGTATCAGCGAATACGCAAAAGTAAACAATAACGTATTCAAACTGATGAAGCATAATCTTCCGGGGCCATTTACCTTTATTTTGAACGGCACCAACCGATTACCGAAAATCTTCCGCAACCGGAAAGAAGTAGGTATCCGTATGCCGGACAACAACATCATCCGTGAAATCGCACGCCTGCTGGACGCTCCCATTATGACCACCACACTGCCATACGACGAGCACGAGGACTTGGAATATATGACTGATCCCGAACTTATAGATGAAAAGTTCGGCGACATCGTTGATCTGGTCATTGACGGCGGTATCGGAGGAATAGAACCTTCAACGGTTGTGAAATGTACGGATAACGAACTGGAAATCGTCCGACAGGGAAAAGGCTGGCTGGAAGAGAATTAATTCCGCTGACAGCTATCTCTAACATACAGAATGGGCTGCAATCAATTCAACACTGATGCAGCCCATTCTCTTTTTATAAAATCAATTTTATGCTTACTTAATCAAAGATTCCGGATCCAAATGAGCAGACTCGATATCTTTGAAGTAACGGTAAGTACCTACTTTCAATTCCGCCGTAGCAGCATCATCACAAACAATAATACCTTTTTCATGCATTTGCAATGCACTGATTGTCCACATCTGTGTGATAGCACCTTCTACTGCATGATACAAAGCACGAGCTTTGTTATGACCGTTTACAATAATCATCACTTCCTTTGCAGAAAGCACAGTACCCACTCCCACTGTCAAAGAAGTCTTAGGAACTTTATTGATGTCATTATCAAAGAAACGGGAGTTAGCAATGATGGTATCCATCGTCAATGTTTTCTGACGAGTGCGTGAAGTCAATGAAGATCCCGGTTCGTTGAACGCAATATGTCCGTCAGGACCGATACCGCCCATGAACAGGTCGATACCACCGTATGACTTGATCTTTTCTTCATAACGTGCACACTCTGCATCCAAATCCGGAGCATTACCATTCAGAATATTCGTATTCTCCGGTTTGATGTCGATATGACCGAAAAAGTTATTCCACATGAAAGAATAATAGCTTTCCGGATGTTCTTTCGGCAATCCTACATATTCGTCCATGTTGAATGTTACCACATTCTGGAAGGAAACGATTCCTTTCTTATTCAGGTCGATCAAAGCTTTATACATACCCAGAGGAGAAGATCCGGTGGGGCAGCCCAATACAAATGGTTTTTCAGGGGTTGGATTGGCAGCTTTTATTTTAGCAGCAACATAATGTGCAGCCCACAGAGATACGGACTGATAGTCCGGCTGAATAATAAGTCTCATAAGTCGATTGTTTTATAGGTTAGTTAATAAATTATTATCTCATTCATAGTTTTAACGATCTTTCTTCAAACGATCCGCCATGGCACGTGCCAGATTTTCACATTGAGTATAAGTCAGGTCCTTCATTGCTTGTTTCATCTCCACCGGATCACCGACCAATTCGAATTTGCTCTTTTCCGCAAACTCTGCCAGACGTTTCACAGCAGCACCTGCCCATGTGAAAGAACCAAAATAACCCAAATAGCGTCCCTTCACCTCACGCAACAGAATCTTTGAGAGCAGCGCTTCCACTTCCGGGAATATCTGATTGCTATAAGTGGGAGAACCGATAATCAATCCCTTGTAACGGAAAATATCCGCTATAATATAAGAAGGATGGCTCTTTGTCACATTATGCATAACGATGTTCTTAACACCCTGTGCCGAAAGCTCTTCTGCAATAGCTTCCGCCATTTGCTCCGTATTTCCATACATGCTTCCATAAGCAATAACAACACCTTCGTCTGCATCATAACGACTCAAACGATCATAGATACCAATTACCTTGGCAATATTCTCTGTCCATACCGGTCCATGTGTAGAACAGATGGCAGAAATAGGTAGTCCGCCCAATTTTTGCAAAGCTTTTTGCACGGGGCTTCCGTATTTGCCTACGATGTTAGAGTAGTAACGAACCATTTCCCCCCAATACTTATCCACATTGATCCGCGTATCCAGGAATCCGCCATCTACAGTGCCAAAGCATCCGAATCCGTCGCCGGAGAAAAGAACGCCGTCCGTTTCATCAAAAGTCATCATCGTTTCCGGCCAATGCACCATCGGAGTCATATAAAAACGCAGTTTATGATGTCCCAAAGCTAAGAAATCACCTTCCTTTACCAAATACTGTTCGCCGGTTACACCGTAGAAACCTTCAATCATACCGAAGGTCTGCTTGTTACCCACGATAATAATTTCCGGATAATGTTGCTTAATCAGTCGGATAGATCCCGAATGATCCGGTTCCATGTGGTTTATAATCAAATAATTAATAGGACGTTCTCCAATCACTTGCTTGATCTTACGCAAGTAGACTTCAAAATAACAAATATCTACCGTATCCACCAATGCCACCATTTCATCATCAATCAGATAAGAGTTATATGAAACTCCATAGGGCAATGGCCACATCCCTTCAAATCTGTGCTTGTTACGGTCATTCACTCCCACATAGTGGACATTTCCTTTAATTCTTGTTTTATGTTCCATTCTTCAAATCCATTTATATTTCTTCCACCATCTATATTCCGCTCAAACAGCTATTTATTCAGTGGTAAGTTTATCGTCTGCAAAAATAATCCTTTTTTCCGAATCCCTATACTTCTTACCTTGATAAGCACCTCTTTCTTTCATTCTTTTTTGTAAACGCGCTACAAATTCATAATTTTTCAATCCCCAGTCCGGAGCTATTAATAAATCTTTAGGAGATTGGGAAACAAAACGCTCCACAACTATATCGGGACGGAGATGTTCTACATAATCAATCACCAGATCAATGTATTCCTCCACCTCGTTAAACAAATAAAAACCATCAGGAGCTTCATCATACTCATGCGCCATTCGTGTACCACGAATCAATTGTAACTGATGGATCTTGAGTGTAGCTAAAGGCAGGTCGGAAAGGATTTCCGCTTGTGCCACCATCGTATCATGCGTTTCTCCCGGAAGTCCGAGGATGATATGTCCGCCTGTCAGGATACCACAGGCAGCTGTCCGTCGGACGGCTTCCACCGTATCGGTATAAGTATGCCCCCGGTTTATGCGTTTTAAGGTTTCGTCACAAGTGCTCTCGATCCCATATTCAACCATAAGGAAAGTATGTTTGTTCAATTCTTCCAAGTAACGCAACAAACTCTCCGGCATACAATCGGGGCGTGTACCTATCACCAGCCCGACCACCCCGTCTACTGTCAACGCTTCTTCATATTTACGCTTCAAGCCTTCCAGTTCGGCATACGTATTGGTATAGGCCTGAAAGTAAGCCAAATATTTCATTTCCGGATATTTATGGGCAAAAAAGCATTTCCCTTCTTCCAATTGGGTAGTGATAGACTTCTCTGTCCGGCAGTAATCCGGATTAAAAGTCTGGTTATTGCAATATGTACATCCGCCCCATCCTTTTGTTCCGTCACGATTAGGACAAGTGAAACCTGCGTTCAATGAAATCTTTTGTACCTTGTAAGGAAAATATTTCCGCAAAAAAGTAGGGAAATCATTATATAATAGCTGTGTAGACATGTTCATTCACTTCTTTCTTTATTTTACCTACAAACATAAGCAAAATCAGCGAGTTATGGAAAGTTGACACAAAATATCTTCAATATATTAAAAAATTCATAATTTCCATAAGATAAATTAATAAACATTGCTATTCAAAAAACTATTTAATTAGCTTTGTCATGATTTTAGGCATTGGCAGGAGGATACTTGTGAAAGTCTTGTGCAATTATTCCCCAATTATGATTTCATCTCACCATACCCCATGCAACTCTTGTCAATAAAATTATCCTCTTTATATTCTGAATAAGATTATAAAGAGGATTTTTTTAACGAATATTATTCATTTCACTTTTCCCAAACAAAGAAGCGAGACCAATACTATATAGTAAGAAGAGGAAAAAATAAGCAAAAACGAGTATAATTTGTTCAAACCACTTATCGAACTTTCTATTCTGCATTGTTTTATCTATTTTTGCTATAAACATTAAAGCAACTACTATGAAACGGCTCCATACTTTATTTCTTTTTCTAACAATAGCGATCACTCTAATTGCTCAACCGATCTGCCAGGTGAAACATTTTTCGGTGAGTGACGGTCTTGCCCAAGGAGTAGTAATGAACATATTGCAAGATCAGAAAGGACTCATCTGGTTTAGTACCTGGAATGGGCTTAACAAGTTTGACGGCTACACGTTTAAGACTTACAAAACTTCACAAGAGAGTAAATACGCATTCGGAAGTAATCGTATGGGAACTATTTCTGAAAGCAAATACGGAGATATATGGTGCCCCACTTACGATGGGCAGGCTTGCCTTTTTGATGTAGAGTCCGAGAAGTTTATTGATGTGCTTCAACCTATCGAGCTTTCCACGAAACAAACTAATTATGTTACACGTATCTATTCATTGAAGAAAGGGATTGCCTGGATTCTCTGTGAAAACGGATATGCCTTCAGAGTAGACGAACAACTATGTAAAAAGGGAGAAGGTGTCACACTTTATGCACCTTCGAATCACAACCTGAAAGGTGACCAGATATTTAACGTTTATCAAGACTCTGAAGAAGACGAATGGATATTGACGGACAAAGGCGTTTCCATCATAGGAAAGAAAACGTTGGATACCGACTTTCCTTTTCAATTTATCACTCAAATAAAAGAAAGTATCTATCTGATCGCAGAGAATGATAAGTTAGCCAGGTATGATTTTCATACTAAAAAGCTGAAATTCGTAGATATTCCTTATCCGCACGATAAGATAAACAATGTTACTACGATAGGGAAAGATATGTTGGCATTAGGAACAGATAATGGACTGATATTGTATTCTATTCCCCAAAACAGTTTCCAGCAAATCGATATCCGCACCGCTACACAGACTTCTAACTTTGTAGAATCCGTCTATCAGGATTGTCAAGGAGAGATCTGGATCTTTTCAAAAGATCCTGGTATCGTCCGTCTTAATCTAGCGACCAATGAGAAAGAACATCTGTTCACTCCCAAAGATGAAATTATCAAGCATGGACGCAAAAGTCGCAAACTTATATTTGAAGATAATGCCAACAACCTATGGCTACTCCCCACAGAAGGAAACTTCTGCTATTACGACAGAAAAGAAAAAACTCTCAAACCGCTTCTTACAGACATCAATAATCCCAAATCCATTTTCAGCCCGTTAGTCAGGTATTATACATTGGATAATCAGGGAAACTGCTGGTTTGCGACAGCACGCGGCGTAGAAAAGTTATGTTTCTTTCCACAAAGTTATCAATTCAATTTGACTGATTACGAGGCGGAAACACGGGCATTCCTGCAAGACAGTCATAATCGCCTTTGGACCGCATCGAAGTCTAATTATATTCAAATATTTGCACCGGATGGCAGCCTGGTGGGATATTTATCCAAGCAAGGGAATATCACAAAAGAAAAGCAAGCTTTCTTTAATGGGGTATATTCTATTCTGGAAGATAAAGAAGGAAATATCTGGTTGGGGACAAAAGATATCGGTCTCTTCCAACTAAAAAGCACAGGAGTTTCCCCAAAGATAGGAGTAAACCAAAAAGCAAGAGAAAATCATTACTCTATCCACCATTTTGAGCACCAGCCCAATGATCCTTACAGTTTAAGCAGCAACAGTATTTATACAATCTTTCAGGATAGTCGCAATAATATCTGGGTGGGATGTTATGGAGGCGGATTAAATTTGCTGACACAAACAAAAGATGGAAAAACCTCATTTATCCATAGCAATAATGAATTAAGAAACTACCCTATAGCTTACGGAATGAAAGTACGCAATATCACCGAAGCTCCGGGAGGAGTTATTCTAGTGGGAACGACTAATGGATTGCTTACATTCTCAAACAACTTCGAACGGCTGGAAGAGATTAAATTCTACCGGAATATCCGCAGACCGGGAGATAAAAACAGTCTTAATGCCAACGATATCATGCACATTTATACAGACAAAAATAAAACCACTTATGTGATTAGTTTTACCGGAGGCGTAAACAAAGTGATATCTCCTAACTTGCTTAGCGAGAATATCCAATTCAAGAACTATGACAAGAACGACGGATTGGCTTCCGACTTGGCACTATCGATGATTGAAGATGCGCAGAATCAATTATGGGTTGTTTCGGAAATTGCTCTTTCCAAATTCAATCCTGTCAAAGAAACATTTGAGAATTATGAATTGAGTTCCATCTATCAGGAGTTCAATTTCTCTGAAGCTCTTCCTATTATCAATGCCCGCAATCAAATTGTATTGGGAACTGATAAAGGTTTTCTGGAAGTTTCTCCGGAGAAGATGCGGAAGAGTGGCTATATCCCTCCTATTGTTTTTACCGGACTTAAGATTCAAGGACATTCCACCGCTCATTCTATCGACAATCTGAAAGAACTGGAGCTGGAGCCATCACAAAGGAATGTTACTTTCCAGTTTGCCGCACTTGATTACGTCAATCCGAAAGGGATTCTATATGCCTATCGCCTGCAAGGGCTAGAGGATGAATGGAATGAAGCTGACAACAACCGTTCTGCAAGTTACATCAATTTGCCTGCCGGCAAGTACCAGTTGCAGATAAAGTCCACAAACAGTGACGGAGTTTGGGTAGACAATGTACGGACTCTGCAAATACATGTACTCCCCACCTTTTGGGAAACATACTGGGCATGGCTACTCTATTTCATTCTGTTTATACTCTTCACGGCGAGTATCGTATATGTATTGTTTTACATCTACCGGTTACGCCACAGAGTAGATATGGAGCAACAATTAGCAAATATCAAACTACGATTCTTTACTGATATATCTCATGAGTTACGCACTCCGCTGACATTAATCAGCAGCCCTGTAACGGAGGTGTTGGAGAATGAACCTCTTTCTCCTTCCGCCCGTGAACACTTGACTCTGGTACATCAGAATACAGAACGCATGCTCCGGCTGATGAATCAGATTCTGGATTTTCGCAAGATTCAGAATCAAAAGATGAAACTATTGATTGAAGAGACCGATTTGATTCCACTTTTGCAGAAGGTGATGAGTAGTTTTAAATCGATAGCCGAAGAAAAGAATATAAACTATCAGTTGACCTCTACCATCCAATCGGTGTATAGCTGGGTGGACAGAGATAAATTTGAAAAGATATTTTTCAATCTGCTTTCCAACGCGTTCAAGTACACACCTGCCGATAAATCAATAACGGTCAATATGACGACGAAAGAAAAGACGATAGAGATAGAGGTGGCAGACGAAGGAATCGGAATTGCAGTAGAAAAGCAACGTTCTTTGTTCCAACGTTTCGAATCATTGGTCAAACAGAATATTCTGCAACCTTCTTCCGGAATCGGATTATCTTTGGTAAAAGAGATGGTGGAAATGCATCATGGCACTATTACAGTGGACAGTCAGCCGGGAGTAGGCAGTTGTTTCACGGTAAGTTTGCCTTTACAACGGGAGGTTTTCGAAGAAGATGTGCAGGTAGAGTTTATACTGAACGACAGCCAAAGTTCAACGCCTCATCCGGTTGACAGCATGAAAGCACCGGAAGAGGTGGAGGAAAAAGAAGAGCTTGAGAATAATTCGGATGGTTTCTCCATATTGGTAGTAGAAGATAATGAAGAGTTGAAAGCATTTCTGAAGAACATTCTATCGGAGAACTACACTGTGATAACCGCTTCCAACGGTGAAGAAGGATTGCAGCATGCTGTTGACGATTTGCCGGACCTGATTATCAGTGATGTCATGATGCCTGTGATGGATGGTTTAGAGATGATAAGGCAAATCAAAGAGAACAATAATATTTGCCATATCCCCATCATTGTGTTATCTGCGAAAGCATCTTTGGACGATCGCATCGCCGGGTTGGAACAAGGTATTGACGATTACATCACCAAACCTTTCAGTGCCACTTATCTAAAAACCCGTATCGCCTCCCTGCTACGCCAGCGCAAAGCATTGCAGGAAATTTATATGAACAGGCTGATGGAAGGAAAGACTGCCTCTTCTCCAGATCTTCTCACTCCTTCGCAACCGCAGATTACTCCGTACGACGAGCAATTTATGGAGAAAGTAATGGCATACATGGAAGAGCAGATGGACAATGCCGAACTAACCATTGACCAGTTTGCAGAACAACTGATGCTTAGCCGCACCATCTTCTACCGGAAATTAAAATCAATCGTCGGACTGACGCCTGTGGACTTTATACGGGAAATACGTATCAAACGTGCCGTCCAATTGATTGACAGCGACGAATACAACTTCTCGCAGGTAGCATATATGACGGGATTCAACGATCCGAAGTATTTCAGCAAATGCTTCAAGAAAGTGATAGGAATTACGCCATCAGAATATAAAGAGAGGAAAAAGTGAAGAATTCCTCCTTTTCTACCGGATAATCCCCACAAAAATAATGAAAAGCGCGTACTATTGCAGTCTCAAATCTAAAAACCAAAAGAACTAGAAAATGAAAAAGCAATGGATCATTGCCTGTCTTATCGGAATTCAAGGGGTAAATGTACAGGCACAACAACCCAGCAAGTATCCCTATCAGGACACGAAATTAACTGCGGAACAACGGGCAGACGATTTACTTCAACGCCTCACATTAGAAGAAAAAGTAGCGTTGATGCAAAACAATTCCCCGGCTATTTCCCGGCTTGGCATTAAGCCGTATGAATGGTGGAACGAGGCCCTTCATGGCGTTGCCCGTGCCGGACTGGCTACTGTTTTTCCGCAAGCCATAGGTATGGCGGCTTCTTTCAACGACGAATTACTATATGAAGTCTTTGATGCCGTATCCGACGAAGCACGCGCCAAGAACCGCCAGTTCAATGAAAGAGGACAGTATAAACGTTATCAGGGACTGACCATGTGGACTCCCAACGTCAATATATTCCGCGACCCTCGCTGGGGACGGGGACAGGAAACATACGGCGAAGACCCTTATTTGAGCGGACGCATGGGAATGGCAGTCGTCAGAGGTCTGCAAGGACCGGAAGATGCCGAATATGACAAACTTCACGCCTGTGCCAAACACTTTGCCGTCCACTCGGGACCGGAATGGAACCGCCACAGCTTCAATGCAGAGAACATTGCTCCCAGAGACTTATGGGAAACTTACCTTCCAGCTTTCAAAGAACTGGTACAAAAGGCAGGAGTAAAAGAAGTGATGTGCGCTTACAACCGTTTTGAGGGCGATCCCTGTTGTGGCAACAATCGCCTGTTAACCCAAATTCTCCGTAACGATTGGGGATTCAAGGGAATCGTAGTAACCGACTGCGGAGCAATCGGAGATTTCTTCCAACGCAAAAAACATGAAACGCATCCCGATGCCGCCCACGCTTCCGCCGACGCCGTTTTAAACGGAACAGACCTCGAATGTGGCGGTAACTTCAAAAGTATCACCGATGCCGTGAAAAAAGATCTGATTTCGGAAGAAAAAATCAACACATCAGTCAAAAGATTGCTGAAAGCCCGTTTCGAACTGGGAGAAATGAATCCGACTCATCCGTGGAGTAACATTCCTTATTCTGTTATCGACTGCCCCAAGCATAAAGAACTGGCACTAAAAATGGCGCATGAAAGTCTGGTATTGCTTCAAAACAAGAACAATATCCTTCCATTAAACCGTCAAATGAAAGTCGCAGTGATCGGCCCCAACGCCAACGACTCGGTGATGCAATGGGGTAATTACAACGGTTTCCCTTCACACACCGTAACTTTACTGGAAGGAATACGCGCCAAACTTCCCGACGCACAAATCATCTACGAACCTGTGTGCGGATATACAAACGACACTACTTTGCATAGCTTGTTCAACCAGTGCAGCGTCGACGGAAAGGCCGGATTCAACGCCACTTACTGGAATAACCGCGAATATAAAGGTAAGATTGCCGCAACCGACCGTCTGACTACGCCTTTCCATTTCAGCGCAGAAGGTTCTACCGTATTTGCTCCGGGTGTGGGATTGAAGAATTTCACCGCCATCTATCGTTCTACTTTCCGTCCGACGGATTCCGGCGCCGCCACTTTCCGCGTGATGACGAACGGAGGAGTTACCTTATTCCTCAACGGCAAGCAGATAGCGGAAGCAACCAATATCAAGAATCACACCAACCTGTATTCGTTCAACTACGAAGCTGGAAAGAGTTATGACATTAAATTGCATTTTATTCAAGTAAAAGACAACCCTACACTTCATTTCGATCTGGCCAAACAGACTCCAATGGATGCGCGCGATATTCTAAACAAGTTGAAAAATACAGATGTAGTTATCTTCGCCGGAGGTATCTCTCCCCTGTTGGAAGGAGAATCGATGCGGGTATCTGATCCCGGATTCAAAGGTGGCGACCGTACGGAAATCGAATTGCCCGCCATCCAGCGCGAAGTGCTCGCTCTGCTGAAAAAGAATGGAAAGAAAACGGTATTTGTCAATTTCTCCGGTTCGGCGATGGCTATCGTACCCGAAACTCAAAGTTGTGATGCGATTCTACAAGCATGGTATCCCGGACAGGCAGGTGGAACAGCCGTTGCTGATGTTCTTTTCGGAGATTACAATCCTGCCGGACGTCTGCCTATCACCTTCTATAAAAGCATACAACAATTACCGGATTATGAAGATTATTCGATGAAAGGACGTACCTATCGTTTTATGACAGAAACTCCCCTTTATCCATTCGGCTACGGTTTAAGTTATACCCGTTTCTCTTATGGAAAAGCTACCCTGAACCAATCGAAGCTAGCCAAAGGCGAAAAAGCGATCCTTACTATCCCGGTAAGTAATGTCGGACAGAGAGACGGTGAAGAAGTGGTGCAAGTGTATATCTGCCGTCCTGACGACAAAGGAGGTCCACAAAAAACTCTTCGTGGTTTCCAACGGGTAAACATCGCTAAAGGTAAGACGCAAAATGTCCACATAGAACTTCCATACGATTCTTTCGAATGGTTTGATACCGCAACCAATACCATACGCCCTTTAAGCGGAACATATAAGATACTTTACGGAAACAGTTCAAATGAAAATGATTTGCAAACGTGCAGTATTCAGATTCAATAGGTAATACCGTTTCATATATAATTTGAGGCTAAGTTGAACTTAGGTTACATTGAGAATTTATAAAAAATGGCTTTTATTGTCAGGCCAAGAGTTATGGCTTCATAAAGTGATTGTTTTCAAGCTATTACCCACTGACAATAGAAACTGACAATAGGCTGACAATAAAGATTTCCGTCTTTTATTGTCAGCCTATTATTGTTTAAAACTACACTATGCAACTATTATCCCTTATTTACCAAGCCTGCATTATTCCGCTAAGATACCGTTATTGTTCAACCAGGGTGCCGCTATTGTTCCACTAAAGCACCGATCTTGTTAATTCTCCACGGCCGTGACGAGATCTCTCCACGGCTGTGGTAGGATCTTCCCACGGCCGTGAGAAGATGTTACCACGACCGTGGGAAAGTAAAGATAACGGCATCTTTGCCCAACTATGCAGGCACACTAACTCAACTATACAGGCACACTAACCAAACGATACAGACATACTTACTCAACTGTACAGGCATACTTACTCAACTGTACAGGCATATTAATGCAACTACATCAAAACCTTGAAACAATAATTCCAAGATGCCAGCATAACTATATCGGTATATTAATAAAGATATGAGAGTATCAATGAACGATATAGGCATATTGATATAGCCTCATCAGCCTATCAATGCTATAATGTACGAATGGACAGACTTGTATCCTTACTTGCCAAACAATAAAAAACAAGCTGACAATAGAATTCTCAATTCTTATTGTCAGCCTATTGTCAGCTTCTATTATCAGCATGTATTATACTGTAATTCACATCTTTAACCGCCGTCCTGACAGATTGACAATAAAAACAGTATAAAAACAACTTGTATAGTTAGTTCTTGGTCAGCAACCGCTTCTCCGAAATGGTTCCCAACTTTTTTCCGTTAATGGTGATATCCGTTGTATTTTCTATCTGTATCATAGATTGATCGGGAGTGTCAATTTCTACATTCTCAATGTTGAGCTTTGCCACTTTATTCACTACAATACCCTCTTTAGCACCTGTAACCACCATATTCTTGATGGAAATATTCTCAATCGGCATTTCGGGAAGTCCGTTCAGATACGCTGCCCGTCCTGCTCCCCTGCAAAACACATCCGAGATATAGATGTTTCTGAAAGCAGGCGTCTCCTCACTCACACTCGGAACCGGTTCACCGGGAGCACTTTTGGCCGCGTAATACAAGTCAGCAATCAAGGCATCATTAGGAATATCAATCATATTTATATTATTGATATAAATATTCTCCACAACACCACCGCGTCCACGGGCACTTTTAAACCGTAAACCGACATCCGTACCGATAAAAGAACATTCGGACACATACACATTCTTCACACCACCGGACATCTCACTGCCAATCACAAATCCGCCATGACCATGTAAAACAGTATTGTTTCTCACGATTATATTCTCACAAGGTTCACCCCTTCTGCGGCCATCCTCGTCTTTGCCCGACTTCAGACAGATAGCATCATCTCCCGCATCAAAGAAACAGTTGGCAATCAACACATTCTTGCATGATTCCACATCGAGCGCGTCACCGTTTTGTGAATACCAGGGATTGAATACCTTTACATCATTCAATATCAAAGATTCGCACGACAAGGGATGCAGACACCAACTCGGAGAGTTTTTGAAGGTCACACCTTCCAGAAGAATCTTTTTGCTCTTCACGATACTTAGCAATACGGGACGCAACCAACTCTTCATATCTTCCCATTCTTCACTCGTGATTTCAGTCCGTTTATCTCCGCTGCCGGGCATGAGAACAGATGCTTTCAGCGCTCCTTCATTAGGATACCACACCTTTCCGTTCTCATCCACCTTGCCACCGGAGTTCACCAGATTCTTCCATTGCCTGTCCGTCATCTTATCCTTCTTCACAGGACGCCATCTATCCCCCGCCCCATCAAAAACGCCATAACCGGTGATGGCTATGTTCTCCGCATTCATTGCCGAGATAGGCGACTGGCAACGTTTGGCATCCAGTCCTTCAAACGAAGTGGTAATGATCGGATATAACGAAGTATCACTACTAAATACAATCAACGCATTCTTTTCCGCATGCAAATTGACGTTACTTTGCAAAACAATAGGTCCTGTCAGCCACAAGCCTTCCGGAATGATTACTTTGCCACCTCCTTTGTCATGCACCGCTTTGATCGCATTATTAATTGCCTCCGTATTCAACGTCACGCCATCACTTTTTGCTCCGAAATCGCAGACATTCACCTGATAATCGGGGAAGACGGGACGCTCTATCGTGGGCATGGAGAAAGGAAGATCCTTATATAAATCTTCCATTTCTATCGTTTTATCCTCCGAGTTTGAATATGCCTGGCAAGATGTTAATAACAAGAATCCCACCAGCATTACTCTGAAATCCTTTTTCAAAAATCTATTCATACTTATCTTTATTATGTATCAAAACCTATTGAAATATACTATTTATTTTCAACGGGAAAGAATCGCCTTATTTCCCAAAGAACCATACTGATTCACAGCACAAACCTGCAATATCATCACCGGATATTCAGGAAGAGTCAGATACATTTCACGTGTCATACCTAATACCCTGTCTCCACAGAAAACAATATACCCCGTCGCATCCTTCACACTTTTCCACTCCAGTCTCCGGTCCTTTCTTTTAAGCCCCTCCGGAGCAGGAAGCTTTTCCATCATCATACGGGGATTCCACTGATCTGTTCCGGGAATTATATTCTCATAAGTATAAGTAGCAGCCTCTTCTGCCGTTATCATCGCACGACTGGTTCCTTTCGGAGCATTTTCACCACGTCCCTCATATTCCGTCTTACGCTGATCCAGTTGCAGGACATTACCCGCGGCATCCCGACTGTCATATTCGGCAAACAAAGTAGGGATCGCGCCCATATTTGCCCAACCTTCAGGAGAAATGGGAATGTTCATAGTAGTGTGAATATAAACCGTTTTCGGTGAATTATGCCACGGACGTCCCAGTTTCACCCCCCACTTCTTAACATTAGCCGCCGCTTCGTTACCATCTATCGTGCAGTCTCTGAAAACATACCCCCATTTCGCTTCCTTATGACAAGGAGCTACAATAATAGCACCGCTACGAGTATTATAGAAAGTACAATTTTCCACCAGTACATTTCCTCCGCCATAGAAATAATCTACCGCTCCTTCAATCCAACAATCTTTGACATAATGTCGTGCAGTATCATTGCCTGTAGTCATCCATGTATCCTGAAAAGAACGGAAGTTACAATTATTAAATGCGATACGATCCGCCTGACTGCTCATAGCCAAAGCTTGCGGCCCTTTCTGGTTATCCACTCCCCAGTCGTTAACATAAGAGATGTTTTCCGAATAGAAATCAGGCGCTTCAATCTTCACTACACTACCATCGTATTTATAGACATCCGATTCCGGATTATGAACAGAATGTCTCCAATAGTCGGTATCTGTCGAAGTAGCCTCTGGTTTGCCACCCACATTCAGACTGTGGTGAATGATGGTTTTATCTTTGTCCTGTCCTATCAAATGAATGAATGTTTTTGTCTTTGGTATAAATAGGTACTCTCGATAAGACCCATTCTTCACAAATATGCACCAAGGTGTTTTTGAATTTTCGGGTGCGGCATTTACAGCCTCTTGCACCGTTCTGTAATCACCACTGCCATCTCTTGCCACTACAGCCTGAAAAGGAGAATTACTTTCACCGGAATGATTCCTATCTATTCCTCCCCTCCCATCAGCACTCCAGACTGGGGAACACAAGGAGAACAGCAAGATGACTCCCTGTAAAATGCATTGTATTTTCTTCATACTTCAATTGTGTAAATTTTATATAGAGGAAAAAACAGCCCCCGGTTTCTTTTCCCAAGGGCCATTTGTTTTCAGAAAAACGACCTGTTCATAACCAGTATGGTCCTGACAATTATCCGACTATGGAATCCAACGAGTATCACCGGAACGATTAGTGACAATCGGAGAATTCGAATCCTTGATTGTCAGATCGCCCTTTTCCGGATCAACAAACAGTTCGGTAGCAGTAATATCCAGATCGGTTGCATTTATCTTACTACCACCCAACGCATAATCTTTCGTTGTATAATTGTTAGAGAAGCTAGTGGTAGTATTGGCACCGATTGAATAAATTTCACCACACGGTGAAGCCAAGACCACTCCTTCCAATACCAATTCCGAACCAACAGCAGACTGTATATTAATCATACGCTGATTGCGACAGAAGCTGTAGAAGGTTACATTCTTATATTCCAGATGAATAGGCTTATCCAGATTGGGAGCATAGAAAATGTTGCCCCAGCCCCAGCCGTCTGTACTGTTGTTATCTCTACTGAATGTGCAATTTCTATAAACAACTCTTTCTACATGATCATAAGAGTTACCTTCCTTATCTGTCGATCCAAGATGGAACGTGCCGTATGCACCAGTCTGCCAACCGCATTGTTCAAACTTGCAGCCTTCCATTTCGAAGTTCAACAGATGTTTATTGTTAGCTCCCTGATGACGCCAGAATCCACGTCCGAATCCATAAAAGTCGCAATTAACGAAACTGATATTCTCCAGCGTGTATGCATTACCACTATTAAAGAAATAACTGTTCAATATCTCCTGTCGGAATTCGACATTTACAAACTCTATACCGGAAATATAAGATCCGGCAACCACATTCCATGAAGATTCCATAGTGACAATAGGCTTAATGCCTTCCGTGCTACCGACCAGACGGAAACCTTTCTTTATTGCAAATGGACTCAAACGATAAGAAGAGCCAGCCGGCAAGAAATATTCGGTACCCTCCGGAATCTCCGCATTATCATTATTGTCAGTCAGAAGTTTCGTCAAATCATCATCCCAACCTACCGTAATAGATTCGGCAGCCGGTCCCGCTGTACGGAAAGTAGCCTGATTATAAGGTTTGTCATATTTCCTCGGCTTACTTGTATCGTAAATATTAACCGCATACAATGTATTCTTATCCAAACCAGTAACTTCGGCACGTCCTTGTGCTTTCTCATCTTCAGTCAGATAACGGGATACATTCGCTAAAGTTTTGTCCATCATCGGCATCACACTGATACTATCTACCGGATTTTGCATATCTACCTTCCAGCGGATAATGGCAGAGTTTTCTGTTATTTCTGTCTTTGAAACATCTTCCAACAACTTCGCATATTCCGGTCTGGCTTCCGTAGAAGCATTCGTGTAAGTCCACTGCGAGTTATTTGCAGCATTCACCGCATTCGAACGTACCCGGATATAAAATGTGGTCCCCCAGGGAATATCATCGAGGAATACGAACGGCTCGGTAGTAGTCACCGACATAAACAAACTTTTATAATAAGTATCCTGATGCAACTCTACCGTATAAGAGGATGCATCATTTACTTTATACCACACCAAAGTAATAGAATTACTCTTCACCTCTGGTTTCTCCAATACGAATCTGGGCTGAAACAGATCGTCTATTTTGTTATATTGGTCATCTTGGCAACTTGTGAAAAGAGTTCCCCACAACAAAGCAGGCAATAAAACTGTTGTCAATCTATATAGTAACTTCATCATAACATTCATTTTTACTGATTAATATCCATAATAGTTTCGAATACCTCCTCTATGGTCTGTAATTACTTGTGAAGGATAAGGACACAAATATCTCAACGGATCAGAAGGTTTCACACTCTTGTCGTTATTCAGATTGATAAATCCTCTGAAACTCCAGGAAATCTCTTTCAAGGTCTCAAATTGCTGCGTTTCCGAATTCAATACTCTCCATCCAATAGCGTATGCCAACGTTTGATAACCGGCAGGTTTACCCGTTCCGAATTCTTCTTTCTCAATGCCGACTATATCCAGAATGGTTCTGTCCGGATGTTCCGGATCAGGAACGGACTTATAATAAATATTTTCAGGCACTTTCTCAATACCCGGTATATAGGTACCATTGGCAACCAACCCCCAATTAATCATTTCAAAATAAAGATTATAGATCACCTCACTGTACTTATTCCAACGGGCCAAGTCATATTTACGGATACTTTCACCCCCAAATTCCCATTTTCGTTCGTCCATGATTGCTTTGAAGAAATCGTCTTCACTATTCAGGCTTTCTACGTAAGATTCTACTTTCGAAGCCCACAAAGAAGGAGCAAACGCACGGCGTCTTACTCTCTTCATCGCTTCCTTTGCATCATCACGCGGTCCGAACCGCTCATTCACCGCTTCAGCATACATCAACAATACATCTGCAAATCTCATGCGTATGCTATTGATACCCGTTCCCGCACCACTGGAAGAGCCTAACGGAGACTTCATTTTAAGTTTCGACCATTTACCTACTCCCATGCTGGCGATTCCCATATCAATTTCCTGATTCAGGTTCTTATCGTATTTATAAGGAGTACACGTAACGTCACGACGCAAATCATCCCCATCAAATGTAAACATATACGTACCACAATAATGCAGATAGTTGCTGGCACTTCCGTACTCATGCTTGTCACCGGCAATCGTTACACCCACATTATATCCGTAACGGCTGGTAACACTTTTCAGCATAGGGATAGCAAAAATCACATCGTCATTATTCGCTGTAATCCAATTGCATTCATTATACCAAAGTTCTTCGTAACTCTGTTTCAAATCATGCTTGTTTTCCTTGATTACTTTACCCAGATAGGTGATAGCAATATCATAGTAGTGCTCGAAATTGTCACCACGTTCCATATATCCCACGTTGTCAGGATTATCTTTATCGGGACGTAAAGACCATCCTCCACGATACAAAGCCAGTTGTCCGATAAGTGCCTGGCAATATTCGCGGGAAGCACGCTCTACCCCGTAATCCAGATCAGCGGCATATTTCATCATCGGCTCCACAGCGATCAATTCGTCAATCAGGTATTCCAGTATCTTGTTCCGTTCCGTCACACCGACTGAAAAGAAATCATCTGTGGATTTCGAAGGTTCGGTCACAAAAACGACATCCCCCCATGTACGAATCAAATCCAGATAAAGCATTGCGCGAAGTGTTTTCACCTCTCCGTACATCTGTTGTACTTCAGTCGGTCCCTCCTCTTTTATCTGTAAGGAGAACAAAGAGGAATTTTCCATTTCGTGCAGGAAGTCGTTAGCATAATTGATCACGGAATACATATTGTTCCATGTACTATTCAACGTATTCCAGTAGGGTTTGGAATCGAAACAACCGATATCCGCACCGGTGGCTGCTACGGTGTTATTCTTAAAAGAAGACATTTCTACATCCGTATTCGTATTCAGGCTATTGGCAAACGTACTGCCATACATACCGTCTTCTGTCATTGCAGAATACATTTTAGTCATCAAAGCTTTGGCTTCCTCTTCTGAAGCAAAAACATATCCGGGGGTAAATCCTGAAGGAGGCTCCACATCCAGAAAGTCATTACAAGATGTAAAAGAGAGCATTGCGCAGGCTATGGTTGAATATAACAACTTCTTATTCATAGTTCTTTCATTTTAGTTAGTTAATTAAAAGGTCAATTGCACACCGAACGTATATGTGCGGCTTCTCGGATATCTGTTATTATCGATATTCGGCGTTAATCCGGTAGCAATGTCTACCTCCGGATCATAACCGCTATATCCGGTAATCGTAAACAGGTTGTAACCTGACGCATAGAAACGTACTCTGCTCAAACCCACTTTATTGGTCCATACACGTGGCAGTGTATAGCCGATAGTAGCCGTATTGAGACGCAAGAAAGAACCGTCTTCCACTGCATATGACATTGCAATGGGACGTCCGATAGAAGTCGGATTCCACATTGTCGCATTCTTATTAAACTCTGCAAGAATTTCCGGACTGTAACGAATTTCATTACCCATATCATCAAAATTACGCCAACGCTTCGCAGAAGAGATATCCATACTGAAATTGTTGTAATTATTGCTTGCCCATGTAGTCATCATTACTTTATTGGCATTGAACACATCGAAATCATACATAAAATTAAAGAACGCACTTACATCAAAACCTTTAAAAGTTGCATTTAATCCAAATCCTCCCGAAAACTTCGGAGTAGTATTACCGATCACAGTACGGTCGTCATCCGTCAACGTATACGGATTGGCACTATTTTCATCTACCGGAGTCAGTTTTTTAAATTTGGCATTACCCGGACGCGGATCACCGGACAACGGGCTGGAGTTTACGACTCCGTCTTTCAATGTCCATGTTCTGGATTTTGAATCAAATGGTTTGAAATCATCCACTGTATAGAAACCGTCATTAACAAATCCATAGATCAAACCGGTAGTACCCCCTACATAGGCACGATAATCATCTGAATTCAAGAGTTGAGTGCCCGCCCAACCAGAAGAAAGCACCATTTCCTTTTCACCACTTGCGAGCTTGTCGATCTTGTTTTTATTACGACCGATATTAAACGTCGCGTTCAATGTAAAGTCCGGACGGTCGATGATATAACCGGTCAGAGACAACTCCACCCCTCGGTTTGAAGTCTGCCCCACATTCTCCATAAGACGTGTGTAGCCTGTATAGCCGGGAATAGTAGAAGAAAGAAGTAAGTCTTTCACCGTGTTCCAATAGAATTCCAATGTTCCGCTTAACCGTTCTCTGAAAAAGCCAAAGTCAACGGCAAGGTTACGGGTAATGGTAGTTTCCCATTTTACATGGGGATTATATAGTTCTTTCGTGTTATAAAATTGATAATAATAGCGGCTCGTTTCTCCCCAACCCGCAGGCCGGCTGCTGCTGATACCATACAATTTCTGATAAATATCGGAAGAGATACGATCATTTCCAGAAGCACCATAACTTACTCTCAATTTAAGATTCGACACCACTTCACTCTCTTTCAAAAAGTCCTCATTAGACATACGCCATGCAACAGCCGCTGCCGGGAAAAATCCCCAACGATTGCCTGAAGCAAACTTCGATGAACCATCGGCACGCAAGGTCACAGTAGCGAGATATTTATCCTTATATCCATAGTAAGCACGACCGAAAAAAGAAGAAATGCGTGTGGGCGAACCGGCAGAAGACTTATTTTCGTAAGGAGTACCCAAAGACAGGTTATCAAATGCCTTTTCCGCAGTTGTATTCACCGGAAAATAGCGGGTAGTATAGGTCTTACGGCTGGATTGGGAACTCTTCATTTCTTGTCCGACCATCAATTGAATATCATGCGTATCATCCAACATAAAGTTGTAGTTAAACACATTGGATAATTGCCATTTGGAGCCTTGAGACATACTCCACTCAGCCATTGGCTGGTTATTATTATTCTTGGCGTTAGATGTATCAGTACCCCAAAAACGCCGAGACTCCTCTGTATTATTTTCAAAGCCGAATTCCGTACGGAAAGTCATGCCTTTCATTATATTCCAAGTCAGGGCACCTATCGTATTGAGAGACTTATTAATTCTTTTCTTATAATTCTTTTCAGATTCTTCTTTCGGATTAAAACGAGTTATCTCATCCAATAAATCAGGGTCATAATAAGTGTCATCTTCCGGCAATTTCATATATTCATCCAATCCTTCAGTAGGTGCCTGACGAAGTGCATCCAAAAGACTCACCCCATCCGTACCGGAACCATCCACTTCTTTATGCAACAAACGGGTGCGGTACTCAAAAGTCAGGAATTTAAAGAGTTTGGTATTCAAACTCACATTCAGGTTGTTCTGTTTCAACCCGTTCCCCACCATCACACTAGGACGGTCCTGATGAATAAATGCCACTTTATATTTCGTTTTCTCTGTACCACCATTGATACTAAGGTCTACATATTTAGATACCGGATTCGTTCCAAAAATTTCATCCTGCCAGTCCGTTCCTTTATCTCCCTGATAAATATAGAATTCATATGCTTGTCCATACTTATTAAAGAAATCATTGGGTATGGAATTCTTTTGGCGGGCATTCTCATATTGCATCAAAACATATTCGTAGGGATCCATCACGTCCAGCTTGTTTGATAATGTGCTTGTCTGCAAGTAAGTATTTAAATTGATAGATACGCGTCCCTCCTTAGCTTGTTTGGTAGTCACCAGAATGACACCATTGGCACCGCGAGCACCATAAACTGCCGTAGAAGCAGCATCTTTCAAAACATCGATTGACTCTACATCTGTCGGCGGAATATCATTTAAACTACCCACTTCAAATCCATCTACCAAAATTAGCGGACTGTTGTCCTGCGTGATCGAACCTCCACCACGCACCAATATTTTAATTTCCGCATCCGGCGAGCCATCTACTGCTGTCACCTGCACACCCGGCAATTTACCGACAATAGCCTCTGCAACGGAAGCAGTCGGTACTTTTTCGAGAACCTTGCCCGATACACTCGATACCGAACCTGTCAGATTGCCTCTTTTCTGTGTACCATAACCGATTACGACCACATCATCCAGTTGTCCGACAGCTTCCGTCATCTGAATATGAATTCCGGAAGTACGTCCTTTCAACGGCTCTTTCACTTCATTCATTCCGACATAACGGATAGTCAACACAGCTTTATTCACATCAGGGACATTGGTCAGTGTAAAGTTTCCATCTATATCGGTAGTAGTACCTATTTTTGTGCCTTGCACCATCACTGCGGCACCAATTACCGGTCCGTAGTTGTCTGTCACCGTACCAGTTACAGTCTGTGCAAAACCACTGACCGCTACCAATAACAGGGTGAATATACTTATAATTAGTTTATTCATTATACTAAAGTTTTTTGTTACAAAATATACGGTTTACTATTTCTTCTCGATAACCTGACCGCCCAGATTCTGATTGTAAACAATATGCTGAACCAGGTTATGAAAATAAACTTCCAAATTGGAATAACGCCCGTTGGGATCTACTGATGTACTTATCTGTGCAGCATCAGCCGGATTATTCGAATCAAGTCCGTAAGCTTCTTCCCAAATATCAGGAATTCCATCGCCATCCGTATCGGGCCAGGCTTTCAACGATTTAACTTCAGGATATCCTTCTGTATCCCCCACCGTATCAATAATTCCAGGACGTGGTTTTTCATCCTTTGAACCAGTCCATGTAGAAGTACCTCCTCTGACCTCTTTCACGATACGTTGATCAATAATATCTCTGCGCAAAGAGGCGCCGGCATATTGCAATACTTTTTCATAGGCTTGCTCGGGTGTATGACTGGTCACCTTACTAAATGGCTGCGGTTCCGCCAATCTCATTGCACGCATTTCTTCTTCTGTAGGATGCAAATCGCGCCAAAATTGACTCCAGATTCCATTCGTCCAGTTATCTGCCGTAACTTCTGCACTGGCAGTCACATAGTTGCCCTCGATATATGCTCTGGCAGTAGGATCACTTGACAGAACTCTCCACGACATACTGCCTGTTCCGGTAGCCGGTCCTGCTTTGTAATAGCAGTTAACAATATTGAACGTTCCATATTTTCCACCATAACAGCCAAATCCAGCTTCACTCCAGTTATAATAGACATTGTTTCGTACATCAAAATATCCGATATGGTCACCGGCTCCTTCGGTTCCGGGTTCCGGCATATCAGAAATTCGGGGAGCACGGCTACTATGATGTGCCATCAGAATATGATGGTAAGAAGCATTATCACCACTAAACATCGCTCCAAACCCATGAGCCCCTTTGGCATGATTGGAATTATTCAAGCTCTCTGTTGACATACACCACTGCGCAGTAAAATTCTGACAACCATAGAAAGACAGAGTTTCATCCACTCCCCAACTGGCAGTAACATGATCGACAATCGCATTCGTGAAATATCTTCCGCCAATCGCATCTTCAGCATAATCCTCGTATTTGTCACCGGGACGGCAACGTAAAAAACGAATAATTGCATTCATTTCTTTGCTGTCTGCCGACAGATTAAAAGAGAAATTATAGTTCTTCAACGTGATACCATCGCCCGGAGCTGTCTGTCCCAAGATACTCACATTAGGATGATCTACTAAAAACAATCCACGCTTCAGTTCTATGATACCCGAAACATCAAAGATGATATTCCGAGGCTGGTCGGACTTCTCGATTCCATAACGCAGACTTCCTTTGACGGGAGTTTCATTTTTGCCATAATCTTCCAGATTAGTAACCCTATAGATTTCACCGCCACGGCCTCCGGTTGTAAAACGTCCACCTCCCTCCGCACCGGGAAAAGCCAAAAGTTGTCCGGCCGATGGGTCGTCACCAATGCTAGTATCAGGTTTACCATACTGAAATATCTCTATCTTCTGTTCCAACACGCTGTTCTTTATGGTCACAGAAGAAGTGCGTGGAAAACGATCTGTATTATCTTGTATTTTCAGTACAATTACATCTTCTGTCGAAGCTTCCTTATCCAAAGTAATCCAAGGATCGGTTGAAGTCATCGTATATTCTATTGCATATTCTTGAGTGACGGGAATAGTTAGTGCCTTACACTTATAAGGAATAATATATTCATCCTGCTCTACTTCCAGAGTCGTTTTGACTCCTTCCTGAACAATCTCCACTGTCTTACTCATAATGTAATCACCTACTGTCTTAAATACGATGTTCCCTCTTCTCTCCGCTGCCACGTTCAATGCAATAGTAAAGTGAACATTATCTGTCACAAAACTACGGCTCTTCTGGGCAGACTGATCAACTTCCTTGATCCAGTCGGTTTGATCGTCAATCTCTATTTTCCATGCCACATTGGATACAACCTGACAAATCAGAGTCGTTCCTAAAAATGGAATCACTTCCTTTGAATAATCCAGCAAAATATCCGGATCAGTACCTAGTTGTTCTACAGAGATTTCCTGTTCAATCGTTGTATTAACATTCGTCAAAGTAACCTTAATCTTACTTTCACGCTTCGCGTCATCTGTGTTTTCAGTGAAAAATAAACGAAGATCACCGTTTCCATTTCCACTTTCTTTCGAAAGAGTCAGCCAGCTACTATTACTTTCTGTGACTTTAGCTGTCCAATCGCCGGTTGCAGTCACATTGATAGTAAAAGAACCTCCTACGTTGGTGAGTTTCACCTCATTCTTTGACACTTCCAAGTTATTAGCTAATGCTGCTTCGTTCTTTTCGTCATCCGAACTACAAGCCCCAAGCAATCCTGCCAATAATATGATTAGAAATGATCTCATATCCTATATAATTTATTCGTTTATACTTTAACTATTATTTAATCCAATGCGGATCACCGATTCCTTTGGTATATACTTCCGAACTCTTGTCCTTAATAGTCAGATCCCTTCCCTCAACATCCGTAAAGAGTGCACTCATTGAAGTTGTTTCAGCCGGAAGTTCATTATCGTTTACTCCCCAAGTATTCATGACGAAACCCTGCGTATGATAATTGTCTGCAAATGTTCTGCCTGTTACATTTCTCAAATTAAACCAAGTACCACTTCCTTCTTCGGATATGCCACTGAACAGATTATTCTTAACTGTCAATGTGAAACTGCTGGTATTCTTCGGCGACAAATCAAAGAATGTCATACCTACAGGTGCCATTCCTATGAACGTACAATTCTCTATGGCTATACTCAAATCACCGGTCATGGAACTCAAACCTGTTATCAATGCTTTAGTCAGATTATTTGCATGGAATGTAGAATTTCTGAACACAATATTGTAAATAGGAGCATCCTGTTTAGTAGACAACCCAAACAATCCGCTGCTACCTGAATTTAAGCCGAAGAAACGGCAATCTTCAATAATAAGGTTATCAACAGTTTGTGCCAGTTTGGCATTTACTTCCTGATACCACATCGTGCGTCCCAAATCATTAATATCACACCCTTTCAGCGAAATCTCTTTCACATGGAAATGTTGATTTTTGAACTTGAAAAAATCCGAGTCTGTCGTTTTTATATTCAGGTTTTCAAAATGAACAGCATCAATTTTGTTATCACCGGTAGATATGCTCATATTACCCATTTCCATATGGGCCAGTTCTTGTCCATTTATCGGTTTCTGTCCTACAATATAGAGACTCTTTCCAAAATCAGTCTGTCTTCCCAACTTATACTCTCCCCCTGCTTTCAAGAACAGCTTCACTTCAGTTACAGTCACATCCGCCATCAACGCTTTGCATATCTGTTCCAGATTCTCTTCCGGATTCACATATCTATATCCATCCGGTATTCTCATCGGGGCTTCCGGATTTATTTCTTCTTCATCCCATCCTTCCGACGCTATCGTCACTTTATAATCCTGAATCATCGGTTCGTCGGCGTTATTAAGAGCAAAAGCCACCTGTGTAGTATCATCGGGCAATATAGGGAATGTACCATCAATAGTTTTCGACTGCACCACATTATTATGCTGATCCAAATAATCAATGCGAATACCTATCTCTTTTCCTATCGTCCGTGTCTCAAACAACACCATATCATCTGTATAATTCACACCACCACTGCTGGTAGCTTTATCGCGGATAATTTCTATCGGCGTTTCTATGAATCTGGCATCTGATACTTTATAACCGGAAATCGGACATGAAAGCACAGCGCGTACCGTTGAATATCTCTTATCCGCTTTTTTATCTGTAGCTTTCAGACGGATCACTCCTGTCCGGTTATACATACGAATACTCAACAGATCATTGAATGGGGAACTGTATTCCACAGGAGCTGAAATAGCATACTTCACTTTTGCAGCCGGGTCTTGCCGAATAACAATATCATTCAAATTACTCGGACAAGGAATCGAATCTGTCTGTGTTGTTGACAAAATCCTATATTTTCCATTAGGTAACTGGAAACGATAATGTGAGGTATAATTAGCAAAATACTCTCCGTTATCTTTATATATAAAAAGAGGTTTGGTTGACAATCCTGTATTCACTGCCCACGGTTCATCATCCAAAAATAGTTCAATTTGATTTACTACTGAAGTCGAATACTTATCATCATCAGAGCAAGCATACGTACCCAGCAGAAGTGCCAATCCCACTAAAGAATAAATTATATTTTTTCTCATAAGACTCCTGTTTTAAAATTCAGATTCTTCTATTGTAAATGGTTGGGGGAACATATCAGTTTTCCTCATGACCAGACTACGAGTCCACGAATTTTGTAAATACGCTTCCTCTAATATAGGCATATAGACTATAGAATGTTTGGACGATTCAAAGGCAATGCCTGTATCAAGCGGACTATTTGTGCGGTTTACTTCTTCTCCGCCTTTCAAATATACCACATCTACCGACGTTCTTAAGTCTGCATTGATTGTTGGAAACGAATAAACAGATGCACTAAAGCCTGCAGCCCGATCCACACTAATCGTTATATCCTGTTGAACACATGCACCGGTCTTTACTTTATAGGCGACACCGACATTCGTAAAAGTGACATTCAACTGGTCAAACCGAGTAATAGCATTGAGTTCATCTGCAGTTTCTCTAGGCTGGAATGTAGCTTGTCCAACCAAACGTTTCAGTTCCAGACTTAGATTACTGACAGAATAGTCTGAGGTCAGATCTACAACATCTGAAATATACACCTGTTTTTGTGCATAGATATCTTGATACACTACTACTTTAGAGAGGCTGTCTACATCGGTCAGATGATCCGCATTTGCTACAGCGAAAGTTTGCAGATTTTCTCCGAGAGGAAGATCTATTTGTAAGTTTCCATCATTTAAAGAAAGATTCTTTCCATATACCATAGAATCTTTCAGATACGCATAAATGCCAATCTCCGTTATGCCTTCTTCGGTAAAGGTTTCAAGACTTGCACGGCTAAAACTAACGCTTACAGGATGCGTTTCGTGCTCACAAGGTAACTCATCAGACTCCCATCCATCCTCCACCTGCTGTGAACAAGAGAAAAAGGTGAGAAATAATAAAAATAAAATTCTTGTTAGATGTCTCATAAATATTAGTTTATACAGTTTAAAGATATACAATATAAAAATACAACCACCTTTTTATGGTCCTTTTCACCCAAAGAACAGGGTCGCTTTTCAAGGAGAATTCATACTCCGGAATAATAAATTCATGTTTCTCATTCTGTTTAGATTTTCATTGTACATTAATGATGTTTTTCGCTAGAGTGAATTCTTTGTTCTTTCACCAGTGCAAAATTGAGGATTAAGCAAGAGAAGATAGAGTAAGATTTAGTAGAAAAGGAGTAAAAAACGGACTAGGGTAAAAAAGTGCCCCTCTGGTATAGCCATGCACAAAAAAGATATGCCCTTCAAATGTTATCATAAAACACCTGAAGGGCATATCATCTAAATTCTCCGCATTGAACGGGGAATTGCTGATTACCTATTTGTTCTGTGCATCGACTATATGTTGCACCAAACTATTCAAATATACCTCAAGATTCGTATATTGTCCATTCGGATCTTTCGTTTTTGTATTTCCATCTACGGGATTATTCGGATCAAGTCCGTTTTTTATTTCCCACTCATCAGGTATGCCATCACCGTCCGAATCTACCGGTGCCGAAAGACCTGCTATTGATAATTCCGGCCAGGGAGAATCGCCTGTGTCTTTGGGGCTATTGATAAATCCGGGTTTATTTCCTTCTCCGGTGAAAGTTGCCGTTCCTTTCCGGGTGTCGGAAATGATACGTTTGTCTACTTCATCACGATAATTACAGCAACCTGCATAGTTCATCACCTGTTCATAAGCCTTGTCAGCCGAATAAGTAGTGATTACTCCAAAATCAAGAGGTTCTTTCAGACGGATAGATTCTTTGGCATCTTCTGTCCAGAGGAAATCTACTTTTTCATCATTCTTCAACTGGGCATAGACTCCGTCCGTCCAGTTATCGGCAGTAACTTTGTTGTTACCTTCTATCTTATTTCCATCAATATAGAAAGTTCCCCATTTCTGCAGGTAAGGTTGAAAAGCCAAGTTCTTTTTGGGTTCTCCATCAACGTAAACATAAGCTTGCGGATAAACTCCGACTTTGGCAATACGATATTGCACCTGTTTAGAAGCCTGTTTTGTTGCCGGTCCCGGTTTATAATAGTTATTGACGATATTGACATGCTGATCTTCCCCGCCATAGCAGCCGTTTCCAGCCCAGTTGTAGAAAACATTATTCCGGATATCAACACATTCGCCAAGAGCTAATGTAGAAGGACGAGGGCCCAGACGAGGCACGCGACTCTCACAGTGAGCGATCAGGTTATGGTGATAAGAAGCTTTATGTCCTCCCCAATTGCCTCCATATCCATGTGCCCCTTTTACATGAGTCGCTTTTCTTAATGCTTCAGAGCCAATACACCATTGTACCGTAGAGTTTTCCATACCATAAACGGAAAGACATTCATCTACACTCCAACTGACAGAGCAATGGTCTACCATAATATCTTTCTTATCACAGCCGCCCAACCCATCGGGTTCTTTCCCACTGGCTTCTCCGGGGCGGAAACGAAGAAAACGGATAATTACATTATTAGAATTAATAGAAAAGCCATAATCAGCCAGACAGATTCCTCCGGGAGAAGTCTGTCCTGCAATGGTGAGATGATCTTTCCCTGTTCGTAATTCCGATTTCAGATGAATCGTACCTGCCACATCAAAGACAATCGTTTTAGGTCCATTTTGTTTCAAAGCCCAACGTAAAGTCCCCTGCGAACCATCGTCTTCCAAAGAAGTCACATGATACACTTTACCACCACGGCCGCCTGTCGTGTATCTACCGTGTCCTTCAGCTCCGGGAAAAGAGATCACTCGATCTTCCCGGACGCCTGTCTCCTGTTTTTCGGGTATGTCATAGGAAAAGGACATCATTCCTCCCGCAACCATTGCCAGCAGACAAACATAAACTAATTTTCTTTTCATTTCCTTATTCACATTATTAGATGATGGAAACAAAAGTAGTGGAAGCTTTTCATTCTGACATTCATTTTTTGACCGATATGGGGGAAAAATCAGTTTTTATGATAAGATTGAACAAATTTTAGATCCCCAGCCGCTCTTTTAATAACCGGTAACCGGAAAGACTTACTTTAAGTTTCACGCCAGTCTTCAATAACAACTGATAAGTTTCTTTTCCAAAAAGCTCGACCCGCGAAATTTGTGTTACGTTGACAATCGTAGAACGATGCACACGCACAAAAGTATCAGGAGACAGATGGGTCTCAAAATATTTCATAGTTTGTTCTTTCAGATATTCTCCGGTAGGGGTTATCAACATTACATAATCTCCACAGGCTTGTATGTAGATCAGTTCGTCTGTCTTTACCAGATGAATGCGGGAACCGTCTTTCACCGTAATGCGATCTATTAATTCTGTCTGTGGTTCTCCTTGTTGTTCGGTCACAGTTAGCTGATGTGCAGCCAATTCTTTATCCAGTTCCTGATTCTGTACTTCTTCTTTAGTTACAATCAGGCGATACCATAAAGTAATGGCAATCAAGGTTGGCAGTCCGAACAATAACCGGAAAGGTATGGTCTGCGCAAAAGGAATATAGGATATGCCTACAATCCTCACCATGATATCACAGATCATAAAACTACCCGCCAGCCATAACAGGCTTCCAACGATTATCATGATTATATCCGTCTGGAACAACGAAACAAGACCGACCACAAACCAGGCCAAATAGGCTATGGCTGCCAGCCAACCAATTGTTGCCACTCCATCTACCAGAGCAGGGAGATAGTCGTTTCCGGTATATCCACAGACTAAAGCCACCTGTGTCGCAACCAGAATCAACGCCAGCACCAGCATCGGAATCCAGCGGAATGGATAATCTATTATCGGATGTGGTTTCATACGCTAGTCTTTAACTTCCAAGCCTCCGAAAGAAAGCGTTCCACGAATGACCAATATATTCTCCTTGTTTACATTCCCATTTTGCCAGCGTTTGTCATCACATCCTCCAAAGAAAGCATTGCATTTGAACACGACTGTCCAATCCGACGGGACATAAATCTCGACTCCTCCCCAACTGCAATCCAAATCAATATAGGTTTCTCCCGGTGCAATATGGGTATGGCGAAGATCAATAGTCGTCCCCCCCGAAAGAGGTACGAATCATGGCTCCTTTAAACAACTCATCAAGTACTACGTGACGTGCAGCTCCCCAGACATTCTCCGAACGCAAAAAGCCATCTACTGATTCCGATTGTTGTTGCTCACTCTCAAAGTTCATGCCGGGTCTACCCTGATGCATCTTCATCCATTGCCGACGATGTTCCATTGTATGCTGACGAGCCCATTGCGCCCTCTTATTTCTGCCGGGTTTGAAGATAAATAAAACACCTGCTATTATCAGAGCGAGGGGCCACACCATTGCCTGTGAATTTTCCGGCAACCAGGAAAGTCCTCCTATCAGAAAATAGACACCCGCCAGAAAAA
This sequence comes from Bacteroides sp., assembly GCF_052357945.1. GTDB lineage: Bacteria > Bacteroidota > Bacteroidia > Bacteroidales > Bacteroidaceae > Bacteroides. The sequence continues at coordinate 42,188 of NZ_DAWCXD010000007.1, read as the reverse complement.
GGATGATTCCACCGATGAAATGGCGGCGAATCATTGCATATATACCTAATAATATAAGGAGTGAATGCCAGGATACGATCAAATCAAATACTTCTGAAGTTATCCATCCCATATTACGGGCAAACAGTAGAATCCCGGAAAGGATAAAAAGCAAAGCTATCAGTATTTTACCGGAAAAGCCTGTAGCACGGGGAAAATTTTGTTTCTCTTCCATTGTTTCTATTATTAATTGATTAATGGTTCAAAGATATATCATTTCCCTATGCTTCCACAGGCTTTTCAGTTGATTTACGGTATAAATTCCGATGAATGCCGGATAAAAACCGGTGAAAAAATCAATTTATAAATCTCTGATTCGTATATTTGCCGGCCTTTAGAACACAAATAACACCCTTCAAAGCTAATAACTACACCTCGCAACAAACTAAAAAACAAAAAATACGAGGTGAAAAACAAATATTGCACATCACTATATCTTCATTCTCATACTTTTGTAGCGATGAATGAACTCTCATCGGGATTTTTATGAAATATCAAACAACAACCATTAATTAATAAACATGCAAAGAATGTCTAACAAAGTGAAAAACATGCGCTCCTTATTGCTAATACTATTTTCAGCAATATCGCTTAGCGTATCTGCGCAAACGATTACCGTAAAAGGTAACGTGAAAGACACCAGCGGAGAGCCTGTTATTGGGGCCTCTGTTGTAGAAAAAGGTAATACTACCAATGGTACGATTACAGATTTAGATGGTAATTTTTCTATTAAAGTTGATGGCAAAAAAACATTGGTTATTTCATACATAGGTATGAAAACTCAAGAAGTAGCCGTTCAAGGTAGAAAAACAATTAATGTACAAATGGTCGACGACTCGAAAGCTTTGGACGAAGTCGTAGTAATTGGTTACGGTACGGTCAATAAAAGAGATTTAACCGGTTCTGTAGCCTCTGTTAGTGCCAAAGACTTAGCTGCTATACCAGTAGCAAGTGCATCTGAAGCCCTTACCGGTAAACTTGCCGGAGTTAGTGTTACTACTACTGAAGGTTCTCCCGATGCAGATATAAAGATCCGTGTTCGCGGTGGTGGTTCACTATCACAGGATAACTCTCCTTTATATATTGTAGATGGTTTCCCTGTTTCAAGCATTAGTGATATCGCTCCCTCGGAAATTCAAAGCATCGACGTATTGAAAGATGCTTCTTCCACAGCCATTTATGGTGCCCGTGGTGCAAATGGTGTAATCATCATTACTACCAAGAGCGGAAAAGAAGGTAAAACGCAAGTAGACTTCGGTGCTTCTTTCGGTTTTAAACAGGTAACCAAACTGACTGAAGTCTTGAGTCCTTACGATTTCGTTGCTTATCAGCGTGAAATCGGTTCTCTGGATTATGGTAACTTTGCCGATATGGATATCTGGCGTTCTATTGATGGTACCGATTACCAAGACGAGATGTTCGGACGTACTGGAAACCAGCAACAATATAACATTAATGTAAGTGGCGGAACCAAGCAAATGACTTATAGTGTCAGCTATGCCCATAATGAAGAAAAAAGTATCATGCTTAATTCCGGCTTCAAAAAAGACAATGTAAATGCAAAAATTAAATCAGAACTGAATAAATGGATGACACTGGACTTTAACGCCCGGTTAAGTTACTCTACCATTGACGGTTTAGGTGGTGGTGCTGATACCAATGAATCCAATGCTGCCAATTCAACTGTGGCTAATGCTACCGTATTCCGTCCGGTTGATTCACTTAAATACAGTGATGACGACGAAGAAAACAGTTCGGCACAACAGAAATCTCCATTGGAACGTCTGCTTGCAACAGATAAAACCCGCAATACTTTCAACCAGAACTACAATGTAGGTTTAAACTGGAAACCATTCAAGAACTGGACATTCCGTTCCGAATTCGGATATGGATGGAAGTTTGACGATACAGAACAGTATTGGGGAGTAGATGCAGTATCTAATTCTAAATATGGATATAACGGTCAGCCACAAGCCTACCTATTGAGAGAAAAGACGATGAGCTGGCGTAATGCCAACACATTGACCTATGATAACAAAAAACTGTTCAAAGGTCGTGATAAACTCAATGTATTGATCGGACATGAAGTAAGCAGCAGCCAAAGGAAATCAATAGAAAATGTATCTGTAGCTTTCCCTGTTACTATGAATTTCGATGATATGAAAGCAAATATGGGTTCGGGCAAAGCTTTAGCCAACCAATCTACCATTGCTGCAAAAGAAAACATATTATCATTCTTTGGTCGTGTGAACTATACTATGATGGATAAATACTTGCTTGCTGTTACAGTACGTGCAGACGGTTCGAGCAAGTTCGGTTCCGGAAATCGTTGGGGTGTTTTCCCGTCAGCAGCTTTGGCATGGCGTATCTCTGACGAGGCTTTCATGAGTAACACTCAAGACTGGCTGTCAGCTTTGAAACTACGTTTAAGCTTCGGTACTGCCGGTAACAACCGTATCAATTCCGGTTTGCTTTCCACCACTTACTCTTTGGGAGGTAATGATGCACGCAATCCTTTCTTCAACGGAGAAAGCACTACCATGTTGGAACATGGAACGAACTTATACAACCCCGATTTGAAGTGGGAAACAACAGTTACCCGTAACATCGGTATTGACTATGGATTCTGGAACAATCGTATCTCCGGTGCTATCGACTTTTACTGGAATACAACCAGAGACTTATTGATGCGTACTGAAATTCCTTCTCTCTCTGGATATAACTATCAGTACAAGAACTTCGGACAGACATCCAATAAAGGTGTAGAATTGTCTGTTAGTGCTGTTTTATTTGATAAAAAGAATTTCTCTTTGAACTTCAATGCCAACATTGCTTACAACCGCAACCGCATTGATAAACTGAATACAGACTCTCCCTGGCAAAGTAGTAACTGGTCAGGTAGTACAATGGCCAAATACGAAGACTTCCGCGTAGAGAAAGGCGGACGTTTGGGTGAAGTTTGGGGATATAAGACAAACGGTTATTATACCGTATATGATCCTGTCACCAACCCTACCGGCGAACTGGTTTGGGCAGGTAGCGAATGGGGATTAAAAGACGGAATGCAAGATAACAGTCCTACTATCACCGGTGGTAAATACTATCCGGGTGGTTTGAAACTGGAATGTGATAAAGATGGTAACCCTCTCAAACAACGTTTGGGTAACACTATCGCTCCTACAACCGGTGGTTTTGGATTCGATGGTCGCGTAGGTAATTTCGACTTCAATGTATTCTTCAACTACTCTCTCGGAAATGTAATTATCAATGGAACAAAACTGGCAGCTTCTTTCCGTTCAGGTTCAAGAACCGGTTATAACTTAAACAATGATTTCAGATTGTCTAACCGTTACACATGGATTGATCCGGAAACTGGTTTGAACCTGTCGTCCAGCTCTACAGATGTCCTCAATGCCTATGGAGACATGACAACAGCAGGATTACGTCTGAATGAAATAAACGCTAACGCCAATATGTACAATCCGGCCAGCGCTACTACCATGCAGCTGACTGATTATGCAGTAGAAAAAGCCTCATTCCTGCGTTTGAATAACATCACTATCGGATACTCTCTTCCGAAAACAATTGTAAGGAGAGCGTTTATGCAGAATGTGAGAATCTATCTGACAGGATATAACCTGTTCTGTTGGACTAACTACAGCGGAGCAGACCCTGAAGTCGATACAAGCAGTAAGAAAAATGCGATGACTCCAGGTATAGATTACGCCGCTTATCCTAAGAGCCGCACATTTGTGGGTGGTATTAACGTTACATTCTAATTAAAACATTAAACAGATTGATCGTATGAAAATATATAAGACATTATTCCTGGGGCTGGGGTTAATTGCCCTGTCTTCCTGTTCGGACTTCCTGAATCAGACCTCACCGTCTGAATTGGATAATGAATCAACTTTTAATAATGCCTATTATACAGAATTGGCACTTAATAAAGTTTACGGCAGCCTGACGCAAGACCAGACTTATTCTAACTTCCTGCCTATCATTGCTGGAACCAATACCGACTGTGAACTGATTGACGGTTTGGGTACGGATGCAAGTAACACGTCCAGCGAACGTGGTAATATGAACTACAACGCTAATCCGGGATGGTCACAACTTTCCAAAGTATGGGATGCCATGTACGGAGTAATCGAGAATGCGAATCTGGTAGTAGATGGTATAAACAATAGCCAACTGATACAACAAGCAGGAGCAACCCGTACCAGCATGATGAGATTCCGTGCAGAAGCGATGACATTGCGTGCGATGATTTATTTCGATCTGATCCGCTTGTTCGGTGATATTCCTTTCAAAACAGAATCTTCCAACAGCGACCTGTCTAATGTTTACATTGGAAAGGCAGACCGTGACGATATCATGGATGAATTGATAATCGAACTTGAGGAAGCTATCGGATATTTACCTTGGGCTGGTGAAGACGGTTATACAACCGAACATGTAAGCAAAGGCTATGCTCACGCTCTCTTGGCTAACATTGCAATGACACGTGCCGGATATGCTATCCGCGAACAAGCTAAAGACGGATATATCACCGGAGATAACAGTGACGCTACTTATCCTACTCAACGTTGCAGCGATACCAAACGTAGAGAACTATTCGAATTGGCCGAAAAACATCTGGCAGCTGTTGTCAGTTCAGGAAAACATAAACTGAATCCTTCTGTAGAAGAATACTGGCGTTTAATAAATATCGGACAACTAGATCAGACTTATCAAGAAAACCTGTTCGAGATTCCAATGGGACTGAACAAAAGTGGTGAGCTGGGATATACTATCGGATATCGTATAAACGGTGCCAGTTCCCTATTCGGTCCGAAAGGTAACTCATCCGGTAAGTTGAAACTGACTGCTCCTTATTATCTGTCATTTGGCGAAGGAGATATCCGCCGCGATCTGACTTGTGCTATTTCACAACTTTCTACAGACAAAAACACCAAAGTATTTAAAGAATATATGTTAGGAAATGCTCCTTTCGGTCTTTATTGTGGAAAATGGGATTATCGTAAGATGATGGAAAACTCTGAATGGTACGCAGCTGTATTGGCCAGCGATCAGAAAGTTTGTTCCGGTATCAACGTAGTGAAAATGCGTTATCCGCAAGTATTGCTGATGTATGCCGAAGTTGTGAACGAACTTTATGGTAAGGGTGCAACAGCCGAAGGTTGTACATTAACAGCCACAGCAGCCCTGAAAGAAGTACACGACCGTGCTTTCACCGATGCAACCAAACGTGATGTTGCATGGACTGCTCTAATGGGAAAAGACTTCTTCGATGCAATTGTTGACGAAAATGCATGGGAACTGGCAGGAGAAGGTGTTCGTAAGTTCGATCTAATCCGTTGGAACCTGTTGAGCGAAAAAATAGACGAGTTCAAAAACGAATATACAAATGCAGTGTATAATGGTACATATCCACAGTATGTGAACTATAAATATCGCACGGACAATCCGATGTATATCGATATGACTTCTCTCGTATTTGGAGCTAAAGTAGGTGGAGAATATGAAAACAAGAGCTTCTTCGGTGCTGAAACCAGTGACAAGGAGCAAAAGAATCTGAAAGTAAACTTGCCTAGTATTTCTGGCGGATTGAACAAGGCTGTGAAGAATCGTTATTTATTGCCGATAGCTTCTACAACCATCTCTACCTCAAACGGTAAATTACATAACTCTTATGGTTATTCGGATTAATCTTAAAATCGTAAAATGATGAAGAATATAAAAAATATATTGGGAATGGGAGCTTTCATGCTCCTGGCCTCTTTGGCTGTATCTTCGTGTACAGAGAAAAGTGATTGGGATATTGACTCTTCCTATAGCCGTCCTTTCGGAACTGATGAAAACGGAATCAGTGTAGAAACAGACAGTAAAGTAGCCAGAGCGGTAGTAACTTGGAGCTCAACATCCAATACCGACTATTACATTATCGAGATTAGTCCTAACGAGATGACTGACGAGACTCCAATGGGATCAGAAGAAAATGGAAATATCGTTTATGGAAATGATCCTGCCAACCGGATCAAGCAGTCACCTTACACAATGGATAATCTGGCGGTAAATACGACTTATTATATGCGTATCAAGTCTATTTCCGGAGAGAAGGAATCTCGTTGGGTAAATTATAAAAAGACTTTTGCTTCAGTTAAGGAAGAAGCTATCCTGAATATTCCAACTACTGAAGACTTACCTGAAGGTCAAGGAAAAGTACGCATGTCATGGGAAGCCGGATTAGCAGTCGATCATTTCGAAATCATGGAAACGGGTGCCACAGAAGCAACTTCACGTGTTATTTCGTCAACAGAAGCTGCCGCAGGTGAAGCATGGGTTGAAAATTTGAAGTCGTTCACTGAATACACGATTACTATTTATAATGGAAATAATCCGCGTGGTTCACAGACTGTTACCATCCCTGGTTTGGAAATCGAATCTACCATCAGTGATATAACAGCAAATTCAGCTGTATTCTCATGGGAAGAAACGGTGGATGTAGATGAATATGCTTGTGTTCTTTCTACCGAAGGAGTACCTGAATCAGGAACCCAATTATCACCAGCAGATATTGCTGCACATAAGGTAACAATCACAGGTTTGGCTTCCAGTACGGAATATACGGCTTATGCTTTCGCAAACGGCTCTATATGTTCTCGTATCACCTTTACAACTAAGAAAGGTAAACCGACGGGTTATACTGAAATGACATGGGAAGATGCCCTTGCCAACTGGGATAATCTTTCAGGAAAAGTATTAATCAATGTTTCCGGAACAGAAGGATTTGCACAAGAAAAAGAAAGCATTGCTGCTGGCGTGACTCACCTTATTTTCTGGGGTGACAGTCAAGACGGACAGGTTAATATGACTATTAAAAAGGGCGTAGGTGCCAGCGGAATATGTGATAAAGTAGAATTCCATAATCTGAATATTACCGATGAAGGAAATACAACCCTTATTTATCAAAACGGTGCTTCAGGTTGCATCAAAGAAATAGAAGTTACCTCGTGTACAATTACCAATATCCGTGGTATCGTTCGTATGAATGCAAGTACAAGTAATGCTATGTCTGTTACTATTGACGACTGTATCATCAAAGGATTGGGAAGAGCAGCAACATCCAATCATTATGGATTACTTCTTTCTGACAAGGTAACATTAACAACTCTCAATTTAGTGGTTTCCAACACTTCTATTATTGTATCCAAGGGAGCTTCTGCGTCTCAATTCATAAGACACAAGTCAGGACAAACCGGTACAATAACAATCAAGGATTGTACATTCTATGATATGTCAGCAAGTGATGCTTTCTGCAGAGATACAAAAGACATGACAATGACTATATCAAACACCCTGTTTGCCAAAGGTGGAGTTAAACCTTTCTACAACACAAGTTCCGTAGCTACAACTCTAAACGTAAACGGCTTGTATAAGGCTTCTGACTTTGCATTTGGTGCTACCGACTGGGGAAAAGACTATACTAGTCTTCCTCTGACTTCCGATCAGCTGTTCCCTAATGGCTCAAGTGAAGATTTGACTTTTGGAGCAGATGTTCCTGAAGAATACAGAGTCGGTGACCAACGTTGGAACAAATAACTAAATAAAACTACAAGGTTTTCCGTCAAGTCTGGAATTTGCATTTACTTGACGGAGAATCTTCTCTAAAAAGCAACAGATATTATGAATACAAATTCAATCAATACAATAAGTAAATACTTACTTCTGTTCTTGTTGATTCTTACAGGTGCTTCCTGTAATGACAACGATGATGCAGAAGATACAAGCATCCCTGTTCTGATTTCACAGAATATCAATGATGGTGATGTAGTAGGTCCGAGCGGATATGTAGAACTGACTTTCAGCAAAGCCATGCGTCAAGCTCCGGATACAGAAATCTATTTCAACGGAGGAGTAGTGCGTGTATCCATCAACTACGAAAAAGTACGTTATACCTTCTCTGGTATGGAAAACAAAGAATGTACTTTCGAAGTTCCTGCCGGAGCATTAACAGATATGCAGGGAAGAGCTTACGACGAAGACTTCTTTTTAAGCTTTACTGCCAAATCTGAAATTTCGGGTGGTGGAAAAGTATTCGATGCAATTGTTGATTCAAAAGGGAATGGTGATTACACTACTCTCCAGGCTGCAATCAACGCCATCACTACCCCACCGACCAGTCCTTATAAAATCTTCATTGCCAACGGAACTTATAATGAATGTGTCCGGATCAATAAGAATAAACCATTTGTTCATTTAATCGGTGAGAGCCGCGATGGTGTTAAAATCCAGTTTGCAGTAAACCGTGTAGATGATTCAAGTAATGCTACCTCATGGCCTTATTCTATTTTCAACGAAAACTCACCAGCCCGCAAAGCCGGATATAGTGAAGAGCAAAACACAGTAGTGTTGATTGAAGCCACAGATTTTTATGCTGAAAACATTTCAATCATCAATCTTTATGGTGCATTCTCAAATCGTCACACTGGTGGTTTAGGTAAAAACGGACAGGCAGAAGCCTTGATAAACCGTGAAGACCGCTTTGCTTTGAATAATTGTTTGCTTGTCTCCTACCAGGATACATGGTGGACCCGTTATTGGAACAATACAACCCCTCATCGTGCATACGTTTATAACTCATGGATTGAAGGCCATACAGATTATATCTGGGGAAGTGGCGATGTACTTATCGAAAACAGTACATTCTATAATACAGGCAATGACGGTGGTAGCGTTATAACTGCTTCGCGTACCAGTGAAAGCGATAAATACGGATATGTTATAAAAGATTGTACGGTAAACGGTGATGATACAAAATTCTCATTCGGACGTTCCCAAGCAACAACCACGAAAACTGTCTGGATCAACACCAAGTTGAAAATGGATATTATAGATTCACACTGGGGATATGGTGGACAAGTACCTACACTATATGCTGAATATAACACTATCGACAAGAATGGAAATATGATTGCGGAAAGTAAAACAATCACCTCCGGAAACGTTTCCTTCACTAGTTCAGTGCTAACAGCATCCGAAGCTGCTAAATATACATATGAGAATATAATAACTATTGACAGCTGGAACCCGAAAGAGTATATGGAAACTCCCCTTGCAGCACCTACCAATGTCAATCTGTCGGGAAACACTCTGACATGGGATGCAGTATCCGGTGCTGCCGGTTACCTCATCTTTATGAATGGCAACTATGCAGGGCAAACTACAGACACTACCGTTACACTGACCAACACTGACGAAAGCAATATTTATACAGTGAAAACTGTAAGCCAGTACGGTACAGTAAGCGAATAAAACCAATAAGATTTAATAAAGAGTTCTTTGTCACATCATCAGCAAATATAATGTATGAGACAAAGAACTCTATTTTTTTAAAAGATAATTTGTATGCTCAAATCTATTAAAATGGGATTATTGTGCTTCTGTGTAATCAACCTATCGGTTGCTTGCAGCAGCGAAGACCCAAGTATCACTGATGAAACACCGGGACAGAATACCGGTAACGGTGGTAATGAGAACGAAGGTGGTGAAGAAGAGACACCTGCCGAAACGCGTTATGCCTTTCCGGGTGCTTACGGTGCAGGTCGTTATACTACCGGCGGAGCAGGCGGAGAAGTGTATACAGTAACTTCGCTTGAAGATAACACAACACAAGGGACACTACGCTACGCATTAAATCGCACGGGAAAGCGCACGATCGTATTTGCAGTAAGTGGATTGATAGAACTGAAAAGCCCCTTGAAGATAACCAACGGAGATGTAACGATTGCTGGCCAGAGTGCACCGGGTGACGGTATTTGCCTGAAAGGACATCCCGTATCCGTACAGGCGGACAACGTAATCATCCGTTTCATGCGTTTCCGCATGGGATCGGACAACTTTACAACAGAAGCAGAAGCCGACAGTGGTGATGCATTGTGGGGAAAGCAACATAAAAATATTATCATTGACCATTGTTCGATGAGTTGGAGCACTGATGAATGTGCTTCTTTCTACGATAACACTAACTTTACCATGCAATGGTGTATCATCAGCGAAAGTTTGAATCGTTCGGTACACACCAAAGGTAATCACGGTTACGGAGGAATATGGGGAGGATCACCCGCTACATTCCACCACAATTTATTAGCCCACCACAGTAGCCGTACACCACGTTTATGCGGTAGCCGCTATACAGGGAAACCGGAAAATGAAAAAGTCGATTTACGAAATAATGTTTTCTATAACTGGGGACCGACCAATGGTGGCTATGCAGGAGAAGGAGGAAGCTATAATTTCGTGAACAACTACTACAAGCCCGGACCAGTTACCAATACCAAGAAAAATATTGTAAACCGTATCTTCCAACCTAACGGTGATGACGGTACAAATAAAAACACCAAAGGTATATGGGGTACTTTTTATCTGAAAGGAAACTATTTTGATGGCACATGTCCTGAATTGAAAGCCGAATATCAATCTCTGCTTACTTCTGTAAACAATGACAACTGGCAAGGGTTACACCCCAATGCAACAGAAGCCGTTCCTTTACCCGATGGAGGAGAAAAAGCACTTCAGTCAAGTAACGAATTTACCATTTCCGAAGATGCATCCGAATTCACTCAATCGGCAAAAGAAGCTTATGAATCAGTATTAAAGTATGCCGGTGCTTCCTTAAAATATGATGATGTCGATAAACGCATCATAGCCAACGTTCGCAACGGAGATTATACGGCAGACGGCAGTAATGGCAGTGAAAAGGGACTTATTGATAAAGCCAGCGATGTAGGTGGCTGGCCGGAATATAAAAAGGAAACCGGTCCGAAAGACATCGATGGCGACGGCATCCCTGATGAATGGGAAACTGCCAACGGTTTGAACCCCAAAAGTAAGGCCGATGGTGCCAAATATACTCTAAGTAAAACGTATACCAATCTGGAGGTTTACCTCAACAGTCTGGTAGAAACGTTGTATCTCAACAAATAAATCGTCTATATCCCCAAACAGTTAAAAGATAATGAAGCAGAAAATATCTCTATTTTATGTAGCTATTGCATTCAGCATCGCAGGATTATGTACTTCATGCTCTTCCGACGATCCTGTAGATGATACAGGTGGAGGAACAAATAATCCAGGTGGGACATCTTCTGATGTCAAGCAACTGGATTATGGAGAACTTCTTGCTTTCCCATACGCCGAAGGTCACGGTCGCAATACCACCGGAGGACGTGGGGGAAAAGTTTATCATGTGACTAGCCTCGAAGACGACGCCAGTGGAAGTATCAGCGGAAGTCTGCGCTGGGCTATGAAACAAGACGGTCCTAAAACGATTGTATTTGATGTGTCGGGTACCATCTATTTGAAATCGGAATTAAAAACCCAGAAAGATGATCTGACCATTGCCGGACAAACATCACCGGGCGGTATCTGTATCGCCAATTATCCATTTACGATTAATTCCAGCAATATCATCATTCGTTTCATCCGTTTCCGCCCCGGAAACTCTAACGTAGACTGCGACGGATTAGGAGGTTGTGACAAACAAAATGTAATCATCGACCATTGTTCAGTAAGCTGGGGAAGCGATGAATGCCTTTCTGTCTATGGTATGCAAAATTCTACCGTACAATGGTGTTTAGCTTATCAAGCCTTACGTGTGACTGATGTAAAGATCAATGCTGCCACAGGCAAATTCGCTTCTCACGGATATGGCGGTAACTGGGGAGGAAACTATGCCTCTTACCACCATAACCTGATAGCCCATTGCGAAAGCCGTGTTCCACGCCTTGGTCCCCGATATACTACATTAGCACTGAACAACAACGATGGAGAGCGAGTGGATATGCGCAACAATGTTTACTACAATTGGGGAGGCGAAGGCTGCTACGGTGGTGAAGCGCAACACGTGAATATCGTTAACAACTACTACAAGCCAGGCCCCGGAACCGATGAAAGCGGTAAAGCAGACCGCGCATACCGTATCGCCAAGCCGGATGTATATCCGGAAAATTACTCTGGCGAAGCTTACAAAAAATGGCTTCAAACTTGGGGAAAGTTTTATATCGACGGAAATAAAGTGGTAGGCAATACGACTGTTAGCAATGATAACTGGACAAAAGGCGTATTTGAACAAATGGATGAAAAAAACTGTGCAACTACGGAGCTTTGGAACCAACATACCCAGATAAAGTCAAATTCACCGGTAGTTAAGGCTGGAAATGTAAGAACTCATACGCCGGATGAGGCTTATGAACGTGTGATGAGCTATGCAGGAGCCAGCAACTATCGTGATAAAGTTGACGAGTTGATAATTAGTGACGTTAAAAACAGAAAAGCAAGTTGCACGGGAGATGCCAGCAAATGGGAAGGTCTTTCCGGCTACTCACAAAACAAAAGTGGATATATCAACGACCCGAAAGATGTCTGCACAGCCTTAGGCGTAAATGATCCCTACGATGTTCTGAAATCTGTAACCAATGCAAACGTGAAAGATACGGACGGTGACGGTATTCCCGACTACTGGGAAGAAGAATATGGTTTGAATCCCAAGAAATCTGCTGATGGAAAAGAAACGACTATTGACAAAAATGGAAAGTACACTAATCTGGAAATGTATCTCAATAGTCTGGTGCACGAAATCATGGTAAATGGTGCGACAGGTGGCAGTGTTATAGAATAATTTTAGTAAATTCGAACCCAAATGATAAATTAGTAATGAAAAAGAATATATTAGCAATCTGTAGTTTGATATTGGCTTTTCCTCTAGTGGGACAAGCCATGCAACCTGCCATTTCGGTTGAAAAAACATCAAAGGATTATCCTACCCCGGATCGTTCCAAAGTTCTCGCCTTCCCCGGTGCCGACGGAGCAGGAAAATATACCACCGGTGGTGCCGGAGGTGCTGTATACACTGTTACGTCCCTGGCAGACGACGGTTCGGAAGGGACACTTCGCTGGGCTATCAGCAAGAAAGGTCCCCGCACCATTGTCTTTGCGGTTAGCGGAATTATTGAACTACAAAAAGCATTAAAACTCAGCAATGGTGATGTGACCATTGCAGGACAGACAGCTCCGGGTGATGGTATTTGCCTGAAAAACTATACGTTCTCTATTCAGGCAGACAACGTAATCGTCCGTTTCATCCGTTCCCGTATGGGAGTCGACATCAAACAAAAAGGTGACGACGCTATGAATGGTACTAAAGCGCACCAAAACATTATCATAGACCACTGCTCCATGAGTTGGTGTACGGACGAATGTGCCACATTCTATGATAACCGTAATTTCACTCTTCAATGGTGCATCATCAGTGAAAGTCTCGCCAATTCTATCCACGAAAAGGGAGCGCATGGTTATGGAGGTATCTGGGGTGGACAGCCTGCTACTTTTCACCATAACTTACTCGCCCATCACACTAACCGCACACCCCGTCTTTGCGGAAGCCGCTATACGGGTCGTCCGGAAGATGAAAAAGTGGAATTATTCAATAATGTGATTTATAATTATGGCAGTGACGGTGCTTATGCCGGTGAAGGAGGTTCCTACAACTTTATCAATAACTACTATAAACCGGGACCTTTCAGTGCGACAAAAGGTTCTTTCAAACGCTTGTTTACAGCGTATGCCGATGATGGCAAAAACAACAATAAAGCAGGTGTTCATGGTGTATTCTATTTCAAAGGTAACTATATGGATCCTACCTGTCCCAAACTGACTGACAAGCAGAAAGAGGCTCTTTATAAAGTGAATATGGATAACTCTTACGGACTGGTTATCAAAAAAGACTTTGCCACAGAAAAGGAAGTACTGTCTAAAAAAGCATTTGACATAGCCGGACATACTTCTTTGCAACCTGCCAAGAAAGCCTACAAAGATGTTCTCGAGTTTGCCGGTGCTTCATATCGCCGTGACGCCATAGACCAACGCATCGTAGATGAAACTCTCAAAGGCACTTATACTTACGAAGGTTCTCACGGAAGCACGAATGGAATGATTGACCAACCGTCTGATGTAGGAGGATGGCCGGAATATAAATCAGAAACAGCACTTGTTGATACAGATGGTGATGGTATTCCCGATGAATGGGAAAAGAAACACAACCTTAATCCCAATGATCCTTCAGACGGAGCCAAATATACATTAAGCCCGGAATATACAAACCTGGAAATGTATATGAACAGCCTTGTGAATCATCTGTACCCTAAAAAATAAATTCGGATAACCAAGATGAGGGTAAATGTATCGAAACTCTCATAAACAAAAAATCACCCTCGCCACAGATAGTTGTAGCGAGGGTGATTTCGATAAAAGGGGAGCTTTGAACATCCCCCTTTCTATTTCTTTCCTTTCCTATTATTATCTCCCCACTCTATCCCGATACTCCGTAGGCGTCATTCCAACCTGTGCTTTAAAGCATTTACTGAAATAACGCGGATCATTAATGCCGACCATATACGAAATCTGGGTCATATTAAATTCTCCAGTTTCTATTAATTGTGTAGCCCGTTTGATACGCATTTCTTTGATAAATTCAATCGGAGCCAATCCGGTAAGTGTTTTTAGCTTCTTGAAGAAGACAGAACGGCTGACAGCCAGTTCCCGAACAAGATCATCTACCACCAGTTCTCCATTATCCATGTTCTGCTCCATCAATTCAACCAATTTATCCATAAACTTACGGTCGTTGGGAGACATTTCGAGAGTTGTAGGTGGAGTTTCGGACGCATCTTCTTCAGCAGACGGCATATCCGTAGCCACAGGCACTTCCTCCTGACCGGTAGAAATATGGATATGCATCAGACTATCCCGGTAGAAACTTTGCAGTTTCTTACGCTGCATCAACAGATTTTCCACACGTGCTTGCAGATAGGTAGCACTGAAAGGCTTCGTTATATAATCATCCGCACCATATTCCAATCCCTCCAGTTTGCTTTCAATCGTAGTTTTGGCAGTAAGCAAGATAATAGGTATATGGCTGGTCGTCATATCAGCACGCAGTTCACGCGTCATTTCGATACCGTCTTTTTCAGGCATCATCACGTCACTGATGATAATATCCGGCAGGTACTTCAAAGCCTTGTTTGCCCCCTCCTTACCGTCAGCAGCTTCCACCACCCGGTACATCGGAGAAAATATACTGCGCAAGAATTCACGTAACTCCTGATTATCTTCGACTAACAGCATCAATTCTTTGGAGTTTTCTTCTTTCGCAAATTCTTCCCCATACACATCTTCAATCTTCTCCGAATCATCACTTACCAACGTTTCAGACTGAATGGAAGAATTGGCTATATCCACTACCTGTCCCATTCTTGCCGGAGCATCCGCATCTTCCAGAATAAACTCGGCTTCCTTATCATAATGTTCTTTTCCCTTGAGGAAATCGACTTTGAAGCAACTCCCTTCTCCCAAATGACTATCAACGGAAATAGTCGCTTTATGCATTTCCACCAACTCTTTCACCAATGAAAGTCCGATACCCGTACTAGCCTGATTGAAAAGATTCTTATCTACCAGATTCTCAAAACGGACAAACAGTGACTTCTTTTTGTTTTCCGCGATACCGATACCCTGATCTTGCACACCGATAGAAACCGTCTTTTCATCTTCCCGGATAAACATCGTAATCATCTTGCCATTCGGCGTATATTTAAATGCATTGGAAAGCAAATTGAATACAATCTTTTCCAGCTTATCGGCATCCACCCAAAGATAAAGATGTTCCTTTTCGGTCTGGAACAGGAAATCAATCCGATGTTCTTCGGCCACAGCTTCAAAATTATCCATCACCTTACGGACGAAAGGTACAATATCCACCCGCTGCACCTGCATCTTCATCTTCTTATTCTGAATCTTGCGGAAGTCCAGAATCTGATTGACAAGACGGAGCATCCGATTGGTGTTCCGTTCAACCACCACTAACTGTTCGCGAGCATCAGCCGGCAATTTATCATTCTTCAAGACCTGCTCCACCGGACCGGCTATCAACGTAAGCGGAGTACGCAACTCATGCGATATATTAGTAAAGAAACGCAGTTTTATATCTGAAATCTGCTGTTCGACCGAAACTTCATGCTTCAACCGATAAATAGTAAACAGGATATAAACGGCTACGAGAATAATAATCAGAATAAAAAGAACATAAAGCACATAAGCTACCGGCGTCTCCCAGAAAGAAGGCAGAATAACAATGTTCAGTATACGTTCATTATCCACCCACACACCATCACTATTCGTTGAACGAACACGGAGCACATACTCTCCTTTCGGAAGATTCGTATAAGTCACACTACGCTGCTTGTCGGCAAAAGTCCACTGTTTCTCAAATCCGTCGAGAATATAAGCATACTGTATATTCTGCGGATTGGTATAATCAAGTGCCGCAAAGTGAACGGAGAAAATATTCTCTTTATGTGAAAGCACCAATGGGTCGGTATCGTCAATATCCACCTTCAACAAGGAGTTATCTCCGGGTGTAATATCCTCATTAGTCACCATCAGTTTGGAGAATACGATAGGCGGGATATAGCTACTCTTACGAATAGAGTCGGGATTAAATATAAAGACTCCCCCACTGGCACCGAAAAGCATACTTCCTTTAGCCGTCAATGTAGAAGCCGCTTCACTAAAGCGCACCGGGAAAGTAATACTACGTTCGTCGTAACTTTCAAAACGTTCTTCAGACGGGATAAACTTACAAATTCCATTCTCCGTACTAATCCATAAATTCTCCTTACTATCTTCGCGGACAGAAAGCAAGACGTCGGAAGGAAGACCGTCCAGTACGGAATATGATTTGAACTCTCCGTGGCCGTCCTTACTGATAGATACCAGTTTGTTGAGTCCCCCGCCGAAAGTAGCCAGATACAGTTCCTTTTTCTTAGTGGAAATAATCCAATGAACATCATTATTACTCAGACTTTGCGTATCGTTCGGCATACGGGAAAAATGATAGAACTGCACATCCTCCGGTTTCTTAAAGTTCTCATCAAAAGCAACAGCTCCCGTAGTTGTACCTACCCACAGACGTCCATTATTATCAGAAGTAATGAAACGCGCTTTGTAGCAAGGATCAATCGGATACCCTTTCAAATTATTCCGGTGATTGATAAACAATGTCTTTCCTGCTTCATTCTGCGTGATATAATTGATACCTCCGGCAAAAGTAGCTACCCAAATACGACCATAATGATCTTCATAGATACAATACACATTATTATCGCTCAAACTGTACATATCCTCTTCACGATGAAGATAACGGGTCAGTCTATAAGACATTCCGTTGGAAGAAGTCGGCTCGGCACGGACAAGTCCGTCTCCTTTTGTTGCAATCCAGATTATTCCTTTCGAATCCTGAATAACAAAATAAACAGTTCCCAACATGGGAGTACCAGTAGTAGAAACGATACCGCTTTCGGTCAGGTATCCTTTATAAGTTTTATCGGCATCATACATACGAAGCATGCCATCTTTTAAGCCAACCCACAGATTACCCAGTTTGTCTTCGCACAGGGCACGCACCTCATTATGCAATGATTCATGTTCATGCGGCATGGGAGTCATCATCGCAAAAGGTACATTCCGATAAGTCACCTTCTCCAATCCCTTGGAGTGGGTGCAAAGCCATAAATTGCCTTGTTTGTCGGAGAAAGCCGAATGAATCTTATTGGAGAAGCGCCAGTCACGGCTACCCAGTCCGTTATAGAAAGGAACCAACCGTTTTTTTTGAGGATCGAAGTAAGAGAAACCTCCTCCGTAAGGGTGTACCCAAAGATACCCGTTTACATCTTCATGGATATGGAAGGCCGGACGGGAACGTTCGGGATTACTGTATTCAATAAGAATCTGTTCACGGGTCACCACTCCGGTCGAGGGATTAAAATGGGCTACAACACCCGGTTCTTCCTGCTCGAACCACACTTCCGAAGAACGGTCTACATAAACAGAAAGGATTGGTTTTGCGGGTAAAGCCTTACAAGTCAGGAATGAGTAATGCACATTTGTTTTGGTCCGCAGGTTATAAGTAAAGAAACCATCCGAATCGGTAGTAATTACAGAAACGTCCGGTGCAACGGGGTGAATGGAAGTGATCTGCCCTTTTGTAGGAAGTTCGATCAACGTAAATTCTCCGCTATCTTTCTGATAAGACCAGATACGTCCATGATCCGAAGCAAAGCAGATGTCCTTATCCCGCTCCTGTACTGCATAGAAGGCTTGGTTCATGCCGCCAAACTTCCCTTTTGTCTCCGTAAAATAGGAATCCGGTTCTTTCTTTCCGGGGCGGATCATGCCGAGGCCGTTATCCGTCAACAGCCAGTCATTGCCTGCTTTATCCTGATGTACTTTGAATACATGCAAAGAGGGAAACAGTTCCGTCTTACTGGAATAAATATCCCATGTCAGACGATTATTCTCATTCGAATGAGTCAGGATGCGGATGGCTCCGTCATTTTCTGTCAGCAGCCAGACGGTTCCGTTCGGCATCACCTCAATGGTATGTACATTAAAAGCACTCCCCTCCTCTCCGGCAGCAGGTACCTGTTCGAAAGTTTCCGTCTTCGGGTCGAAACGATGAACACGATTATCATAAGTCAGTAGCCACAAAAAACCGTAACGGTCTTCATAGATACGGTCTACGCGATTATTGGTCAGGCTAATGTAGTTTCCCTGACGGGCCTTATATGTTTTAAAGGTATAACCGTTGAAACGGTTGATTCCATCCCAAGTGGCAAACCAAAGGTTGTCTTTGTGATCTTGCAAGATGTTCATCACCGTATTTTGGGACAATCCATCTTCAGTAGAATAGTGGGTGAAAAAACAGTGCTGCTGCGCATGTGTCGAGAACACAATAGCTAGCAAAAGAATTACTGAAATTAAGGTTTTCTTCATCATATCACTCGGTTCTGTGCCGTAAAGATAGAAAAATAGTTGTAGTTTTATGCAATCTTTAGCGGCTATTTAACAGAATCGAGCCATTCTATAGGACAAGTGATCTATTGTCTTTTATATATCCATTGTTTTTTGCTTAGTAATTCATTTCTTTACAAATTCGTGAAGTCAACGTTTCACTGTTATCAGTTTGTTTCCGTTCACTATCGGATTCCATCCATCTTCGCCTGCCAGTACAGTCGTGATCTCGTATCCTTGGAGGTTTTTCAGTTGTTGGGAGAAAGCGGCACGCACTTTCGGATTGGCTCCTTCGCCCCGGCTCTCATATTCGGCATAGAAGACTGTCTTTTCGTTCTCTTTCTTACCCCAATTATTCCAGCCAACAGGAAGAATATGTTTCCCCAGTTCGCAGCGAATAAATACAGCCTGTGCATACGGACGCCAGGGACGTGACAAATAGACCTTTGTAGCTTCCGCATCAGCCGTCAACCGGCAATCGTAGAAGACATAGCCGTACTTTTTCCCTTTATCGGTAGAGGGAGCAGTGACATAACCGTCGCGCTTGCTATGAATGTGGCAGCGATTGAAAACAGCCGTAGACCATCCGAAAATAAAATCGACTGTTCCTTCGATGTAGCAATCTTCGTAATATTGACGACTTTGCTTACCGTATGTGTAGAGAGTATCTTGAAAGCCCAGGAAACGACAGTTCTTAAAATAGGCACGATCGGCAGACACAAAGCAGGCAACTGCCTGTCCTACGGGGCCTGATGAGTTCTCGAAAGTGATATTCTCCGCATAAAAATCGGGAGCATAGATGTAGCAACTGGATGAACCGGAAGTTCCCATATTTTCGCCAAATATATTTTTTTTGTTTGCAAAGCCGTCATAAGTCAATACTGCACCGTCTTCTCCAATCAGGGAAATATTAATCTTGGATTCAGGTATGATAATCTTTTCTTTGTAAGCCCCCTTGCGAACCAGAATAGTGGTACGGATATCTTTGCGGAAATCAGGAACTGCATTGATCGCTTCCTGCACAGTAAAGAAATCACCGCTACCATCTTGAGCCACTACATAATCGTTATGACGGATATATTTCGCCAGTTCCGGAATTTCCTTGCCAATGGCATCCACCGCCAATCCGGCAATGGTTCGTGCTCCGTATACATTCAAGTGAGTATTGTCTTCACGGCCTTTCGGGAAGGCAGGCACCTGATTGGGCTCGACAAACATAAATAATTTCTTAGATTCTATGGGTCCAAGTCCTTGCACCAGGTCGTGAGTGATTTTATTCATATCAATGAAAGTCACTCCCAATTCTTTTGCCACATTGCGGGGAGCATCCAGATAAGCACCATGTGTATCGAATAAAACGGTTCCCTCTTTCGGTTGTTCCTTTTCTCCCGGTGTACGACGAACATCTTTTGCAATGACGTCATCCTTTGGTTGTACAAAGTTACGACGGACGATAGAGTTAAACAATACCGGTATTCCACCTTTGGCACGGGTTTCATTCACATAGCGGCGAAGAATCTCATCAAAAGTGGTCCCCGGATCAGTGTGACGGGTAGAGTCTGCTTTCTCATCGTTATGGCCGAACTGAATAAAGACATAATCTCCTTTTTTCACTTTGGAAATCACTTTTTCCCAACGTCCCTCACTGATAAAGCTCTTGGAACTGCGTCCGTTAGCAGCATGGTTGTCTATCCGTACATCTTCAGAAAAGAATCCGGGAAGCACCATTCCCCAACCACGTTCGGGGTTTCCTCCATCTATTTTCTTGTTAGCCATGGTCGAATCGCCTATCATGAAGATAGTGATAACCGGTTTGTCCGCACGAAATGCAGAAAAAAGAATGAAAACTGCTGCCAGCAGCCCCCACATTTTATGTCTTTGTGTCTTCATATTTATCTATAATTATAATACAACTAATAGTTTCAAGGCTTGAAACTGATAATCACAAGCGGGCTGGCAATCATTCGCCTTGCTTCTCTCATTTATAAGGATACCAGTTACTACTTTCTTTAAAGATGTTTTCCGGAGTATACTTCGCTACTTCCTTCTTCGTCAGTTGTTTGGCCCACGTTACACGTCCTGCCGTATCAGCACCTGCACCGGTATTTCCAAATTCGGCATAACGAGCCGTTTTTTCGTTCTCCGGATTCTTCCAGTTGTGCCATCCTTCGGGGCGGATGTGATTGCCAAACTCACAATTAATAAAGACTGTTGCGGCATAAGGACGCCACGGACGACCCAGATATACTTTTTTCACGTCCGGAGCAGCTGTCAACTTGCAGTTCTTGAAGACATATCCGAATTCTTCACTTTGTGGGGTTGAAGCGGCCGTGATATATGAATCACGTTTGCTATGAAGCTCACAATACTCGAATAGAACAGTTGAGGGACCAAAAATAAAATCAGTAGTCCCCTCGATATAACAATTGGTAAATAAGAGTCGTGTTCCTTCAGAACCCGTATAAATAGTATCCTGATTTCCCAGGAAACGGCAGTTGACAAACATGAGCCTGTCACCTTCGGTATGAAGGGCTACCGCCTGTCCCAATGGAGCCGCATTATTCTCAATCGTCAGATCTTTAAAAGTAATGTCATTTCCCTCTACTTTTACTGTATAGGTACGAAATGTCCCCATCTTATTGATGTTGGCATGATCGTCATAAGTGATAATCGTTTTCTCTGCACTTTCGCCCACCAGTTGAACATTCTTTACCCAAGAAGGGATGACCAGTTTTTCTTTATAGACACCATTCTTGATAAATATAGTTACCGTATAATCCATAAAAGCGCGGACAGCTTCCACTGCTTCCTGAATATTACGATAGTCTCCCGTCCCGTCACGTGTCACAATGATTGTGTCTTTGCGTTGCTGTTGCTGTGAATAAACAGATGTTGCTCCCACGCCAAGCAGAAGCAAACACATCATTCCTTTCAAAATAGTCCTTTTCATCGCTGGAAATTACTTTTGTAAACGTTCATATTCCAAGCTAGCCATAATAAAAGGTCCTACGGCTTTAGGATCATTATTGCGGATAGTTTCATTTATATAATAATCATAATCGCCGGAACGGTACACCTTTCCTCCCAATCCTGCCACTGCACAAGCTTTGGTGATGGTTACCAATCCGTTTTTGTCCACTTCGATAAAATTATCGAGAAATCCCTTATAACCTTTCAGTGCTACATCCAGATAAGATTTATCAATATATCCCAGACGTACCGCCTTAAAGAGCGAATAAATAAACATAGCAGAGCAGGAAGATTCCACATAATTTCCCTTGTCCCCACTCCTGTCCATTACCTGATACCATCCTCCTGTCTTGGGGTCTTGAAGTTTCTTCACCTGCACAGCCACATTATTCAGGATATCCAGCAGGGAATCTCTTCCGGCTTCATGCAGCGGAATAAATTCGAGCACATCCACCAATGCCATCGCATACCATCCCATTGCACGTCCCCAAGTATGTTTCGACTGTCCGGTCACCGGATCTGCCCAACGTTCGGTACGACTTACATCACACGCATGGCGATAAAGACCGTTCTTAGGATCATACGTATGGCGCGCACAGGTGATAAATTGGTTGATTACATCTGCATAATCCTGCGGAAGATTATTACGGAAAGCATATTCAGCATAGAAAGGAGCTCCCATGTAAATCCCATCCAGCCACATCTGATAAGGATAAATCTTTTTGTGCCAGAAACCACCGTCTTCATTGCGCGGCTGTCCTTCAAACTGGCTATAAAGCAGATCGAGCGCTTTTTTATATTTAGGATTCTTCGTTTGCTCATAGATACGGAAAAGAATTTTTCCGGAGTTGATACGGTCGAGACTATAATCAGTTAGTTTATAAGCTGTAATGCTTCCGTCGTCGTGCACCATTGTATCTGCGTATGCGATGGCGTAATCGCGAATTTTCTTGTCGCCATAAGTATCATAAACATCGAGCATGGCTCCCAATTCAAGTCCATGGCAATAGTCCCACTTCAATTTCGGTTGAAAATCAAGCTGCCAGGATTGCGGGTAACGGATCATTTCCGATTCAGTCAATCGTACAGACCAGGGCAACTTACTGTCGACCTGCTGCGCTGATACCGAAACGGTCATTGTAACCAATAAAGCCAATATAAAAAAATTATAAAAAGGAGTTTGTCTCATGGTTTGTTATTTTAAGGATTCAACATAGTCTTTTTTCACGCTACGAAAGTAGTGCTTTTCCTCCAAACCCGGTAGGAATTTTTAGTCAAGTAGGTGCATTTTTTGTTTTTCGTGCACGGAAACGACTAATTTTGTGCACGTAAACGTCAAAAATGTCCATTTTTGATGCAATATCTAATAAATTAAGAGTTTCGTTTTGGAAGAAAGCAAAAAAGGTCTTACTTTTGGCACGGTTTACAACTAATACCCTCTGGGGAAACACTGGAAATTTATCATTAAAACAGAGAAAAAATAGAACAGAATGGAAGAAGTATTCAAGTACATTATCGGTCTTGGAGCGGCAGTGATGATGCCGGTCATTTTCACAATCTTAGGAGTATGTATCGGTATTAAATTCTCTAAAGCGCTGAAAAGCGGTTTATTGGTAGGTGTCGGTTTCGTTGGTTTATCGGTAGTGACAGCGTTGCTTACCAGCAGCCTGGGCCCTGCATTAAGTAAAATGGTAGAAATCTACGGATTGGAACTGGGAATTTTCGACATGGGATGGCCTTCTGCAGCAGCAGTTGCCTACAACACCTCTGTCGGTGCTTTTATTATCCCGGTTTGTCTGGGCGTTAACTTGCTGATGTTGCTTACCAAAACAACCCGCACTGTCAACATCGACCTTTGGAACTACTGGCATTTCGCCTTTATCGGAGCGATCGTTTATTTTGCTTCCGACAATATCTTCTGGGGATTCTTCGCAGCAATCATCTGCTACATCATTACACTGGTAATGGCGGATATGACTGCTCCCGCTTTTCAAAAGTTCTATGATAAAATGGAGGGTATCTCTATTCCACAACCCTTCTGCCAAAGTTTTGTTCCGTTTGCTATTGTAATCAATAAACTACTTGATAAAATTCCGGGATTCGACAAACTGAATATCGACTCCGAAGGTATGAAAAAGAAATTCGGGTTGATGGGTGAACCGTTGTTCCTGGGTATCGTCATTGGTTGCGGTATCGGAGCATTGGGTTGTGCCAGCTGGAAAGAAGTATTGGATGGTATTCCGGGTATTTTAGGATTAGGTATCAAGATGGGTGCGGTGATGGAATTGATTCCACGTATCACCAGCCTTTTCATCGAAGGTTTGAAACCGATTTCTGACGCGACCCGTGAGTTGATCGCTAAAAAATATAAGAATAACACCGGTTTGAGCATCGGTATGAGCCCTGCATTGGTTATCGGTCACCCGACTACTTTGGTGGTATCCCTACTTTTGATTCCTGTTACAATCTTCCTGGCTGTTATCCTTCCGGGCAACCGTTTCTTACCTTTGGCCTCTCTGGCAGGTATGTTCTATCTGTTCCCGATGATTCTGCCTATTACAAAAGGTAACGTAGTGAAATCATTCATTATCGGTCTGGTAGCTTTGATCGTAGGTCTGTATTTCGTAACCGAACTGGCAGGCTTCTTCACAATGGCTGCTAAAGATGTATATGCTGCAACAGGCGACCCGACAGTAAATATCCCCGCCGGTTTTGAAGGTGGAGCACTCGACTTCGCTTCCAGCCTCTTCTGCTGGGGTATCTTCCACCTGACTTACAGTCTGAAAATTATCGGTCCTGCCATCCTTGTGGCACTGGCACTCGGAATGGCTATCTACAACCGTATCCGCATGACCCGGAATGACGCAAAAAATGCAGCAATGAATAATAAAGAATAATATAAATACTATAAAGAAAAGATGATGAAAAAATTAGCAATTGCAATGATGTTGGGTATCGCAGCGATGTCTGCTTCTGCCCAGGTGAATTACAAGATGCAAGTGGCTTGCAATCCGCAAGACGTGAAAACGTATGATACTAACCGCTTGCGTAGTAGCTTCCTGATGGAAAAAGTGATGGTTCCAAACGAAATCAACGTCACTTATTCAATGTACGACCGTCTGATCTTCGGTGGCGCAGTACCTGCAACTAAAGAACTGGTACTTGAAACAATCGACCCGCTGAAAGCTAAATTCTTCCTCGAACGTCGCGAACTGGGTGTCATCAATGTGGGTGGCGAAGGTATCGTAACCGTAGATGGTAAAGAATACGTGCTGAAATTCAAAGATGCTTTGTACGTAGGTAGAGGCAAGCAGAAAGTGACTTTCAAGAGCAAAGATTCCAGCAATCCTGCCAAATTCTACATCAACTCGGCTACTGCCCACAAGGAATACAAGACTCAATTGATTACTATCGACGGACGTAAAGGTTCTCTGAAAGCAAACTCATTTGCTGCCGGAAAGCTGGAAGAAAGCAACGACCGCGTTATCAACCAGTTGATTGTTAACAACGTACTTGAAGAAGGTCCTTGCCAATTGCAGATGGGACTGACAGAGTTGAAACCGGGTAGCGTATGGAACACCATGCCGGCACACACTCACTCTCGTCGTGTAGAAGCATACTTCTACTTCAATGTACCGGCAGGAAATGCTATCTGTCACTTCATGGGCGAACCTCAAGAAGAACGCATCGTATGGATGCAGAACGAACAAGCTATCATGTCACCGGAATGGTCTATCCACGCTGCTGCCGGAACAAGCAACTACATGTTTATCTGGGGAATGGCAGGTGAAAACCTCGATTACGGAGACATGGACAAGATCAAATATACAGAAATGCGCTAACCGTTGCGTATTCCTGTTCATGCATATAATCAATGATCCGAAAAACTTCATTCTTTTCTCTTGCGGGAGAAAGGGATGAAGTTTTCCGGATTTTACGTATTCTTCCCCCAGAGAACAAATATTCGTTACCTTATTATATATAGGATGTAACAAAATCCAACTATAATGCAACGAATAATACATGATTTTGACCAATTTTTACAAATAAAATTCAGTCGAAATACCGACCTTTGTCAACGAAACAAAATCTATTTAAATCCATTATCATGAATACATTTCAAAAAACAGGCGAAAAGATGACAAACTACAGATGGACCATCTGTGCTATGCTA
Organism: Bacteroides sp.; assembly: GCF_052357945.1. Lineage (GTDB taxonomy): Bacteria > Bacteroidota > Bacteroidia > Bacteroidales > Bacteroidaceae > Bacteroides. The sequence goes on along the minus strand of NZ_DAWCXD010000007.1, from coordinate 16,096 downwards.
TTTTTTGCTACTACAGTTAACTATCTCGACCGTCAGGTTCTCTCATTGACGTGGGATGAATTTATCAAACCGGAATTTCACTGGGACGAATCTCACTACGGTACTATTACTTCTGTTTTCTCCATTGTATACGCTATATGTATGCTGTTTGCCGGTCGTTTTGTCGACTGGATGGGAACTAAAAAAGGTTTTCTATGGGCTATCGGTGTATGGTCGGCAGGTGCTTGTCTTCATGCCGTTTGTGGTGTTGTCACAGAAGCACAGGTAGGTCTTCATAGCGCAGCAGAACTGGCCGGTGCCACAGGAGACGTGGTAGTGACTATTGCTACGGTCAGTATGTACTGCTTCCTCGCCGCCCGCTGTATCCTTGCTTTAGGAGAAGCCGGTAACTTCCCTGCCGCTATTAAAGTAACCGCAGAGTACTTCCCTAAAAAAGACCGCGCTTATGCTACTTCTATCTTTAATGCCGGTGCATCTATCGGAGCATTAATCGCTCCTCTTACCATTCCTATTCTGGCAAAAATGTTCGGTTGGGAAATGGCATTTATCGTAATTGGTGGACTTGGCTTTATCTGGATGGGATTCTGGGTGTTTATGTATGATGCCCCGTCGAAAAGCAAACATGTCAATCAGGCAGAGCTTGACTACATCGAGCAAGATAATCGCGAAGCAGGCAGTGCTCCAATGACAGACGAAAAAGATGAAAAGAGAATGAAATTCTGGCAATGTTTCAGCTACAAACAAACATGGGCCTTTGTCTTCGGTAAGTTCATGACTGACGGCGTATGGTGGTTCTTCCTTTTCTGGACTCCGTCTTATCTGAATACACAATTCGGTATCAAAACCTCCGACCCGCTGGGTATGGCGTTGATCTTTACGCTTTATGCAGTGACTATGTTATCTATCTATGGTGGTAAATTACCTACTATCTTCATCAACAGAACAGGTATGAATCCGTATGCAGCCCGTATGAAAGCGATGCTAATCTTCGCCTTCTTCCCGCTGGTTGTACTGTTAGCACAACCGTTAGGTACTGTTTCTCCATGGTTCCCGGTTATCTTAATCGGTATTGGTGGAGCTGCTCATCAATCCTGGTCGGCCAATATATTCTCTACCGTAGGTGATATGTTCCCAAGAACTGCTATCGCAAGTATCACTGGTATCGGTGGTATGGCAGGTGGTTTCGGTTCCATGATTCTTCAGAAAGTGGCAGGTAACTTATTCGTATATGCTTCCGGAACAACGATGGTTGACGGCAAAGAAGTGGAAATGACGAAAGAGTTGCTGGAACAGGGAGCGCAATTTGTACACCCTGCTATGACATTCATGGGCTTTGAGGGTAAACCGGCCGGATATTTCATTATCTTCTGCGTGTGTGCAGTAGCTTATCTGATTGGCTGGATCATCATGAAAGCATTAGTTCCAAAATACAAACCTATCGTATTGGATTAATTCCATTTCAATAGATACTATCAATAAAAACAAAAGAGTAATCCGGTGACGGATTACTCTTTTGTTTTTAACCAATTATTCAAAAAATGAAAAAATAAAAAAGCCTCTTCTCACGAAGAAGGCTTTTTAGGTTTACTTATCCTGCATCATCCTCCTGCAAATTTTTTAAACGTAACACTAAAAAACAGTGTTTTGCATTCCTATAATGAAGTATAGTAAACGTTAAGATGAAAAAAAGGGAAGTCTCACGACTTCCACAATTCTTCTAACCTTAAATCTAAATCTCTATGAAAAAAACGTATTGCAAATATAGGCGTTTGTTCAATATAGAGGTGTTAATGAATTGCATAAAGAGAGAATAAAAACTAACATCTGCAAAAATGATGCAATTTTTCAGGAGCCTTCTATTAATTTTAATAAACTTTTATAGAGAGGATTGCGTTCCAAGAGTTCGGGAACTCCCGTGATGAACATCTGTTTCCTTGCACGGGTCAAGGCAACATTCAGTTTTCGGTCAATCAAAACACCCTCTTCTTCCGTCAGATTGGATAGAAATTTTAATTGATAAGGGTAATTGACACAGAAGGAATAGATTATTACATCACGCTCGCTTCCCTGGAACCGCTCCACCGTGTCAACCAGAATGCGATTCAAAACCGGAATACCTACTGATTCTATTTCTTTTTTAATCAATGCTATCTGACTCCGGTAAGGAGTAATGATTCCTAAAGTACGGGATTCGTCAAAATCCGACTGATGGTGTTCATAAATGCGAACGGCTAAATCCGCAACGATACGTGCTTCCGAATAGTTGATTTTGGCAGATGCTCCTGCTTTCTCCGGCACAGACGGATAAAAGGCTAAACGGCAGATCGTGTCCGAGTCCTCTATTTGATGAGGTAGTCCGACAGGAATCAGTCGCCCCCCGTAAAAAGCACGATTGGCAAATAAGGCAACTTCCGGATGCATGCGTCCCTGACGACAAAGCATATCATAGGAACGATGAATAGCAGACGATGAACAGGCTGCCGTACAGTTCCGATAAAGACGTTCGAACAAAGAATCTTTCAGATTGCTCAATCCGATAGACAATAATGATTCATCATAGATTGCCGCCTGTTCTGCGTTTTGCTGCACAACAGCAGGCAGTTGCTTATGATCTCCGATCAATACAAACTTATCTATTGCATCTTTTTCATCTTCTCCACGTGCACAAAGGATTCCTAACAACTGCGGTTCCAGGATTTGGGTAGCCTCATCAATAATAGCTACATCAAAATGTTTCAAGCGAAACAGTTCCGGCTTACCGGAAATAGCCGCTACCGTTCCCACAATAATCCGACAATTCCGAATACGCTCGTAAACTTCCGAACGACGGTTGCAAGAGGATAATTCATTTTCAATCAGATGCCCGCGGTAGGCTTCATCACATGACAATTCACTTCCTACCCGGATAAAGTCAACTGCCGGAGCAATGGAAGCCAACGACTTGCATATCTCATCAACCGCCCGGTTGGTATAGGAAAGCAAAAGAATCTGCGCATCCTTGTCTGCATGGAAAGTCTCTACCATTTTCTTCAAGGCACATGAAGTCTTGCCTGTTCCTGGAGGTCCGATAAGAAGGAAATAATCCTGTGCGGCTTTTGCCTTCAGGGCGACTCGCGTAAAATCGTCTTCCGAACAGAAAATCATGGAATCCAATGATTCATCAAACCTCGGAGGACGTTGTGACAGCAACAAGTCACGACGTTCTTTTCTTGCAGAAAGATAAGCATATAAGCCCTGGTACATCGAGCGGAATGTCGTATCCATAGTATCATGCTCTATGGCATAAAGGCTTTCGGCCGGAAGTACGGATGGATTCTGCTGGGTAGCACGCAAGCGGATACCTATTTCGTTTTCTGTCAGATACTCGATATTGCCTTTGAAAACCATTTTATTGGTGACATTATCTGTATCACAGTTTCGTTCATAAAGGATAATGGCGTCGCCTTGACGGAAATTAGGAAGGAAAGTTTCAGCATGAAGCATCTCACTTCCAGAGGTAAGAGTAAGTCCGGCTTTATGTTCATCGGCGGCATGGTTCTCCTTTATTTTCAGATCATAAATGATTTCTCCAGCCTCACATTTCTCCGCCAATGTAGAGAGCCACAAAGAAGCTGCCCCTGTACGTCCCTCATAATCCACGTCACCGGATTTTGAGGTATAAAGTTCCTTTGTTATAAAGTTGTACACCGCATAGAAGTAATTCTTTTCCAATGCGGAAAGAGCTTTCAGCTTCGATTGAAAGTTATCAATAGAAGGACGCAGGTATGTTTCCCAGAAACGCCCTTTCAATCCTCGTTCATTCAAGGTGGAAGCATTGATTTCTTCCAGTTTTTGTGACGTATACTCAAGGCTGTTTCGTAATTGGATGCCATATTCATCGGCTACAATCCGATTACGCAAATCAATTACCCGGCGCACCATCGCCCACGAAGGACGAGAAGGGTAAAGAAGCGGATAGCGGGTATAAAGCAAATAGGCTTTCACTTTCCGGTGATCCATTCCCATCGAATATTGCAATACCGCCTGATAAAGCAACATCTGTACCTTATTATTCTCTTTCGGTTCTACCTTTCCCCGGATAGCATACTCGTCCGCTTTACCGGATTTCATTTCGATAAAAGAAGACATATCCCGCTGCATATAGTCAAGACGTCCCTGAAGTCCGAGTGCTTCGCAAATATAAGATGGTTCGAGCACGGCATCTGTCTTGTCAAGCTCATAGCCGGCTGCATGAAAAGTGTCATTTACTGTTTCACGAATATGATCGAAGTGCAATTTACAGTCTTCAAAGAATTGGCGTTCTTTCTCCTTGTCTCGCAAATCAGAGCAGGCGGCCAGTTCAATAGGATAACGCCGGAAGGCTTTCTGCATACAGGTACGATAGTCAATCTCTTCACTCTTTGCATGAATCCATTCGTCCAGAAAAAGGTTGGCTATATTTCCCAGTAATAAAGGACGGGCATTTTCGATCGGTTGAAGACGGGAAAGAAAATAGTTGGCCGGATGGTGTCCGTAGTCACGGAAACACTCGGCAAGGGAACTGATGTCGAGCAAGTAATCCGGTTCGAGTACGATAAAAGAAGGGGTCAGGATTCCTGCTTCATCGATGGCTACATCCAATAAATTGACTTGCGCATGCCGCCAAAGCAGCTTGCACGTTTCTGCAAACTCTTCATTGATTTGAGGAACATTATAACAGACAAGGTATGGCTGCTCAGAAACTTCATCCAAGGGAGTCACATACAGATATTGTTCGTCGGCATACTGGAAACAGACACGCATCCGCTGTACCCGCTCGCGGGCAGGAGGCGCAACCAAATAGGTGGCATCCGCACGCGGAAATAGTCGATATAGTTCCAGAGGAATATCTTCATCCAAGAGTTTACGGATAAAGAAAGCCAGAGTTTTCGCATCCCGCAAGAGTTGTTCTCGGTTGGGCTCTTGTTGACGGTTCAGGATAGCATTTGAAGTTAACCGGAAAGTATGCAGCTGGTTCTGCTCTGTAACAGAAAGACCCACCTTAGCTGACACAAAACTAATTCGTGCGGAAAGATCAGTCATCTGTAAACTTTCGTTTTGCATTTGCCCGCGACAAATGCGTTCCAGCAAGTCGCGCATTTGCTTATATCCTACGGCAAGATAGGCATCTTCTGCCCGGCAAACTGCTAAAAGGATTTCATAAGATTCTATCGCTTCACTCTTCGGACAAGGCAACTTCATCTCCAGCTTCATCTTCCTCTTCCTCTTCGGTTTTCTTCTTGTCTTTTATCATCAAAATACTCATCTCGTACAACAGATAAAGTGGAATAGCTACGACACTCAATGTGAAGGGGTCGCCCGTCGGAGTAATAATAGCAGCTGCTATCACGATGACAACCACCGCATGACGGCGGTATCTCCGCAAGAAAGACTTGTTCACCACTCCCAGCAAAGAAAGCAGCCATGTAACCAACGGAAGTTCAAAAGCCAATCCCATGCAGAGAACCAGCATCATAAAATTATCTATATAGGAATTAAGAGACAAGATATTCTCCACTTCCGAGCTCAACTGATAGGTAGACAGGAAACGGAGAGTCAGCGGATAAACCATAAAGTAACCCAACAGTACGCCGATGAAAAACATCACTGTTCCTATAGTCAAAGCTTTACGCACGCCCTTTCTCTCATTCGGATAAAGGGCGGGATTGATGAAACGCCATATTTCAAAAAAGATATAAGGCATAGCCGTCACCACCGACATCCAAAATGCTGTCGACATGTGAATAAAGAAAGGAGCAGCCAAGTTGATATTGACCAACTTCACATAAAATTGTTGTGTGAAGAAGTCATCGGTCAAATCAAATGTTTTACCGATATGCCGTAATAAATCGTAGAATATGAAATCATTGTGGCAAGGCGCAAGTATCACATGGTCGAAGAGGTAGGGCATAGCAATAAAATAGCCTATCGCCAATACAAACCAAACTCCAACTACCCGAAAAAGCACCTTACGCAGTTCGTCCAAATGATCCCAAAAGGTCATTTCTGCCATCCGTATGTTGTGCTCTTTTAGTTCTTAGAAGAATCTACAGGTTTGTCCAACTCGTCTTTTGCCTTGTTTATTTCATCTTTCGCTTCGTTCACACCGTCTTTGAAACTCTTTACACCTTTGCCTAATCCGCGCATCAGTTCAGGGATTTTCTTTCCACCAAAAAGAAGAAGGATAACCAAAGCGATAATAATCCATTCGGAACCACTAGGCAAAAAGCCTAACAATAATAAGTTTGTCATAAGTTTATTTGATATAAGAGGTTTTTAATAGTTGCTGCAAATATAATCATTTTCACCACAGGTTACATAGATCAACCCTGTTTTTTATGACAACACAGGGTTATTAGAAAATTCTAATCCTGATAATATACCCGCTTCACCCGTGTCGATATACTTGTCAACACTTCATAAGGGATCGTATCCAGCTTATCGGACAACACCGTAATCGGAAGATCATCACCAAAGATGATAGCCTGATCGCCTTCCCGACAATCAATATCCGTCACATCGATCATGCAGACGTCCATACAGATATTCCCTACATAAGGAGCTTTCTTTCCGTTCACCAGGCAATAGGCGTTGCCACGTCCCAAATGGCGGTTCAATCCATCCGCATAGCCGATAGGAATGGCCGCAATGCGTGAAGGACGTGCCAAATGCCCCATCCGGCTATATCCTACCGTATCTTCTTGGGGAACATCCCGTATCTGAAGAATGGTAGTCTTCAACGTACTTACATTATGTATAATCGAATTGTCTATCGGGCTAACTCCATAAAGTCCGATTCCCAAGCGCACCATATCAAATTGTGCATCAGGGAAACGCTCGATTCCTGCCGTATTACAGATATGACGGAGAATCTTATGAGAGAAGGCAGCCTGCAATTCTTGCGAGCCTTTCTCGAACAATTCAATCTGCCTGCGAGTGAAAGCGTCGAACTGCGGCGAATCACTTCCCACAAAATGAGAGAATACCGAACGCGGAATCACCGCGCTCTGATTCTTCAGTCGACGGATGAGCAATGGAATATCTTCCACTGCAAAGCCGAGCCTATGCATACCAGTATCGAGTTTCACGTGAATGGGGAAGTTGGTGATTCCTTCTTTTTCTGCCGCTTTGATAAGTGCGTCGAGCAGATGGAAATTATAGACTTCCGGTTCCAGCTTATAATCGAACATGGTTTTAAATGCCGTAAGCTCCGGATCCATGATTATAATAGAGGCGGTAATACCTGCTTTACGAAGTTCGGAACCTTCGTCAGCCACGGCCACAGCCAGATAATCGACATGGTGTTCCTGCAAGCTCTTGGCTATTTCATACGAACCGGCTCCGTAAGCGGATGCTTTCACCATACAGATCACCTTTGTTTCCGGATGGCGAAGCATGGAACGATAATGGTTCAGATTGGCGACCATCGCTCCCAAGTTTACTTCGAGGATGGTTTCATGTACCTTCAATTCAAGTTCTTCGGATACCAAATCAAAGTTAAACACGCGCGAGCCTTTTACCAGGATTACTTCCGAATGAAGTGATTTGAGTATACCGGATGTAAGAAGTGCTTCTGTGTTAGGAAAGAAGTAACGTTCGAGATCGTCATCAAAACGAGCGGAACAGGAAGATATTTCCTGCCCTACACCAATCAGTTTATTTATTCCTTTACTCTGCACCAACTGTGCTACACGCCGGTAGAGCGTAGCGGTACTTTGTCCGGTTTCCAGTATATCCGACAGGATCAGTGTCCGCTTCAAGCCTTTCTTTTCCGAACGGCGTACCAGGAAGTCGAGCGCAATATCCAATGATGCCAGGTCTGAATTATAACTATCATTAATCAATACGCAGTTATTTTTTCCTTCTTTCACTTCCAGACGCATGGCAATCGGTTCGAGACGGGCCATCCGTTCGGTGATCTGGTCGGCAGGTGTCATCAGATAAAGACAAGCTGCCAGGCAATTCAGCACATTTTCAATGGAAGCGTCATCGATGAAAGGAATACAGAATGTATTATCCATTTCCAGATAACGATAGGATATAACGGTATGATCTTCTTTCTTGATTACACGGCTGATATACAACGGACGTTCAATATCTCTACGGCTCCAGGCAATTTCACGTGCAGTCAGCATTGATTTTGCGACACAATTACTGATTAATTCGTTATCACCGTTGTAAATCACTACATCGCAGTCTTTGAAAAGTGTCAGCTTCTCCATGCATTTCTCTTGCAATGAGAAGAAGTTTTCCTGATGGGCACCACCGATATTAGTCAAAATACCAATGGTAGGCTTTATCATTCGTTTCAAGGCTCCCATCTCTCCCATTTCGGAGATACCGGCTTCGAAAATGCCCAGTTCTGCTTCTTCTGAAAGTTGCCATACAGAAAGAGGAACTCCAATCTGCGAATTATAACTACGCGGAGAACGGACGATACAACGATCCGGACTAAGTAACTGATGCAACCACTCTTTCACAATGGTTTTTCCATTGCTTCCGGTGATACCAATCACAGGGATTTTAAATTTATCACGATGTGCTTCGGCAAGCTTCTGCAAAGCTTTCAGAGGATTGGGAACGATAAGGAAATTGAGAGTTGAGAGTTGAGAATTGAGAATTGGCTGCGCATCATCATCCTGCCCAGATTTCTCCATTTTCAATTCTCCATTCTCAATTAATCTAAAGTCTTCTTCTGTTATTACAAAATTGCGTACGCCCCGGTCGTATAGTTCGGGGATATAACGGACTCCGCTATTTCGTTTGGTAGTTAAAGCAAAAAAGAGAGTTTCTTCCGGAAAACTCAAAGAGCGGCTGTCTGTTAACAGCCAATCAATAGTCGCTTTATGTTTGCCCATACGGCGGGCACCGATACTTTTGGCTATGGATTCAATCGCATATGACATAGTTCTGTTTCTTTTTGAAAATCTAAGTACGGGTATTTTCCGATAAGTCGTTCTATTTTTAACACTATTTGTCCTAAAAAGCGTTGATACGCCTCTGACTCGGGGTGAAAGGGTTTATGTGCCAAGTCCCGGCGGATATCCTGTACTGCCATGATAACCTGCTTTGTTTCAGCGGAAAAAAAGGTTTCGGAGAAGCGTTCCCACAGGTAACGAATCGCTAGAGGAGACGGATGCAGCATATCGTCAGCATAAAAGCGATAATCACGCAATTCGTCCAATATGATTTCATAAGAGGGGAAATAGAACACTCGTTCCGGGAACAGTTGCTGCAATCGGTCGATGGCCAGTAACAACGTAGATTTACTTAATTGATTGGCGTGCATTCCGTCGCGTATATGACGGATAGGGCTGACTGTAAACAGCCATTTTAATTCCGGATTACAAGCTGCCATCCCGGTGATAAGCGCTGTATAATCTTCTACAATTTCTTCAACAGTAAGCCGGTAACGTAAGAAATGGTTTTCCGGCAGTTGATGGCAGTTGGCTACCACTTGCCCACTCTCTTTTTGTTTATAAACGTAAGCAGTGCCCAAAGTTACCATTAGCCAGTTCAATTCCGGCAATCTTTGATGGGCGTGATGAAGACGGGCATTTATTGTATGCAATGTTTCTTCAGGCGTAAAAGCTGAAAAAGTGCCGTGATGCATCGGGCTATGCCATAAGCCTTTGTAGGCAAACAAATCCTGGCTGGTATATTCTTTATTTCCCATAATCTCTCTCAAAGAGGATGAGACGGACAAAGGATTATAAAGGATACCAAAAGGATTCAGATCCAGCCGAAACCCGGCGTCCATTAATTGCCTCCCGATATTTTCTGCAAAACAGGAGCCCATCAGGAGAATACGATCTGTATGACTGACAGGTGGCATCCCGGCAGGCAATTCTACAGATGTTTGAAAGTTCATACGATTTTCCATCATTTCATTACGTTTCATGTGCAAAAGTAATCAAAAAACAATTTCCTACCTCTTTTTCCTCACGATTCAATAATCTTAGGGAGCATGGAAAAACAGATACGTCCTTATGCCGAATAAGATTTTATAAAAAAAAGGGGGGCGAATATACTTTCTTTTCGTATTTTTGCACTAAATTTCCTCGAATCATGAAGAATGAACCGATATATAACTTGCTAAACACTATCAATTATCCTGACGACTTGCGAAGACTAGACGTAGAGCAACTGCCGGAGGTATGTAGTGAATTAAGGCAAGACATTATTAAAGAACTCTGCTGTAACCCGGGGCATTTTGCTGCCAGTCTGGGAACAGTGGAACTGACCGTAGCTCTACACTACGTCTACAATACACCTTATGACCGTATCGTATGGGACGTGGGACATCAGGCATACGGCCACAAAATACTGACAGGACGCCGTGAAGCCTTTTCTACGAACAGGAAACTCGGAGGAATCCGCCCTTTCCCGTCTCCGGAAGAAAGCGAATATGATACTTTCACGTGCGGACATGCTTCCAATTCTATTTCTGCAGCTCTCGGTATGGCTGTCGCAGCCGCCAGAAAAGGAGATGTCAAACGCCATGTAGTAGCCATCATCGGCGACGGTTCCATGAGTGGCGGACTGGCTTTTGAAGGGCTGAACAATGCATCTGCCACGTCGAACAACCTGCTCATTATCCTGAATGACAATGATATGGCCATTGACCGTAGTGTAGGAGGCATGAAGCAATATCTCTTCAACCTGACAACTTCCAACCGCTATAATCAATTACGTTTCAAGCTCTCGCGCATGTTATTCAAGCTCGGCATCCTAAACGAAGAACGTCGCAAAGCGCTCATACGTTTCGGGAACAGCCTGAAATCAATGGCTGCACAGCAACAGAATATTTTCGAAGGGATGAATATCCGTTACTTCGGTCCGATAGACGGACACGACGTAAAGAATCTGGCAAGAGTACTGCGCGACATCAAAGATATGCAAGGACCTAAAATCCTGCATCTGCATACTATCAAAGGAAAAGGATTCGGACCGGCAGAGAAGCACGCTACCGAATGGCATGCTCCCGGCAAATTCGATCCCGTCACCGGCGAACGTTTCATTGCTAACACAGAAGGAATGCCTCCGCTTTTCCAGGATGTATTCGGAAATACATTGGTAGAGCTTGCCGAAGCCAATCCGAAGATTGTCGGTGTCACTCCCGCCATGCCTAGCGGCTGTTCGATGAACATACTGATGGAGAAAATGCCCAAACGTGCGTTTGATGTAGGCATTGCCGAAGGACATGCGGTTACTTTTTCCGGTGGGATGGCAAAAGACGGACTGCAACCATTCTGCAATATCTATTCATCTTTTATGCAACGCGCGCATGATAATATCATTCATGACGTAGCAATTCAGAATCTCCCTGTTGTTTTGTGCCTCGACCGCGCCGGACTGGTTGGCGAAGACGGTCCCACTCATCACGGAGCTTTTGATATGGCATGTTTGCGTCCAATCCCCAATCTGACGATCAGTTCGCCCATGGATGAACATGAATTACGTCGCCTGATGTATACGGCACAATTACCGGACAAGGGTCCGTTCGTGATCCGTTACCCTCGCGGACGCGGTGTATTAGTAGACTGGAAGTGTCCGCTGGTAGAGATTCCGGTGGGAAAAGGACGAAAACTGAAAGAGGGCAACGACCTTGCGGTTATCACTATCGGACCGATAGGAAACATAGCTGCCCGTGCCATCCCCCGGGCAGAAGCTGATTTCGGTCTGTCGATCGCCCATTACGATTTGCGTTTCCTGAAACCGCTGGACGAAGAGCTATTACATGAGGTAGGACGCAAATTCCAACGTGTCCTGACTATCGAAGACGGGATTATCAAAGGCGGTATGGGTAGTGCTATCCTTGAATTTATGGCAGACAACGAATACAAACCAACCGTGAAGCGTATCGGTATCCCCAACCTATTTGTTGAGCATGGATCAGTTGCCGAACTGTATCAACTGTGCGGCATGGATGAAGAAGGGATTCTGACTAAAATACAAGAATTTATCAATTGACATGAAGATTATTATTGCCGGTGCCGGCAACGTAGGCACCCATTTGGCCAAGTTGTTATCACGCGAAAAGCAAGATATCATCTTGATGGATGATGACGAAGAGAAACTAAGTGCTCTTAGTGCCAATTTTGACTTGCTGACTGTTGCCGCTTCTCCTTCTTCCATCTCCGGATTGAAAGAAGTGGGCGTCAAAGAAGCCGACCTGTTTATCGCAGTCACACCGGACGAAAGCCGTAACATGACTGCCTGTATGCTGGCTACCAATCTGGGAGCTAAAAAAACAGTGGCACGTATCGACAATTACGAATATCTTCTGCCCAAAAATAAAGAGTTTTTCCAGAAGTTGGGAGTAGATTCTCTGATTTACCCGGAAATGCTGGCTGCCAAAGAAATCGTATCTTCCATGCGTATGAGCTGGGTACGTCAATGGTGGGAGTTCTGTGGAGGTTCTCTGGTTCTGATTGGCACGAAGATGCGCGAAAAGGCTGAAATCCTGAATATACCGCTGCATCAGCTAGGTGGTCCTAACATACCTTATCACGTAGTAGCCATCAAACGTGGAACGGAAACGATTATTCCCCGTGGAGACGATGTCGTTAAATTGCATGATATTGTTTATTTCACCACTACCCGCAAGTATATTCCTTATATTCGTAAGATAGCCGGCAAGGAAGATTATGCCGACGTACGCAATGTGATGATTATGGGGGGAAGCCGTATCGCAGTCCGTACCGCACAATATGTGCCGGACTATATGCAGGTGAAAATAGTTGATAATGACCTGAACCGTTGTAACCGCCTGACAGAGTTACTGGATGATAAGACAATGATTATCAACGGAGATGGTCGCGACATGGATTTGCTCATCGAAGAGGGACTAAAGAATACCGAAGCATTTGTTGCTCTGACCGGTAACTCGGAAACAAATATTCTAGCCTGTCTCGCCGCTAAACGTATGGGAGTGGAAAAGACAGTGGCAGAAGTGGAGAATATCGACTATATCGGTATGGCGGAAAGTCTTGACATCGGTACTGTTATCAATAAAAAAATGATCGCTGCCAGCCATATCTACCAAATGATGTTGGATGCCGACGTGTCTAATGTGAAATGTCTTACTTTTGCCAATGCGGACGTTGCAGAATTCACTGTACCGGAAGGTGCTAAAATCACCAAACACCTGATTAAAGACCTGGGACTCCCGAAGGGTACTACCATCGGAGGAATGATCCGCAACGGAGAAGGTATCTTGGTGACGGGTGATACACAAATCCGTCCCGGCGACCATGTAGTCGTATTCTGTCTGAGTATGATGATTAAAAAGATTGAGAAGTTCTTTAATTAAGCATAAGACAACTAAACCAATTTATGATTAATTCAAAGATGATATTCCGGATTCTGGGCTTTTTGCTTCTGATAGAAACAGCAATGCTGTTATGTTGTGGAGCGGTTTCTCTTTTTTATAAAGAGAATGACTTGCAGAGTTTCCTGATTTCATCTGCTGTCACAGCCTGTATTGGCTTTCTGCTGCTTGCCATCGGGAAAGACGCTGTGAAATCCTTGAATCGCCGTGATGGATATGTCATCGTCAGCGCAGCATGGGTTACCTTTTCCTTTTTCGGAATGTTACCTTATTATATAGGAGGATATATTCCCAATATTGCGAATGCATTTTTTGAAACGATGTCCGGATTTAGCAGTACAGGTGCCACTATTCTGAATAATATAGAGTCAATGCCCCACGGAATACTTTTCTGGCGGGCTATGACGCAATGGATAGGTGGTTTGGGTATTGTATTCTTCACCATTGCCGTTCTGCCGATTTTCGGTGTGGGCGGAATTCAGGTGTTCGCAGCAGAAGCCAGTGGACCTACTCATGATAAAGTTCATCCTCGCATTGGCATCACTGCTAAATGGATTTGGGGTATTTATGCCGGAATGACGGGAACGCTGATTATTTTATTAATAGGTGGTGGCATGAGTATATTCGACAGTGTATGTCATGCTTTTGCAACGACCAGCACTGGTGGGTTCTCTACCAAACAGGCCAGCATTGAATATTACCATTCACCTTACATAGACTATGTAATTTCCATTTTCATGTTCCTTTCAGGTATTAACTTCACGTTGCTGCTGTTGATGTTTAATGGGAAGATTAAGAAGTTCCTACATGATGCGGAACTGAAGTTCTACTTTATTTGTGTTTCATTCTTCACTCTATTCATTGCTATCTGGCTCCATCAGACTTCTTCTATGGGAGTAGAGGAGGCATTCCGGAAATCGCTTTTCCAAGTGGTTTCATTGCAAACTTCTACGGGATTCGTCACAGCTGACTATATGCTCTGGCCTTCTATCCTCTGGGGCTGCCTCATTATTGTGATGATTATCGGAGCTTGTGCCGGCAGTACAACAGGAGGTATCAAGTGTATTCGTATGGTTATCCTGTTTCAAGTAGTGAAAAATGAATTCAAACATATTCTTCACCCTAGCGCCATACTCCCGGTGCGGGTAAATAAGCAAGTTATTTCCCCTTCCATTCAGTCTACTGTATTGGCTTTCACCTTTTTGTATGTGGTCATTGTTATCATCAGTGTACTTGTCATGATGGGCTTAGGAGTCGGTTTTCTGGAATCAATAGGAACCGTAATCTCAAGCATAGGTAATATGGGACCAGGCCTCGGCACATGTGGTCCGGCTTTCTCATGGAGTGCATTGCCTGATGCTGCCAAATGGCTGCTTTCTTTCTTAATGCTCTTGGGACGCTTGGAATTGTTTACAGTATTATTGCTTTTCACTTCCGACTTCTGGAAGAAGAGTTAAAAGCTCAATTCTCAACTATACTTATTCCTATGAGAAAAAATACTCATACCTATGAGAATATATTTCCATAGGTATGAGTATTTTTTCTCATTACGATGAGTATTCTATCCTATTTCTATGCCGTTATCGCATCATATCTTTCTTAGTAAAACCCTTCTTACAACAGGCTTATTTATTTCATAAATCTTATTGATAAGAACATCCATTTCCTGTTCACGAGCCTCACGTACAGCATCAGACATCATTCTGGTATAGCCATCCCGATGTCCTTTCAGCCATCCATTCTTCTCAAGATTTTCATCCATAACCTTGATAGCTTGTCTGTCATTGGCAAAAAGTAATCCTTTTTGTTGAAAGAAACTAAATTGAGTCCATGCATAGTCTCTGAAACTTCTCTCAATCTCCCATCTATATTCATTCAGGTGCATCACAGCTAATGCCTGTTGATATTGAGGAGTCTTGGATTCAGCAGCTAGATTAATACCTTTTGCCAAGTCATCTCCACTCCATATTCCGATTTCTTCCTCATCAATCAACAATTTATAATCACCCTTCAGACCTGTTACTTTCAGAACTTCACGGTTCATTTCATCCATAAAAGGAATGACTTTCGTAGCTTCTGCCTGAGCCTTTTTTTGTCCCCATCCACGGGCGATAGTATCCAAAGGATAAGGAAGAGCTTCTGCCAGATAGTCAAAGCACAAATCTTTTCCGTTCTTCTTGATATTTGAGATTGTACAATTCTCTGCTTTAACAGCCTGTTTCTTATTGGCATTAATCTCCATATCTGCTACTCCTTTACCCACAAACCCCTGTGCTTTCAGGAAAAGGTAAGCCATCACCATGTGTCCGTCATTATCCGGATGAATACGGTCGCTGCCACAAAGAGTAAATGTCGGGTCTTTCTGTTGGTTTTGTTGATTCAAAGCAACCATAGGAGCATTCAAATCAGTAAATTCCCAATTGTTCTTTGCTGCAGATTCTTTCTGGTATTCAACGATACGTTTGATAGTTTCGTTCTTTGTTTTGAACAGTACATTCTCTTTCAATTGCACGGTTTCATCATAAGGGGAAGTTCCGACCATCACAATACGAGTATCAGGAAGATCTTTGAAACGCTTCTCCATTTGCTGGTAGTTCTTGATACTTTCCTGATATTTCTGTTCGCCGAATTCTTTGGGATTATCCCCATTATATTCAAAATATCCGGAGTCATTCATACCAAAAGTAACCATCAACACAGAGGGTTTCATTGGGAAAATATCTCCATCCAAGCGTTTGTTCAAAT
>NZ_DAWCXD010000006.1:0-97231 GCF_052357945.1 Bacteroides sp. | reverse complement strand
AACACATTATTCATAATGGTTAAAAATTAAACCTACAAGAGGATATTAAGTAAATTGGGCGCAAATATAGACATATTATTCACTCCACATCACGCAATGGACCAAATTATTTTTGCAGTAAAAATCAGATAGGAAAAAAGAGGATTATTCGTATCTCATGGAGCTTGCCGGATTGATCTTAGTGATAAGAAATGAAGGACCAATCAGCATCAATACAGATGCAAACAAAGTGCCGAGATTAATCAAAACGAAAAGTAATACATGAAAGGAAACCGGAACAGTATCCACATAGTAAGTCTCCGGATCAAGTTTAAAAAGTCCGAACTGTGACTGAAGAATACAGAAAGTCAAACCAATGGCATTGCCCCAAAGCATTCCTTTACCAATCAAAAAGACTGCAAACCAAAGAAAGGTTCTACGAATCGTGAAATTGTTGGCTCCCAATGCTTTTAGAATACCAATCATATTGGTACGTTCGATGATAATAATCAATAAACCGGAAATCATGGTGAAGCCAGCAACTCCTATCATCAAAATCAGAATCACCCATACGTTCAAATCCAATAAATCAAGCCAAGCAAAGATTTGAGGATTCAGTTGTTCGATGTTACGCACATAATACACACCTCCCAACTCATCTTGCCTGTTGTCAATATCAGTTGCGATCTCATAGGTTATATCTTCCAGTCTATCATAATCTTTCACCTGTAATTCCACACCGGTCACCTGTTCCGGTTGCCAACCGTTCAAACGATTCACCAGATTAAGATCCGTCAGTAAAAAGAGGTTGTCGTATTCGGAGAAATTCGTCTGATAAATTCCGGCAATCGTCAGGCGACGAGCGCGAATATCATCCTGTATATAATAGGTATATATCTTATCTCCCAGTTTCAACTTCATTTTAGTTGCCAACGCTTTCGAGATAAGTACTTGATTGGTAGAAACTGAATCACTGAAAACAGGAATCTCCCCTTCTACCAAATACTCTTTTATAAAATGGGGGTCAAACTCCGGACCTACACCTTTCAACACCATTCCTTGAAAAGCGTCATCGGTCTTAATCATACCCGGTTTGGTAGAGAAACGCTGCACATGGCTTATCTCCGGATAATCAGCAAGAGCAGTCATCATACTGTCTCCTACCACAATGGGATGGGTTTCGTAAGAACTGACCGCATCCAAATTAGTTATCTGGATATGCGACCCGAATCCTATAACTTTATTTCTCACTTCACTTTTAAACCCGATGACTACCGCCACTGCAATAATCATTACAGCCAAACCAATAGCAATACCCGCCATGGCAATGAGGACCGCAGGACGTGACACCTGCTTTCCGCCATCGCTTTCACGATAGATACGCCGGGCTATGAAAAGTGATAAAGACATTTGTTTAAGTATTAGGTATTAAGTATTAAGTGTAGCAGCAACAAACACCCCAGAAACTACGGTTAATACTTAATACTAGAATTTATTCCGTTCTTCCCGGATACACTTCCAAAGCCTTCTGCAAGACAAAAAGAGCACGGGTTAAATCTTCTTTTTTCAATACGTAAGCAATACGAACCTCATTGATTCCAGAACCCGGAGTGGTATAGAAACCGGAAGCCGGAGCCATGAATACAGTCTGACCTTCATACTCAAAATCAGAAAGACACCATGCGCAGAACTTATCGGAGTCATCTACCGGAAGTTTAGCCACTGTATAGAAAGCTCCCATCGGAATGGGCGAATAAACACCGGGAATACGGTTCAAACCGTCAATCAGACATTTACGACGATCTACATACTCATCATACGTTTCGCGTGAATATTCTTCCGGAGCATCCAAAGAAGCTTCTGCAGCAATCTGTCCAATCAACGGAGGACTCAAACGAGCCTGACAGAACTTCATGACAGCATCGCGTATCTCCTTGTTTTTGGTAATCAACGCACCAATGCGGATACCACATTCGGAATATCGTTTTGATACCGAATCAATCAGTACTACATTATTTTCAATACCTTCCAGATGGCAGGCAGAAATATATGGAGAACCGGTATATATAAACTCACGATATACTTCATCAGAGAAAAGGAATAAATCGTACTTCTTTACCAAGTCACGAATCTGATTCATTTCACGACGTGTATACAAATAACCGGTAGGATTGTTTGGGTTACAAATAAGAATCGCTTTCGTACGCTCATTAATCAGTTCTTCAAACTTCTCTACTTTCGGAAGGGAAAAGCCTTCTTCAATGGTCGTAGCAATAGTGCGAATCTTTGCTCCGGCAGAGATTGCAAATGCCATATAGTTAGCGTATGCAGGTTCCGGAACGATAATTTCATCTCCCGGATTCAGGCAGGAAAGGAAGGAAAAAAGTACGGCTTCCGAACCTCCCGATGTAATGATTATATCGTCTGCTGTAAGGTTGATATTGAACTTTGCATAATATCCCACTAATTTTTCGCGATAGCTACGATAACCTGCACTGGGGCTATATTCCAGCACTTTACGATCAATATTGCGTATCGCGTCAATCGCGGCCTGAGGAGTGGGCAGATCAGGCTGTCCGATGTTCAGGTGAAACACATGGACTCCGCGTTGCTTGGCAGCGTCTGCCAAAGGAGCCAGTTTTCTGATAGGAGATGCAGGCATCTCGTTTCCGCGAATGGATATGGTTGGCATAATTTTAACTACAAATTACTAATTACTATTTACTTTTTCTACTTGGAGCTGCAAATGTACGCAATAATTTGAATACAGAGACATAAAAACTTTAAAAACCTTAGCAAGGTTAAAATCGCTATGGTAAATTGAAAAGAAAGCTATACATTTGTCATACGGAAAACTTAAAACAATATCATAATGACCATACACCTTATCTCATTCGCTTCAATACTTCACAAACAAGTCTCGCTACGTAGCTCGCACGAAGCTATTTTGAGCGAGATTGAAAAATATTATACTGTAAAGTTCGTCGACCATCAAGATATGGACAAACTTAGTAGTGACGATTTCAAAATCATTTTCGTCGCTACCGGTGGGGTGGAAAGACTGGTCATACAGCATTTCGAAAACCTCCCTCGCCCCGCCATTTTACTGGCAGACGGCATGCAGAATTCTCTTGCTGCCGCACTGGAAATTTCCACCTGGTTACGGGGACGCGGAATGAAAAGTGAAATTCTGCACGGTGAATTACCGGCTATCATCTTACGTATCCATACACTTTATAATAATTTCCAGGCACAACGTTCCTTGTTCGGCAAACGTATCGGAGTCATTGGAAGTCCTTCTTCCTGGTTAGTTGCCAGTAACGTAGACTACTTGTTGGCAAAACGTCGTTGGGGAATCGAATATGTAGATATTCCATTGGAACGGATTTATGAACAATTTAAACACATTACGGATGACCAAGTCGGAGCATCATGCGCAGCTGTAGCATCACAAGCTCTTGCCTGCCGCGAAGGAACTCCCGAAGATTTAATCAAAGCGATGCGATTATACCGGGCAATCAAAAAGGTCTGTCAGGAAGAAAATCTGGAAGCGCTGACATTAAGCTGTTTTAAACTGATTGAACAAATCGACACTACCGGATGCGTGGCATTATCTTTATTGAATGATGACGGGATAATAGCAGGTTGTGAAGGAGATCTTCAATCTGTATTTACGCTATTAGCAGTTAAAGCACTTACGGGTAAAGACGGATTTATGGCAAATCCTTCCATGATTAATTCCCGTACGAATGAACTGATATTGGCACATTGCACCGTAGGTCTCAAACAAACGGAGAGATATATTATCCGCAATCACTTTGAAACAGAAAAAGGAATTGCCATACAAGGGCTACTTCCGACGGGGGATGTAACGATCATAAAATGTGGCGGTGAATGTCTGGATGAATATTACTTGTCTACAGGAACATTGACTGAAAACACTAATTATATTAATATGTGCCGTACACAAGTGCGCATCCGCATGAATACTCCGGCCGAATACTTCTTAAAGAATCCACTGGGAAATCATCATATTATGCTTCATGGTAACTATGAAGATACGTTGAACGAGTTTTTCCAGGCAAATGCTTGCAAGAGGACGGAATAAAGGCATCTATAAAAAAAGAAAGATTTATGATAGGAGAAATTTCATGTGCTATAAATAGAGTTGAAGAGCAAATAGAGCAGCTCTTTGACGAGAAAGAGGAGTTTATCATGGCCAATGAAGATGTGCTACCTAGAACTATGTATCTGAAGAAGTTGACTGAAATTGATTCACGAATAGACGAGCTAAAAAAGACATTGGTTTCGTTGAATGAAGAGAAACAAGAGATCCTGGATATGGAATAACTTATCCTATGGGAATATCTTCCCATTTCCCCCCATGCCATTCTACCACCGAAGTAAAACCTGCTTTCTTCAAAGCGGCTAATCCTTCGAAGCGGGCATTGTTTATTCTTTCAGGGTAGTGCGCATCACTATTCACCTGTACCCGAATACCCAATTCTTTCAGGAAAGGGAAATAACGTTCATTCGGATAGAATGTACCCAGCTCATTATAAGACTTGGTATTGATTTCCACCATATAACCACGTGCGGCAATCACCGCGAAGTAATCGCGGACCAACGTGTCATACCATGCTTCATCAAGCAAACCCGGACGATAACAGGAAGCGTTATAATGCATCTTGTCAGCATGGCCGACAATATCCAGTCCTCCCAGCTCTACCATACGGAGCAGGTTCTTATAATACAGGTGGACAACAGAATCCAAGTCACCATCGAAGTGCCTGTCTACCAATTGACGGAAAAGATCTGCCGAGGTATCAATATCTACGATTTTCCCTTCCGGAGAATACAACATATGCACAGAACCTATCCGGTAGTCAAGTGGTAGTTTTTGAAAACAAGGCAAAGAGGGATTGTTTTCTTCATTCAGGTAGTCAATTTCGAGACCGATGGCAAGCTCTATCTTACCTGCATATTTCTTTTTCAGACGAGAGAATTCGGAAAGGTAATCTTCCATTCTATCCCACTCCATCGTCCATGCGGTAGAAAATGGTAGTGGAGCATGAGAAGAAATGCCATAAGAAGTAAACCCTTCGCTGATAGCAAAACGAATAAAATCGTCCATATTGGCTCGTCCGTCGCAATACAGGCAGTGGCTATGATAATTGGTTAGGTTTGTCATACTAGGTTATATTGTCTGGGGGTATATTATCATTATTTGGTTATCCGGGAATATAATAAACTATACTTGTGCCATCGAAGTGGCACAACTGTGCCAGCATGTTGGCACGAATCAGCCTTCTATTTCGCTAAGTTCCAACCAACGCATTGTCTTTTCGTCAATCATATCATTGACTTCGGGCAAACGTTTTGACTTTTCAGTCAATTCGTCAACGGAAAGTGTGCCGCTACAAAGAAGTTCCTCAATTTGTGTTTTTTCAGCTTCCAGTTCGGCGATTTCTTTTTCCAGTTGCTCGAATTCACGCTTTTCTTTAAAGCTCATCTTACGCTTGTCGTTCAGACGGACACGGGCGGTCTTTTCTTCCTGCGGCTTCTCTGCTTCTTTCTCTTTTTGTTCCTTTGCTTCTTTCCAGTTACGATAATCACTATAATTTCCGGGGAAGTCACGAATATCTCCCTGTCCGTTGAATACCATCAGGTGATCTACTACTTTATCCATAAAGTAACGGTCATGGGAAACGACAATCACACAGCCTTTGAAGTTTTGGAGATATTCTTCGAGCACATTCAGCGTGATAATATCGAGGTCATTGGTAGGCTCGTCCAATACCAGGAAGTTAGGATTACGCATCAGGATGGTACAAAGGTAAAGACGGCGACGCTCTCCCCCACTCAATTTATAGACATAGCTATGCTGGGTTTCAGGAGTAAACAGGAAATGCTGCAGAAATTGAGAAGCAGTCAGCTTCTTTCCATTGCCCAATTCGATGACTTCGGCAATATCCTGTATCACATCAATCACTTTCATCTGTTCGTCAAACTGAAGTCCGTCCTGCGAATAATAACCGAAACGAACTGTTTCGCCAATATCCACTGTTCCGCTATCAGGCTTGACTTGTCCCATCAATATCTTGATAAAAGTAGATTTTCCGGTTCCGTTATTTCCTACAATTCCCATCTTCTCATAACGAGAGAAGATATAAGAGAAATCATCCAGAATCTTTAGATCTCCGAAACTCTTGAAAAGATGGTCAGCTTCAAATATCTTGCTTCCGATATACGATGCTTTCACTTCCAGCTTTACATTATCAGTATTAAAACGCTGCTTCGCAACCTTTTCCAATTCGTAGAAAGCATCTTCCCGGTAACGAGCCTTATGTCCGCGTGCCTGCGGCATCCGGCGCATCCAGTCGAGTTCTGTACGATACAGATTATTGGCACGCTCTATTTCCACGCTCTTAGATTCAATACGTTCCTGACGCTTTTCGAGATAATAGCTGTAGTTACCTTTATATTGGTAGATTTGTTGATTGTCTATTTCGATAATCTCGGAGCAAACACGATCAAGGAAGTAACGGTCGTGAGTCACCATCAGCAGGCTAAGGTTGGTACGACGCAGGTAATCTTCCAACCATTCGGTCATATCCAAGTCCAGATGGTTGGTCGGCTCATCAAGGATTAACAGATCCGGTTCGGTAATCAAAGCATTTGCCAAAGCAACACGCTTCAGCTGTCCGCCGGACAGTTGCTTCACTTTCTGATCGAAATTACGGATTTTAAGTTGTGAAAGGATTTGCTTGGCTTTCTGTTCATACTCCCAAGCTTTCTCCTGATCCATACGTGCCAAGAGGTTTTCCAATCCCGGATGACCTTCGGTTTCCATGCAGCGTTCGTACTCCTTTATCAATTCTACCGTGCTGTTACCATGATGGAAACAGGCTTCGAGCACTGTCAGTTCTTCGGGATATTGCGGATCCTGCTCCAGGTAATCCACGCGAAGATCACGACGAAAAACAATATTACCGCTATCATAACCTTCCTTTCCGGCAATGATATTCAGTAAGGTAGTCTTTCCACTACCGTTCTTTGCTATTAATCCTACCCGCTGACCTTCGGCAATGCCCAAAGATACATTTTCAAAAAGAACCAAGTCACCGAAAGACTTGGTCAGGTTATCTATCTGTAAATAAGGTACTGCCATTTTAATCCAAACACTTCTTATATTCTTCTATTACATTGCAAGGCTCTCCCGCCTTTACTTTACTCCAAACGAGCTTCATCGGGTCGATGGTCCGATCTTTATATTGGAGAACAGGAGCTTCCCGGTTGCCGTCAATCAACGTTTTCCATTCCATGCCATCCACTTCATTTGCCAGAATTGCACAAACAGTGATACCAATAGCCAACCATTCCTCTTTCTTTTTCGAACCAATCTTACCGCTGTCAATCACTTGTTGAAGTTTCTCCAAGTCCTCTTCTATTCCTTGAAAATCCTTTTTCAGTTCCTGCTTCACAGTAGATACCACCCATTCATATCCCTCATTAATCAAATAAATTTCAGAAAGACGTACAGGAATCAATTCAGCAGGATACTTCTGCCCTTCTTTACGTACCTCCAAAGTAGCGATTACATCTTCCGCCTCCTTCACAACTCCACCTTTAGGCACGGTGAAAGAACATTCAAAAGCAATATCGTCAACGCCTGTAATCCACAAATGGGAAGTATAATAAGTTCCCTCCTCCTGAAACATTTCTTTGCTATACGCACATTCCCACGTTCCGACTTTCACCAATGAAGCCGAATCGTTCTCTTTCAGTTCCTGCCGGATGGCATCTTTGCCATAACCGGCTTTTCCTTTAAATGCGGATATACGAAAATTCCCCGTCCATACATCGGGATTATAGAAAAGAAAAGAGCCTTCGCCATCTTCAAACTCATTCCAGTCTGATGGATAGTTCATAGAAAACCATGCTCCGGGAGAGATAAATTTCTTGCCTTGCATCCTTTTACTTTAAAATGATTACTTGGCAAAAGTACGAATTAAATACGAATTACAAAACATCATTTCCCTATTGGCTGTATTTTCCTCCGCACATCTTTAGAAATCTCCAGAAACATATAATTCAATTTCCCGGAATGAATACCTTCTTCGTTCTCCTTATACTTCTTATTAGCATATTGCTTCGATTTCTCGAAAGTCAATAGCGACATTTCATTCTGCGACTTGCCTACCATTGTGGAGTCCAGCTGTTCATCCGGGAAAAAGTCATCCAGATCGACATCACCAATCATTGTTGTTTCCAGGAAGTTCTTATCAGTATGTGAATTATCGGTATAATACCCCACAAACATGTGTCCCGGCGTACGTACCAGAATAGGATCGATATTTATAGCCCGAAGCAGTGATGCAAACAGTACGCTACCGTCCACACAATTAATCTGCGAAGATTCCAGTGCATCATCAAACGTACGAACCCGTTGCGAGAAAACAACATTGCTCGAAAGGCTGGTGTTGGAAACAGAACTGTAACGGAATTTGCGTTTCTGCAATATATTCCAGAGAGCATACACCTGCTTGTCTACCGCCCCTTTAGCCTTACTCTGATAGCCTAAGAAGCGATTGACAATACGAGTATTCAGTGCTTCGCGAAGCAACTGGTCAATCATCGGATTCTCTTCATTGACATAGGCAGCAAAGAAAATACTTGTATCATGGAATTTGGTTCCATTCGATACATACCCCAACAGACATTCATTGATACTGCGCACAGAGAATGTACGCACCCGTTGCCCCAGATCTTTTCCATTCATCTCGACAGTAATAGCCACACTTACCGGTTCTGCCTGCACCTCATTTTTCAGAGCTTCATAGTTCCAGATGATATCAGGATAAATCGTATATTCCGTTCGAGGCTTGTTTAGTACAAATTCCGACACCGAACGGGAGAAAAAAGGCGTTTCAGCCACTTCAATCCGTACCCGGCTATAGGCTGTCTTCGACTTCACCCGAACAGCAATACACGATTTCGGATTCCCCAAATAATTAGAATCCGACGGAACAATCACCTGCGCATCAGTAGTGGCAACAGACAAAATCGCTGAAGGAAATATATTTCCGCCCAGATCATCCACAATTTCAAAACCGGAATTGAATGAAGTATATTTAAACACAGACATACCGCCAAGGAGAATTAACAGTACCACCACCGATCCTATTATTTCCTTCCGATGCCGTTTTAAGTCAATTTTTATCATTATTTGTAGTTTCTATAATCAAACGTTTCTATTGTATCTCGCTAACAAAGATAACAAATAGTGAGCGGTTTTTCCTCTTACAATCAACAAAAACTTCCATATTCCTCATCAATTCTCGGAATTCCCGAAATGTAACACGATTGTAACGTCTGTTTCATCTGCCCGTAACAAAGTCTCCTCATCTTTGCAAAGGATAAAATAAAAACGTAACTTTGTCATATCACATTAATACATATATCTTATGAACGATTACCGTATTCTAGTTGTCGACGATGAAGAAGACCTCTGTGAGATTCTGAAATTCAATCTTGAAAACGAAGGTTATGAAGTTGATACTGCAAACTCTGCTGAAGAAGCAATGAAGATGGACATCAGCAGCTATCACTTGATTCTCCTCGATGTGATGATGGGAGAAATCTCCGGATTCAAAATGGCGAACATCCTGAAAAAAGACAAGAAAACAGCGAAAGTGCCTATTATCTTTATCACAGCAAAAGATACCGAAAACGATACTGTGACCGGATTCAACCTGGGAGCAGACGATTATATTTCAAAACCTTTCTCGCTGCGTGAAGTCATCGCCCGTGTGAAGGCCGTATTAAGACGCACAGCAACAACGGAAACGGAAAGAGTCCCCGAACGTCTTACTTATCAGTCGCTCGTTATTGACATCACAAAGAAAAAAGTAAGTATCGACGATGAAGAAGTGCCATTGACCAAAAAAGAATTTGAGATCTTGCTTCTGCTGGTACAGAATAAAGGACGTGTATTTTCCCGTGAAGACATCCTGGCCCGCATCTGGAGTGACGAAGTGTACGTGCTCGACCGTACCATCGACGTAAACATCACCCGTCTGCGTAAAAAGATTGGGGTATACGGCAAATGCATTGTCACCCGTCTCGGATATGGATACTGTTTTGAAGCTGAATAAATAATTATGCCGAATTAAATAGTTATTATGAACCTGCCTGTAACTCAAAAGCATTTTCTTTCTTTTAGCCGAAAGCTTTTCCTCTCGGTTATTTCACTATTCCTGGTATTTGCCATTTGTTTTATTGCGTACCAGTATCAACGTGAACGGGAATATAAAATAGAACTGCTAAACACCAAACTGCAAGATTACAACAGCAGGCTCTACGAACAATCGAAGAATCAACCTCTTAACAGTGAGATCATCGACGGTTATATCAATAACCATATCCTGGAAGACTTGCGTGTAACCCTTATTGATGCTCAAGGAAATGTTGTTTACGACAGCTATCCAAGTCATAATAACCAGATGGAGAATCACTTGAACCGTCCGGAAGTACAGAAAGCCATAAAGCATGGCAACGGATATGATGTACGCCGAACTTCAGAGACAACCGGAGTTCCCTATTTCTATTCGGCCACTCATTATAAAGATTATATTGTCCGTTCGGCTTTACCTTACAATGTGAGCCTCATCAACAACCTGCAAGCAGACCCGCACTATTTATGGTTTACCGTAATCGTGACCTTATTATTAATGATTATCTTCTACAAATTCACCAACAAACTGGGGACTTCCATCAGCCAGCTCCGTGAATTTGCGATGCGCGCCGACCGGAACGAGCCTATCGAAATGGCTATGCAATCCGCCTTCCCGCACAACGAACTGGGAGAAATATCACAACACATCATTCAAATCTACAAACGACTGCACGAAACCAAAGAAGCTCTCTACATTGAGCGTGAAAAGCTAATTACCCACCTTCAAATCTCACACGAAGGATTAGGTATATTTACTAAAGACAAAAAAGAGATTCTTGTCAACAATCTTTTCACCCAATACAGCAACCTGATTTCAGACTCCAACCTGGAAACAACAGAAGAAGTCTTTGCCATCAGCGAACTGCAAGAGATCATTCATTTTATCAATAAGAACCAGCAAGAACGTTCGAGAGGAAAAGGTGAAAAACGAATGTCTGTCACCATCAATAAGAACGGACGGACATTTATCGTAGAATGTATCATCTTCCAGGATGCCAGCTTCGAGATTTCCATCAACGACGTTACCCAGGAAGAAGAGCAAGTAAGACTTAAACGCCAACTGACCCAGAATATCGCCCATGAGTTGAAAACTCCCGTCAGCAGTATCCAAGGGTATTTGGAAACCATTGTCAGCAATGAAAATATTCCACGCGAGAAGATCAACGTATTCCTCGAACGTTGTTATGCACAAAGTAACCGTTTAAGTCGGCTATTACGCGACATCTCCGTACTCACCCGCATGGATGAAGCCGCCAGCATGATCGACATGGAACGGGTAGACATCAGTGTGTTGGTAGGTAACATCATCAACGAAGTATCGTTGGAGCTTGACGAAAAACATATTACAGTCGTCAACTCCTTAAAGAAGAGTATACAAATCAAAGGAAATTACTCACTACTTTATTCCATCTTCCGTAATCTAATGGACAATGCCATCGCATACGCCGGAAGTAATATCCAGATCAATATCAACTGTTTCCGTGAAGATGAGAATTTCTACTATTTCAGCTTTGCCGACACAGGTATTGGAGTATCTCCCGAACATCTGAATCGTCTCTTCGAACGTTTCTACCGGGTAGACAAAGGTCGTTCACGGAAAGTAGGTGGAACAGGACTGGGACTAGCTATTGTGAAGAACGCCGTCATCATCCACGGTGGCAGCATCTCCGCCAAGAACAATCAGGGAGGCGGGCTGGAATTTGTATTTACATTGGCAAAGGAGAAGTAAAATCAGGAGTTATCCTGCAAAACTTGTCTAATCAAAAAACGAACAGAAAAGAACGCAGCAAAATAAAAGGAAGAAAAATTCTTTGAATAAAGTAGAAAGGGCATTATCTTTGCCACCAATGTAATCTACATAAGTTCAATGTAATAATTGTTAGTTATGAAAACAAACATCTATATTCTTCCAGCTATATGCATCCTTTGCCTTTGTGCCTGCAAAAGCGGCAACGCTTCCAGTCTGAACAAAAATGATGTAATACAAGACACCATTAAAACCTTTACATTGCCTGCCATCCCCCCAATGATGACAGCCCCGGAACAACGGGCAGACTTTCTGGTAAAACACTATTGGGATAACGTCAACTTCGCCGACACTAATTACATCCACCACCCCGAAGTGACCGAACAAGCTTGGGCGGATTATTGTGACATACTGAATCACGTTCCGTTGGAAACCGCACAAGAAGCCATGCGGAAAACAATCGAACAAACGAATGTAGACAAAAAAGTATTCACCTACATCACCGACCTGGCGGATAAATATTTATACGACCCCAACTCCCCCATGCGTAACGAAGAATTCTATATTCCCGTATTAGACGCCATGTTAGCTTCTCCCTTGTTAGAGGAAATTGAGAAAGTACGTCCTAAAGCCCGCCGGGAATTAGCACAGAAAAACCGTATCGGAACCAAAGCCCTGAACTTCAGCTACACATTAGCTTCCGGCGCACAAGGCTCCCTCTATCAACAGCAAGCCGACTATATCCTCCTATTCATCAACAACCCCGGCTGTCATGCCTGCACAGAAACAATAGATGCCCTGAAAAACGCACCTATCATCAACCGACTTTTGGAACAAAAGAAACTAACAGTCCTCTCCATCTACCCTGACGAAGAGTTGGACGAATGGAGAAAACACCTGAATGAATTCCCCAAAGAATGGATCAACGGATACGACAAGAAATTTGCCATCAAAGAACAACAACTATATGATTTGAAGGCTATTCCTACCCTCTACCTTTTAAACAAGGAAAAAATCGTGCTCCTAAAAGACGCCACCACACAAGCTATCGAAGAATACTTAACTAATGTTGAATTAGAGTAAAACGATACAAAAATGAGGGTGTTCGGAGAGGGGTGTACAAAGCGCTGAAACGCCCACCAGTAAAGGGGAAAAACCCAATGAAAACCAGTAGAGTAGAGAAGAGTAAAGTAAAGAAGAGTAAGTAAAAGTATTATTTCTGTTATAAACAACAGCAATAATACAGGGCAGAGAAGATGGCTTTGGTTGCTGCCGTTGTCGGTTCGGATCACTTCGTCGGTGCCATTTCTGTTCCCGTGTCCCTCATGAACTGTTCGTCCGGCAGATGACCGACTTTTGTCTGGTAGGTTGTTGATGCTCGCCCGGTGGGTAACGGACATTCACACGGTAGATAACGTACGTTTGTACGTTAGGTAAATTCTATATTATTTCACGGGCTTTAGTTCAAAACCGTATAGTAAGGAACAAAATAGGTGGATACCGCTGCATCCACCTATAAAAAACGACCAATTATGTTTCAATAAATCTGTTTCATACGTCCAACGTTGGACATAGACAAAGATACTTTTTAAAAGCTAATCTTATGTCAAACAAATAAAAAAAGGCGGGCAACTCAATACCCGCCTCTAAAATCCGCTAATTTGGTAAATTTTGTAATAAGTGACAGTCTCATTTACAAAAATACAGAAAATATCGAAGAAAACAAGTTGGTTCTTTCTCTTTCGTATCAAGACGAAAGAAAAAGAACATCCCCCAACTTGGAAAAAACAAATAAACTCCCTATCTTTGTCGCGCATTGGTTTGCGACTCCCATGCGGGGGAAGCAATTAAAAGGGAATCAGGTGTAAATCCTGAACAGTCCCGCTGCTGTAAGTTCCATGCATGTTACAAGCAATTCACTCATTGCCACTGGAGACTAATCTGGGAAGGCGTTTGTAACAGGAATAAGTCAGAAGACCTACCATGCAATTATGTTTCACTGCTTTCGAGGAAAAAGCGTTGAGTCTAATGAACCGGACAAGTCGTCTATCATTTCATTCATCACTCTAATTCAGAGAAAGTGTGTTAAAACGAATAAACTCTGCCAAGTTTATTTATGCGTGTCCGGTCGAAGGGATTTCGCCCGGACACTTTTAAATAGCAACAGACAGAAAAAGAACTAAATGAAAGAGAGAACATTTAAGAAAATGATCTTTGCAGTATTTTACTGCCAATTCTTATCCATACCACTTTTTGCACAACGGCAAAAGGTAGATACGACACATACATATTCTATTCCTGAAGTAACTGTATCAGATATCTATCAGACTCGCGAAATACGTTCTACCGCTCCCCTGCAAGTATTCTCCAAAGACGCTCTGAAAAACCTGCACGCCCTGCAAGTATCCGACGCAGTGAAACACTTTGCCGGAGTAACCGTAAAAGACTACGGAGGTATTGGCGGACTAAAAACTGTATCCATACGAAGCTTGGGAGCACAACATACCGCTGTTGGCTATGACGGGATCACCCTAACCGATTGCCAAACGGGACAAATCGATATCGGGCGTTTCTCACTCGATAACGTAGACCAACTCTCTTTAAGCAATGGTCAAAGCGACAACATTTTCCAGCCCGCCCGCTTCTTTGCAGCAGCAGGTATACTGAATATACAAACCCTCACTCCCCGCTTTGAGAAAGAAAAAACAACCAATATAAGTGCATCTTTCAAAACCGGTTCATGGGGGCTGGTCAATCCCTCCATACTATTAGAACAACAATTAAACTCCAAATGGACGGTATCAGCCAATGGTGAATGGATGTCTTCCGATGGACATTATCCATATACTCTACACTATGGAGATGCAAAAGAAGATCTGACCTCTCGTGAAAAGCGAAAGAATACAGATGTGCAGACTTTTCGTGCTGAAGCGGGACTTTATGGCATTTTTTCAGATAAAGAGCAATACCGACTTAAAGCATACTATTTTCAGTCGTCCAGAGGATTACCCAAAGCCACCACTCTTTACAATGACCATTCTCTACAACAATTGTGGGATAAAAATACATTTGTGCAAAGCCAATACAAAAAAGAATTCAGCCGCCAATGGGTATTCCAATCTTCTGCCAAATGGAACTGGAGTTATCAGCGTTATTTGGACCCAGACACTCCAAATTCTAAAGGTAAGACAGAAAACAGTTATTATCAACAAGAGTATTACCTCTCTGCTTCTGTCCTCTACCGGATGTTGGACAATCTTTCATTCTCTCTTTCTACAGATGGAAGCATCAATACAATGAATGCTAATCTTAATGAGTTTGCACAACCTACACGTTATTCATGGTTGACAGCTTTTGCGGGGAAGTACATGAATGATTGGCTAACAATCTCTGCATCAGCTTTAGCAACAATTATAAACGAGGATGTAAAAGAAGGGGGTAGTGCCGGCAACCATCGTAAATTAACACCGTATATAAGTGCTTCATTCAAACCATTTTATCACGAAGAATTCCGTATTCGCTTCTTTTATAAAGACATTTTCCGTTTACCTAGTTTCAATGATTTATATTATCAGGAAGTGGGAAACACTAAATTAAGACCGGAAAACGCACGACAATATAACGTAGGTCTGACATATAGCAAAAACGTATGTCCGTTCTTACCTTATTTATCTGCTACAATCGATGCATATTACAACAAGGTGACAGATAAAATCATCGCCTACCCAACTAAGAATCTTGCCGTATGGAGTATGAGAAATTTGGGTGAGGTTGAAATCAAAGGAATTGACGCCACAGGTAGTTTATCTCTTCAGCCCTGGGAAAGAATCCGTATTAATCTCTCCGGTAATTATACCTACCAACAAGCTTTGGATATAACTAATTCTGACCCCACTACCGAAGCAGGGAGGACTTACAAACATCAGATAGCTTATACTCCCCGTGTATCCGGTTCAGGACAAGCCGGTATCGAAACACCGTGGATCAATTTTTCGTATTCATTCCTCTTCTCCGGGAAACGGTATGTGCAGAATGAAAATATAGCCGAGAATAGTATGGAGGGTTATAGCGATCATAGTATTTCAATAAGTCGCAGTTTTCACATTCTAAAAACTCATACTTCAGTCAGCGTAGAAGTACTAAACATAGCCAACAAAAACTATGAGATTGTGAAAAACTTCCCCATGCCAGGGCGCTCCGTCAGAGCAACTTTAAATATTAAATATTAAGAATAAAAGCAGGTAAATTATGAATATAAGAACAAAAATATTATATATATGTCAGACACTATTTTGCGCATTCCTGCCACTCTTCGTAGCCTGCGATGACTTAGAAGACAAGCCGACTTCAACAACCATAGATGGTAATATTACAGAAACCGGAACAGCCGAAATATACATATTAAGTGAAGGTTTGTTCAACTTGAACAATAGTTCATTAGCTAAATATTCATTCAAAAGCAACAAACTAGTCAAAAACTATTTTAAAGACTTGAATAAGCGTGGGTTAGGTGATACAGCCAACGACATTGCACTCTACGGAAGTAAATTGTATATTGTAGTGAATGTATCGAGTACCATTGAAGTGATTGACTTCCAAACAGGTATATCGATCAAACAAATCCCTATGTTTACAGATAATGGAAGTTCCAGACAACCACGCCATATCGCTTTCTATGAAAACAAAGCATATGTATGTTCGTTTGATGGAACAGTAGCACGTATTGATACGACTTCGCTGCAAATAGAAAGTTTCACAAAAGCCGGAAGAAATCCGGAAAACATTTGTGTGAAGAATAAGAAATTGTATGTCTCCAACTCTGGAGGATTAGACTATTCGGAAGGATTAGGGGTAGATAATACAGTCTCCGTTATCGACATCGCATCTTTCACCGAAATAAAAAAGATAGAAGTTGGTCCTAACCCCGGCTGTATTTTACCAGGACCAGACGAAGCGGTCTATGTGGCAACTTATGGAAGCAATATTGCAGACGGAGATTTTAACTTTGTGAAGATTAATAGCCAGACGGACGAAGTAGAACGCATTTATAACGAAAAAGTGATGAACTTTGCCATCGATAATAACAACATAGCTTATCTATATAATTATAATTACAATACCGAAGCATCGTCTATCAAAGTACTAAACTTAAGAACCGGAGAGACGATACGGGAGAATTTCATCACAGATGGAACTAAGATTAGTACTCCATATAGCATTAATGTCAACCCTTATAGTGGTAATGTGTATATCACAGAAGCATATAGCTATACGATAACCGGAGATGTATTATGTTTCAATACAAACGGTCAATTATTATTCAGATTAAACCGTATCGGTCTCAATCCCAACAATGTCATATTTAGCCAAAAAGCATCGACTGGTGATAGTGACGGAGAAGAATCCGACCCGAATGCCCCCTCTGCTTTTGCCAATAAAGTATTGGACTACAATCCGGCTCCCAGTCAATATATGAATACTGTTACCACAGCTTATAAAGAGAATTATACCGCTGAAGAGGTTAGAAAATATGCAGAAGAACAATTGAAAGATACCGATCTATGCTTGATTAGTCTTGGAGCATATGGTGGCTATATCACAGTAGGATTCGATCATACCGTTCCTAATGTCCCGGGTGAATACGATCTTAAGATATATGGTAACGCATACTATGATATGTTCGGAACATTGACCGGTGCTCTCGGGGGAAGCTCTGAACCAGGTATTGTATTAGTGTCCAAAGACACTAATGGAAATGGATTAGCAGATGATGAATGGTATGAACTGGCAGGAAGTGAATATAACTCTCCTGCTACGACCAAAAATTATACAATCACATATTATCGCCCATCCTCTCCGAAAGAAGATGTTAAGTGGACTGACAATAAAGGTAATGAAGGATATGTATATCGGAATGATTACCATACAACAAATTCTTATTACCCAGCATGGATAAAGGAAGATCAAATCACATTCCATGGAAGTCGTCTGAAAGATAATACAGTGAATGAACCGCGTGAAAATATGCCCGAACATTGGGTGGGTTATTGTTATGCCTGGGGATATGCCGATAATCATCCAAATGGAGAAGAACAATGTAAATTCAAAATAGACTGGGCAGTAGATAAGAACGGAAATCCTGTCGTATTAGATGGAATCGATTTTGTAAGAATCTATACAGCAGTCAACCAAAGTAGTGGATGGATGGGAGAAATCTCCACAGAGCTACAGGCCGTTGAAGATTTACATTTCAAGAAATAGAAAGACAATAAACTATATATAATTTATTAATTTAAGAAAAATGAAGAAAATGAAATTCTTAATCAGCCAACTTTATCTGTTGGCATTATTCGCACTGCCATTTGTTTCAACATCATGTAGTGATGACGATGACAATAGCACAAAAATAGAAATTACCAGTTTAGGTGTAGAAGATGGAACTACTATAGTAACAGGACAAATTATTCAACTTGAAGCTCAATTAAGTAACCCACAAGGAGAAGTTCATTACTCATGGTCAACAGCTGGAAAGGAAGTCTCTACCCAAAGCACTTATACTTTTCAAAGTGATGTCACAGGAACTCACACGATAACGCTAACTGTAACAGCCAACAATGAAGCGCAGGAAAAAAGTATTAATATAATAGTCGTTAAACCACCATTCTATGTTATTAATGAAGGTCAAGGCAAAGGTTCTGTTAATAGATACAAACAGGAACAATGGCAATATAATATAGTAGAAGGACTAGGAGTAACTTCAACTGTAGGTATTATCAATAACGGTTACATGTACATCGTTAGTAAAAAAAGTCCTTTCCTTGTTAAAATGAATTTGGAAAATAACCAAGTTGTAAATAAGATAGAAGCCGGGTTGGACCAAAATGCACAAGGACAAAACTTTTGCATTGTTAACAATGAAACTGGTATTCTTACAACTAGTAATGGAGCATTCAAAGTTAATTTAAAGCAATTGACATTAGGTGAAAAGTTATCAGGTTTAGATGCAGTTAGTAGCGATAACGAAGATGTATATAAAACAGACAAATACATATTCATTAGCAGCAAAAACACAATTAAAGTATATAATACCAATGATCTTTCCTTTAAACAAGACATAGCCTACCAAATAAAAACAGGATTCGCCCAAACCAAGGATGGTACATTATGGGCCGCAAATGGTAACAAATTAATTAAAATCAATGTAGAGACATTAGATCATGAAGAAGTTGAATTACCTAACGGACTAAGTGTTTTTTATAACCAGTGGGCCTATACTCCTACAGGATTATGTGCATCTATAACAGAGAATGCATTATATTTAGTACAAATGGTTGAAGAAGGTTACAGTGTATATGGTAAGAACATTTATAAATATAATGTAGAAACAAAAAATGCTACCCTATTCTTCTCTGCTCCTGCTGCTGATAAATCGGTATATGGAGCAGGTGTTCAAGTCGATCCCAGAAATGGAGATGTATACATTATCTATACAGAAGACGGATGGTCGACACATTATTTAAATACTAATATTTACATAGCAAATGGAGTCACTGGTACTCAGAAAGAAGTAATTGATTATACTGGAACTTATTGGTTCCCATCGACTATAGCCTTTCAATAAACATAGTACTACATTAGAAATTATCCTATAATTTTAAAGAGTCAGATATTCCCAATGGAAGTCTGACTCTTTTCATTTCTCCATCCACTATATTTTGATTTCCTACTATTTCACAAAGAGGCATCCGCATCAGCCACAACTTACAAAAAGTCATCATATATTTGTTAATCACGCAGATTTTAGCTACATTCGTCGATCTAAACTATAAATCTACAACAATGGAATTACCTTTTGCTGAATCATGGAAAATCAAGATGGTAGAACCCATCCGGAAAAGCACACGTGAAGAGCGTGAGCAATGGATTAAAGAAGCACATTATAATGTCTTTCAACTCAAATCAGAACAAGTTTATATCGATCTCATCACCGACTCCGGCACCGGAGCGATGAGCGACCGCCAATGGGCGGGAATGATGCTAGGTGATGAAAGCTATGCCGGAGCGACCTCATTCTTCAAGTTGAAAGAGATGATTACGAAACTAACAGGATTTGAATACATCATACCAACCCATCAGGGACGTGCCGCTGAAAATGTTCTTTTCTCTTATTTGGTACATGAAGGAGACATTGTGCCCGGCAACTCACATTTTGACACCACCAAAGGCCACATCGAGGGACGTCATGCCATCGCATTAGACTGCACCATCGATGCAGCCAAACAAACCCAACTAGAAATACCGTTTAAAGGAAATGTAGACCCTGATAAATTACAGAAAGCCCTCACAGAATACGCTGAACGGATTCCTTTTATCATCGTCACCATCACCAACAATACAGCCGGAGGACAACCCGTCTCCATGCAAAACCTGTACGAAGTACGTGCCATCGCCGACAAATATGGCAAACCCGTACTTTTCGACTCTGCACGTTTTGCCGAGAATGCCTACTTCATCAAAATGCGCGAAGAAGGTTACCGAGACAAAACGATCAAAGAAATCACACGGGAAATGTTCTCTCTTGCCGATGGCATGACAATGAGCGCCAAGAAAGACGGAATCGTCAATATGGGCGGATTTATCGCCACGCGACGTGCAGACTGGTATGAAGGCGCAAAAGGCTTCTGTGTACAATACGAAGGCTATCTCACCTACGGAGGCATGAACGGACGAGATATGAACGCCCTCGCCATCGGACTGGACGAAAACACCGAATTCGGCAACCTCGAAACACGTATCAAACAAGTGGAATACCTGGCAAAGAAACTGGATGAATACGGAATCCCTTACCAACGCCCAGCCGGAGGACACGCCATCTTCATTGATGCGCCTAAAGTGCTGACACATGTTCCTCGAGAAGAATTCCCGGCACAGACGCTAACCATAGAGCTCTACCTGGAAGCCGGTATCCGTGGATGTGAAATCGGTTATATCCTTGCTGACCGTGATCCGGTGACCCATGAAAATCGCTTTAACGGCCTTGACCTACTTCGCCTCGCAATCCCCCGCAGAGTATATACCGACAATCACATGAATGTAATAGCTGCCGCCCTCAAAAATGTATATGAACGCAAAGAAAGCATCACTCATGGAGTACGTATCGCCTGGGAAGCTCCCTTAATGAGACACTTCACAGTTCAATTGGAAAGATTATAAACTTGGAGAATATTTGTTCGCGTAAAACAAAAGTGTTCCCCAAGTGTTTATATTATAATCGAACTTAATACGTAAAAATTATGGCAGAAGATTATAAATTAATAGACAACGAAGAAAAACATCGGTATGAGTTTCAGATCGATGGCAAAATAGCTGAAATAGACTATATCAAATCAAACAATGGAGAAATATACCTTGTACACACCGAAGTACCCGCTTCATTAGGCGGCAAGGGAGTAGGCTCACAACTTGCAGAAAAAGCATTGACAGACATCGAGCGACAAGGTCTACGCCTGGTACCGCTTTGCCCGTTTGTAGCCGGATATATTCACAAACATCCGGAATGGAAGCGAATTGTAATGCGTGGTATTCATATTAAATAAATACATATATGGGAAAAAAAATTGAATATACCAATGGTGAACTGACCATTGTATGGCAGCCTGAATTATGTCAGCATGCCGGAATATGTGTAAAGATGCTACCTAATGTTTATCATCCCAAAGAAAGACCCTGGGTACAAATCGAAAATGCGACAACAGAAGAATTAATTGCACAAATCAGCAAATGTCCGTCAGGAGCATTGAGCTATCGACTTAATAAAAAAGAGAAATAACCCAATAGTGAAAGACTTCGCCCGAAAGGCTTTGAATTCATAAAAATGAGATTGCTTCAAAATAAAAAAATGAGGCAGTCTCATTTTTCATTTTAGAAAGACACGACATTCGGACCATGATAATACACCGAGAAAAGAGCTTCACATACTTCTTCGTCCGTTCAATTCAATGTCCACGTCAATACAAAGTCCGGACAAATACGATAACCGACAGAATAAAGTTCTTGCTGCTCCGTAGCCAACTCCTGAACCTGAAACATCCCCTCCCCTTGAGGAATAAAATGCGTCAGCCGGAGTTTACGAAGATCAGCATCCGCATTTTCCATCCGCTTGAAAACAGCTTCCTTTGCCGACCAATGCAATAGCAGCCCCCAGGTTATATCTCCCTGATAAGATTCTACTTGCTCGTCAGGACGGACATAGCGGTCGGATACCTTGTGAACCCGTTGGGCATATTGCTCAATGTCAATGCCTACCGGAACCGAAGAAGCAAGCATCACTGCCACATAACCTTTCGTATGAGAAATACTGATAAAAGAAGAATGATCTGTGAGATAAGGTTTCCCCTCGGGAGAATAACCAATTTCCTTGTCTTCCTGCAACATGGAATACAACAGAACACGAACCGACAACCATTCCATCTTACGACGTTCGGAGACAAAGCGATTCAAATCCTGCTCACAGAAAGCTCTTCGCGAACCGGGCAAAAGAAGCAATAAAGCATCCAAAGACTCTTCCATCTTCCAGACAGCCCACTGTATACCATTTGTCTTATACTGCAGAAACAACGCCATCTTCCACTTCCTTCGGCAGAATTGTAAACTTAACTTTCAATATACGGCGACTATCCATCTCGAGCACTTCAAACTCATAATTGTGATACGTCACTTTCTCATGCAGCGCCGGGAATTCACCTTTAATTTCGAGCAACATACCTGCCAATGTATCTGCATCTCCCACCACCTTTTCAAATTCGTCTTCGTCTACTTTTGCAATCTTATAGAAATCCGTCAATTGCGTTTTCGCTTCAAATATCCAGGTATGGTCATTCAAGACAACGTATGTACGCTCTTCATCATCGTATTCGTCGTGAATCTCACCTACAATCTCTTCGATAATATCCTCCATCGTTACCAGTCCGGAAGTTCCTCCAAACTCATCCACAACAATAGCAATATGAATCTTATTCGCCTGGAAGTCACGCAGCAAATCATCAATCATCTTCGTCTCCGGCACAAAATAAGCCGGACGAATCAATGACTGCCAACGGAAATTATCCCCCTTATTGACATGAGGCAGAAGGTCTTTAATATACAGCACCCCTTTGATATTGTCCCGTGAACCGGAATAGATAGGAATACGTGAATAAGCATTTTCAATGATACATTGCATCACCTCCTTGAAAGACGTACGGATATCCAGATCGACCATATCCAGACGTGATGTCATCACCTCCTTCACGGTTTCCCCACCGAAACGGATAATTCCCTCCAGAATATTATTCTCTTCAGAAAGCTCCGCTTTATCCGTCAGTTCCAACGCGTGCGACAGTTCATCCACAGAAATATTGTGACTCTTCTTCACAAAATGCTTATTCAGAAAAGTTGTCGAACGCACAAGCACAGTAGCTATCGGACGGAATACCTTTCCCAGAAAGTAAATTCCCGGTGCCGAAAAACGGCAAAAGGCCAATGTTTTCTGTGCCGAATAGATCTTAGGCATAATTTCACCGAACAACAACAGGAGGAAAGTCAGGATGACGGTCAGTATCAGGAACTCTGCCAACGGAGAATGGAAAACAAACACATTCATAAAGAAGAAATTGCAAAGCATGATAATGGTCACATTCACAAAATTGTTCGTAATCAATATCGTTGCCAAGAGGCGTTCTGAATCACCCAACAGGGCACTTATTTTTTCATCGGAAGGATGATTATGTTCATCAATATCATTCCGGTCGGAAGGAGTAAGTGAGAAAAAAGCTATTTCGGAAGCCGAAGCAAAGCCGGAAGCAAGCAGGAGCACACCTGCCAACGCTATGGCAATAATAGCAGAGATAGAAGGAGTGTTTACGGTAATACCGTTGAAAATGTCAGCCAATTGGCTTAAATAACCATCTGAGTCCAAAGAGTTTATATTTTAGTTAAACAAAAGATAATGTGCCAATGAGTTAGAAAAAATCGATTGGCACACTATCACATTATTTAGAACGGCAAATCATCTGCCGGATTATCTTGTACAGGTTGCGCCTGCGACTGCTGCGTTTGTTGCGGCTGGCCGGCAACCGGTTGTTGCTGCTGTCCCATAGCAGGCTGTCCGGAAGCAGAAGCTCCCGCACCCGGGTTGGCTCCTTTCGGAGACAACATTTCCATATTATCCACATAAATTTCGGTGATATAGCGCATAGCACCCGACTGGTCGCTGTAAGAACGCGTTCTTATCTTCCCTTCCAGATACAGCTTGTCACCTTTGTGCACATATTTATCTACAATCTCCGCCAAACGGTTAGATGCAACGATATTATGCCACTCTGTTCTTTCGGGAATCTGGGTTCCATTAGCCAACGTATATCCACGATCCGTCGTAGCCAATGGGAAAGTTGCTACTGCCGAACCTGTATCGAAGTATTTCACCCGAGGATCTTGTCCTACATTTCCTACCAATATCACTCTATTTACTGACATATCTGTATCAAGTTTATGATTCTTAAAATTAAATCTGCTGCCAAAATTAAACAGAATAACAATAGGATGCAAGAATTTTAAGTATTAAAACTTAATACTTGCCATTTAGTGCTTGCAGCAGAGTTTGCACCAGCCTTGAAATAGCGTACTGCTCCAGTTCCTCCACTTTTATTTTCTGGAAATCACCGAAAGAAGTCAAATTTTCAGATAATGTTACTTCATACAGATTAGCATAAATCACCCGGTGAGACAACACATGCTTCACTTCCCTGCAAACAGAACGCACCACCGGCACTTCCCCCGATGCAAAGAATGTACGGAATTCCGGCAAAGCAAGAAACTCTTCCTCCGAAAGAGCCGTCGGAGTCTCTATCAATGGCAATTCGAACAGATTCTTCCAAATATCATTTCCTGTTCGTTTATTTATAAAGGTATACGCGCCCGCACGTACATAAATATAATTGAAGTAACGGTTGGTAGTCTTTGTTTTATGCTGTTTCACCGGAAGCTTTGTCACCACCCCCTTCGAAAGTGCCGAGCACCCCCCTGCCAACGGACAGAACAAACAGTTGGGCGACTGCGGAGTACACTGAATCGCCCCAAAATCCATTATCCCCTGATTGTAAACAGCCGGATGCTTCTTATCCAACATCTCATCCGCCAATGCTGCAAAAAGTTTCTTTCCTTCCGTCGAATCAATCGGAGTATCTATACCGAAATAACGTGAAAGTACCCGATACACATTGCCATCCACCACCGCATAAGGCATGCCGTAAGCAAACGAACAGATAGCTGCCGCCGTGTACTCTCCCACTCCTTTCAGAGCCAGCACTTCCGGATATGTTTTCGGGAAAACACCATTCATGCTTTTGGCGGCAGCATGAAGATTGCGGGCACGCGAATAATACCCCAACCCCTGCCAATACTTCATCACCTCGTCCTCATCCGCAGCGGCCAAAGTCTGCACATCGGGAAAACGCTTGATAAAGCGAAGAAAATAATCATACCCCTGCGCCACCCGCGTCTGTTGAAGAATAATCTCCGAAATCCAGATCAGATACGGATCGGCAGACTCCCTCCAGGGCAGTTCACGTTTATTCTCTTCATACCACTCTACAATCGTTTTCGTAAACTCGTTCATATCCTCATTCCTAATGTATTATCTAACATTTATCTTGTATATCCTACTCAAAAGGCACACAAAAGTAACTCTTTTAGCTCTAAGAAAACCCTATGCCACTATTTTTTTAGAAAAATGTGCAGAATATATTTTTTTAGGAGCTTAAAAAGCTATATATTTGCAGTCCAAAAAATTAGCAATAACATAGTAATAATATTTTTTTTAAGGAAAAATGACTAAAGCAGATATTGTAAACGAGATTACAAAGAAAACTGGGATTGATAAGCAGACAGTTCTTACAACAGTTGAGGCATTTATGGATGCAGTAAAGGATTCATTGTCTAACGATGAGAACGTATACTTGCGTGGGTTTGGTAGTTTCGTAGTAAAGAAAAGAGCGCAAAAGACTGCTCGTAACATTTCTAAAAATACTACGATCATTATTCCGGAGCACAACATTCCGGCTTTCAAACCGGCTAAGACATTTACAATTTCAGTAAAGAAATAATAAACAAGAGTATTAACCCATAAAATGTGAAGCTATGCCAAGCGGAAAAAAGAAAAAAAGACATAAAATGTCTACGCACAAGCGTAAAAAAAGACTAAGAAAGAACAGACATAAAAGCAAAAAATAATTTTTAAGTCTGGATCACACAGAAATAAAGAACAAACTTGCGAAGCTAATGTCTTTCAAGTTTGTTCTTTGTTTAAGTAGCTAACCCAAAATGAACAATTTGTCAAAAAAGTTGTTCATATAAACGAGATTCAATCAATAATAAGGAAACAAAACAGTGACAAATGAACTAGTAGTTGACGTACAGCCCAAAGAGGTCTCCATCGCCCTTCTCGAAGATAAGAGCCTGGTGGAACTTCAAAGCGAAGGAAGAAATATTTCTTTCTCTGTGGGCAATATGTATTTGGGACGTATCAAGAAATTGATGCCCGGACTGAATGCATGCTTTGTAGACGTCGGTTACGAGAAAGACGCTTTCCTTCATTATTTAGACTTGGGTCCTCAATTTAACTCACTCGAAAAGTTTGTAAAGCAGACTTTAAGCGACAAAAAGAAGCTGACCTCCATCAGCAAAGCAACCCTGCTTCCCGACCTTGACAAGGATGGAACTGTATCCAACACCCTCAAAGTAGGACAAGAAGTAGTGGTGCAAATCGTTAAGGAACCGATCTCCACTAAGGGACCGCGACTGACGTCCGAAATTTCGTTTGCCGGACGCTATCTCGTACTGATCCCTTTCAATGACAAGGTTTCTGTTTCACAAAAGATTAAATCGAGCGAAGAGCGCGCCCGCCTTAAACAACTGCTGATGAGCATCAAGCCTAAAAACTTTGGTGTCATTGTCCGCACGGTAGCCGAAGGCAAACGCGTAGCCGAACTCGACGGAGAGCTTAAAGTTTTGGTTAAGCATTGGGAAGATGCGATGGTAAAAGTACAAAAAGCCACCAAGTACCCGACGTTGATTTATGAAGAAACCAGCCGCGCCGTAGGTTTGTTGCGCGACCTCTTCAACCCATCATTTGAGAATATTCACGTCAACGACGAGGCTGTGTACAATGAAATTAGGGATTACGTATCACTGATTGCGCCCGACCGGGCTAATATCGTGAAACTGTACAAAGGCCAACTTCCCATTTACGACAATTTCGGTATCACCAAGCAGATTAAATCATCGTTTGGTAAAACAGTCTCTTACAAGAGTGGTGCCTATCTGATTATTGAGCACACTGAGGCGCTTCACGTAGTAGACGTGAACAGCGGTAATCGCACCAAGAATGCCAACGGGCAGGAAGGTAACGCACTCGAAGTAAATCTGGGAGCCGCCGACGAGCTGGCCCGCCAACTGCGATTAAGAGACATGGGTGGTATCATTGTCGTCGACTTCATCGATATGAATGAAGCCGAAAACCGTCAAAAGCTTTATGAACGAATGTGTGCCAATATGCAGAAAGACAGGGCACGGCATAATATTCTGCCGCTTAGCAAATTCGGGCTAATGCAGATTACACGCCAACGTGTGCGTCCGGCAATGGACGTCAACACGACTGAAATCTGTCCTACTTGCTTCGGCAAAGGCACCATCAAATCGTCCATTCTCTTTACGGACACTTTGGAGAGTAAAATTGATTACCTGGTCAATAAACTGAAGGTTAAGAAATTCTCGTTACACGTCCATCCGTATGTTGCCGCCTACATCAATCAGGGACTCGTTTCCCTAAAACGGAAGTGGCAAATGAAATATGGATTCGGTATTAAGATTATTCCAAGTCAGAAACTCGCATTCCTGCAATATGTGTTCTATGATACACATGGAGAGGAAATCGATATGAAGGAAGAAATCGAAATCAAATAAACAGAGAAGGCGGCCCGGTCAAAACGAGCCGCCTTTTTGTTTTATCTATTTTTCTTCCACTATCCATTTTTCAATATTACGGGTTTCCGCAATGTGCAAAAAATAAAGGCATCAAATCTTTTAGAGATACATTCAACTCAAACAAGGATGCTGCCTCCCGTTTCTCCAAATTCAAATACAGGTAATTGTCAAACTGCTTTCCAAATTCGTTGACTACCGTTGTTTTACCGACTTGCCTTGCTCCACGCAATATCAAAGGCTTTCTATGCGTATCGTCTTTCCAGATGAAATAATATATCTCTTTTAAACATAAACCACAAATTTCCAATCGTACATCGTAAATCGTCTAATCATAAATGAACTTAG
Organism: Bacteroides sp.; assembly: GCF_052357945.1. GTDB lineage: Bacteria > Bacteroidota > Bacteroidia > Bacteroidales > Bacteroidaceae > Bacteroides. The sequence goes on along the minus strand of NZ_DAWCXD010000006.1, from coordinate 68,903 downwards.
TCGTAAATTATTTTTCTACTTCACGTCGAATACAGCATCAATCAACGCTTTCAAGTTCAGATAATGACTTCTGTATATTCCGCTGGAAGCATTTGCCGCATTAGTCAGGTCTCTTCTAAGATCAGTCAACTGTCCGCGTGCAATAGTCGGTGCTTCAGAAGGGAAATCGAAAGCTACGAGCGAATAACCACCCAGACTTCCGAGCGAACCGGAACTGTTCTTCGGTTTATCAAGCATTCCAATCAACGCATTGACATAAGTCTTTTGCAAACTACGTTGGGAAGCATCCGGTTTCTTTCCTCCCTGCATATCGCTCCAGATACTCTTTTTCAAATCACGGAACAGATCATTGGCCGTATATGCTTTCGCACCGTTGACCAGTTCGTTATCCATCATCTTATCGAGCGTGCGGCTGCTAAGCAGCTGTTTCAATGTACTGCTCTGCACACGATAGATCGAATTAAAAGTATTGATACCTGTTCTTTCGGACAATTTATCATCCATCAGCCAAGTCGGTGTAGTAAACAGTTCCTTGTTCAGGAAGTCGACTGCTTTCTTCTGAATATCTTTCGGAACATATTCCACCGCTTTCATGTCTGTCTGTTCCACAGAAATCGGATTGTGGTAGATACCGGCCACATTGGTAGCCACATGGCCCATGTACAAGTCGAATTGTCCCACACATTCTGATACAAACGGACAGCTTTCATATAACCTTCGTTCGGTTCATAAGTCCAGTTCATGATTTCAGGCACCACGCGTTTCAGGTTTTTGATACCCTACGAACTTGCCAGCATGGCATCGTCTCCCAAATCCTCACTCTGATTGCGGGGATCGTTTCTGTCGAGTTCCGTTCCGAACGTATAGCGTTTGTCCTCCCGCAGCTTCTCAATGATCCACTTATTCAAATGAGGTATTTCGGCTTCCGCCGTTTCATATTCAGGCATCCAACGATAGCCCCATTCAATCGCCCATTTATTAATCAATAGCAAAAAGAATAACTGCATCATTTATCCTCTATCAAAAGGCAAATGATGCAGCTGTCGGTTATATCTGTTTTTTTATAATGCCAGACGGTATATCTCTTTGCTGTCCTGTTTTGCTAATTTGACATAGTTACCTACCAATTCACCTTTATTCCGGTGCAGACTATCTGCAAGGCGGTCGATGTCGGGATTCTCAATGCCAAGTTCTTTGAAAGTCACAGGCAGGCCGATGGAGGTAAAGAAGGATTTCAGGCGCGAGATTCCCTCAAGGGCTACTGCCTTTTTATCATCTGATTCTGCCACTCCCCACACTCGGATGGCGTATTGGGCTATCTTATCCACATTGTGTTCTGTCATCCATGTCATCCAGGCAGGGAAGATTACGGAGAGTCCGGCGCCATGAGTCACGTTATAGATGGCGCTGATTTCATGTTCGAGGAAGTGGGAAGCCCAGTCCTCTTCACAACCTACACCACAGGTTCCGTTATGGGCAATGGTTCCACTCCACATTAGATTGGCACGGGCTCCGTAGTTTTCAGGTTCTTTCATGACGGTGGTTGCTTCTTTGATGATGGCAAGTAGTGTGCCTTCGCACAGGCGGTCGCCTATCTCTACGTCTTTCGTATTGGTGAAATAGCGTTCCATGATGTGTGCCATCATATCGGCAATGCCGCAGGCGGTTTGGAAAGGAGGAAGTGTGTAGGTCAGTTCGGGGTTCATCACGGCAAAAACAGGACGTAGTATACCGGGAGCACGGAGGCTTAATTTCTGCAAGCCATCGACTTTCGTGATGACGGTGTTACCGGAACCTTCGCTTCCGGCAGCAGGAATCGTTAACACAGCGGCTACTTTCAATGCCTTCGTCACAATGGCTTTTCCGATGTAGAAATCCCAAAAATCTCCGTTGTAAGGAACTCCGGCTGCAATGGCTTTCGCCGTATCAATCACAGAGCCGCCGCCAACGGCGAGCATCATGTCTACGTTTTCTTTCCGGCAGAGGTCGATTCCTTCATATACTTTCGTGTCTATCGGGTTAGGCTGTACACCACCCAGCATGTAATAGGGAATACCTACTTCCTGCAATGATTTCTCAACACGAGCCAATAATCCGCTGCGCATCACAGAGCCACCGCCATAGACAATCATTACTTTGCGTGCGCCGTATTTCTGCACTAGTGCTCCGGTCTGCGCTTCCGTGTCCCGTCCGAATACAAATTCGGTAGGGCTGTAAAAGATAAAATTATTCATTGTCACTTTCTTTATAGGTCTTTTTATATAGATCCTTTTATAAGTCAGACAAAGTTATAAATTTAAGCAGAATATTTTTCTTTTGATTGTTTAAAGTTTCCTACTTTCATCAGTGCAAGTCCGATAACAATCCATACCATTTCACACACCCGAGTAATCAAAGCGGCATAGACACCGTAGGCTCCGGAAAGGGAAAGTCCACCTACGGCAAGGGCAAAGCCGCCTTCACGACCTCCCAGTTGCATGGGCAGGAAAAACAGCAGGTTGGCAAGAAGAGAAGAGAAAGCTGCAATCAGGCAGCAGTCGACAAAGTTGACGTTAGTGGTCAGCACATTCAGTATCAGCCAGATTTCAAGACAACTGACTATGCGGGCGGTATATTCCAATAAGAGGGCGCTATAAAAGGTTTGTTTCTTTTGCTGATGGAGAAGTGCGATTTGTTTGTCTATATTCTCCAGTTTCTCTTTATGTGCACTTGCAAAATGAAGTACTTTCTTTTTCAGGAAAGGAATACGGCCACCCATGCGGACAAAAGCCACTGCCATCCCATGCCGGTAGCCTTTGATGAAAAGAATAACGATCAGTAGACAAAAGAGGGTTATAGCTCCCAGGATTATTCCCATCGCCCACCCTACCGGGTACAGGCAGACATAAAGTAATACCGAACTCAACCAAAAGCAAAAGTGGGAAAAGATGTGCATCATCACGTAAAGAATCACGGAAGAGGTAGCGCGCTCGATTCCTATATAGGGTTTCAGTTCCATGATGCGGTATGGTTCACCGCCCATCAGTCCGACGGGAGTCACGTAATTGAGTGCAAATCCCGTCACTGTGAATTTGTAGAGCCGGGCAAATGAAAAGCCGGTTTTACCGCTGCTACGGATTATTATATACCATGAGACTGTATTAATCAGGTAGACGAACAGCCACAGCAACAAGACCAAAGGTAAATATATCCCTGCACGTTTCAGATTCATCCAAAGCTCCTGATAATCCATATCGAAAGTGAATATCATAATCAGGACGGCGATGATACCAAAGGCGAGGAATATATTACGATATTTGTTCTTCACTGTTTCTTGTATGACTTAGTACGATTTATAGTCCAGCACGGGGATAGATCTACCTTATATATGCATAATATCTTTCGAAAAATCTTTTGAATGCCGGGATTTTCATCAATACATATTCGAATACCAGCCAGCCGATCAACGCGCAAGAGATACCGAGTAATACATCAATGATATAATGATGGCATGAATAAATGGCTGTTCCCCAAATACCTACCATAATAATAGAGAAAAGGGTAATCACATACCATCTGCATTTACCAATAATGGCGTACACTAATGCAACTACCATATAGGCCGCGTGCAGTGAAGGTACTGCCGCAAAGACGTTTGCATTGCGTCCATAGATCGAATCGAAGATGGTCACTCCGAAGAAAGCATCAAAGCGTCCCAATCCTGCTACATTGCCGGGTGTGTTCAGTATCGGTTCGAAACCGTAGTTGATAGCATACCAGGGCGGAGCGGCCGGATGGATATAATAACCGGCAAAGCCGATCAGGTTGACGAATAAAAATACCAGTGCAAAGCGAAGGTAGTTTTTTCTTTCCTTCTTGAAATACAGGCAAAGCCCGAACAGGATAGGAACAGGAACCCAGCAAAGGTAGAAGATTCCGGCAAAGACGTCTGCTATCGGCCAGTTGTGCGCTGCGAAGTATTCGCAAGGGGTAACCAGAAGGCCATTATCCATCACTCCGAAAAGGGACTTTTCGAGATTATACAGTCCGGCCACGTCAATCGGGTTCACTTCGTAGTTGGGGCAAATACGCATCCAGTCATACGAGATTCCAAAAATGGCGAAAGGCAACAGAGCTACTGCTAACTTACGAGTAGGCAGTCCGGCAAAAAATAAAACTAAATAGAGTACCGCCATTAACAGGTGCTCGGAACGAAGTCCGATGAAGATACCTGTCAGCAAAAGGAAAAGAGCCATAATGACTGTCACAGTCAGGGCTTCTCTCTTCGACGGCATTTGAATATTCTTTATCATATTAGTTGATAGGTGATAGTTGATAAATGATAGATTATTCTTTCATCGCTTTGTAGCAATGTCTCACACGTGCAAAAGCCGTGATATTGGCAAACACTGCAACAAAGCCAAGAGGAACAATCATAATCAGAATCGGTTCGAAAGCGGTGATATCTTTGAAAACGCCACAGAATAAAGCTCCGAGACTGGTCAGCACTACGCGCTCCGGACGTTGCATGAATCCTACTTTACATTCGATTCCCAGTCCTTCGGCACGGGCACGCACATAGCTTACCATCAGTGAGCCGATTAGTGCTATGAAGGCAATAAGTGCATAAAGGAAATAGTCTTTCATTGACAAATAGTAACAGATACCGAAGAAGGTCATCAATTCACTGTAACGGTCGAGTACTGAATCATAAAGCGCACCGAACTTGGAACTCATGTTACCCAGGCGAGCTACACGTCCGTCCATCATATCAAATAATCCGGCAAACAAAATCACACCGCCTGCCCAGCCGATAATGGCCAGATCGTTTTGACCGCCATAAATGCCGGCATATACAAACATTCCTGCCGCTACTACATTCAGGATAAATCCGGTAGTGGTGATAAAGTTAGGAGTGATCCCTATTTTAATCATTCCGCGTATCAGGGGATTGATAATCTTATAAATCAACTGTTGTAAATAATCTCTGTAATTCATCTGTTTAAATCTGTTTATAGCTATTTTTATCTAAATCTTCTGTTTTCTCAATCAGTTCTTTCAATCGATTTTTTCAATCTGTTTTTTTTCAGTTTCTTTTTCCGAATAAACTTCTTATATCTATATTCCGGTAAACAAAGACACGCTGCATATTATAGTTCCAGAACAATGCCACGATGATTGCTACTACCACTTTAGGAATAATGAAGAAATCTCCGAAATACAGGCTAAGCGTATCACGTACCCAGGGAATCTTTGCTAATGATTCTGTCAGTGCATACGTGCCCCACGTGTTTAGCCAAACGCTACAAATCCATACAAGGATAAACTTTGCAGCGACATTCGTTTTCTTTCCTTTCGATTTAAAGGTCCATTTATAGTTGATAACACAATTGACGATTCCTCCATAGATAGCCCCCGCCAGGGTGGCATATACATAGTAGACTTCAAATAGCCTGACCAGAAGAATCGTAACGAGAAAGTCTGCAATAGTTGCCATTTGAGCAGAAAGCTGCGCCCTCAAGAACATGAAGATGCCACCTTTCTGGGAAATCATCCGTGCAACTCTTTTCAGCCAATCACCCATCTTGCTCCCACTAACAAAATAAAACTATACACTCCCGCCAAAACGTCGTCCATCATCACACCTACTCCACCTTTCAGGCTTTCCATACGGCGTATGCCCAACGGCTTGGCTATATCAAAGATACGGAACAGGGCAAAAGCTGCAATCACGTACCAGAACCAACGGTCGTCATTGGGAACGGCCAATAACGGTATCCATACTCCTACCATCTCGTCCACTACCACACGCGAAGGATCTTCCCCCCAATAAGTTTCCAGTTTATTGGCAGCCCAAATGCCGGCGAATGTAAATACAATCACCAAAGCGGCGGTCAGCCATAATACAACAGGGAAAGGAAGGAGGAAATAAAATGCAATCCAAATGATAGAAGCCAGTAACGCCCCAGCCGTGCCGGGAGCAAAAGGAGAAAAACCGGAGCCAAAGCCCGTGCCTATAAAAACAGGTAGAAAGGGAGGACGCTTCATTTATTACTAATTACTAATTACAAACTACGAGTCGGTTATGCCATGAGTTCCCGAATGTGATCGGGAATTTGTACAATAAAAAAGTAAAAGTTGAGGTTGAGCATCCACCAGTCTTTATAGGATGGTAAATCTCAATCTCAACTTATTATTGGGGGTTACTGATTAAGCTAAGTAATCAGGTTCTTTTTCACCAATCATGTTACGCAATGTCTGTTTTACCATTCTCCATTGTGTAAACAAGTCGTGTTCGGGCTGATGTTCGAAATCGTGCATCGGGCTCTTGCAGAAGAATGACAACCAAGTCTGGATGCCACACATGCCTGCACGCATAGCCAAGTCACTGAACAGCACAAGGTCAAGAGCGATAGGAGCTGCAAGGATAGAGTCGCGGCAAAGGAAGTTCACCTTGATTTCCATCGGGTAGCCCATCCATCCGAAGATGTCGATGTTGTCCCATGCTTCTTTGTTGTCTTTGCGGGGAGGATAGTAGTTGATACGTACTTTATGATAAACGTCTCCGTAGAGATCCGGATATTTTTCGGGTTCGAAGATAGTATCGATTACAGACAGCTTGCTGACTTCTTTTGTCTTGAAGTTATCCGGATCATCGAGTACTTCACCGTCACGGTTACCGAGGATATTGGTAGAGAACCAACCGTTCACACCCAGCATACGAGTCTTGAACATCGGAGCCAATACAGTTTTCATCAGTGTCTGACCACTCTTGAAGTCTTTACCGGAGATAGGTACATTCTTTTGTTTAGAGAATTCCCACATAGCAGGAGTATCTACACACAAGTTAGGAGCACCCATTACGAACGGAGCGTCTTCTGCAATCGCAGCATACGCATAACACATACTCGGAGAAATCACTTCAGTGTTGTTTTCCTTCATTGCTTTCTCTAAAGCAGCGAGTGACATGTGTTCGTCAGACAACGGAATGTAAATTTCAGTACTTGCAGCCCAGAGTACAACTATACGTTCGCAATTGTTGGCAGCTTTGAATTCGCGAATATCCTGGCGAAGTTGTTCTACCATTTCCCAACGGGTAGCGGCCTTCTTAATGTGCGTACCATTCAGACGTTTTGCCCAGTTGTGATCGAAAGCAGCCGGCATCGGTTTGATAGCTTCCAACTCTTCTTTTACTCCATTCAGGTCTTTTTCTTTCAAAACCTCGGCGTACATAGCAGCTTCGTATGCGTTGTCCGGGAAAATATCCCATCCTCCGAAAACAATGTCTTCCAAATTCGTCAAAGGCACAACGTCCTTGATGAGTTTTTCTTCGTTGTTCTCCATGCGCATTGTGGCTAACTGGGTAATAGATCCTATCGGTTTTGCCAGTCCCTTGCGAGAGGCTAGTGTACCTACAATCATCGTGGTAGCTACCGCACCACCCACTCCAACTACCAGTACGCCAAGACGCCCGGTAGCGGGTTTAATTTCTTGTTTCATTTCTATTCTATTAAAATTAAACTAAAATTGATGCAAAAATAAGATTAATTAATTACTAATACGGTCTTTATTTGTCATATAAACATTGCAATTAGCAGGATTTAACTTTTAAAAGGTCATGTGGAGACTTATTCTCAAGCCTGATTTGTCAATCCCGGGAGAATCACGATAAGTGAGCCTCCAGACATAGTCTAAACGTAACACCTTGAAAATGTTTTCGATACCGACACCCACCTCCACGTAAGGTGTTTTTCCCATTGTTTGCGTGTTTTCTATCGGAAAAGCGAACAAACCGTCACTCAAAGCAGGGTTGTTTTTGTCGCTCAAATGTCCATATAGACCCCGACAGGAAACTATTTCCCTCCATTTGAGTTTTTTCAACAACGGAACGCGGTTGAACAGCCATCCGTTGAGGAAATACGTAACATCCCACGAGAAATATTCATCGTTCATGAACTCCATCGCATTCATCAACGAGTAGGATTCGGGTTGGATGGTATAAGAAAGGTTGGCATTAGGCATGATTAGCAACGGAAAAGGAACTTTGTCCCACACTTTTCCGGCTTTCAGGATAATATCCGTATAGCCGAATGCGGAAAACCAGAAGCGTTTCTGAATACCGGCCTCGGTATGATTGTAGGTGTAATCGCTACCCAACACGCCTTTTCCGGCAAGGGTATGAGACAGGGTAAACACCGGTGCATCCAATGACACAGGGAAACGGTTCCATTGGGTCTGGAAGAATTTCTCGTTCGGAGCATAACGCAGTTTTAACTCTGCCGCACTGATAGAGAAATCTTTGACCGGAGTGTATGCATCTCCTTCCTTTTTTAAGAAAGGGATCAGGTAGGAGGACTCATCTTTTCGTGTACGTGCCGTTAACTGGAAAGAAAAGCCGGAGTAGAATTCATTGATATAGGTCATCTCCGCTTGCCGGAAATAGCCGATACGGTCGTCTTTCTCACGTTTCAAGGCTAGGAACACGTTGTCTTTGCTTGTGTACAGGTAGTTTTGTCCGTACTGGTTCACATCTGATTCGTAACGCAATTTCAGAGAATGGATGGGAAATTCATTGGCGTATTCTTTTTTCTTCTTGAACGAATATTCCAGTTCCGCCAATCCTTTCACTCTTTCATCTTTAAAACCGTAAGCCACATATCCTTTGCCAAACAGGTGCGGATTGAGCCAGGCGGTTGTCATACCTCCGGCACGGATGCGGGGACCTTCCAATGTATTGCCGCTGATGGTTGCATTCATCGGGCCGATATAGAAAAGGGGGGCTTCTTTGGAGGTAGGGATATATCCCGTAAAGAGAATGGAAAGCACTTTTTCCGTCCAGTAATATACCGGATAGCTGCGTAATTGTGTCATCAGGCGGTCTACCGAGTTCTCCTGTTGGGAGATGGCGGCTTGCGGACGGTTCTCCGCCCAGAATGTTTCGGGGCGAGACAAGGCTTCGGTTTCTTCGATGATGCGTTCGGGCTTGGTGAAAGCTTTATCGGCTTCAGCAGTCGGGGTAAAGGTATAGTTGCTGTAATCTGCCACACGGCGGGCAAAAATACCATCCTGCCCTTCGGTCAGTTTAAACTCAACAGTGATGCTTTCGTGGTCGAGCAAGCGGGTACCGTCTTCGGCACGCTTGAATTCCTGCTCGAGCAACATATAATCCACAAAGTTCAGGTTTATCTTTTTGGGGAAGTTGAATACGGCACGTTTGACAAAATAAGTAGAGTCGAGCACCACATAGAGATGTCCGTTGAAACCGAAAGACTCGGAATTGAATGGTGTAAAAGCTAGGTCTACACAGGGTTCTCCGGCAATCTGTAAGGTATCCATCAGGTAATATTTATAGAAGCCTGTGCCGATACGGGACAATGGACTGACAAACTTATTCGTGAACAAGGAAATATTATTTTCGTAGATGTCCACGTCTTTAAAGACTTCATTGATGGCAGCCTGCATCCCCTGTTTGGAGAGAAATTCATCGACACCGGCCTGTTTACGCCCTTTCACCCATTGCTTCTCGGAACGGGGAGATTTCCTGTAATAGTCTGTGGCAAGCAGTTCGCGGGCTGATACTGTCAGAATCGGTTTACCGGTGACGGCAGAAGTGTCTACGTATTCGGTAAGGAAATCAAATTTGCGATATAGCCATTTCTTCTGTTTCTCTTCATCGAAATTGTTCAATGCGAAAGTGGTCTTTTCATAACGTTCGCGTTGCCAGAAGTCTTTTTCGTAGGGGGAATGGTTGTCACGGCTTTCAATCATGCGGCGCACAAACTCTACGGCCGGATTATCTTTCTTCCGGTAGTGCTCGCGCTTAGGTTTTACCACTACTTCGCCGAGGGCATATTCGGTAGGCGAAAGCGTCACTTTATACGATGCGTTACGGGCAGGACGGATGGAACGGATATAGTCATTATAACCGATTACAGAGATGACAAGCACTGCTTCGGAACGGTTGGTTTTGAAATAGAAACGTCCGTCGCTTCCGGTAGTAGTTCCTTCTGTCGTGTCTTTTAAGCGTACAGATGCATAAGGCAAAGGCTCTTTGGTCAGAGAATCAGTCACCACCCCTTGTACCACATACTGCGCACTTAGCGGAATACTGATAGCCAATAAAAGAAAGAGCGTCAATGTGCCTTTTTTCATTAATCTCATACCTTAAATCCTATTGAATTGAGCGGGGCAAAGGTATGAGTGATTTTAAGACAAAAAAAGGTCTATTTGATGGAAGAAATGTTCTTATTTGACACAATTAGGGGAAAATAATGCGGAATCGGGTCAGGCCGTCGGCATAGGTTCGCAAAGAGAATGTGCATCCATGGCGCATCAGGACTTCACGAATAAAGATAAGTCCGATTCCCTGGCCGTTCGGTTTGGTGGAGAAGAAAGGGCTGAACAGTTTAGCTTCTGTTTCCTTGCTGATTCCCTGGCCGTTATCTATCACTTCAACAGTGGCGGGAGAGATAGTACGGACTATTATTTCTCCATCGGCTTCAATGCTCTCCGCTGCATTTTTGATAATGTTTACGAGTACTTGTTCAAACAGAGCAGCATCCAGCATAACGTCTTTCAGGCTTTCATCTATTTCCATGCGAAGGGTGATATGACGGTCATTACACATTCCTTCCATAAAGCGTTTGCAGGTGAAAACCAAATCATTTAGATTGACAGAAGAAAGTGTCGGTTCGGGGATTTTCACCACATCGGCAAAACGGGTGATGAAACGACTCATCGAGAAACAACGGTCGGTACACACACGCATCACGTCGCAAATGTCATCCATTCCTTCTTCGCTGGAAAGGGCTTGTTCTACCGTATCCAGTGTAGAAGTGATGCCGGCAGTCGTATTGTTCACTTCATGAGCAATCATGCGGATTACTTTCTCATAGGCTTTCTTTTCCGCTTTCATCACTTCGTCGGTAAGGGTTTCTACCAAGTAGAAGGGATGCTGAAATCCACGATCAATGAAAGAAGAATGAGTGCACCGGTAGATATTCGAGTCGTTCAAACGGACGGTTACCTTCTCTCCTTTCGGGAGGTTGGCCAGTTCCACCGCTAACGGAGAATCAATCTCTTTCATCTTCTTGCCTTGTACGTCTTCCAAACGAACACCCAGCATTTTCAAAGCCATCGGATTCAATTCCGAAAGGTCTTCATCAAGGGAAGTTATCATCACTCCCATCGGAGAAGCTTTAATCAGCAAATCAAGAAAATTATTCTGTTCACGCAGGCGGAGACGTTCATTCTTGAGCTGCTCCATCATGCGGTTGAAGATATTCACCACACGATCGGCCTCATATTGGCCTACAGGACTAAGGCGGCTACTGAAATCCTGCTCACGCAACAATTCCATACCGCTTCCGATTGTATTCAACGGCTTCACAATCTTACGATAGAAAAAGGTCAGATAAATGAGGATGAAAAGTATCAGCCCCTCCCCTATGTAGAAAAAGATTGTATTCAGTTGACTGGAAAGGAACAGCAATACACTACCTAATGCCAGCAGCAGAAAGACTAGTATGTAAAAGAATCCTTTTATACGCACGTTATCTGTGGTTAACGGTTAATCTTAATATTATTAGGCACGTGCCTAAATTTATCACATTGTTATATTATATTTTTCGAGACGACGATAGAGTGCTGCACGGCTGATACCCAATGCCGTAGCTACCTGACTCAAATTTCCTTTGTAACGGTCCAACGCCTGGAGAATGGTCTGGCGTTCTATTTCATCCAAAGTCATACCGGCCAGAGCTGCGCCTTCGGTCACTCTTGCGTCATCGTGGCGAATATACTGCGCATCAAAGTCGGAAGCATCAAGAAGGGGTTTGCCACTTACCAGAATGGTGCGTTCCACCAAGTTTTTCAATTCACGGATATTCCCCGGATAAGGCAAACGGCTCAAAAATTGCAGGGCATCGGCAGAGAATTCCGTACGGGGCAATCCGTTGGTTACTGCCTGACGATCGGCAAAATGACGTGCCAGCAAGGGAATATCTTCGCGACGTTCGCGCAGGGCCGGCAGTTTCACCGTTATCAGATTGATACGATAGAAGAGGTCTTCACGGAAAGTACGTTCGCCCACCATTTTGCGCAAATCGGCATTGGTAGCTGATACCACCCGGATATCCGTCTTGCGCGGACGGCTGTCGCCGAGCACTTCAAATGTCTGATCCTGCAATACACGCAGTAACTTCACCTGGCACGAAGGGTCGAGATCACCTATTTCATCCAGGAAAATCGTCCCTTTGTTTGCCATTTCGAAACGTCCGATACGGTCTGCGGAAGCATCGGTAAAGGCTCCTTTTTTGTGCCCGAACATTTCACTTTCGAACAGGCTTTGAGAAATACCTCCAAGATTCACTTTCACAAAAGGATGTTTGGCTCGCTGACTGTTGATATGAATGGCCTCGGCTATCAATTCCTTACCTGTTCCACTTTCCCCTGTAATGAGAACAGAGGCATTGGTCTTTGCTATGCGGGCAATCGTGTTCAACACATCCATCAATCCCTGGCTACGCCCGATGATGTGGCTGCGGTCGAAAGAATCGCTCTGCTCCTGCGTTGGTTCCTGTGGAGTGCCCGAAAGTTGGAGTGCCGTTTCAATGCGTTGCAACAAGGTGGCATTATTCCAGGGCTTCGTAATGAAATCAAAAGCTCCTGCCTGCATTCCTTGCACGGCAAGTTGGATACTTCCCCAAGCGGTCATCAATATCACTGGTGTGTCGGGACGGAATATTTTTACTTGTTTGAGAAGGGTTACCCCCTCCTCGCCCGTTGTAGAAAGAGTGAAGTTCATATCCATCAGGATCAAATCCGGAGCTACGGAACGTACTACTTCCATAGCTTCCCGTGGACCGGGAACGGTCTGTGCTTCATATCCTGCCCGCTTCAACATGAAGCTAAGCGAAGAACGCACTGCGCTGTCGTCGTCAATTATCAGAATCATAGTTAAAATTGCAAGATTCCTCTACCAAGAAAACTTCTTCTTCTGTTTTTTCAATCTTCCAAGAAGAAGAATTTCTTTTTTTATTTCTTTCTTTATTTATAATGGGGAATGAATTTTTCTGTATTATTTACGTATTTTTCATTTCCCGAGTGTTAAAATCGAGTTTCAAAGGTACTATAAATAGTTCGTAATACCAAATGAATCAGGCATAAATACGCAATAGTCTGTTTGCAGACTTGAAAAACTTTTCCCATAATCTCCGGCAAGTTCCTCCATAGGATTCAAAAGCTTTTTCCGACCCTTTTTATTGCCGGATAATTTCATCAAAATCAGCTTCAAGTTCGGAGTTCGAACGAAAATCCCATAGCGTCAGACTGCGAATCTGATAATAGTAATACCAATAATAATAGAGTTCGGAAATATGTTTCTGTCTTGCCTCATCTTTAGAGTTCTGCGCATCATTCAGATCTAAGGTATTAATTTTGCCTATCAGGAAAGTTTCAATACTGGTTTTATAACGCTGCTGTGCAATTGCATCGGCTTCCTTCGCTATGTCCAACTGCTGCGCCTGATTATTGAAATGCTCCACCAACAAAAAGATATCCTGGTTGAAGTTGATCTGTTCCTGGCGGATCTTTGAAAGCACCACATCCCGGTTGCTCTTGGCTACCCGGACTTTTCCACGACGTTTTCCCCAATCGAGAATCGGAATCTTAACACCTACCTGAACAATCTGATTATCCTGCAAGTTACGGTAAACGGCAGGGAAGTTCCGGTTCTCGCCAGTATATCCGACGCTTGCAAACAAATCAACGCTACGCAGGTTTCCGCGTGCGGTGGCTACTTCATAATCGGCTTCCAACTGACGACGACGGATATTCTGTGCAAACGAGTTACGTTCCAATGCTTTATTTAAAACCTGATTGTACTCCATCTTCGGACGATCCACCGCTTCGGGAAGAACAGGACTTAGTATTTCATCCTCTCCCACTCCTAGAAAAGCACGGAGCTGGAACATCTTGGCATTGAGATCACTCTCCGCCTCCGTCAACGCAGCTTTCGCATTCAAGGCGGAAAGTTTGAGCTGTAAGAGTTCATTCTCGGAAATCTGTCCCATTTTACGTTTGGCAAGAGCCACTTCATAAAGGTGATCGGCATTTGTCAGGTTCTGCTTCGCTGTGCCGAGATTTTCTCTTGCCAGCAAGAGATTGAAGTAGTAAGTGATGGCACGCATTGTCACTTCTTCGGTAGCGGTGATAAAAGCTGCTTTTGCTTCGGCATAACGCACCGGTTCGATGCGCCTGTTCCATTTTATATTATTCACTCCAAAGATGGGTTGCGTGAGTTGCAAGGTGACAGGGACGGACATAAAGTGACGGTCACCTCCGGCTCCCAATTGTTTGATATAGTCGAGTGAAGAGGTCAACGAAAGTTTACCACCGGTGAGCCAGATATTCTGATCGATGGAAAGATCGCCTGTCAATCCTAAGGTGTTGTTACGGACAAAGCCGTAAGAGCCGTCCGAATTTTGATAAGAACTATATGATTTATTATAATTGGGCAGAGTTCCGGTCAGGTTGACTTCCGGCAGCAGGTCGGCACGAAAAGTGCGATATTCCCAATAGGCCGTTTTCAACTCGTTTAAAGCAACGGCAGCATCCACAGATTGAGCACGTGCCATCGCAATGGCTTCATTCAAGGTTATCTCCCTTTCTTTCTGTGCCGACAATGCCAATGGCAGACAAACGGCAGCAAGAGCAAACAATAGACTTTTCTTTTTCATTATGCACAGTATTTTCCTCCGACAAAGGATCAAACGATGTGCCAAAAAAGTAATATTTTTATTTTCAACAGATTACAGAATAAGAAAAGTGTCCATTTTCGGACACTATGCCCAGAAATGAACGTTCGATCATTCGCAGTAGTTAGGAAGGCGCACAGTGAACCGGGTACCTTTACCTACTTCGGAAGTGACGGAAATAACGCCATTCAACCGTTCGATAATGGTTTGGCAAATACTTAATCCCAAACCTGCTCCTTGTGTGAAGTTATCGACTTTATAGAACCGTTCGAATATATGACGGATACCTTCTTCCGAAATACCGACTCCGGTATCCTCTACAAAGATACGGGTGTATCCGGGATCTTCATCGTCTTCATAGCCGAAAGTGATGAAACCGCTACTCGTAAATTTGGCAGCATTATTAATCAGATTATTCACCACTTGCTGCAAACGAACGTTGTCCGTTGTCAGGTATTTCTTATCGCTTTCGGGCATACGTAACATCAGTTCTACTCCCGGAGGCATATTCAGTCGTTGAGAATCGTGGACGGTCTTTAACAACAAAGACAGGTTATGTTCTGCAAACATAAATTCCATGGTTCCCGATTCGATACGTGACAAGTCAAGAATATCATTAATTAAAGCCAGCAACAGGCCGCAATTCTTATTGATCGTTCCAATAAACTGGGCGATTTCTTCTCCCGTAAAGCCGCTCGTATCGCTTAACAAATCGGAGAAACCTACGATTGCATTCAACGGAGTCCGAATCTCATGACTCATGTTTGCAAGGAAGGCCGATTTCAGTTTATCGGCTTGGAGAGCTTTATCACGGGCCTCTCTCATCTCTTGCTCGGCAGTCTTATATCGTTGGATACTCTGACAAACGCCTAGTATATTGTACAATGAGTCTTGTGTCAATCCTGTGATTACAGAAGAACGGTATTCCCACCATTCATATTCTCCGTTGACATTTCGCTGACGGAAGTTCAGGCGGGTATTAGAATCTTCTCCTGTCAATGCCCTGTCAAACAATGGTCTTATTTCTTTCAAATCTTCAGGATGGATGGTACGATCCATTTCATCACGGGAAATCGTAGTAACCGTTTCATCATATCCAAGACGTTTCAGGAAACCTTGCGGGAAAATGAAACAGTTAGTTTCCATATCAAACTGCCACGGATAGATGGAGCTTTCGTCTACTGCCATATCAAAGAAACGCTTCTGCATTTCTTCATTCGAAATATTTCGTGCGGAAAGTGCCATACCGGTAATCGTATCCTTTGAACGGATCGGGACTATTTCCCCCGACACCGGGAAGTATTTATCACTATGCACTTCTTTCATGAAAGCTCCCAGAGGTATCTTCACACTTTCTCCTTTAGCAGCTACCTGCTTCAGCATAGAATGAAGAATATCCTGACCGTTATAATATATCTTGAATATACTGCCTGCCATCATTCCTTCATAAAAACGGCCTCCTGACTCATACGGCAAATGCAGCATTTGCAATAAGGAGCGGTTTGTGAAATGAATGTGCAAATCGGTATCATACGTTATCACACCATCACGGATGGAATGAAATACATTATCAAACTCATTACGCTGTTCCACAAGTTTATTCTGCACGAGCAGACGGGTCTGTGCCTGAATCCGTCGTTTGGACTCACGCCGGTTGGCACGCATCAACCACACGATAGAAGCTATCAGCAACGCCAGGATAGACGGATAGAGCAGTATAAAAAAGTATTTATATTTTTCCCAATACGGTTCGTTGACGATGATTCCGCTAGAGGATACTTTATCAGGGTCAATATGAAAATAATCCAACTGTTTATAGTCATAGATGAATCCCTGCGTGATTTCTGTCACTCCTATTTCTTGGGGAGATGTACCTTTTAAGACTAAAGCAGCCCTTTGAGCTGCCGATAATGCTGAAGCATAACTATCGGAATCGTATGCACAGAATACGCCATTAGTTAACCCCACATTCTGACTCGAAAATACGGGAGCTTTTGAGTTTTTGCCAACGAATGAAAGGAAAGGTGACCATTTAGGAGCAACCACCAGACGTTCGTAGCTGTTACGAGGGTAACAAATAGCAGCAATGATGTGACTCGTTGTATGATTTTGGGTATTATAGACTTTCATTCTATAATCCGGATTATCTTTTTGAAAGATTTTCCACTCTTCTTCAAAATCTTCAAGGCCTTTGTTACTCAAAAAGCTGTTATCTATCACACATACCACTTCTTTCCGCCGGGGAAATATCTTTTGCGCCTGACGTAATATAACATCGAAATCCGGATTGGTAGTGAATCCGCAAACATTGGAATGAGCGTTAATCAACTTCGTATCGGGATACTTAATACCGAAAAACACTACCGGAATCTGTAAAGGCAATGAATCCCCACATGCAAAAAGGGTATAAAAAGCTTCATCACTCGCAGTTACAATCAAATCTGTCTGCCTGTCGCGGGCACGCTGACAAAAACGACGCATGATTACCTTCTCGGAATTGAATGCCCAAAAATCCGCATCAAGATATTCCGTTGTTATGTTTACCTTCAGTCCGCTCTCTTTAAACCCTTTAGCCAAGCCCTGATTAAGATCGCTATGCCAAGGAGTTTGTGAGGTGTATGACTGTATAAACAGGATATTGTATGTACGTTCCGCTGCTGCCGCCTGAATAAGAACAGCAAAAAACAGAACGATAAGCAAACAATAGTAGCGTCGATTCATATAATTAAAGCCTGCGGTGTTTTCAATATTATGCCGACAAAGATACGTTAAATCTATTGAAAACAAACAGATAGCCCAAGTTTTTTATTCTTCGCGCAACGCCTCGGCAGGGTGTATGCGAATTGCCTGACGAGCAGGGAACCAAATGCCTATGAGAATCATTAAAGTCATCAAGAAATAGGTAATGGCAAATGTGATAAGAAAACGCACTACTCCCCACTCTATAGCCCCTTCAGTCAATTCCAGATAGCCGATATTATAACATATGGCGACGGCAGGCAAAGCGGCCAGAGTCAATAATAGCAATCCTTCTTTATTCAAACGCTGCCAAAGCTGCATCCGGCTGGACCCAACCGCTATACGAAGCGCAGACTCGGCACGACGGTGCTGCGTACGGAACCAGAATGTGCCGACAATACCCAGCAGGATATTAAGCAATAAGAAGCCCATCATCCAGAAGCGTACCTGTACCTGATTATAACTTCCTTGCTGGAAGTCATTCCGTATATCTTCATAATCATGCACTTTCAGGATGAATAAGTTGCCGACACTCAACTGGTTGGCGGACAATTTCATCAAATGTTCCGCAAAATCTTTGGAAGTCCCAGGTTTCACGCGTAGACAAACTTCTATATTTGAAGGATAAAATTCTCCTTCCAGTTTCGCCATTTCCTTTTCCGTAAAAGCAATAGCCACATATCGATCACTATAATTAGGCCAGAAGTCATTATAACGTACCTTCGTTGATAAACCGCCTATTTTATATACCTCCGTAGAATCATCTACATTAACCACTTCCTTACCCAACAGTACACGGTCTCCTTTATATTTTTTGGGCCAGAAATTTTCACCGACTACCACATTACCATTTTTTAAAGCCTGCACCAATGGCTGATAGCCGCGTCCATCGGTACTCTGATAACGGAATACCTGAAAAAAATCGGGAGTCATCACCCGCTGCAACGGGTTACTAACCAACGTATCAAGACGCAGCATTATGCCGGAATTACTTCCAATATAGGGACGCGAATTACTGGATACAGAAACAGCTTCCACTTCCGGCAATCTACGGAGACGATTGGTCAACTCAATAATATCTTGTCCTAAAGTTGTACTCTTTTTCTCTTTCGAAAGATAGGAATCACTCTTGTCGTTTTTCAGACTTAGCTCTAAATAATACATATCGGTTATATCAAATCCTACCGGCTCGTAATAAGTGCGCGCTGTCACATACGTCCAGTCGACCACATACCACAGGACAACAAAAACAATTAATAGTTCCGACCATAACCATCCGTTTGACCGGCGTTCATTCCATATTTGTTTTAATAGTTGCATTTTCTTTAGAATTAATGAGTTGAAGAATTATCTTTCGTTGATGGCATCCACAATATTGGTGCGAGTTACCTTCCATGCCGGAATGGCGGCACTTAATAAATTGAGCAAGAAGCAAGCCAGGAATGCCAATAGGAACACGGCAGGGTCGAACAGCAAGTCGACACACATGGTCCGCAAATCTTCCACCCCATTGGATACAAAGTCTATGGAGAAAAGCATTCCTCCCAAAAGGAAGGCGGCGACATAACTTAATACCAGTCCGAGAATTCCTCCGAACAGGGAATAAAGCATATTTTCGGATAATACCTGCATCATGAGTTCCCGTCTGGGTGCACCAAAGGCTTTTCGCACTCCTATTTCGGAGATACGCTTACGCATACGTGACAAAGTGAGTCCGGACAAGTTGACGGCAGGGACAATCAACAAGACAAGCAATGTCAGTATGTATTGCCGTACTGCTTCTTTCACAGCCGGAGGATTGTTGGCGGAATAGCGTTGCGCGGCTACGAAATAAGTATCAGGCTGCCCGCGATAGAGTAAATCAAAATTGGGATGTCCTGCCATAAAGATAGCCCGCAAGCGGTCTGCTTCCTGACGAATAGACGGAAAATCGTCTTTCGATTTAGCTAAAATATAGACGGCAGTCATACCCATGATATTATCGTCGCCCCAAGTGTCTGTGAAAGCATTTGTTGAACTCAAAGGAATCCAGGCTTGCGCATAGGCGTACTTCGCCAGTTTAGAGACCGGACGCACCACTCCGCAAACAATATAGGCAGAATGGTTCAGAAGGAATGTTTTTCCAACTACTTCTGATGTTCCGAACAAATGGCGAGCCATATCTTCGGAAATCACAGCTTTTGCTGCTCCGGCATCGAAATCGGCATTATCATATGGTTTACCGGATACAAACTCAAATTCAAATATTTTCCAGAAGGCATCATCTGTTTGCAATACACTACAACTCTCCATTTCACCTGCCGGTTTAGCAGCCAGCATTGTTTCCTGTGAAATATTGGTTATAGAAACTATTTCGGGAATTGTCATTCCTTTGAAACAAGCCTTTGCCGTATTATATCCGATAGGGCCGTTGCTTTGCCAATTCACATTGGACTTACTTTGGAGTCCGGCAAACCGGAAAATGAGCATCCGGTCACGATGAGTTTCCGGCGCAAAAGGGGCAATGGTCGCACGTAAAGTAATCACAATCACCATTATCATAGCAATAGCCAAAGCTGTACCTATAATGGAAATAGAAGAAAGCAGTTTATTTTCTCCCAACAGATGGAATGCTTGTTTAAAGTAGAGTTTTATCATGATTGGTTTCAGTATAAAGTTCTATATATTTCTTACTCATCTCTTAATGCTTCGGCCGGTTGTACTTTTATAGCCTGCAGAGCTGGATACAATACTCCGAGAATAATCATTATCGCCATCAAAAGGTTTCCCCGGCAAGACCTGCATTCTCACTGTTACCAAAAAGGAATGAGCTTAACAGGAAAGTAACTGAATAGCTCAATATCAGTCCCAGTACTCCCGCAAACAGTGTCAATATCAGATTCTCCCAGAATAGCCAAAGCTGTACCTACCATACAGACAATACTAATAAGCCGGTTCTCCTTCAACTGGTAAAGAGCTTGCTTTATGTATTGCTTCCACATCTTCTTATTCTTTTTTTGATTTGATTCTATAGGAGTTCACAGAAGAATATTCTACATTAGAAATTCCAACCTTTCTTTGTTACGTCTTTACACTTCAGGTTTTTGGAGTTGATTTTACCAACGCCATCCCGCTTAAAGAAAGCTGCATCCGCTTTACCGGATACAGTGATATTTCCTACTCCATCCACTTTAGCTTTGATAGTGCTGCAATCAACATTCAACTTCATATTGCCTACTCCGTCAACATCTAGTTTCAACTCATCACAATATAAACTTTTCACGTTACAGTTGCCTACTCCATCAAGTTCGAAAGCTATATTTTTAAGTTTTAGTTCTTCTTTTGCATCGAAGTTTCCTACTCCGTCTATTTTCACTTTACTCAAATCAGGAGCAGTGATATAGAAAGTCAGATTCTTGACATTCTTGGCATTTTTATCTTTATAAGAGATAACCAGAGTTCCATTTTTCACTGTCACCCTTGTTTTTTCTACAAATTCAGAAGGACCTTCCAGACGGCAGGAACATCCTGCCGATTGAGTAAAAATAATATTCCCGACAGATTGCAGGTTTATGGCAGAAAACCCGTCCACATTATAATCTTTACTCACATTTTGTGCCGATAGCGAACAGAAAGCAACACTTAACAGGACAGCTATCGCAACGATGAAAATATTCTTTGTCATGGTGATTTTTAATTTAGAGATACATTAATCAATTTTTCCATTTAGTTCTAATCGTAAGAGGCCGCTTCTATTGTACCTGGCGTCCATCGAAGAAACGAATAGTGCGCGAAGTCTGCTTCGCCTGTTCTTCATTATGGGTAACCATCACGATAGTGCGTCCGTCTTCCTTATTCAACCGATGAAGCAGTTCCATTACTTCAGCTCCCATCTTTGAATCCAGGTTACCGGTCGGCTCATCAGCAAGAATTATTTCGGGATTACCGATAATAGCACGGGCGATAGCTACACGCTGGCACTGACCACCGGAAAGTTGTGTAGGAAAATGATTCATGCGATGGCTTAACCCTACTTTCTCCAATACTTCTTGTGCCAACCGTCTTCGTTCACTGCCAGCCATACGTCGATAAAGCAAGGGGAGTTCTACATTATCCATCACATTCAACGAATTAATCAAATGAAAAGACTGAAATACAAAACCGAGCGTTTTATTACGAAAAACCGCCAGTTCCTTGTCTTTCATTCCTTCGGTACGTATTCCGTTGATTTCCACCATTCCCATTGTAGGTGCATCAAGCAATCCCATTATGTTCAGCAGGGTGGATTTTCCGCATCCGGAAGGTCCCATTATACTTAGAAATTCTCCACGTTCTACCGTCAGATTCACATTCTCCAATGCTACCGTCTCAATCTCGTCCGTACGATAAATCTTAGAAAGAGAGTTCAATGTTATCATAACTTCTAGTATTTAGTTTATTTAATTTTCAACTTATTCTTGTTCTTATAAGCACTCATATCGCTTACTACTACTTTATCACCCGGCTGCAATCCGCTCAACACTTCTACATATTCAAAATTAGAATCACCTAACTGTATTTTACGTTTTACCAGTTCATTATCAGAGTTGCAGACAAAAAGTTCATATTCACCGCGTCCCACATAGAAAGAGCCATTGGCTATGCGCATTACATCTTCCTTCACAGCATTCATCACATAAACATCTGTCTTTAGTCCGGAACGTAAGCGGCGGTGATTATCTTCTTTCAACTGAACGGTAAATGATATCACACCATTCTTGGATAGTGGCGTAACACTGCTAACTGTCCCTTCCAGTTTGTCGCTCCCTATCTTAACAATTGCTTTTCCTCCGGCTGCTACACGGTCACCGTACGTATCCGCAATCTCGCCTTCCACTTTAAAATGGCTCAAATCAGAAATGATAGCTACCTGTCCGCCTTCGGAAATCTGTGCACCAATTTGGTTATTAATATAGGTAAGAATAGCTTTACGCGGGGAACGGATTTGTGCATCATCCAACGTACGTTTCTTTTCGGAAAGGCTCTTGCGGAAGATATTAAAATCAAGCTCCTGAACTTTCAGTTCGGCAGCAGCTACTTCCTTCTCATTTTTATATTGTTGCTGAAGTTGCTCGTACTCTAATTGAGCCACATTATAGCTCAATTCAGCCTGGCGTACTTTATCCGTTGTTCCTGCACCGAGGCTGTCCAGATAGTGTTCATTTCTCAACTCCACTTTCATCCGACTCAATTTCATTGCCGACACTTTAATCTGCATTGCCATATCGGAAAGTTTCGTCTGATTATTGACACGAAGCTGATCGAGTTTATACTGACGCATCTGTTCCTCGTCCAGCAACTTTTTATATTCAATTTCCGTACTCTGAAGGTCCAGTTTCAGAATCGGAGTACCTACGTCTACGCTATCTCCCCCTTTTTTATAGACTTCAATAATACGACTGTTGATCGGAGAATTGATAATTTCTTCAAAAGCAGGGACAACCTTACCGGAAGCACTGACACTTACCTCAATCACCCCTTTATCGACTGTGGAAAAGACAAGATCCTTTGCCTCCACTCCTGCCCTTAATACAGATATAAGTACACTGATGGCAATAATACTTGCCACTCCAATGGATGAATAACGAATAATCTTCTTATTACGTTCTTTTTGACGTACCTCTTTAGGAATTTCTCTGTCCATATCCGATCATTTACTATTTTATGATGTATCAATTCAGTACTTTATATACCAAATCTGTGCCAAAATCGTAAATGATTGATAAATAGAAGATAACAAAAAACACAGGGTGTCCGATATCGGACACCCTGTACGAATTTACCGTTCAGAATAGCATCTATCATCCTGCCAGCAGGAAGCCTGTCTATTTGGATGATGACGTAGTAGAGGGGGTCTTTTCCTCTTGTATCAGTTCTTTCCCCCAATGGGTAGTCTCCTCCACCTTTTCACGATCACGAATCTCTTTTGCTTTACGGGCATAGACAATCATACGCATAGACTGATCGTAAGTGAAATAATTCCATACCCAATTCAAGAGTACAATAACCTTATTGCGTACCCCAAGAATAGAGCGCAGATGAACAACCAGCCACATCACCCAGGCAAACCATCCCTGCATTTTTACTTTACTAAACTCTGCCACGGCACGATTACGTCCTACAGTCGCCATCGAACCCAAATTACGGTAATGGAAAGGTTTCATTTCCTGTCCTTTCTCCATACGAATCAGATTCTTTGCCAATAGTTCTCCTTGCTGGATCGCCACTTGTGCCAGTTGAGGATGCCCGTTCGGGTAATTTTCATCAGCTAACTGAATACATTGGTCGCCAATAGCAAACACATTATTCATCCCCTCTACACGGTTAAATGAATCGACCTTAATACGTCCACCACGTCCTATCAACGAAGGATCCATGTTGCCGATAGTCACTCCGGTAACACCGCTCACCCAAATAAAAGTACGCGTAGCAATCTCGGTGCCATCTTCAAGTACCACTTTATGGTCACGATAATCTACAACGCGTTTGTTCAACAGGATATTTACCCCCATTTCACGGAGAAACTGTTCGGCATGAGCGGAAGAATCTTCCGACATTCCAGCAAGCAGTCGCGGGCCGGCCTCAATCAGATATATATGCATCAAGCTACTCGGCATATCAGGATAATCTTTGGGCAGGACAAATTTCTTCATTTCGGAAAGTATTCCGGCTACCTCTATTCCGGTTGCTCCACCTCCTACAATGACGATATTCATCAACTCTTGTTGTTCCTGTTTGGTTGAGCAAGTTAAGGCACGTTCCAGATTGGCAAGAAGAGCATTTCTCAATCCCATTGCTTCCGAAACATTTTTCATCGGCATGGCTTCTTCTTCAATATGTTTATTACCGAAAAAGTTGGTTGTAGTTCCTGCGGCCAACACCAGATAGTCATATTCTGCTTTTCCGATGGAAGTCTGTATCATATTCTTTTCCGGGAAAATGGCACGTACTTCCGCCATACGGAAATAGAAATCTTTCCGACGCTGGAATATTTTACGAAAAGGGAAAGAGATGGAAGTCGGCTCCATACCGGCCGAAGCCACCTGATAAATCAAAGGGGGAAACTGATGATAGTTGTTTTTATCTATCAATACAACTTGAAAGCCTGACTTTTTCAGCTTGTTAGCCAATTTTAAGCCACCGAAACCACCGCCTACTATAACGACACGTTTCTTATTACTTTTTGCAATGTTAAGACTCATATTATAATCATGTTTTATCAAGATAATAACACATAAATGAGTCATTAAGTTTTCGAAATTCGAAACTTTTATGAAGAAAGAAGCCGGATCTGTTCATCGGTGGCGAGACACCCATTCCCCGGTGGCGAAGCATGTCCTCCCCAGTGCCGGAGAGGCTGTTCATCGGTGCCAAACAAAAGAACGTTCTACGAGCCTCTACCGCAGGCGCAATCTATCTCCGATTTCAGGGACATATTCGCCATCTTTACGATTCATCTTATACAGATTTTTGAGGCGGATACCATATTTTTGAGAGATACCATGCATGGAATCTCCATCTTTTACAATATATACGGTATAAGGTTTGGAAGCCTTTTTCTTCTTGCTCTTCAGGTAGATAATATCTCCCTCCACTAACGTATAATCACGCTGCAAATCATTATACTTCACAAGTTTCTTCCAACTAATGTCAAATTCGTCACCCAAGTCTTTAAAAGTATCACCGTTGCGGGCTACAACATAGGCTATATCATTCGCAATATACACCTGATGCGGGTTCATCAACCAAGGATTCTTTTTCAGTTTCCGTTCTGAATATACACCCTTACGATCGTATTTATACAAATCATAATCTTCGATAATCGTAATCAGGCGATTAGCATAAGAAGGATCAGTAGCGTATCCCGCCTTTTTCAGTCCACGGGCCCACCCTTTATAGTCGGTGATATCCAGTTTGAAAAGAAAAGCGTAACGGGCCCCTCTTCTAAGGAAGTCGGAATGGTCTTCGTAAGAATCACGAGGATGTTTATAGGCACGGAAACATTCATTATGCGCATCGTCGTCGTGGCGAACACTACGCCCCCGCCAACTGCCACCACACTTAATACCAAAGTGATTATTACTCTTTCGTGCCAACTGGCTATATCCGGCACCACTTTCCAACAATCCTTGCGCCAGTGTGATACTGGCCGGAATTTTATGAAGTTTCATCTGTTCAACAGCCAAATCACTATACTTATTTATATATTCGATGTAACGGGCATTCCGTTTCTGTGCCTGCACTCCTACGGCAAAGAAGAAAACAACGGTTAAAAAGATAAGTCTATACAGTTTATTCTCCATTTTAGTTCAGATGTGGATTAGATGGCACAAAAATCCGAAAAATAATTGGGATTATCAATCTCTTTCCTAACTTTGTAACATTAATTGTAGAAACCAATACCCTAACGTATATGAGAGACCTCACAATTACCGCTATTATTAAAGTATATCAATATGATGAGTTGAATGAGGCCGATCGGGCGCTTATGCAGACTGCCATGGAGGCAACAGCTCGTAGTTATTCTCCGTATTCCCATTTCTCTGTAGGTGCCGCTGCACTATTGGACAACGGAACTGTTGTGACAGGAACCAATCAGGAGAATGCCGCCTACCCGTCGGGACTTTGTGCGGAACGCACTACCTTATTCTATGCCAATTCCCAATATCCCGACCAGCCGGTTGTCACTCTTGCCATTGCGGCACGAACGGAAAAAGATTTCATCGACCAACCGATTCCTCCCTGCGGCGCTTGCCGGCAAGTGATTCTGGAAACGGAAAAGCGTTACAAACAACCCATCCGTATCCTATTATATGGCAAAGAATGTATCTACGAAGTAAAAAGTATAGGCGACCTACTGCCGCTATCATTTGACGCATCAGCAATGGAGGACTAACTATGTTACAACAATATCACACGAAACTAAAAGGAACACTCGCACTTACAGACTCTTATCTGACAGAAAAAGCACTGCAAAAAGAAAAGGGGCTTTATAAATTTATATGGGTACGTAGCGGAAGTATCACAGTAGAAATCGACCATCAGGAAATGATGCTTACCAAGGATGAAGTGATTTCACTCACCCATCTGCAACACCTCGAATTTAAATCGATTGACGGCGAATACCTGACTTTGCTATTCAACAGTAACTTCTATTGCATTTATGGGAATGACCATGAAGTGTCGTGTAGCGGTTTCCTGTTCAACGGTTCTTCTCACCTGATCCGTTTTACCCTGAATGAAAAAGAACGTAAAGAGCTCGACACCATTACCGAAGCACTGGAAAACGAGTTTACCGTTTCCGACAGCCTGCAGGAGGAGATGCTACGCATCCTGCTGAAACGCTTCATCATTCAATGTACTCGTATTGCACGTCATCGCATGAATATCACCCGTGAAAAAGAATCCGGTTTCGAGATTGTCCGCCAATACTATAACTTGGTTGACGAGCATTATCGGACGAAAAAGCAGGTACAGGACTATGCCGACATGCTGCACAAATCTCCCAAGACACTATCGAACATCTTTTCAACCTGCAAACTGCCCTCGCCACTCCGGGTAATCCACGAACGGGTGGAAGCGGAAGCCAAACGCCTTTTGCTTTACAGCAACAAAAGTGCTAAAGAAATTGCCGATATTCTTGGATTTGAAGACCAGGCCTCTTTCAGCCGTTTCTTCAAAAATATGACCGGACAGAGCGCCGTACAATTCAGAAATACACAGGAAGGGAAAAATTGATAAGGCATACGGAAGTATTGCTATTTGGGGAGTATGGGGAATGAACGACCTTTGCAACGTTAGATAAACCCATTAAAACCCCAACAAAATGAAAGAGAAATTTATCGCTTTACTGACCTTCACTTCAAGTCTGAAAAGTTTCGGTATTCAATTTATCCGTGTAGCCATTCTGGTAGTATTTGTATGGATAGGCGGATTGAAGTATTTCCATTATGAAGCCGACGGGATTGTTCCGTTTGTAGCCAACAGTCCTTTCATGAGCTTCTTCTACGCTAAAGATGCGCCCGAATACAAAGAACACAAAAATGCGGAGGGTGCTTTCGTCCCGGAAAATCGAGCATGGCACGAAGCAAACCGTACTTATACTTTCTCCTACGGACTGGGAGCTCTTATTATGAGCATCGGCATACTGGTATTTCTAGGCATCTTTTTCCCGAAAGTAGGATTGACAGGTGATGCCCTTGCCATTATCATGACGCTCGGAACACTTTCTTTTCTCGTCACTACCCCGGAAGTCTGGGTTCCCGACCTGGGAAGCGGAGAGTTCGGCTTCCCGTTACTATCCGGCGCAGGACGATTGGTGATTAAAGATATTGTGATCTTAGCTAGTGCCGTAGTGTTACTATCCGACTCGTCACAACGAGTACTCAAAACACTTAAAAAAGACTAATACCCCCCTTGCAGAAAGTCCTGACTTCTTGAGATTGCGGAACAAATCGTATTTTCAGACTGTTATATAGTCTCATACGAATCGTTAATAAAAAGAAGTTATGAAACAATATGATGCAATAATAATAGGATTCGGCAAGGCAGGAAAGACCCTGGCTGCCGAACTTTCCAACCGCGGATGGCAAGTTGCCATCGTAGAACGTTCCAACATGATGTATGGAGGAACCTGCCCTAACGTAGCCTGTATTCCAACCAAAACGCTGGTGCATGAGGCAGAGGTTTCCGCCTTGCTTTACCATGACGATTTTCCCAAACAGGCGAATATGTACAAACAAGCCATCAGTCGAAAGAACCGTCTCACCTCTTTTCTTAGAAATGATAATTACGAAAGACTAAACAAACGTCCTAATGTGACTATTTACACCGGGACGGGGTCTTTTGTATCTTCCAATACGATAAAAGTTGCGCTTCCGGAAGGGGACATCGAGCTGCAAGGTAAAGAGATATTTATCAATACAGGCTCTACTCCTATCATTCCGGCAATAGACGGCATTCAGCAAAGCCAGCATGTATATACCAGTAGTACGCTTCTGGATTTAAACGTCCTTCCCCATCACTTGATTATTGTAGGCGGAGGATATATAGGACTGGAATTTGCTTCTATGTATGCCGGATTTGGCAGTAAAGTGACGATACTCGAAGGAGGAAATAAATTTATGCCTCGTGAAGATCGGGATATTGCAAACAGCGTCAAGGAAGTAATGGATAAGAAAGGTATTGAAATCCATTTGAACGCGCGTGCACAGTCTATCCATGACACCAATGATGGAGTAACACTGACTTACTCGGACGTATCCGACGGCACTCCTTATTATGTGGATGGAGATGCCATTCTCATCGCAACGGGACGTAAACCGATGATTGAGGGATTAAACCTGTCAGCAGCAGGCGTAGGAGTCGATGCGCACGGAGCTATCATAGTAAACGATCAGTTACGTACCACTGTTCCCCATGTATGGGCAATGGGAGATGTAAAAGGCGGAGCACAATTCACCTATCTCTCTCTGGATGATTTCCGGATTATCCGCGATCAGCTCTTCGGTGACAAGAAGCGTGATATCGGAGACCGTGATCCTGTTCAATATGCAGTGTTTATTGATCCGCCATTGGCACATATCGGAATCAGTGAAGAAGAAGCTCTGAAAAGGGGATATTCATTTAAGGTTTCCCGGTTGCCGGCATCTTCCGTTGTCCGTGCCCGTACATTGCGACAGACAGATGGTATGCTAAAAGCCATCATCAATAATCATAACGGGAAGATTATGGGCTGTACATTATTTTGTGCTGATGCTTCAGAAATCATCAATATCGTAGCTATGGCTATGAAAACGGGGCAAACGTCTACATTCTTACGCGATTTTATCTTCACACATCCCAGCATGAGTGAGGGATTAAACCAATTGTTTGACGTATAAGATAAATAGGCTGTTTGCTTGCAAAAAACAGAAAAAATAACGTACTTCGTTTCATAATTGATTGAATACAGGAAAACTCCCTAATAAAAAGGAGGATTCCGCTAGCTATACGAAATTATGATAAGGAAAGTAGATTTAGAAGATGCAAAAGCAATTACAGCAATCTATAACGAGTACGTTATAAATAGTACGGCCACATTCGAAACCGAACCTGTTGCTGTTGAAGATATGCGTGAGCGCATAACACAGATTTCTGCTAACTTCCCTTATTTTGTTTATGAGATAGATAATGAAGTGGCAGGTTACTGTTATGCGCATCTGTGGAAAGAAAGAGCCGCATATCGATATACATTAGAAACAACGGTCTACTTATCTGCCAAACATATTGGAAAAGGTATCGGGCGACTACTCATGCAAAGACTCATAGAGGAGTGTCGAGAGAGTGGTTATCATGCGCTGATTGCTTGCATAACGGAAGGGAATGAAACCAGTTACGCTTTACATGCGAAACTGGGTTTTAAGCAAGTAGCCGGATATGAGCAAGTTGGGCGGAAATTTAATCGCTGGCTGGGAGTAGTGGATTATGAGTTGTTGCTCATTCCGTAGTTATAAACTATCATAAAAAACACAGCTTCTAAATAGGATAAACAGAGGCTGTATTTGGAGTAATCAGAGGCTCTGGATGAGGCAAACAGAACCTCTAAATAAATGAATCTTATCCTTTTTCAACCTTCATAGAGTGAAATCTAACAGAAAGTGTTATCTTTGCAACCAAGTTAAACTATATACCTACCGCAATGAGAATTAGTAAGTAAGACAACACTTCTAAGTAAACATCACTTTTCTTATATGCTTTTTCTATTTCGTTAAGCATCACGAAATCCGTGTTGTTTAGCCAGTATTGTGTTTGTCGTCCCCCCCTATCCTGTGATTTTCCCTCACTCTATTTTCAACCTCAAACCCAATAGATCATTATGTCTATAAGTATTCAACAAATCAGCTATATCCATCCGGATAAAGAAGTATTATTCAGTGATCTCAATTTCGCCATCAGTAAGGGGCAGAAACTGGGATTAGTCGGTAACAATGGGTGCGGTAAATCTACTTTGCTGCAAATTATTGCCGGACAACTTTCACCCTCTTCCGGTGTCATTGTCCGCCCGGACGACCTATATTATATCCCGCAACATTTCGGGCAATATGATTCATTGACTATCGCTCAAGCACTCCGGGTAGAACGTAAGCAACAAGCCTTACATGCTATCCTGTCAGGAGATGCCTCAAACGAAAATTTCGTCATCCTGGATGATGACTGGAATATTGAAGAACGTTCCATTGCCGCTCTCGATTTATGGGGGCTAGGACAGTTTACTCTATCCTACCCGATGAATTTGCTTAGCGGCGGTGAAAAGACCCGTGTATTTCTGGCAGGGATGGACATTCATCACCCATCTGTCGTACTTATGGATGAACCGACCAATCATCTTGATTCTTCCGGCAGGCAACGTTTATACGACTGGGTAGAGAAATGTCACTCCACGCTGTTAGTGGTGAGTCATGACCGCACTCTGCTTAATCTTCTCCCTGAAATATGCGAACTGGAAAAGCATCAAATCAATTATTATGGTGGAAACTATGAATTCTACAAAGAACAAAAAACGCTGATGCAGGAAGCATTGCAGCAACGTATCGAAGAAAAAGAGAAAGCACTGCGCATTGCCCGCAAAGTGGCACGCGAAACAGTCGAACGCAGGGACAAACAAAATGTGCGCGGAGAAAAGAATAATATTAAAAAGGGAGTTCCACGCATTGTGCTCAACGCGCTTCAAGGAAAATCGGAAAAGAGTACCAGTAAACTTAACAGCACCCATCAGGAGAAAGCCGAGAAGTTAACAAGCGAACGTAACCAACTTCGAAGTTCACTCTCCCCGACCGCTACACTAAAAACCGATTTTAATAGTTCCTCGCTCCACACCGGAAAGATATTGGTGACAGCAAAAGAGATTAACTTCGGTTATCATCCCAACTCAATCAACAGTCATATTCAGATGAATAATGAAACAAATCTTGCTGATACCGGTAATCATGCCAGTCCAGACAGTAATGATATCCAGGATAATAGCGACTTCAAACAGCAACTTTGGCAAACACCCATCAGCTTCCAACTAAAGAGTGGGGACCGCCTCCGTATAGAAGGGGCCAACGGCAGTGGGAAAACAACTCTTTTGAAGCTAATCACCGGACAGCTTCAGCCACAAGAAGGAAACCTGACACGAATGGAATTCACCTATGTCTATCTGAATCAGGAATATTCTATCATCGACGACCGGAACAGTATCCTGGAACAGGCTTACGCTTTCAATAACCGGAACCTGCCGGAGCATGAAATAAAGATTATTCTAAACCGTTATTTATTCCCCGCTTCCGAATGGGATAAATCCTGTCGGAAACTTAGCGGTGGTGAGAAAATGCGCCTTGCTTTCTGCTGCCTGATGATTAGCAATAATACTCCCGATATGTTTATTCTGGATGAACCGACCAACAATCTGGATATACAGAGCATTGAAATCATCACTGCTACCATCAAGAACTATACCGGTACTGTAATTGCAATCTCACACGACGATTATTTTATTCAGGAAATCGGTATCGAGCAACGTATTTTATTAAGCTAGCCTATTGATATTTTATCCGGTAAGTCTAAATATCAACCTAGTTTTTTTATAACTTCGCAGCGCGAAGAAAAGAATTGGAATAAAATGGAGCAGACAGTACAATCATGGTGGTTTATCTTTTATAAAGATCAACTGCTTCTTGAGAAAAAAGGGGATGGTAAGTATGCCGTCCCATGTGGAGAAAGTTCTCCTATCATTATTAAAGAAAAAACAACAGTACACAATATCACAACACTGGAAGGGAGAAACTGCAAAGCTTTCTCCCTCTCCTCTCCCATTGAAGAATCGGAGCAATGGGCAATGATAGGACTTCGTGCCTCTTATGATTATCTTCCTTTATCTCATTACCAGACTGCAGGAAAAGCACATGAGATTCTGCATTGGGATAGAAACAGCCGTTTCTGTTCTGCCTGTGGCACGCCGATGGAACAGAAAGAGTCTATCATGAAACGTTGTCCGAAATGCGGTCGGGAGGTATATCCTTCCATATCCACAGCGATTCTTGTATTAGTGAGAAAGAAAGATTCACTGCTCTTAGTGCATGCCCGCAATTTTAAAGGAACATTCAACAGTCTCGTTGCCGGGTTTCTGGAAACCGGAGAAACATTAGAAGAATGTGTAGCACGTGAAGTGAAAGAAGAAACCGGACTGGACGTAAAGAATATCACTTATTTCGGTAACCAGCCCTGGCCTTATCCTAGCGGACTAATGGTCGGCTTCATTGCTGATTATGCCGGAGGGGAAATCAAGCTCCAAGATGAGGAGTTGAGTTCGGGAGACTTTTATACAAGAGATAATTTACCCGAACTACCCAGAAAACTTAGTCTTGCCCGAAAAATGATTGATTGGTGGATAGAGCATCCTAACAAATAATCGGACATGGAAAATATTATCAAAGACATCCGGCAGTATATTCTCGAAACCCGCTAACAGGTGGATAAAATGAATACTTACTAAAAACAATCATAAATCAGTCCCATGGAATTATCAACAAAAACACCCCGAATTGAAGTAGTAGATGCTCTTAGAGGATTTGCTGTAATGGCGATCCTCTTAGTACATAACTTGGAACATTTCATTTTCCCTGTTTATCCGGAAAGCTCTCCCGAATGGCTCACCATTTTGGATGCGGGAGTATTGAATGCAACCTTCTCGCTGCTTGCCGGAAAATCTTATGCCATATTCGCTCTGCTTTTTGGATTCACTTTCTTTATCCAGTCGCACAACCAGCAATTAAAAGGAAAAGACTTCGGTTACCGTTTTTTATGGAGAATGGTATTACTTGCAGGATTTGCCACTCTTAATGCCGCTTTCTTTCCGGCAGGAGATGTCCTGTTGTTGTTCGTTGTAGTCAGTCTCGTACTGTTTATCGTACGTAAGTGGAGTGACAAAGCTATTCTAATCACCGCCATCTTATTTTCACTGCAACCGATTGAATGGTTCCATTACATAATGAGTCTTTGCAATCCTGCCTATACCCTGCCCGATTTGAATGTTGGAGCCATGTATACTGAAGTAGCAGATTACACTAAAGCCGGAAACTTCTGGGATTTTCTGATAGGCAATATCACTCTGGGACAGAAAGCAAGTCTGTTCTGGGCTATCGGTGCAGGACGCTTTTTGCAAACTGCCGGACTATTCCTGTTTGGCTTGTATATCGGACGCAAAGAATTGTTTGTAGCCACCGAATCTCATCTGAGATTTTGGACGAAAGCGCTCATTATCACAGCTATCAGCTTCGCGCCACTATATTCTTTAAAAGAACAGATCATGCAAAGTGACAGCAGCCTGATTCAACAAACAGTAGGTACTGCTTTTGATATGTGGCAGAAGTTTGCATTCACGATTGTACTTGTTTCTTCTTTCATGTTGCTTTATCAGAAGGATAAATTCAAGAAAGCCGTATCCAACCTACGATTCTACGGAAAAATGAGTTTGACCAACTATATTTCCCAATCTATTTTAGGAGCTATTATCTATTTCCCATTCGGGCTTTATCTTGCTCCTTACTGTGGATATACTCTTAGCTTAATTATAGGTATCGTTCTTTTCCTGTTACAGGTTAAGTTCTGCAAATGGTGGCTATCTAAACATAAACAAGGACCATTGGAAACAATATGGCATAAATGGACTTGGATAGGAACCAAGAAATGACAGAAAAAAAGCAGGCTACGAAATATGCACAACTACAAACGAACAACTTACGAATATGAAACTGAACGTATCACTCTAAAGCATCAACAACACATGTGTATATCCGCAGCCTGCCTGTTGAAATTGAGATGATGCCAATACAACAAGATTCTCGCAAGAAGGATTTGCAAGTGGACTTAAAGAATGCAAAGGAAATGAAAGAACTGTACCAAGTGAGGGAAAATACCCGAAAATAGGCAGAATCAGGGGTATGTACAGAGAAAAAGAAGCGCCTCCACAATCTTCAAAAGATGATGGAGGCGCTATTTTATTATTTATCTTTTTATGATCTATATCTGAAATTTCAGAAGAGACAAAATCAGATACCCAATGATTTCTTCACTGCTTCAATCTTTTCCATAGCGGCAGACTCGGCAGAAGCATAACAGTTGCGGCATCCCATTTCACCCTGAACTTCCATATAGAACTTAATCTTCGGTTCTGTACCTGAAGGACGAACAGAAACTTTACTACCGTCTTCTGTGAAATATTGAAGAACGTTAGATGGTTCCGGCATATCAATTACAGTTACGTTACCTTTATCGTCTGTCTGTTTCAGAGTCTTATAATCTTTGCTCAAGATCACTTTAGAACCACCCAATTCTTTCGGAGGATTAGCGCGGAAGTTTTCCATCATCGCTTTGATTTCTTCAGCACCGCTCTTACCCGGTTTCACTACGTTTACAGTAAACTCTTTAGAGAATCCATATTCTACGTAGATATCAAGCAACAACTGATACAAAGATTTGCCATTATCTTTTGCCCATGCAGCAACTTCAGCAATCAGACAGCAAGCAGATACAGCATCTTTATCGCGAACAAAATCTTCAGCAAGGAATCCGTAGCTTTCTTCACCACCACCGATATATTTCTTTTTACCTTCACGCAGACGGATTTCACGGGCAATCCACTTAAATCCGGTATAGCAGTCAAGCATTTCGATGTTATTCTTATCAGCGATTTTCTTGATAAGTTCGGTAGTAACGATTGTCTTCACACAGAACTCATTACCTTTAATCTTACCCAGTTGTTTGTATTGAGTCAGAATATAATAAAGGTACATCATACAGGTCTGGTTACCGTTAATCAGTACCCATTCACCCTTGTCATCCTTACAAGCGATACCCACACGGTCAGCATCCGGATCGGAAGCCATTACGAGTTCAGCATCAATTTCTTTAGCAAGGTTTACAGCCATAGAAAGAGCTTCCGCATTTTCAGGATTCGGAGATACGACAGTCGGGAAGTTACCGTCCTTAACCATTTGTTCGGGAACAGTGAATACGTTTTCGAATCCCCACATCTTCAATGCACGCGGAATCAACATCATACCTGTACCGTGAATCGGAGTATAGACAATCTTCATATCTTTGTGACGGGCGATAGCTGCCGGATCAATAGAAACGGTTTTCACCATGTCCAGATAAATCTTATCAATGTCTTCACCGATAATCTGAATCAAATCAGGATTTCCCTGGAATTTAATGTCAGCAGCAGAAGCAATGGCATTCACTTCATCAATGATACCCTTATCATGCGGAGCCAACACTTGTGCACCATCATCCCAATATGCCTTGTAACCGTTGTATTCTTTCGGATTGTGAGAAGCAGTCAGAATGATACCGCTCTGACAACCGAGGTGACGGATAGCAAAAGACATTTCCGGAGTCGGACGCATATCGTCAAACAGATACACTTTAATGCCATTGGCAGAGAAAATATTAGCAGAAGTCTCTGCAAACAAACGGCTGTTGTTACGGCAGTCGTGACCTACTACTACAGAAATCTGCGGCAGATCTTTGAAGTTCTTCTTCAGATAATTGGAAAGTCCTTGAGTGGCAGCACCTACCGTATAGATATTCATACGATTGCTACCTACTCCCATGATACCACGCAAACCACCAGTACCAAATTCAAGGTCTTTGTAGAAAGCTTCAATAAGTTCGGTTTTATCATCGTTTTCCAACATTCGTTTCACTTCAGCCTGGGTTTCAGCATCATAAGCCGGGGTTAGCCATTTTTCGGCTTTTTCAGTGACCTGTTTAATAAGTTCCTGATTTTCCATTTCGATTATTATTTATTGGTTAATGAATTATTTATTATCAATTTCTCGAGCACACAAATGTAAAATAATAAGTTTATAAATCCTAGGTATTCAATTAAAAATTAGAAATTAAAAATTAAAAACCGGAGATTAAAAGCAAATAGCCATCCCACAGCAACAACTTGTCAGCCCATTTTAATCTTTCATTTTTAATCTTTCATTTTCAATTCTTATTTTACCAAATATCTGTCGCCAGTCTGTTTGACATATTCCTGCAAGAATTCTTTCGGATATCCGGGACGGATCACACCGGCAGGTTGTCCGATAGAATTACGTTCAAACTTACCATCTTTAACACGCTTCACTACTCCATCATTATACTTCACAATCAAGAATGTACCTAATTGTTTCCAAGTATCGAAAGTGCTCTGTGCAGTCATATTTGTATAATTTGTCAGAAAATCAACTGCTGCGTTCTTATCTTTAGCCAACAGTTTGGCAGCCATCTCTTCAATGCCTTCCTGTGCATTGTTGAAAGTCGTTTCCATTTCTTTCTGCGCTTCCCGTACATCACCGATCATCAAATCATAACGCGGATAGACCATATTAGATACCCAGTTGAAAATCCAGAAAGCTGAATTCCAAGAGAATGTTATATAATCGGCTCCATCTACACGGGTATAGCATACCGGAACTTTCGTTGCGCAGCAATAGACCGGAGTAAATACCGTCATGTTGGCATCATCCACACCAAACCAAAGTACACCACCTATCGGGTCCGGCTTATGAGCACGCATTTGTGCAACAAATACAAATCCGCTTTGTTGAGTGGAAATGGGACGTTCGTTGAAATATTCCTTATCGTCTACTTTAAAGTTCAAAGGAGAAAGGCGATAAGGTGTCTTATAAGGACCTGCTCCAAAATCATTGGAAATATCAAGAGGCGTACCTTCATAGTGGTCGCGCATCATATCTTTTACATCCTGTACAGACAGTTTATGTTTCGGTTTCACGAAAAGAGGCATTGGAGTATCAGTCTTTCCCTCAATATAAGGAAGATACTCTTTTCCATTATCTGTGAACTTATTAAAATAGCTCCACACACGTGCCTCACAGAAACGACGGGCACCAAAATCAAGAGGCGCATAAGCTAACGAAAAGCTAAAATCTTTATTTACTCCATTAAAATATCCCTTCTCACGAGCGAAAGAAACGACATCCGGAGAGTACATACAGTTCTCCTTGTCATTCATATCAAACTGGTGGATACGTGACTGATTAGCATGAGCCGAGATACAATCATCGGGTACACGTACAGCTACCCAAACAGCTCCACGAATTCCGGGACCTTTACCAATCATTTCCATGATCCATATTTCGTTCGGATCGGCAATAGTAAAGGACTCTCCTTCGCTATAATAACCGTATTGCTGCACTAAATCGGTCATGATTTTAATTGCTTCACGGGCAGTGCGCGAACGTTGCAAACCAATATAAATCAGACTTCCGTAATCAATAATCCCTGTGGAATCCGCCAGTTCCGGACGTCCGCCGAAAGTCGTCTCACCAATCGTAACCTGATATTCATTCATATTACCGACTACATTGTAAGTCTGACGTGCCTGCTCTATTTCTCCCAGATACTTGCCGGTATCCCATTCATACACTTTCAACATCGTTCCCTTCGGGTAGGTAGCAGCCGGATAATGATAGAGTTCTCCGAACAGGCCATACGAGTCAGCAGAATAGGAAACGATCGTCGAGCCATCGGCAGACGCATTCTTTCCGACAATCAGGTTAGTGCAAGCGAAAGTGTTCGCCACAGCTGCCATAAATATGGCAGCACAAAGAATAATTCTTCTTTTCATAAATATATGATTCACTTTTAGTAATTTACCAAACAAAGCTTTCACGAGCTATCGTTTCATTCCCACAACCATCGGTCACTGTGAACTCGACAGTATGCTTT
The DNA here is from genome assembly GCF_052357945.1 of Bacteroides sp. GTDB lineage: Bacteria > Bacteroidota > Bacteroidia > Bacteroidales > Bacteroidaceae > Bacteroides. The sequence continues at coordinate 30,648 of NZ_DAWCXD010000006.1, read as the reverse complement.
CCGCCCTTCTTCACGTGTTTCGGATCAAGTACGCATTCCCAGTACGATTTCACAATATTGGGGCGTCCGAAAAGTGCATACTTACCATCAATCGTTCCACGATAGGAAGCAATTCCCGCCCCCTGATCTTTCAACCGATAGACAATCTTTCCGTTTCTTCCCCACTGGTTCTTATTAACAGGAATAATCTCCGGCGGAATGGTGTCGATGGCAACAGTATAAGTTCCCAGCTCCCTGATAGCGGCTTTCATGTATCCATCTTCATACTTTCCGCCTACGCTGTACTTTCCTCCCTTCGGAGTGATACGGGCTACATAATATTTGGTCGTATCGGCAACCGGCTTTCTACGCAACCCGATACGAAGTTCACAAGCTGCATGCAATGGAACCGTCTTATCATTCAGTTGATAAGTAAAAGCAACGGCACCACTATCCGCCTTCATCTGATAATTGAGGGGGACATCGTCATACAACATTCCTTTCGGAATAACCAGGCTCAATCCCGGTTCTTGCAAATAATTAGTCTTATTCCAGGTGAAATAATATTTCTCCCGATGATTCAACGGTTCAATCGGCTGTTTCCGACCCCGTACGGTGAAACTATATTTGGAAGTGTTTCCAAAAGCATCTTTTAATGTATATAAGAACTGATAGTCCCGTTCCTCATCAATCGTCACCAAGCCACGGTTATCATTCGATGCTTTTAGCAGACGCAAAGTGTTGCCCGGATCAATGAATGATTTCATATATTGCCCATAAGTCCAGGAATTAATCATCCGGTTCTCTTCCTGCGAGAAGCGATCTACGGTGCTACGAAATATTTCATTGCCATCTACCGTAAGCACAACCGAATAAACTCCATAATGGTTATTCACTCCATCCATGTAATCGTATGCTTTGATCCCCACACCTATCACTCCCCATGCTTCCACCGGACGCTCACTATTGGGAAAGATGGTTTTATTCTCTTGCTTTCCATCCACTACTCCTTTACCCAGTTGTGGAAAAAATAGGATACCATCCGCTTTCGGAGCACGCGTATCTTTTATTTTCGATTGAAAGAAAGGCATAGGGTCAATATAATCTCCCGATTCCGTTTCAAACACATCCAGATGAAGATGCGGACCGAACGAATATCCGGTGTTTCCGCTCCATGCAATCTGCTGACCTCCCTTTACCGGATATTCTCCCGGTTCGGGAACAATCTCCACTTCCCAATTCTCTTCTTCATATTGAAGTTTCTCCACCCTTTCGGCAATGGGAGAAACAAAACCACTCAAATGGCGGTTGATAGTTGAATAGCCATTATGGTAGCAGACATCAAGTACATATCCCGAACCATTCGTGACGCGAATACGTGAAATATAACCATCAGCGAGAGCACGAACGGGTTTACCGATCACTCCGCCTGTTTTAAAATCCAGCCCGCCATGAAAGTGATTGGATCGGATTTCACCAAAGTTTCCACTCAATGTAAGAGGAAAGTCAAAAGGAGGCACAAAGGTTGCTTGCTTTTTCTCTTGTCCATATCCTCCAATGCAGCAAGCCAGCATCAAAGCAGCGATATATCGTCTCATCATTCCATTCACTTTTTTACTCCCGCAAATGTACACTATTCCCACTAAACTATGAAATATCTGGGAGGAATGATGGCCTTAGATTCTAGTTAATATTTCTTTTTAATGTTATATTCATTGCAAATCAGTAGTCATTATGTTATTAATATTAGTACTTTTGTAGCCGTTTTTTAATTATAATTAAAAGTAAAGAACTCAATGAGAATGTATGTAAAAGTAATGGCAGCGGTCATTGCATGTATATTGCTGAGTGGAGAAGCGCTCTCGGCATTTGCAACTACCCCCGCTACAGAAAATCTGAGTTGGTTTAAAAAGAAAAAGAAAAAACCAGAAGAGAAAGAAGAGAAGAGTAAAAGCGACTACGAAAAATTAGTGGAAGACAGTAAAACTACGAAAGGAATGTTTGCTGTACACCAAAAGAAGAATGACTATTATTTTGAAATTCCTACCTCACTTTTGGGACGTGATTTATTAGTTGTCAACAAACTGCAACGAGTTCCTGCCGAACTTAATGATGCAGGTGTAAACCGTGGAGTAAACTACGAGAATCAGATGGTTTGCATGGAATGGGATAAAGCTACGGGCAAACTAATGCTACGACAACAACGCCCATTACCTCTGGCCCCCCAAACGGATGCTATCTTCCGTTCGGTAAAGGATAATTTTATCTCTCCGTTGATTGCCGCATTTAAAATCGAAGCGATCAATGCAGATTCTACTGCATTAGTAATCAAGGTGAATGATATTTATGACGGTACTGAAACCAGTATTAATAATGTATTTACTAATATCAATCTGGGTACTTCGGCTATCAAGAACTTATCACGTATTTTATCCATCAAATCCTTTTCAAACAACGTCGTGGCAACTTCCGAGTTGACCACCAGAGTTACAGAAGGAACCACCACAGTTTATGTGACGGTGGAAGTTAGCTCTTCTATTCTCTTGTTACCCGAAAAGCCGATGATGGGGCGATTCGACAATCAGAAAGTCGGTTATTTCACTAATCCGTTATTAAGTTTCAGTGATGCGCAACAACGTACGGATAAAACACAGTATATCACTCGCTGGCGTATGGAACCCAAACCGGAAGATCGGGAGGCTTATCTAAAAGGTCAGATGGTAGAACCTGCCAAACCAATCGTATTCTACATTGATAATTCAACGCCTTACCAATGGCGTACGTACATTAAGAAAGGTATTGAGGACTGGCAGATTGCTTTTGAAAAGGCTGGTTTCAAGAATGCGATTATCGCCAAGGAAATCACGGACAGTATGCATGTAGATATGGACGATGTCAACTACTCCGTACTGACTTATGCAGCTTCAGAAAAGAAAAATGCAATGGGACCTTCTCTGTTAGATCCTCGTTCCGGAGAAATTCTGGAAGCTGATATTATGTGGTGGCACAATGTGCTTTCTATGGTACGTGAATGGATTACCGTTCAGACCGGGACAGTGTGCCCGGAAGCACGTAATGTGCAATTGCCTGATGCTTTGATGGGAGATGCCATTCGATTTGTAGCCTGCCATGAGGTAGGACACTCTTTAGGACTCCGCCACAATATGATGGGTTCATGGGCTTTCCCGACAGATTCATTACGTTCCGAAGCATTCACTTCCAGAATGAATTCTACTGCTTCATCCATCATGGATTATGCACGATTCAATTATATCGCACAGCCTGGAGATGGCGTGAAAGTTCTTTCTCCGCATATCGGTCCATACGATATGTTTGCTATCGAATATGGATATCGTTGGTACGGAAAGAGTACTCCGGAAGAAGAAAAGGATATTTTATTCGATTTCTTGAGTAAACATACTGATCGGCTTTATAAATATAGTGAGGCACAGGACGTCCGCGATGCGGTAGATCCACGTGCACAGAACGAAGATTTAGGTGATGATCCGGTTCGCTCTTCTTTACTTGGTATTGAGAATCTGAAACGTATCGTTCCACAAATTCTTCAATGGACTACTACCGGTGAGAAGGGACAAACTTATGAAGAAGCATCTCGCCTCTACTACGCCGTAATCAACCAATGGAACAACTATTTATATCATGTCCTTGCCAATATTGGTGGCATCTACATTGAAAATACAATTGTAGGAGACGGCGTTAAAACTTACACATTCGTAGAGAAAGAGAAACAACAAGCTTCACTGAAATTTCTGATGGATGAAGTTTTGACATACCCTAAATGGCTGTTTGACACGGAAGTGGGGCAATATACTTATCTACTTCGCAATACTCCCATCGGAAAACAGGAGAATGCTCCTACACAAATCTTAAAGAACGCCCAAGCCTATATCCTTTGGGATTTACTTGGCAATACTCGTTTGATGCGTATGATAGAGAATGAATCTGTCAACGGAAAGAAGGCCTTTACAGTAGTGGAGCTTATGGACGGACTTCATAAGAACATTTTCGGTGTTACCGAACGCGGTGGTATCCCTAATGTTATGGAACGTTCTTTGCAGAAAAACTTCCTTGATGCATTACTTACAGCCGCTGCAGAACCGGAAGCTGTTAAAATCAACAAGAAGATCGCCAACGAGCATTTCTTGCTTGACCACGCTACTCCTTTCTGTAGCTGTTACGCTGCCGAACAACGTGCACTTCGCCAGGAAGACCGGATGGGTGCTCCACGTGTGCTCAATTTCTATGGCAGCCAGCTCAACCGTATTTCAGATGCTATCTCTGTGAAACGCGGTGAATTACTACGTATCAAGAAGTTGTTGCAGAACCGTCTCGGAACTTCCGATACTGCTGCACGCTATCATTATGAGGACATGATTCTGCGTATTAATACTGCTTTAGGAATCAAATAAAACCACTTATTACTTTAACTATCTACATTAATGAGAAAAAAATACTTGTGCATTCTTATATGCCTCTTTGCAAATGCGCTGGCCTTTGCCAGCGCTGCTAATCGTACAATCACCGGAGTCGTTATATCCGGTGAAGATAATGAACCTCTGATCGGCGCTTCCGTATATGTTAACGCAGATGACTTAAAAAAGGCCGGAGCATCACAGACTTCTCTAGGTACTATCACTGATATGGATGGTAAATTCTCCATTTCCATTCCGGAAAAGGTGACTAGGTTACATTGTAGTTATATAGGTTTTGAAGAACAAGACATCGTTTTGCAAGCAGGAAAAGATACTTATCGTATTGTACTTCAAGCTTCTGCACACACATTGGGAGACGTCGTAGTAACCGGTTATCAAGAACTGGAACGTCGTAAACTGACTGCTGCCATTGCCAAAGTAGATGTTACAGATGGAATGGTAGGCGCAGCAAAAAGTATCGACCAGGCATTAGCGGGACAAATCGCCGGTGTGGCTGTAACGACAACTTCCGGTGCACCGGGAGCTCCAGCACGTATTCGTATTCGTGGTACTGCTTCACTGAATGGAACACAAGACCCGTTGTGGGTATTGGATGGGATACCTTTGGAGGGGACAGATATTCCAGACCTTGGAGACGAAGCTAATAACATTGTTGATATGAAACAATCATCCATTGCTGGAATAAGTCCGAATGATATTGAGAGTATCACTATTCTGAAAGACGCTGCCGCTACTGCCATATATGGTGCACGTGCAGCAAACGGAGTAATTATCGTGACAACAAAAAAAGGCAGAACAGGAAAGCCTATCATTAATTTCAACACTAGGTTAACTTACACTCCTAATTTAGATACTTCGAAATTAAACCTTTTAAATTCTGAAGAAAAAATTAATTTAGAATTAGAATTGATGAAAGAGCCCAATGATGTTATTAATAATCTTCCAGCTTACTATCGTAAAGGAGGTGTAGCATCTGTCTTAAAACAATATGACTTATTTAAAGTATATCAACAACAAGGCTGGAATGGACTTCCCATTGAAGCACAAAATGCTATCAATCAATTAAAAAACATCAACACAGACTGGAATGATATTTTGTTTAGAGATGCTTTTACTCAAGAATATAATTTCAGTATCTCGGGAGGAAGTGAAAAAGTTACTTACTACAACTCGCTCGGCTATTCTAAAGAAGATGGTAACGTACCAGGAGTAAGTATGAGTCGTTTTAACCTGACCAGCAAAACTTCATATCAAATGAATCGTCTGTTAAAAATTGGTTTCTCTCTTTTTGCCAACAGACGAAAAAACACAAACTTTGTAACAGATTCGCATGGTTATTCAAACCCTATTTATTATGCACGTACAGCCAACCCATATCAAGAAAGTTACGATGCAGCAGGTAACTATATATATGACTATAATATTAATACAGATGATGAACCAAACCCCAATCAGGGCTTTAATATTTTTGAGGAACGAGCCAACACAAATAAGGAAACAGTAACAAGTGCAGTCAATGCAATGTTTAATGCAGACTTGCGTTTCAATGACCATTGGAAACTTACATCACAAGTCGGCTTACAATGGGAACAAGCTAACCAAGAACAATATATCGGAGGCAATACATTTACAATGCGCAACATGCGAGAGAATAGTAAATATGACAATGGTACAAAATATTTTATTCCCGAAGGAGGTATGCACAAAGTCAATAACGCCACGACATCGCAAATCACATGGAAAGTACAAGGAGAATGGAATCAATCTTTCAAAGATATCCATGAGGTTCAAATCATGGCAGGTTCCGAGATTCGAAAGAATTGGTATGATGCAATAGCCACCAATGCCTATGGATATGATCCTAAGACTCTCACAACAAAGCCAATTATCTTTAGAGACAAAGATGACGCCAAAAATTATCCATTACATACAAAAAGTTACACAGAAAATGCTTTTGCCTCATTTTATGCCAACGGTTCTTATACATTAATGAGACGTTACACATTAGGAGCAAGTGTTCGCATGGATGGTTCCGACCTTTTTGGTGTAGATAAGAAATATCGTTACCTACCAATTTATTCAGTTAGCGGTCTCTGGCGTATATCAGACGAACCATTTTTAAGAACAACGAAAAATTGGATGGATAATTTAGCATTACGACTATCTTATGGATTACAAGGAAATATAGACAAAAACACCTCTCCTTACCTTATTGGTGATTATAAAAACGAGACTATACTTAACAATGAGGAAACAAGTATCAGCATATCGGGAGCTCCTAATGACAAACTGCGTTGGGAAAAAACTGCTTCATACAACATTGGTGTCGATTTTTCTATACTAAAATCAGCAATAAACATGAGTGTGGACTACTATTACCGCAAAGGAACAGATCTTATTGGTATTAAAAACCTACCTCTAGAAAACGGCTTCGAAAGTATGACCATCAACTGGGCAAGTATGGAAAATAAAGGCGTAGAAATCAATCTGCAAACACGTAATATAACTACCCGTAATTTTTCTTGGTATACAACATTCAACTTTGCCTATAATTATAACAAAGTATTAAAAGACCTGACAGCTTCCAATAGTCTTACTCCTGGACTCGAAGGTTCTCCTGTCGGTGCTATCTTTGCAATCAAAAGCGAAGTCGATCCAGAAACCGGACGTATACTCATCTACCCGAAAGGAAGTAATGAAGCCGTTGATGTAGAAACATTGTTTGACATGAAAGATGAATGGGGTATTGGATATTACTCTTACAATGAAGATGCAGAGTTCCGACGTAATTTATATGAATATGCAGGTACTACTGACGCTCCTTATACTGGTGGTTTAATCAATACATTTAATTACCGTAATTGGGAACTAAGTTTTAATTTTGCTTACAATTTGGGAGCCCATGTCCGTACAAGTCCATCATATGATATAACCAGCTTCGACCCAGGACATAATGTAAATCGCGATATCTTGGACCGCTGGACACCGGAAAACCCAACTGGAAAATTACCAGCTCTTCTTAACCGTAACAATTATCCGGCAGACAACTATTTGTTTGATAACGTCAAAGAAGTCTACAGAAATCTTGATATATGGGTAAAGCGCCTTAGTTATGTACGCCTACAAAATATAAGACTGGCTTATACGCTACCACAGGAATGGCTACATAAAATAAATATAAATGGAGCAACCGTTGCCCTAGAAGGGCGTAACTTGTTTGTCTTTGGTTCCAGTTATAAAAATTACATGGATCCGGAATCAATGTTCAACCGTTATTCCACTCCTGTAGCCAAATCAATGACATTCAACCTAAGCCTTAACTTTTAAAATTAAAGATATATGGATAAGATAAAAAAACTATATACAATTTTCATAATCAGCGGATGCTTGGTTCTTTCCTTGACATCATGTGATAGCTTTCTGGACATTCAGCCTGTAGGAAAAGTTATTCCTAATACTTTGGAAGAATATAGAGCACTTATAACTACAGCTTATGGGGTAGATCTGACAGATAGAGGCATGTGTGACATGCGTACGGAGGATATTTCTGTCAGCAAAGACGAATTTGATCAAAATAACTTCAAAGACATTGAAAGATGGGTTACAAGTAATCCATCCGGAACAGAGTTTGGCTGGAGCTATTACTACCAAAATATTTATTATGCCAATGCTATCATCAACAAGAAAAATGAGATAACAGAAGGGAGTGAAGCAGAAATTAATCAGTTAGTGGGAGAAGCATATTTTATGAGAGGGTATATGCACTTTCTGCTAGTCAACCTCTATGGACAACCATATACAAAAGAAGGAGCGCCAACTAGCAAAGCCATTCCATTAAAATTATCACTGGATTTGGAAGAGATGCCGACACGTAATACAGTAGAAGAAATCTATGCATCTATTCTTTCCGATATTGAAAATGCCCGGCAACTCATCAACCATAAAGAATGGGAAACCGGTTATAACTATCGCTTCAGCAAACTTGCTGTAGATGCATTTGAATCACGTGTACGACTTTATAAAGGTGAATGGCAAGCGGCCTATAATGCAGCAGAACGTGTACTAGAACAGAAAAGCACATTGGAGGACTACAATAATAACAACAGCACCGACTTTCAGATGCCTAACACATATACTTCTGTAGAGTCTATCACAGCTTATGAGAATGTATATAGCCGTAACGGAATTAATGCTTCACTTGCCACCCCAACATTCGTTAAAATGTTCAAAGAAGGAGATCTTCGTACTGAAAGATATTTTGGTGATGCAGATGAGAAAAATGATGGCAACTACAAAATTATTAAAACCTATGAGACTTCACAATATAAATGTACTTTCCGTACTGCTGAACTCTATCTAAATGCTGCTGAAGCTCTTGCTCAACTAGACCAACTTCCAGAAGCTCGTGACTATCTGCTAAAACTAATGGAAAAGAGGTATACCTCTGCAGGATATACGCAGAAAAAAAACGAAGTAAATGCAATGAATCAGGCAGAACTTATTACCGAAATATTAAACGAACGGGCGCGTGAATTAGCTTTCGAAGGACATCGTTGGTTCGACCTACGCCGCACCACTCGCCCCGAACAAAGAAAAATAATAGATGGACAAACATTGATATTGTCACAAGATGACGAACGATATACACTGCGCATCCCTCAAAGTGCTATCGCAGCCAATCCTGATCTAATGAATTAATACACCACTTCAAAATACGGTGTCCTATCCTAAAACGAAGTTATCTTACATTCTGAGATAGCTTCGTTTTTCAATTCTATATACTCTATCTCTTAACTTTACGCCACACTATATTACTCATCGCTAAATCTTTATCCCCCAAAAACATTGCCGATTAACAGAAAATCCGTATCTTTGTCCGCACTTATTACGGAAAATAACGTAGAAGCGTTTAGAATATTATCCCTATTCAGAATCTGGTAAATTCATCAACAGTGGGGTAATGGCAACTAAGCGTTCACGTCTTTGTTATATGCAAGGGCGTGGACTCTGTTGTTCATTCACTGTTGGGCTTACCAGAGCCTTGAATAGAATGAACTAACGACGTCCACGCTTCTCTTGTATATATATGGTATCCGGACGCTTACCACACAAACAATAAAGAAAATGAGCAGCACTATTACAAAGTTCTTCGCTTCTTTTTTAGCTTATGGGGTAGCTAATAAGAAAAAGCGCTTCTCGGCCATTGGCCGTTTCTCTGAAGGATTGGCACCGGTTAAAGGAAAAATCCAATGGGGATACATTAATAAAGAGTATGACGTTGTCATTCCTCTAATGTATGAACGGGCTTTCTCGTTTAAAGAAGGATTAGGGATGGTAGTACTCAATTCTCAATACGGATTCATCGACCATACCGGACAAATACGGATTCCGTTTAAATACGCAGCCGCTCACTCGTTTGAGCAAGAATGTGCACGAGTATGTCACGATGGATTATGGGGACTGATTGACAGACAAGGAAACTACATTCTTCCACCGACTTACAGTCAAATGGAGCAATTCGCGGAAGGATTAGCCCTCGTCTCACTACACAACAAAGTAGGATTCATTAATAAGAAAGGAGAAGTTGTCATTCCGCTGGAATATGATAACGGATGCTCTTTTTCTGAAGGATTGGCTGCTGTTTGTATTGAAAGTCAGTCGTCCAAGTGGGGGTATATAAACAAAGACAACCAAGAAGTACTTCCTTTTAAGTACGATATTGCAGAACCCTTTTATAACAACATAGCTCGAGTGGGTCTCTATGGAAAAAGCATGAAAATCAACAAGCAGGGCAGTGAATGTCTATAAAACAACCACTCTACGCATTTATTCATCTCAACACGCGAAGACATTCTGTTCTAAAACATCCCCTTACGAACAACAACGTAAGGGGATTTTTCGTACTTTCGAACATGTTAAATCTTTAATACGCAACATTATGATTATCGGAGTACCAAAGGAAATCAAAAACAATGAGAACCGTGTAGGCATGACACCTTCGGGAGTGGCCGAAGTGGTAAAACAAGGGCATCGGGTATTTATCCAACATACAGCGGGAATAAATAGCGGTTTTCCGGATGAAGCATATCAAGCTGTCGGTGCACATATCCTGCCAACAATAGAAGATATTTACGCCACTGCCGAGATGATCGTAAAGGTGAAAGAGCCGATAATCACTGAATATAACTTAATAAGAAAAGGACAGTTACTATTCACTTATTTCCATTTTGCTTCCGACAGGGAGTTAACCCTTGCCATGCTCTCCAACAAATCAATATGCCTGGCTTACGAAACTGTAGAAGAAGCAGACCACACATTACCTTTATTAATTCCGATGAGCGAAGTTGCCGGACGTATGTCTATTCAGGAAGGCGCCCGTTTTCTGGAAAAACCGCAAAGCGGAAAAGGTATCCTTTTGGGAGGTGTACCAGGTGTTAAACCAGCTAAAGTATTAATTTTAGGAGGTGGAGTTGTAGGTAGCAATGCTGCACAAATGGCTGCTGGAATGGGGGCAGATGCCACTATTACAGATATAAATCTGGCACGTCTGCGCTATTTGAGCGAGACACTGCCGAAGAATGTAAAGACATTGTACGCATCCGAACTAAGAATCAGAAAAGAATTGCCGGATGTTGATTTAGTTATCGGCTCTGTACTGATTCCCGGTGATAAAGCACCACATTTGATTACCAAAGAAATGCTTTCAATAATGCAGCCCGGCACAGTATTAGTAGATGTAGCAATCGATCAGGGAGGATGTTTCGAGACCTCTCACCCGACCACTCACAGTGCACCGACCTATATTGTAGATGGAATCGTGCATTATGCAGTAGCTAATATTCCGGGAGCTGTACCTTACACTTCCACCCTTGCACTGACCAATGCTACCCTCCCCTATGTGATCGCTTTAGCAAATAAGGGATGGAAAAAAGCCTGCAAAGAGAATCCAGCATTAGCACTCGGATTAAATATCGTAGAAGGAAAAATCGTTTATAAGGCCGTAGCCGACGTATTTGGTTTAAAGTACGATCCTATCAGCCTGTAACTATGCATTTTCACCATACAGTAACACAAAGTCTTACAGAGTTTTTTCTTTTTCAAAATAAGGCCATCTCAATGTCTTACGCCTTCGATTGATGATCTTTTAAAAAAATTCTGCAAGACTTTGTATTACTCTGTGGTGAGCTATATCTTTAAAATAAATAATCTTTCTTTGCTGCCCGTTGATAAGCCGCTACCAATTCGTCCATTACTTCTGCCACAGACTGCCGACGGGATATGATTGCCGAAACTTGTCCGATCTCCAATTCCCCTTCTTCCAGATCACCTTCGAAGATTCCTTTTTTAGCACGCCCCCGTCCTAATAAAGTTCTCAAATCTTCTGCACTAGCACCACTATCTTCAGCCTTCTCCACCGCTTCGCGGAAAGCATTCTTTACCAAACGTGTCGGAGCCAGCTTTTTCAACAACAACTTAGTATCCCCTTCACCGAGACTCAAGCAATAATCTTTAAATACCGGACTCGCTGAACTCTCTTCAGTAAGAGCAAAACGGGTTCCTATCTGCACCCCTTCGGCTCCCAACACCATAGCAGCCAATACTCCTTCCCCTGTGCCGACACCTCCTGCAGCTATCAAAGGTAATGTTGTAGCCTCACGTACAGCCGGAATCAAACAGAAAGTCGTTGTTTCTTCGCGTCCATTATGCCCTCCGGCTTCAAACCCTTCTGCCACTACCGCATCTACTCCAGCCTCCTCACATTTTACAGCAAAACGGGAAGAAGAAACAACATGAACAACCGTTATTCCACGTTCTTTCAACCACCCAGTCCACGTTTTCGGATTTCCGGCAGAGGTAAAAACAATCTTCACTCCCTCTTCCACCACAATATTCATAATCTCTTCTATCTGGGGATACATCAAAGGAATGTTTACACCAAAAGGCAATTTCGTGGCCGCATTACATTTACGGATATGCTCGCGTAAAGTGTCCGGATGCATGGAACCGGCACCGATCAATCCCAGTCCACCGGCATTGCTCACAGCAGAAGCAAGACGCCAACCGCTGCACCACACCATACCACCTTGAATAATAGGATACCGAATACCCAGAAGAGAAGTAATTCTATTCATAACCAATAATTTATCTATGTGTTAATATACTAAGATACCAATAATAGTGACAGAGCTATATAACAATGCGCCAACATAACAACACACAAATATACTAATTATTCAATTACAAACATTCTCTAGTCAGCACATTAGCGCATTGCTACATCAACACATCATTATAACGCCTTCAACGGGCAATCTGTTCAATTGGTTTATTTATCAACACAGTGGTAGAATCTCCATAAGTTCTCAACACTTCCAATGTGCGGGCACGGTTATCCCGTCCCGTCTTATTCCAGAAATCTTTTGTAAAGACAGCCATCAGGTCAAGTCCGCCGATAGTTCCACCATTGATATACACTCCACTCCCACCAAACAAGGGAATAGGTGCATCCATCACTACCGTGTTCACCATCATTCCGTTAGCACGTTCACCCAACTGACGGAAACGCACCCCACTCGCCTGTATCTCATCCAACGACTTACGCATTCCCTTTGCCATCGGATTGCGTGCCCAGTTTGAATAAGATCTTTGATGGCGTATCTCGTAGAAAGGATCACCCCGCCAGGTATTTTTATCGATCTTTATCTTCTTCTGATAGATGGGATCCCAGTTATAGCGGGTATTCGCTTTATATGGCATCAGAGTCAACATCACTTTCGGTTTAGGCAACGCTTCAGGAAGCGATTCGTCAGGCATCATCCAGCTTTTCTCCTCCGACATCCGGGGAGTACCCACTGCGCTTCCGAAATCAATCGACTTCACAGCATCCATATTTAAATGCAACTCCTGGTCACTCTCCAGCAATTTCTTCAAATGCAAAGAATCTTGCGCCGTCCATACTTGCGAATATGCAAATACAGCGGTCAGGCACAGTGCCATCGTTGTTATAACCCGTTTTAATCCATCCATTCTTTTTACTCTTTCATTACCTATATTTCGGAGCACTTCATATACATTTGTACGTATAAGAGGCTATCTTTTGAGCGTAATAATCCCCCTGTCAGCAGCAAAAGACTACTGATACAAACAAATATTCCCACATGAATGTTTCCTATTTTTTACTTTCCGAAGGCTCCTCCCCCTTTATTACCACCAACGATAACCCGATCCACAAAGCGGCTCATCGTAACACGGATCAATTGTCCATCTCGTTTTCGGATATTGGCGTTCTTCCCACCAACTACGATAACAAGCGGCTGCATCGAGTACTTCCTCATCGGTCAGGAAATAGATTGCTTCATAATTTTCAGCATTCGCCAATACCATTTTGCAACCTAATGACGGAGGTGTGCCCTGACGGATTGACTCAATCACCCAAAGCATACACTCACCCAACCGAATCTTACCGTTGTTCATATTATAAACCGACGGAAAAGAAGGGATAATAGTCAGATCTTCTGCATATTTTAAAAGTTCGGGGATATCCTCTTCCGTGAAATGAGGAACCTCCACCACCCCTTTTTCATTCTTCATCTTGTACGTACCCGACTTCAATTGCTTCACAAAAAGAGCAACATCCGGATTGTTATAATCCATTTCTTCGCTGGTGCATCCTGTAAAGGATACGATCAGGCAAACAGCCATCCACAGCATTAGTAGTGTTTTTTTCATTTTCATAAGGATTAATACGTCATGCGAAGTCCGCAAAGTAAATTAAAATTAGTCGGCCGTTTCGTTCGTACCGTAGCCAATTTCGAATCTGTCTTGAAATGATGCGAAACTCCGGGTTCGGCAAAAACAGCAAGTCGGTCATTAATCTTATAATTGATTCCAATACCGGCAGTCACTGCCAGCTGGATAGGTTCTTCTTTAAAACTGTTGTCCGGTGCACCGGCAATACATTTATCGGCTATTCCTCCTACAGTAGCGTAAAGGTCGATTTTTTTCGTATCTACCAACGTCACGTTCACTTTAACGGGGATTCCCAGATAGTGCAAGTGTTGCCCTGCAGAACGGAGGTTCGAATAGAGCAGTCCGGTTTCTATGCCGAGAAAATCGTTCAACTTACGTTCTACCGTCACCCCTGCGGAAACCGGCATTTTATAAGTACCGTTATCTGCCGGAAGTGCCGTACCCACTTGAACTTTCATCGCCCAACGATGCTTTTTCACTGCTTTGGGTTGAGACATATTGACATTCGACTGCTCTTCCGGAGCAACAGATGATTCTGTATTACCGTTTGTTGCCTGCCAATAACCATTATGCCCCTGATTGCCATATCGGTTGCCATTTCCCGTAGAAGTAGTGGAAGAAAAAGAAAACGACATGGAGAAAGTGATAGAAAGAGAATCTTCTTCCTCTGTATATTGCGACAGCATACCGTAAGATTTCGGAGCCGGTTTAGGCAACACCGGTTCTACCGGCAACGGCAACTGATTGACGCGTATTCCATCTCCATCCATCTGTCCTCCATTCGTCACGGCTATCTTTGTAAATGCTTCTTCCATTTCCTCCTTTGGAGAGAAATACAAGAAAGTAGCCGACGAGGCTGCCAAAACAAGCAATACAGATGCCGCAGCCGCCACACGGAAGAGCAGAATCCGACGACGATGCTGGCAAGCCACAGGAATTTCCTGAGAGAGCTCTTCCCAAAAGCCATCCCGTACACTCATCCCGGCATCAGCGAGACGCGTGCGAAACAGATCGGTTATTTCATCATTTTCTTTCTTCATGATTTCTATACTCTTTAATTCTTTTTGCTAACAAATATTTGGCCCGGTGCAGCTGCGAAGTAGATGAATGCTCTTTAATATGAAGCATCTTGGCTATCTCCTTGTGCGATTTCTCTTCAAACACATAAAGGTTGAAAACGGTTCGGCAACCATCCGGCAATTCGGCAATAAAAGCCATCAACTGCTCTTCGGAGATTCCAGCCCCTCCTCCCGAATCCGATATATCCGGTATATCGGGAAGCTGCTCTTCATGCACTACCAACTGGCTGACTCGCTTCTCCCGTCGCAGGAAATCGAGTGATTGAGTAACCATCACCCGGGTAATCCATGTACAAAGTGAAGACTCACCCCGGAACGAAAAGTTGGTAAAAATCTTGATGAAACCGTCATGCAGTACATCGTGCGCCGCATCCATATCGCCCGTATAGCGGAAACATACCGCCAGCATCTGCTTGGAATAGAGAGTGTAAAGTTCCTTTCGGGCTGAATCCTTTCCTGCCCGACAGCCCTTTATCAGTTCTATCTCGTTTTCCAAAGTCAATTACTTTTTTTTAAAATCGAACGTATGTCTGCGTCGTTTGCTCATTAGACGCGAGAGTTTGAGGAATGCTGCAAGGAATATTGCTAAAAGAAGTTAAAGGATAGATAATTAATAAACGGGAAAGAAAAAACGGTGAACGATAAACGGTAAATGATGAACAAAGCTGCGCATAATCATGCTACAAAATATCCACCGTTTACTGTTTATCGTTCACCGCTTACAGTTCACCGCTTATTATACTATCAGCATGCTTTGAAACTCATGTCCAGTCCTTTCACTGAATGAGTCAAAGCTCCTACAGAGATGAAGTCTACGCCACATTCGGCATACTCACGAAGAGTATCAAAGGTGATACCACCCGAAGATTCGGTTTCGTATTTGCCTGCTACCATCTCTACTGCTTTCTTTGTCATTTCGGGAGTGAAGTTATCAAACATGATACGGTCTACTCCGCCGAGATCAAGAACTTGCTGCAGTTCGTCGAAGCTGCGGACTTCTATTTCTATTTTCAGGTCTTTGCCTTTTTCCTTGCAATATTCTTTGGCACGAGTGATGGCTTTGTCGATACCTCCGGCAAAGTCCACATGATTGTCTTTCAGAAGAATCATGTCGAACAGACCAATACGATGGTTTACTCCGCCACCGATTTTCACTGCCATTTTTTCGAGGATACGCATACCGGGAGTTGTTTTGCGGGTATCAAGCACACGGGTATTTGTACCTTCCAATACCTTTGCATATTTGCGGGTCATGGTTGCGATGCCGCTCATACGCTGCATCACGTTCAACATCAAGCGTTCGGTTTGAAGTAAAGATTGCACTTTTCCTTCCACTACCATTGCTACATCACCCGGTTTCACTTCTGTTCCGTCATTGATAAACACTTCCACTTTCATAGTGGGGTCGAAGCGGTTGAAAATTTCTTTGGCAACTTCGATACCTGCCAGTACGCCGGCTTCTTTGATAAGCAATTTTGATTTTCCCATTGCCGTAGCGGGAATACATGAAAGGGTGGTATGATCGCCATCACCTATATCTTCTGCAAAAGCAAGATCGATCAACTTGTCGATCAGTTCTTTTTCCTTATTCATTGATCTTGTCAATTCTTATTTGATGTATTAAATATTGATTCTGCACTTTCTTCAGGAAGCAGTTCACACGAAAGTTCCCATTAGTAGTAGCCAACGTACCGATAACGAAACTTGATTCGTCCCGTTTTCCCTGATGGTTCACGTTAAATCCGCTGACTTTATTCTCCGTAAAGAATTCCTGCATCATAGCTGTTGCTTTCTGCTTGTCAACGCTTGTCGAGCGACCTTGGAGCACCAGATTTACCTTGTCCCCCATATACTTACTTAGCTCTTGCGAGCTTCCTCTTTTAAATGCCGTTATCACTCCTGCCGGTATCTCTTGTGCCATCAGCAACGAGAGAGAAAGAAGCAAAGTGGCCATTCCTACGAGCACTCGTTTTTTCATAAATACAAGCTTTTAAGTTGTAGTTTAAAGGCTTAAACTTTCAACTAATGATAGGCAAAGGTAAGCATTAATTGCAGAATAACATAAAAAATGCCTATTTTTGTGCAATAATCAGAATTGTAAACGTATGAAAACAACCCTGCTCGTCGTAGGACGAACCGTAGAACAACACTATATAACTGCCATCAATGACTATATCCAGCGCACCAAACGCTATATCACTTTTGATATGGAAGTGATTCCCGAACTGAAAAACACCAAGAGTCTTTCAATGGAAGTGCAGAAAGAAAAAGAAGGAGAACTGATACTGAAAGCTCTCCAACCGGGTGACGTGGTGGTATTGCTCGATGAGCACGGAAAAGAAATGCGTTCTCTGGAGTTTGCCGAATATATGAAGCGAAAAATGAACACGGTCAACAAACGACTGGTATTCATTATCGGAGGGCCTTATGGCTTTTCTGAAAAGGTTTATCAAGCGGCACACGAAAAGATTTCAATGTCGAAGATGACTTTCTCTCATCAGATGATCCGGCTGATATTCGTTGAGCAGATTTATCGGGCGATGACTATATTGAATGGAGGGCCGTATCATCATGAATAAAGTATTCCCAATAGGATGTTAAAAGGAGTTGCCTGTTTGGCTAATCTGAAATAAAATAGTTTCTTTGTAAAAAAGAGAAAATCTTATAGTTGCAATTCATGGAACAAAAAGAATATATATCAAAATTATCTCCCCATTTGTTTTGGGATATAGATATATCCAAAGCAGATATGGATACTTGCCCAGCACAAATTATCCAACGTGTTTTAGAATATGGCACTTTAAAAGATTGGCATTTAATATGTTCTTATTACGGATTAGATAGAATTGTATCAATATGTAAATCATTACGTACATTAGACCCAAAAGCTCTAGCATACGTCTGTTGTATATCAAACACCTCAAAAGAAGAATATCGATGTTATCATACAAGACTATCGAACCCCACACTCTGGAATTGCTAAAAAAGCTAACTCCGGAATTATTTTTAGCAAAGGCAAGATTAGTTGGAGGCACAGCCCTCGCACTCCAATATGGACATCGTATGTCGATAGATTTGGATTTCTTTGGGGATATAGAAGAGGATAGTATAGCAATTAGAGATATATTACGCTCTATTGGTCCGATATCTGTTTATAAAGAAACAACCAACATAAAAATCTATTCTGTCAATGGTATCAAAGTTGATTTTGTTAATTACAAATATCCATGGATAGATTCTGTTATTGAAAAAGACGGATTGCGTTTAGCCTCTCCCAAAGATATTGCCGCAATGAAAATTAACGCGATAGAAGGTAGAGGAACAAAAAAAGATTTCATAGATATGTATTTCCTATTACAGCATTACACTTTAGATGACATATTGAAGTTTTACGCCGAGAAATATCCGGAGAATTCTATCTTTCGTGGACTGATGAGCCTATCCTATTTTGAAGACGCAGAGGACGAACTCATGCCCAAAATGTTTTCTAATATTCGATGGGACGATATGAAGCAATTTATCTTAGATAAAGTAGCTGCAATCCGGTAAATTATAGAAGTATAAAATTATCAGGATAGTCTATCCTAATTCATCAGAATATAACTTATCAAATACCTTAATCAGTTCCCCCTCATTAGTAATCAAATTCCGAAGTTCTGCCAACCGTCCGGCATTATCCGATTGGGGTATCCATAACTTCAGATACCCTCCTTCTGCATATTTTTCAGTTAGATGTTTCCGAAAACGAGCATATTGCTCTTCTTTATCCATCTCCGGATAATGAGACAGCCCATATTGTACGGTACGACGTAAAGTAACTTCGGGATCAATAATTCGGTCAGCCTCGGCAACAATCATTCCATAGATTGTTCTGGGAGCCTGTTTATTGGAAGCCCGATGATCTTCTATCGCTTCTTTCATCTGCAACAGCTGCTCATCCGTAAACCAACGCCACAAAGTTTCGTCGGCTAACAACACTTTGCCAGAGGTTATATGATGAAATTCACGTCCTTCATACAACCCCAGGTCATGATAAGCAGCGATGACATAAACCATCGAATAATCGACTTCATAATGAGCCGCTAATTTCAGACTTTCCTCAATAACCTTTTCTACATGGTCAATTTGATGCGCTTTATCAAAGTTAGTGTATTGAGGGATAATAATTTGCCGAACATAGTTTTGCAATTCAGCAGGCACATGATGAGTCATATTCGATCTTTTTAGCTAATGAATTCTTTTATTTATATTATTCCCGATTCATCAAACGATGTTCTGCCATCTGTTCGAACTTTGTTCCCGGACGACCATAATTGGCATACGGATAAATGGAAATACCACCACGAGGAGTAAATATTCCCGTTACTTCTATGTATTTGGGATTCATCAATCGGATAAGATCTTTCATTATGATATTCACACAATCCTCATGAAAGGCTCCATGACTGCGGAAACTGAAAAGATAGAGTTTCAAACTCTTACTTTCTACCATTTTTATATCAGGAATGTAGCTGATACGTATTTCGGCAAAGTCCGGCTGTCCGGTAATAGGACACAGACTTGTAAACTCCGGGCAGTTGAAACGTACCCAGTAATCATTTTCAGGATGCTTATTATCAAAGGCTTCCAGTACTTCAGGAGCATAATCTTGCTTATACTCGGTTTTTCTTCCTAACAAGGAAAGTTGGTCTTTTAATTCAGTCATTGCACTCGTTAACTACAACCTCTACCCTAAACAAAAAAATGCATTTCCTCTTTCACCTATCACCGTACTGCCTCAAACGCTTTATTCATCGAGGTTTTAGTGGTGAAGGATTCATTTTATAACCTATCACCGCATCTATCACCTATCACCATCAACTCTTAGCCTACGCTTACTTTCTCCTCATCTTACTTGTTACGGTGTGTTTCATTGCTTGAAACAAAGTGTTTCATTACTTGGAACAAACTGTTTCAAGTAATGGAACTTATAGTTTCAAGCGTTAGAAACTTTAGTTTCCTACCGTTGAAACTTTAGTTTCTCACCGATGAAACAACAGTTTCAAGCTGTTGAAACTAATCTAAGCCAATACATTCCGGATAGAAGCTACTACCATTTATTAATTAGAACGTACCGGTGACAATAGATGTGACGGCAAAATGTCAAATTTAGATGCTGTCACTACTTGCTGTCACAAACTAGATATCTTATAATCAAATATTTATCTACAATAATGTGACGGATGACAGCAAAAAATGCATTTTAATCTCTATGTAGAGATTTTATTGATTCTTACTCTTTAAATACTTCTCCAGTCCCTCCCGACGCAATGTACAAGCCGGGCAATGTCCGCAACCATCTCCTTGAACGCCATTATAACAGGTCAAAGTCCCGGTGCGAATCAGTTCCAATACCCCCAGTTCGTCGGCCAATGCCCATGTTTCTGCCTTATCAATCCACATCAAGGGGGTATGAATCACAAATTGTTCATCCATCGCCAGATTGAGAGTTACATTAAGAGATTTGATAAAGGCATCACGGCAATCGGGATAACCGCTGAAATCTGTTTGGGAAACTCCCGTTACCAAATGATTAATACCACGTTCACGGGCATATACTGCCGCGATACTTAGAAAAAACAGATTACGTCCCGGAACAAAGGTATTGGGAACACTATCTGCTGGTTTTTCCTGATCCATCACCATCGTAGTATCGGTCAATGAATTATGACCTAACTGTCCGATAAAGGAAACATCCATCACATCAAATTCCACTTCTGCTTTCCGGGCTATCTCCCGTGCAAGCTCCACTTCTTTCTGATGCTTCTGACCGTAAAGAAAACTCAAGGCATATACTTTCTTAAAGTTGCGTTTTGCCCAAAACAAACAAGTAGTAGAGTCCTGTCCACCACTAAACACAACCAATGCTGCTTCTCTATTCATATTCTATCTTAAATATCTTTGACTTTCAATATATTATAGGAGATATCAGTATCATACACATCGCTGCCGTCTATCTTCTTAATGGCTTTCACTACACGAATTGTCACCGGAAGGATAATAACTTCATACATGGATTTCAGCACAATCTGAATCCCCATCATGATAAGCAGTTCTTTCCAGGCAATAACTCCACCAAAAGCTACCGGGAAGAAAATCAATGAATCGGCAGTCTCACCTACAACAGTCGACCAGATGGCACGAGCCGAAAAGTTACGCCCCTGACTGGCTACTTTCATCTTACTCATCACATACGCATTGAGAAATGAGCCTACCAGAAAAGCCATCAGACTGGCAGCCACAATACGGGGAGCCATACCGAACACAAAATTGAAATGTTCCTCGCCCTCCCAGAAAGGAGCAGCCGGAATGGCAACAGCTATCAACCCAAGTGCAACCACGAAGAAGTTCATGGCAAAACCGCTCCAAATGATGAGCCGCGCTTTCTTGAATCCCCAAACTTCGGCGATACAATCATTAATAATATAAGAAATAGGAAAAACCAATAATCCGGCTGTCACGGTCAGACTACCTACCTGAATTACTTTTGTTTCAAGAAGATTGGCTGCAATGAGACAGACATTAAACAGAATGCCCAGCAGCATAAAGGGTACAGATACTTTTTCTTTCATAATTCCTGTTTTTTACGTGGTGTTCTAGAATACACGACCGCTATTCACGGCATCATACATTTTTTATTCTTTCGGGGTGCAAAGGTAAAAAATAAAACTGGAATTATCACATTCATCTTACCAGAATCTGCCTTCCCGAAAATTGAAGAAAAAAATAAGCCTCCCCGTCAGTCGTCGTATTCTGACAGGAAGGCTCATCACTTTGACCTTAAAACACATCACTCAATCAGGCATCTGCATCAGGAGGAGAAATCTTTCAATTCCTCTTTCAACCGCTTACGGATGAAAAACAAACGGCTCTTTACCGTTCCCATCGGCAATCCTAATTTTTCGGCAATTTCTCTATACTTAAATCCGGCAACAAACATCTGGAAGGGAACTTTCATTTCTTCCGGTATGGAATGTATCACCCGGTACAGCTGTTTCATATCATAGGTAAATTCAAATCTGTCGGCATCTTCATCCTCGATCAAATGTTGCTGATTGATAGAATAACTTTCATCAATCAGATTCATTTCACGAACTGTACGGCGGTAGTTATTGACGAAAATGTTACGCATAAGCGTATACATCCATCCTTTCAGATTCTTGGTATACGTGAATTTTTCACGATTATCCAGCGCTTGCAACAGACAATCCTGTACCAAATCATTTGCAGACTCACGATCTGCTGTCAATTTATATGCGAAACGATGCAAATCCTGTTCCATCGCTAATATTCCTTGGGTAAAATCTACTTTTTCCATCGTCGTATTTCTTTTATCTAATTAGTACGGTACAAAGATCCGTTCTTTTAGAATCATTATAAATAGCAATTCTTCCGATTAGTTTGGCAATTTTTCCTTTGCCCCTCTCAACCATTTCTTTTTTTAGTTGTTCATTGGGCATTCACCTAAAACTTAACTGATAATGAAAACAAGCTTTAAAATGGTAGCTATGCTACTGGGGATAGGAATTTTCCCCCTCTGTGCCTATGCACAACAGAAGGTAGTCATCGAAGATGAAGAACCGAATTCTATTATGTTTGTTTCGAAGAACAAAGCAGGAGATGAAATCATCCGAATCATGAACGACCGTTCGCAGATGCGTTTCCATGACCCGAATGCTCCCCGTTTCCTGCTCACCGACCAGAAAGGGAAATTTGCCCTGGGTATCGGAGGATATGTTCGTGCAACAGCAGAGTATGACTTTAACGGTATCGTAAATGATGTCGATTTCTATCCGGCATTGATTCCACAACGCGGAAGCGGCAATTTTGCCAAGAATCAATTCCAGATGGATATCACCACTTCTACCCTATTCCTCAAACTGGTAGGACGTACGAAACATCTGGGAGACTTCGTTGTCTACACAGCCGGAAACTTCCGGGGTGACGGAAAAACCTTTGAATTGCAGAATGCTTATGCGCAATTCCTCGGTTTCACGATCGGATACAGCTACGGTTCGTTCATGGATCTCTCCGCACTGCCTCCTACCATCGACTTTGCAGGTCCTAACGGATCAGCCTTTTACCGCACTACGCAATTGAGCTATATGTGCGATAAGTTGAAAAACTGGAAATTCGGTGTTTCAATGGAAATGCCTTCAGTAGACGGTACAACCAACAATGACTTGTCTATCAACACCCAACGAATGCCGGACTTTGCCACTTCCGTACAGTATAACTGGAATAGTAGCAGTCACGTTAAATTAGGTGCTATTGTCCGTAGTATGACTTACTCAAGTAACGTTCATGAGAAAGCCTATTCCGCCACCGGCTTCGGTCTGCAAGCATCTACAACTTTCAATATTACGAAGAAATTACAGGCATTCGGACAGTTTAATTATGGAAAAGGTATCGGATCTTACCTGAACGATTTAAGTAATCTGAACGTAGATATCGTTCCCGATCCTGATAATGAGGGAAAAATGCAGGTTCTCCCAATGCTGGGATGGTATGCAGGGCTGCAATACAACCTTTGTCCGAGCATCTTTATATCCGGTACATATAGTTTATCCAGACTTTATTCTGAAAATGGATATCCAAGTGAAAATCCGGAATCCTATCGTAAAGGACAGTATTTAGTGGCTAATGCTTTCTGGAATGTAAGCAGTAATTTGCAAGTGGGCGTAGAATATTTAAGAGGATGGCGTACTGATTTCAGTTCTTCAACCCGCCACGCCAACCGGTTGAATATGCTGGTACAATATTCTTTCTAAAATAACATAGAACAGTAAAACAAAAAAGCCGTCTCAACATCATGTCCGAAACGGCTTTTCTATACATATAAAGGATTAGAAATTTAGAACTTGTAGTTCACGCTCACACCAAATACTTTATTGGTACGGCTATAAACGTCTTTATCAATAGATGCACCTAATCCACGTACATTTTCTTTAGTATAATCACTATACGTAGTCCAGAAATAAGCAACATCAAGGCTCAATGCCTGCGTGAAATTAATACGGCCTCCGAAACCAACAGAATAAGAATCACAAGAGAAACTTGTATCTGATTGGAAAGCATCGCTCAATCCGTAGTCTGTTTTCTGATAACCTCCACTGACTGTGAACAGTTTATTGATATCCCATTCAACACCGGCCAAGTACTCGTGTGTACCATGTTTCAGTGTCTTCTGTTTGCCATCCGCCATACCGGCATTCTTATCATCAAAGAAGTGATATTCTACTGAGGCTCTCAATGACGGCAAAATCTCATAACTTGCAGCTAAAGAAAGCATAGCAGGAAGATCACTCGGAGTGTTCACACCATTCTGATAAGGTGCCATAAAATCTGCGGCAGCAGCTGGAGCAATTATTTCATGTGTATCATTCTCAATATTCATATTGGCTTTGAACTCATACTTTGCAGCCAGGTTCAATTTTCCGAACTTAGCATCAATACCAATAATCGGTGTCAATCCCCAACCTGTCTGATCGCAGTCTAATTTAAGTTTCGCATCATTCAGCTGCTGCGACTTTTGTAATGCTGCCTGTTGTGCCTGCTCTAAAGTCATACCGGCGGCCATTAGTTTTTTTACAATCTCAGCACCCAATTGTTCTGCTACACCCTCTTTCAAATTGATATCAAGGAAACCTTTATAGCCACCCGTAAAATAATTCATACGTGCACCAGCAAAAACTGCGAAGTGCTCATTAATTTTATAGCTTGCTCCTAATTGAAAACCATAAATATACTGACGACCTTCCATAGCCGAATTAATAGTATATTGATTAGGAGACAGCATCCCTTGACCGATTGTATTTACCAAACTAATAGCAGCCGCATCAAACATAGGTAAACCTTTGTCAAATGAAGCTTTTCCGCCACCACCTACAATGGCAAAGCTACCGGAAAACGCCCAATCGCCTTTTTTATAGACAGCATGTATAGAAGGAATAACGGGAGCAGAAGCTTTTCCTTCATACTTACGTACAGTATTCTGTCCGTCCATGGTCCATAAAGGACTTGTCGCAGCAATATCACGGGTCTGATATGCACTTTGAATAGTAAGTGCTACTTGAATACCATCTTTGGGAAGAAATGCCAGTCCGGCAGGATTACTATAAACTCCATCAACATCGATGGAAGCGCCGCGGGCTATCATGCGTAAGAAAGCAGCATTCTGATTCGTATTGGTTAGATAATCTCCGGCAAAAGTTGGAATTGAAACGATCAACATTGCAAGACCAATCAACGAAATTTTTCTCATCTAAATCTTTTTTAAAATTATTTCGGCGCAAAGATATAACAATATTGCACAGGGAGCACATATTTGTGCACTTATTTTCATTTATCCGCCATTTTAATTGAAAAGTCAAACTGTTTCTAATGAAACAATCTGTTTTTCGAATGATGGATTGATTAAACAAATTCACCTGTTCCAACGTTTAATATTATATAATTTATAGAATAATATTATTGCCTATACAATTGCATTTTTCGGCACAAAGCCTTATGATGAGTCCTCTTTCAATGACAAAAACAAAGAGTTCGGGTTTGAGATACGCTACTACAAAGGGCATCTGAATAAGAACAACGTACTACTGACACAAGGAGTGGATGCTGCCTGCATCTTTGTGAACGACGTTGCCGACGCAGAAGTAATCCGTGTGATGGCAGCCAACGGAGTAAAACTATTGGCACTACGCTGTGCCGGATTTAATAATGTAGATTTGGATGCTGCCGCCGCTGCCGGAATTACCGTAGTACGGGTTCCTGCCTACTCTCCTTATGCCGTTGCAGAGTACACCGTAGCTCTTATGTTATCGCTAAACCGGAAAATTCCCCGTGCTTCCTGGCGTACCAAAGATGGTAATTTCTCCCTGCACGGTCTGATGGGATTCGATATGCACGGAAAAACAGCAGGCATCATCGGTACAGGAAAAATCGCGAAAATACTGATTCACATCTTAAAAGGGTTTGGAATGAACATATTGGCTTACGACCTCTATCCGGACCATAACTTCGCCCGTGAAGAACAAATAGTTTATACTTCACTGGACGAACTATATCACAATTCGGATATCATCTCTTTGCATTGCCCGCTCACCGAAGCGACCAAGTATCTGATTAACGACTACTCTATCAGCAAAATGAAAGACGGAGTTATGATTATCAATACCGGCCGTGGACAGCTGATTCATACCAATGCACTGATTGAAGGGTTGAAGAACAAGAAAATAGGTTCCGCAGGACTGGACGTATATGAGGAAGAAAGCGAATACTTTTATGAAGATCAATCCGACCGCATCATCGACGATGATGTACTCGCCCGCTTACTTTCATTCAACAATGTGATAGTCACTTCTCATCAAGCTTTTTTCACACATGAAGCGATGGAGAATATTGCGGTGACCACCCTTCAAAACATAAAAGATTTTATCAATCATAAGCCTTTGCTAAATGAAGTGAAGAAATAAAACTTTTAAGCTCCTTTCTTTGTTTACAAAACATATAAACAAATAAGAGAAAGGACAGATTTTATGAAAAAAGTAATACATAAAGCAGATACAAGAGGACATTCCCAGTATGATTGGTTGGATAGTTACCATACTTTTAGTTTTGACGAATACTTCGACTCCAATCGTATCAACTTCGGTGCCCTTCGCGTATTGAATGATGACAAAGTTGCACCCGGAGAAGGTTTTCAGACTCACCCGCATAAGAATATGGAAATCATCTCCATCCCTCTGAAAGGACATCTGCAACATGGAGACAGCAAGAAGAACAGCCGCATCATTACTGTTGGAGAAATTCAGACAATGAGTGCCGGAACGGGAATCTTCCACAGTGAAGTGAATGCAAGCCCTGTAGAACCGGTGGAATTCCTGCAAATCTGGATTATGCCAAGAGAACGGAACACCCGTCCCGTTTATCAGGATTTCAGTATCACAGAGTTGGAACGTCCGAATGAACTGGCAGTCATCGTATCTCCCGACGGCAGTACACCTGCTTCCCTTTTGCAAGATACCTGGTTCTCAATCGGTAAAGTAGAAGCCGGGAAGAAACTGGGTTATCACATGCATCAAAGTCATGCAGGCGTCTATATTTTCCTCATTGAAGGAGAAATTGTAGTAGATGGCGAAGTGTTGAAACGCCGGGACGGTATGGGTGTTTACGATACCAACAGTTTCGAACTGGAGACACTGAAAGATTCACATATTCTATTAATAGAAGTACCTATGTGATTCCATCATTAGAAATTAAGAACTAAAACTGCCAGATAATCTTATGGCGAAATTAAACATAGCAGATATCCGACAGGAATATACGAAAGGCGGGTTGCGGGAAAATGAACTTCCGGGCGACCCGCTTTCGCTTTTCAACCGTTGGCTACAAGAAGCAATTGACGCAGAGGTGGATGAACCAACTGCTGTCATTGTAGGAACCGTATCCCCTGAAGGGAGACCGTCCACGCGTACCGTATTATTAAAAGGGCTCCATGATGGAAAATTTGTCTTCTATACCAATTATGAAAGCCGTAAAGGCAGGCAATTGGCACAAAATCCGTATATCTCCCTCTCTTTTGTGTGGCACGCCCTCGAAAGACAAATACATATAGAGGGAATAGCGACGAAAGTTCCTCCGGAAGAATCGGATGAATATTTCCGGAAACGTCCTTATAAAAGCCGGGTCGGTGCACGAATTTCTCCCCAAAGTCAACCTATAACAAGCCGAATGCAATTAATACGGTCTTTTGTCAGGGAGGCAGCCCGGTGGATCGGAAAAGAAGTGGAGAGGCCCGATAATTGGGGCGGATATGCCGTTACCCCTACAAGGATTGAATTCTGGCAAGGACGCCCCAACCGTCTGCATGACCGTTTTCTATATACCCTGCAACCGGACGGGGAATGGAAAATCAGTCGTCTTGCTCCTTGATTTCGTCGATTTTTCTTGGCAACTCCAACTAGAATACGTAATATTGCAATTATAAAATAGTCAGCTTATGACACTGGATTATATTTATCACAGCGGTTTCGCCATCGAAATGGAAGGTGTAACCGTTATCATCGATTACTACAAAGATTCTTCCGAAACGGAACATAACCGGGGAATCGTACATGATTATCTCCTGCAAAGGCCGGGTAAGCTATATGTATTGGCCACCCATTTCCATCCCGACCACTTTAATCGTGAGATATTGACCTGGAAAGAACAACGCCCCGACATTCAATATATTTTCTCCAAAGATATCTTGAAATCCCATCGTGCCAAAGCCGAAGATGCTTTCTATATTAAAAAAGGAGAAACATACGAAGACGAGACAATTCGTATCGATGCTTTCGGCTCAACGGATGTCGGCAGTTCGTTCTTGCTTCACCTGCAAGATTGGAGTATTTTCCATGCCGGCGACTTGAACAACTGGCATTGGAGTGAGGAATCTACTGAAGAAGAGATCCGAAAAGCCAATGGTGATTTCCTTGCAGAAGTTAAATATTTAAAAGAAAAAGTACCAAACATCGATTTAGTACTATTCCCGGTGGATCGGAGAATGGGAAAAGATTACATGAAAGGAGCAAAACAGTTCATCGAACAAATAAAAACTACTATATTTGTGCCCATGCACTTCAGTGAAGATTATGAGGGGGGAAATGCGCTTCGTAGTTTTGCTGAAAATGCCGGATGCCGTTTTATCAGCATCACCCATCGGGGCGAAAGTTTTGAGATTACCAAATAAACACATGATAATTATGAATAAATTTACGATTCTGTTTCTTACCCTGTTCCTTGCATTGCCGATGGCGATGAAGGCAGATTCTGCAAAAGAGAAGAAAGATGACACCAGGTACCTTGTAGGAGCTGTTCCTGAAGTAGATGGTAAAGTAGTATTTTCCAAAGAGTTCCAGATTCCCGGAATGAGTCAGGCACAAATCTACGACACAATGACAAAGTGGATGGACGAACGTCTGAAAGAAAATAAAAATATTGATAGCCGCATTGTTTTCTCTGACGAAGCAAAGGGAACAATTGCCGGTGTTGGAGAAGAATGGATTGTTTTCAGTTCCAGTGCTCTGTCATTAGACCGTACACTGGTCAACTATCAGATTACCGTTACCTGTAAACCCGGCAACTGCCTAGTAGAGCTTGAGAAAATCCGTTTCACTTATCGCGAAACAGAGAAATACAAAGCGGAAGAATGGATTACTGATAAATATGCGCTCAATAAAGCAAAGACCAAATTAGTGCGCGGCCTGGCTAAATGGCGTAGAAAAACTGTAGACTTCGCAGATGATATGTTTATGGATGTAGCAGTAGCTTTCGGAGCACCTGATACTCGTCCGAAGACAGAGAAAAAGAAGAAAGAAGAAGAGCAACAAACTCCATCAATCGTTGCAGCCGCAGGCCCGATTATCATTGGTGGCACAGATAAAAAGACTGATATTAAAGTGACGACCGCCGAACCCGTTCAAACTACAGTTCCTGCTGCGACTCTCACTCCTGCTACTCCAGTAGGCAAAGCTTCCACAGATATGCCGGGTTATACAGAAATTGATTTGAAACAAATTCCGGGCGAAGTATATGCCTTAATGGGAAGTGGTAAATTAGTAATCAGTATTGGAAAAGATGAGTTCAACATGACCAATATGACTGCAAATGCAGGTGGTGCATTAGGTTATCAATCAGGAAAAGCTGTTGCATATTGCACACTTTCACCCGACCAACCTTATGAGGCAATAGAAAAGGCAGACAGCTATACACTGAAATTGTATGCCCCGAACCAGACAACTCCTTCAGCTGTTATCGAATGTAAGAAAATGCCTTCACAGACAACTCCGCAAGCCGGACAACCCCGTACCTATGTTGGAGAAATTGTGAAACTCTTAATGAAAAAATAAGGAAAATTGCAACAATGGAAATAAAAAGTAAATTTGACCATTTTAATATCAACGTTACAAATCTGGAGCGGAGTATCGCTTTTTATGAGAAAGCACTCGGCTTAAAAGAACATCATCGGAAAGAAGCATCCGACGGTTCATTCACACTAGTTTACCTGACAGATAATGAAACAGGTTTCCTATTGGAATTGACATGGCTCAAAGATCATATTGCTCCATACGAACTGGGGGAAAACGAAAGTCACCTATGTTTTCGTGTAGCCGGTGATTACGATGCAATCAGGGCCTATCACAAAGAAATGAATTGTGTATGTTTTGAGAACACTGCCATGGGGCTTTATTTCATTAATGACCCGGATGATTACTGGATTGAAATACTTCCACAGAAGTGATTTTATATAAAAAGTGGGGGCAGGATAATTATCCTGCCCCCACTTTTTATGTAGAATATATGAT
>NZ_DAWCXD010000005.1:0-109061 GCF_052357945.1 Bacteroides sp. | reverse complement strand
CTAAAACTTCCTTTTAGCATTCAGTATCTAATTAAAAGTCATAAATACAAAAAGAGCAGAGCTTAAGCGGAAAAAACTATTAACAAATAGTACACTATAAGTTTCTTAGAAAATATCATTTCCATTTACAAAATTTCCAGTTCAATACTTCCTAAAAACACGAGAGAAGCCCCCCTTTATTCTTAGTCATTTACAAGAGAAGTATTGCCAATGATATTTTACATATAATAGAATGTAATACGGCCTTTTGGAAAGAAGATTTATACAAATCCAATGGTTATAATGAAAAGGTGACTCGCCTGGGATACAAAGATAACGAACTTGTATGTATACTTATTAATTCCAGAACAGAAAAAAAGAATCATAAAATCTGATGCAGCTACCTTGAAAAAGCTCTCAATGCTTGTCACAACCAAATAAAATGTATACATTTGTAGAATTTTAGTGCAAGCCCCCTTAACTATTTAACTAACTTAGTAATAATTATATGAATAAACCCATGGCGAGCAACATAAGTACATCGCTAATTATATCCACCTATAATAGAAGCGACGCATTAGAATTATGCGTTAAAAGCGTGCTACGTCAATCTCTCCTTCCTGATGAAATTATCATTGCCGATGATGGTTCTAAAGAAGATACAGGAGAGCTAATTCATCAATTGGCTACTTCTTCCGAAGTCCCCATTATTCATGTTTGGCATGAGGATCTAGGCTTCAGACTGGCCTCCATCCGCAACAAAGCTATTGCGAAAGCATCTAAAGAATATATTATACAAATTGACGGGGATATCGTCTTACACAAAGATTTCGTCAAAGATCATGTACATTTTGCTAAAAAAGGCAGTTTCGTAACCGGTAGCCGTGTATTAATCCGGGAAGGTTTAACCCAAAAGATGCTGGCAGAAAGGAACTGCATTATCTCTATTCACGACAAAGGTACTAAAAACACAATCAACGGAGTACATTTGCCTTGGCTAAGCCCACTACTTCAGCATTATCGCCAATGGGATATTTCATATTCCAGAGGATGCAATATGGCTTTTTGGAAAGAGGATTTATTAAAAGTCAATGGGTACAATGAAGCTATTACCGGATGGGGAAGTGAAGATCATGAGTTAGTGTGCCGTCTCATCAATAGCGGTGTACGCAAGCGTACCATTAAATTTGCGGGAATTGTGTTCCATCTTTATCATGAGCTACATGGAACGGATAATTTGAGCAACAACCGCAGTATTTTGAACGAGACGAAAGTCAGGAAGCTAACCTGGTGCGATAAAGGAATCATACAAAACTAATATGGAAAAGAATTTGAACTTTTTAGATCGAAACGAATTTAACTACAGTCCATCAAAAGAAGTAGTAGAAGCTTTAAAAAACTTCGATATAAATAAACTTTGTTTTTATACCCGCATTTATGATGAAGGAAAGAAAAGTATATTATCTGTTTTCTTATCCGAACTTTATGATATAGATGAAACACAAGTCTTATTAGGATACGGCGGAGAAGATATTCTGAAGCAAGCTGTACACTACTTCCTGACTCAAGAAGATGGAAATAAAACGATGTTGATTCCCAAGTTCTCATGGTGGTATTATAAATCAATTGCAGATGAGGTGAATGGCCATACTTTGCAATATCCTCTCTACGAAGACGGAAATACTTTTAAATATGACTTTGAGACGCTAAAAGATATGATTCAGAAAGAGAATCCGAAGATTCTTTTACTAGCTTCTCCCAATAACCCTACCGGCAATGGTTTAACTCCGAAAGAATTGGATGAACTGCTTGCAGAAGTACCCAGTCAAACAGTGGTATTGATAGACGAAGCATACGCTTCTTTTGTTTCAACTGATACCAGTTATATCAAAAAGCTGGTTAATAAATATCCGAATTTGATTATTTCCCGTACTTTATCCAAGTTTTATGGATTGCCCGGTTTACGTATGGGATTCGGATTCATGAGTAAGGAGCTGGAAAAATTCAGCAGATACAGCAATAAATATCTGGGATATAACCGGATATCCGAAGATATCGCCATTGCGGCTCTTAAATCGGACGCACACTATCGAAACATCGCCAAACTGATGAACGAAGACCGTGAGCGTTACGAAAAGGAAATCGGCGTGTTACCCGGATTCAAAGTATATGAATCGGTTGCCAATTTTATTTTAATCAAATACCCGATAGAACTGAAAGAGGCTTTACAAAAGGCTTTTGCTGAACAGAGTTATAAAGTGAAGTTTATGAATGAACCGGATATCAATACTCATTTGCGTATCACATTGGGACGCCCAGAGCAGAACCGGATCGTTATAGATACAATCAAAGAAATAGCATCCAAATGAAAGCAGTAATATTAGCCGCAGGAATAGCTTCACGCTTACGCCCGCTGACCGATACGACGCCCAAATGTCTTCTCAAAATAGGAGAACGATGCCTTTTGGAAAGAGCTTTTGATGCTCTGATACAAAACGGATTTGATGAGTTCATCATTGTCACCGGGTATCGCCAGCAGCAAATCGTTGATTTCCTACAGGCACATTATCCAACCCAAGATATTACTTTCATCTATAATGACAGGTATGAATCAACCAACAATATCTATTCATTATGGCTCACCCGTTCCTATACAGATGGGCAGGAGATCTTGTTATTAGACAGCGATATTGTATTTGATCCGCAGATTGTAGAGAAACTGCTTCATTCGGATAAGGATGACATATTGGCACTGAATCGTCATGAGCTCGGAGCAGAAGAAATAAAAGTCATCGTGGACGACGCACAAAAGGTCGTTGAAATCAGCAAAGTCTGCTCGATATCCGATGCTATCGGAGAATCTATCGGCATTGAAAAGATGTCAGCTGAATATACCAAAGCGCTATTCCGGGAACTGGAAATTATGATTACTACCGAAGGACTGGATAATATATTCTACGAACGGGCTTTTGAGAGACTGATTCCGCAAGGATATAGTTTTTACGTTATGGACACCACCGAGTTCTTCTCGGCCGAGCTGGACACAGTAGAAGACTTTCAACAGGCACAGAAGCTGATTCCAGCCAGTCTTTATTAATTAAAATCAGATAGAATGGCTAATTACGACATCCGCCCTCTACAGCTTCGCATATTAAAGAACTTATTAGCTGTTGACAAAGTTTGCAAAGAACATAATCTGCGATATTACATCATGGCAGGCACCATGCTGGGAGCTGTGCGCCACAAAGGATTCATCCCCTGGGATGATGATTTGGATATCGGAATGCCAAGAGCTGATTATGACTTACTAATGGCTAATGCCAAAGAATGGTTACCGGAACCTTACGAAGCGGTATGCGCTGAGAATGATAAGGAATATCCTCTTCCGTTCGCAAAGGTGCAGGATGCCAACACAACCTTAATCGAGCGTATGCATCTCAAATATCTGGGAGGTGTATATATTGATATATTTCCACTAGATGGAGTTCCGGAAAGCCGTATGGCGCAAAGAATGCATTTTGCGAAGTATGAGTTCTACAAACGAGTACTTTATCTTATTCATCGCGATCCATACAAACATGGGAAAGGTCCCAGTTCATGGATACCGCTATTATGCAGAAAGTTTTTTACCCTTACCGGAGCACAGGAAAGCATCAGGAAGGTGATGAAGAAATACGATTTCGACCAATGCGCATTAGTCTGCGATTATGATGATGGAATGAAAGGAATCATGTCGAAGGATATCCTGGGCACTCCCACTCCTATCCGGTTTGAAGATGAAGAAGTATGGGGAGTACAGAAATACGACGCTTATCTGTCACAGAAATATGGAGATTATATGACCATACCTAAACAAAGTGGACAAAGACAACATAATTTCCATTATTTAGACTTGAATAAACCTTATCGGAATTTTGAAGTCTAATTATAATCACATAAAGGTAAGAAGAAGAAATGAGAATAGGTTTTGACGGAAAACGTGCAGTACAGAATTTCACCGGTCTGGGTAATTATAGCCGCTATATAGTGGATATTCTATGCCAATTCTATCCGGAGAATGAATATGTGCTGTATGCCCCCAAGAAACGGGAAAACAAGAGGCTGGACAAATTAACGAAGCAGTATCAGCAACTACAGCTTTCTTATCCCACTACTTCTTCCTGGAAAAAGTTAAGTTCATTGTGGCGAGTATGGGGCGTTACCCAACAACTGGAAAAAGAAAAAATCGATATATTCCACGGACTTAGTAATGAGTTGCCCCTGAATATACATCAAAGCGAGGTAAAAAGTATTGTAACGATTCACGATCTGATCTTTCTGCGCTATCCGCAGTATTACCATTCGATCGACAGGAAAATATACACATACAAATTCCGTAAAGCTTGCGAAAATGCCGATAAAATCATTGCTATCAGCGAATGTACCAAGCGTGATATTATTGAGTATTTCAGGATTCCCGCCGATAAGATAGAAGTTGTTTATCAGGGATGTGATCCTTCATTCATACATCCTGTAGCAGCAGAGAAGAAAAGAGAAATCCGGGCTAAATATCAGCTACCGGATCACTATATCCTTAACGTAGGAAGTATTGAAGAACGCAAAAACGCCCTTTCAGCGGTGCAGGCACTAATGATGCTTCCTGAACAGATTCATCTCGTCATTGTAGGACGCCACACGGAATATACTGATAAGATTGAACGTTTCATTAAGGAGAATAAGCTGGAAGAAAGGGTACATATCATCAGCAATGTTCCTTTTGATGATCTGCCGGTTTTTTATCAGTTAGCAGAAATTTTTGTATACCCTTCCCGTTTCGAAGGTTTTGGTATTCCCATTATAGAAGCTCTATACTCCGGTATTCCGGTAGTGGCCGCTACAGGATCTTGCCTGGAAGAAGCCGGAGGTCCCGACTCTATCTATGTACATCCTGACGATATCAAAGGAATGGCCAATGCTTTCAAACAGATATACTCCGATACTGAAAGAAAAAAGGAGATGATTGAAAAGGGGCAAAAATTTGCCAAAAGATTCTCTGAAGAAAAGCAAGCGGAAGAAATCTTAAACATCTACAAGAAACTAATGAAATGAACGTACTTAAACATACAATAAAGAAATTTATATATGGCACTCTCCCATATTATTTCATGAAAGGATATAAGCCTGGCTCTCCTTATCTGAAATACTATGAATATATTAAA
Organism: Bacteroides sp.; assembly: GCF_052357945.1. GTDB lineage: Bacteria > Bacteroidota > Bacteroidia > Bacteroidales > Bacteroidaceae > Bacteroides. The sequence goes on along the minus strand of NZ_DAWCXD010000005.1, from coordinate 103,884 downwards.
GAACATGGATATTCAAGACACCTGTATGAATTCAAGGATGAATACGCCAATATGCCTGTTGATGTACAGAAAGATGAGGAAAAAGGCTTATACTATGTTCAAAAAGAAAAGAAGCGACTCTATTTCAGAAAAAGCACTCCAGCCAAGAAAATTCAAAAATATTATAGGGCTTTGAGTATGGAACAAGACAGGCGCTCACCGCACCATTACTTCAACAGCGTTAAAGAAGTGACAGGGAAAGTATTTGTGGATGTCGGTTGTGCCGAAGGATATTCATCATTGGAAATTATCGAAGAAGCCAAACATGTTTATTTGTTTGAGCAGGACGAGCAATGGTTGGAAGCCATCAGAGCTACCTTCGAACCATGGCAGGATAAAGTGACGATTGTCCAGAAGTATGTGAGTGACCATAATTCTTCGAGAGAGCAAACACTAGATGATTTCTTCAACAACCAGACGAATGAACATCTATTTCTTAAAATGGATATAGAAGGAGCCGAACGGCACGCATTGGCCGGATGCAATAACTTATTCCAGAATTGCCAGAAGCTGGATTTTGCCATTTGCACATACCACTTGCGTGATGACGAAGAAGTTATCTCTGCATTTCTGGACAAACATAACTGCACATATATTAATCAAAAAGGGTTTTTCAGGCATAAAATCCGCAGTGTAGTGATGCGCGGAAGTAAGAAGTAATCATTGATAATCAGCAGAAAGCAATTCACAATAATCATACTTGCACAGGTATGTATCATAGATATGCTTTTCCTTTTTCAATAAGAAACGTGAGATATGCGGTTCCCAAGAAAAGAATTTACGTACGGAACGGTATAAACGGAAGAATAAAATCAGGGATACAATATGCTTTTCTTTCTCTTTCCGTGCCGCACGACGATAAATATAATGAGTAAAAAACTGATCGCTGTAACGAAGGGCCAGACTGACCGTAGATTCGACGTCCCATCCACGCAAAGAAGCATATTCTGTCATGATGTAAGTCAGTACCTCACGCGAAATACACAAACGGCACATATTACGGCATACCATATCACAATCAATATCCGATAGCAACTGCATGCGATTCACGTCGACCAGAGAGAAACTGTATTCATTCGTTTCATTCTGATGAATCAGTATATTACCGGGAGAATAGTCCAAATGGAGAATACCTGCCTGATGCAAAGCAGCAGTGTAGCGCGCAAAAGCAGAAAGTTTATCTTCATTTCCCTCTACTTTCCCATCCATCAGGGAACGGACAGTTTCGCCACCATCATAACAACAAATATAATAGCTATGTGAAAGAAGACCATTCTGAAATTGTTCAATCATAGCCACTGGCTCCGGAGTGTCAAAACCATGCTGTTGGATCTCCATAGAATAAATATAGGAACGTTCTGCTTTTGATTGCCGGAAAAACGAATATACAACGCGGTTGATGATGTGAGGCTTCTTAAAGCTCTTCACCACAACATCAATACTGCCCAAGCCAATTCGTTTTAAAACATTACGACCATCATACACCACATCTCTTTCTTTCTGGAAGGACCTTGGAATTTCTTCTATCTCCTTCTGCAAATGTGCGTACTTGGGATTTACAATCACTCTCATTACACTCTCCTATATAATACTAATTACAAAGATTGAGCAAAGATAAAGAAATTAGGCCATATTCCGACTATATTTTTCTCTTTTCTCACAAAGATTGGCTAACTCGCTCTACATATAAGTCCTGTTACGAACCGCTTTAGTCATTTTTTCTTTTTTCTTTTCATTTATATTTAGACATAAATGCTTTTTTTTAGTTATGTTTGCACGATAAAAAGCATAAGGAAGTTTAAGCATGAAACCAATCAAAAGAATTCTAATTATTCGATTTAGACAAATAGGCGACTCAATTCTGGCTGTTGCATTGTGCAGCACGCTGAAAAAAAGTTTTCCCGATGCAGAGATACACTTCGTGCTTAATAAAAATATTGCTCCACTCTATGAGGGGCATCCGGATATAGATAAAGTCATTACATTTGACAAGAATGAGAATAAACCATTCACTGCTTATATAAAAAAAGTATGGCAGGTAATGCATAAAAACAGATACGATGTAATCATAGATATGCGCTCTACTATCCGGACTCTTTTTTTCTCTCTTTTTTCATTAAAAACTCCTTTCCGGATAGGACGTATCAAAGGATATACACATTTTCTACTGAACTACCGGACAGACACTTACAGTAAGAATCTGACAACTGACATGGTACAACGCAATCTATTGCTTGCAGCACCATTAGAAAAGATCAGACCTATTCAATACACAAAAGAATTCAAGTTATATCTGACTGACCGGGAAAAAGATGATTTCCGATATTATATGGAAAAGGAAGGGATTGATTTTGCACGCCCTGTGTTATTAATAGGAGTCACAACCAAACTCATCCATAAGAAATGGAATACGGAGTTCATGGTAGCCACACTGAAAAGAATATTAGAGGAATACAAGGACATACAAATGATCTTCAACTACGCGCCGGGGTACGAAGAAGAAGATGCCAGAAATATCTACAAGGAATTAGGATGTCCGGAACGTATCAAGATCGATATACAAGCTTCTTCATTACGACAACTGGCAGCGCTTTGTGCCAACTGTTCATTTTACTTCGGGAACGAAGGAGGAGCCAGACACATCGCCCAAGCCCTTGGAGTTCCTTCATTTGCCATTTATTCACCAAGTGCGTCAAAGTCAATGTGGTTACCCGCCAATTCCGTACTCGCCGAAGGAATTAGTCCTGACGACATTCTTCCACCGGAACAACAGGCGACATTACCCTATGAGGAGCGTTTTGCATTAATTACTCCCGAAAAGGTATACGAGCAATTGATTCCAATACTAAGGCAATTGAGCTAACTCCCGATATAAATCAAGGTAGGCTTGTATATGCTTCTCGTAACTGAATGAAGCGGCATGTTCCTTGATTTTCTCCAAGCGTTCCTTATCTTTATAAAAATCAGGTAGATGCTCCCGGATACTTTCCACCATAGATTCTGTATCCAAATGTTCCCACATGATAGCGTGTCCATTACAAACTTCCGGCAAACTAGTGCGATTAGCAGCAAATACAGCCTTCCCAAATTGCATAGCTTCCACCACCGGCAATCCAAAGCCTTCTCCCTCACTAGGAAACAGGAATGCCTCACAGTTCCGATATAACCATATCTTCTCGCTTTGAGAAATAACATCCGTCAAAAAGACATTAGTGAGCTGATTCTCACGGATCAGATTGCGCACTTCTTCAGCATAAGCAAAATGAGCATCGCCACAAATATATAGATCATATTCCGGGAAATGACGCATTACGTCAACCAAGAGATGGAAGTTCTTTTTTCTACGGATTTGTCCAATCGTAAAAAAGAAAGGACGCCCTGTAGCAAACGACGGCTTTATTCCTTCCAATGTATCGATTCTCTCCACTCCATTATAGATGACCCGGATCTCCTTCCCTTTCAAATCTACATGCTGCCGAATGACATCTGCCACATAATGAGAGATCGTAGTCACGACCGCTGCTTTATTGACCTTATTCTGCATCCGGCGAAGATACATTTTCGCCTTCCAGGGCTTTTTCTCTGTTAAGAAATTAAAGTCGTGTATAGTAAAGATAAACTTTGTACCACCGGCAATACGCAACATCTTGCGCTGTTGATTCACCGCATGCCATACATCTACCTTGGGAAGGGTAAAAGGAAAAAACTTATTGATACGACGTACCGGAACAGAGGTCACATTCGGACCAAATTCCTGCATATATTTCTGCCGCAATAAATATACAAAATGAAGATCATCTACCGGCATAGACGAAAAGGCGGTTGCATAGTTGGCCGCAATCTGCCCGAAGCCGGCTGTGAGACTACCATAATTCGTAAGATCTATCAGTACCTTTTTCTTTCGTTGTATCTCTTTCATCATTATTTGATTCTACGCTCTTTCGGCTCAATAAACAGCTAATTTGAACTTCAGCAAGGATTAATCTACAAGCCCTTCTATTTTCGCAATGACCTGCTCCGGCTTTATATCCCTCAAACAGGCATAATCACCTCGCCAGCAAGGCTTCTGACCATATACAGAACAGGGACGGCATGACAAATCGAGTTGCACGGTATTGACCGGCAATTGTTTCCAACCCATAAAACCGGCATAAGGATGGGTGGCTCCCCAAATAGAGACAACCGGAATATTGACCAGGGATGCCAAATGCATATTGGCAGAATCCATTGAAAGCATCACGTCCAGATGGCTCATCAGATTCAGTTCGGTACGCATATTCAGTTTACCGATCATTGAAACGACAGAAGGATATTTAGCAATCCATGCATCAAATACGTCCTGCTCGCTTTTACCGCCTCCAAAGAGGAAAACCTTTACTTTGGGATTGGCAGCAAAATGTGCTATAACTTGCTCCTGCAGTTCAAACGGATAAATCTTACCTGCATGTTTGGCAAAAGGAGCTATACCAATCCACTTTTGATCTTCTTTAGGCCCTGTGACTGGTTCTATTTCCGCAAAGTTTCCTTTTCCTTCGCCATAAATAGAAGAGAAATTTAATAGTACCGGTAAACCTAGCTTCTCAAGTACATCGGCATAACGACGAAAAGAACTCTTCTGATTTTCCATCACCTTATCATGACGGCGAACCAGCTTCTTTTTGCCTGCCCTTCCTTTACAAATGGAAGCTACCGGTTTATTGGCAAGACGGAATCGCAAACATAAATACTTAGAACGAAGTACATGATGAAAATCAGCAATGTAATCAAAATGCATTGCTTTCAATTCCGAATAAAGGCTATTCAAGCCCCAAAGCCCCTTGTGCTTGCCTGTTAAATCAGCTCCGACAAAACCCACATTGGCAGGCAACCCCTGAAAGAGTGGCTGCCATACAGCACGACTTAACACTGTTATTTCATGCTGCGGGTATTGCACAGCCAGCGAATGTATTACCGGGATTGTCATGGCTACATCGCCAAGAGCTGAAAAACGAATAATGAGAATACGCGCCATTCGTTATTTTTTCGCATAAAGCACCGGATTTAATGCCGGGTCATTATACATCTTCATCTGTTTATATACTTTCATATATTTTCTTCCGGCTTCGATATCAGCCAACAGCTGTTCAATAGCCGTAGAAAGGTCTTTGCGTTGTTCCAGCAGGATATTCAACTTAGTCTGGCATTGAGCACGGTGTTCCTCGGTAGTGTCCGTACGTTCCACCTCCTGCTGCATGTGGTAAATTTTCAATGCAAGAATTGACAAGCGGTCAATTGCCCATGCAGGGCTTTCCGTATTGATCGTTGCGTCAGAGAGAGGTTTTACCTCTTTGTATTTGTCTAAAAAGTAGCTATCAATTAATTCCACCAGGTCTGTACGGTCCTGATTTGATTTATCAATTCTTCTTTTCAAGGCCAATGCTTCTACCGGATCAATCTGCGGGTCACGGATAATATCCTCAAAATGCCATTGCACAGCATCAATCCAGTTCTTTAGATATAAATAATACTCAATAGTTTTCAACTCGTAAGGATTGTTCATCGGAGCATCCACACTATCCGTTACATGGTAATCTGTTGTCGATTTCCAAAAAATCTCGTTGCAAAGGTTACTAAATGTCATAATCTTAACTAGCTAATAGATATATAATAGGGCAAATCTATGTAATATTTTTCAGACAAGCAACCGTTTCTTACTTTTTTATTTGATACCTTTGTGGGTATAAAAGATGAATTGTATATGAAAATTATTATCGACAATAAAATACCTTATATAAAAGAAGCGGTGCAGAGAATAGCCGATGAGGTAGTTTATGCACCGGGGAAAGATTTCACTCCGGAGCTCGTACGGGATGCGGACGCACTTATTGTCCGTACCCGCACACATTGCAACCGGGATTTATTGGAAGGTAGTCGAGTGAAATTCATAGCGACGGCAACCATAGGTTTCGACCATATTGATACGGAGTATTGCAAACAGGCCGGTATCGAATGGACGAATGCACCGGGATGTAATTCGGCTTCTGTCGCCCAATATATACAGTCATCGCTTCTTGTATGGAAGTCCGTCAGGAATAAAAGACTGAATGAACTGACGATTGGAATCATAGGAGTAGGAAATGTCGGGAGTAAGGTAGCTAAAGTTGCCCAGGATTTTGGCATGCGTGTTTTATTGAATGATTTGCCACGGGAAAAAAAAGAAGGTGCAGAACGATTCTCTTCACTGGAGAAAATAGCGGAAGAGTGTGACATCATCACTTTTCACGTACCTTTATATAAGGAAGGAAAGTATAAAACGTTCCACTTGGCGGATGAAGTTTTCTTTCAGTCACTCAAACGGAAGCCTGTTATCATCAATACCTCACGAGGAGAAGTCATCCAGACTGATGCTCTTTTAAAAGCCTTGAACAGCCGGATGATTTCGGATGCCATCATCGACGTATGGGAGCATGAACCGGAAATCAACCGTGATCTATTGGAAAAGACATTTATCGGAACTCCTCACATTGCAGGTTACTCTGCAGATGGAAAAGCAAACGCCACACGTATGTCATTGGATGCCATCTGCAAATTTTTCCAAATAAAAGGGGATTATGAAATTAACGCACCCGCACCTGTCTCCCCCATTATTCATGCAAAAAACCACGAAGAAGCAGTCCTCCAAATGTATAATCCAACCGAAGACAGCAACCGGCTAAAAAATCAACCGGAGCTATTCGAAACCCTACGCGGCGATTATCCTTTGCGGAGAGAAGAGAAAGCATACATTATTAAGTATTAGGTATTAAGTTTCAAGTAAGTATCAAACATTAATCGCATTGACCGAAAAATTTAATAAAATTCTGTCAAAGGATTATCTGTACGACGTAATACTTAATACCTGATACTTAATTCTTATTATTTAGTACTTGTTCTATGATTTGAGGGAAGTGTTCATATTCCAAAGCATGCACCTTCTTAGCTACATCATCCGGAGAATCAGTCGAAAGAACAGGGCAAGTAGCTTGAAAAATCGTATTTCCTTCGTCGTAATGCTCATTTATATAATGTATAGTAATGCCGCTTTCTTTCTCACCGGCAGCCACTACCGCTTCATGAACCCGGTCACCATACATCCCCTTGCCTCCAAACTTCGGCAGAAGAGCAGGATGTATATTTATAATTTTATCGGGATAAGCATGCAAAAGTAAATCAGGCACACGAACCAGAAAGCCAGCCAGCACGACAAAATCAATGCGGTACTCCTGCAGAATAGCCAAAATTTCATCTCCGGCTATCCAATCCTCCTTTGGAAACACGTTAGAAGGCACTCCCAAGCGATGCGCACGTTCCAAAACATAGGCGTCACTCTTATTAGAAAGCACCAACGAAACCTGAACGGAATCGTTTTTTTGGAAATACCGGATAATATTCTCAGCATTTGAGCCGGAACCGGAAGCGAAAATTGCGATGTTTTTCTTCATAACTCTCAAATTCGATGCACAAAACAGTGAAAAATGTGCAAAACATTGCATTTATTTAGTCAAATATTTGCGCAAAACGATAAATATTCATTCCTTTGCACCGCAAATTTAAAGAAATAAAACTAATTATTAATTAAAAACTTAAAGTTATGTCTGAAATTGCATCAAGAGTAAAAGCGATTATCGTTGATAAATTAGGCGTAGAAGAATCAGAAGTTACAACCGAAGCAAGCTTCACTAACGACCTGGGAGCAGATTCTCTTGACACTGTAGAACTTATCATGGAATTCGAAAAAGAATTCGGTATCTCTATTCCTGATGACCAAGCAGAAAAGATTGGTACTGTAGGTGATGCTGTATCTTATATCGAAGAACACGCTAAGTAATTCGATTTCATCAATATGGAATTAAAAAGAGTGGTAGTAACAGGCCTTGGCGCCATTACTCCCGTTGGCAACAGCGTTCCCGAATTTTGGGAAAACATTGTGAACGGGGTTAGTGGAGCAGGGCCTATTACTCATTTTGATGCGTCGTTATTCAAGACCCAATTCGCATGCGAAGTGAAAGACTTCGATGCAACGAAATACATAGACCGCAAAGAAGCAAGAAAGATGGACTTGTATACTCAATATGCCATCGCTGTTGCTAAAGAAGCGGTGAGTGATTCCGGTCTTGACGTCGAGAAAGAAGACTTGAACAAAATCGGTGTTATTTTCGGCGCCGGTATTGGTGGTATACATACATTTGAAGAAGAGGTAGGCAACTACTACACTCGTCAGGAAATGGGTCCGAAGTTTAATCCGTTCTTCATTCCAAAGATGATTTCGGATATTGCAGCCGGACAGATTTCTATCATGTATGGTTTCCATGGTCCTAACTACGCGACTTGTTCAGCATGTGCTACTTCAACCAATGCTATTGCAGATGCTTTCAACCTGATTCGTTTGGGCAAAGCAAATGTAATTGTATCCGGTGGTTCGGAAGCAGCGATCTTCCCGGCAGGTGTAGGCGGTTTCAACGCTATGCACGCCTTGTCAACACGCAACGACGAAGCTTCTAAAGCTTCACGTCCGTTTAGCGCAAGCCGCGATGGTTTCGTTATGGGCGAAGGTGGCGGTTGCTTGATCCTGGAAGAACTGGAACACGCTAAAGCTCGTGGTGCAAAAATCTATGCAGAAGTTGCCGGTGTAGGTATGTCTGCAGATGCACATCACTTGACTGCTTCTCATCCGGAAGGTCTGGGAGCGAAACTGGTGATGATGAATGCATTGGAAGATGCGGAAATGGATCCGAAAGAAGTAGATTATATCAATGTACACGGTACATCTACTCCGGTTGGTGATATTTCAGAAGCAAAAGCAATCAAGGAAGTATTCGGTGATCATGCATTCGAGTTGAACATCAGTTCAACCAAATCAATGACAGGTCACTTGCTGGGAGCTGCCGGTGCGGTAGAATCTATTGCAAGCATCCTTGCCATTAAGAACGGCATTGTTCCTCCGACTATCAACCACGAAGAAGGTGACAACGACGAGAATATCGACTACAACCTTAATTTCACGTTCAATAAAGCACAGAAACGCGAAGTTAATGTTGCCTTGTCCAATACATTTGGATTTGGTGGTCACAATGCGTGCGTTATCTTCAAGAAATACGCAGAGTAATATCGTGTTACGTAACGAAATAGATAAGATAAGGCTCTTGTTCCGCAAGGATAGAGAGTCTTATCTTTGTTTTTACCGGATACTTGGGTTCTACCCGCGCAATATCCAGCTTTATGAGCAGGCTCTCCTGCACAAATCGACTTCTGTCCGCTCCGACAAGGGACGTCCCCTCAACAATGAACGGCTGGAGTTTTTAGGTGACGCCATCCTCGACGCCATTGTGGGAGATATTGTCTACAAACGTTTCGAAGGGAAACGGGAAGGTTTCCTAACCAATACACGTTCCAAGATCGTACAACGAGAGACGTTGAACAAGTTGGCCGTTGAAATCGGCCTGGATAAGCTCATCAAGTATTCTACCCGCTCTTCTTCTCACAACAGCTACATGTACGGAAACGCCTTTGAGGCATTTATCGGAGCTATTTATCTGGATCAGGGGTACGAACGTTGTAAACAGTTTATGGAGCAACGGATCATTAACCGTTATATCGATCTGGATAAAATATCCCGGAAAGAGGTTAACTTCAAATCCAAGCTTATCGAGTGGAGCCAAAAGAACAAAATGGAGGTTTCCTTTGAATTAATCGAGCAGTTTCTCGATCATGACAGTAACCCTGTATTCCAAACTGAAGTACGTATTGAAGGACTTCCGGCAGGAACAGGTACGGGGTATTCCAAGAAGGAGTCTCAACAGAATGCCGCCCAGATGGCTATAAAGAAGGTAAAGGAACTGACATTTATGTCAACCATCGAGGAGATTAAAACACAACATTCTGCAACTGCTACTGAAACGGAAACAGAGAATGTTTCAGAAGAAAACATCCTCGTCGATGAGATTTCCACAGTGCAGGACACAGAAGCTCCGGCAACTAACCAAAACAAATCCCCATGCGACGACCCTGAATCACCAAATCGTGATCTTCAGTAACCAATTTCAGTTTTCCTGCAACTTCTTCAAGAGGAATAGATGCTATATCGTCTCCTTTTAAAGTCACCATACGCCCGAATTGACCATTGGCTATCAATTCTGTTGCATGCCCGCCCATGCGGGTAGAAAGATTGCGGTCGAAAGGAGTAGGCGAACCACCACGTTGGATATACCCCAAAACTGTTTCGCGGGTTTCTATACCGGTTTCATATTCAATTTCCTGCGCGATATATTCAGCAGCACGTTTACGCCCGTCAGTCTGAATTCCTTCCGCTACCACTACAATAGAATAGGGTTTGCCTTTCTTTAGTCTTTCCAGAATCGTATTACCGATATTCTTAATGTTATAAGCGATTTCAGGGACAAGAATCACATCCCCTCCTCCTGCCATACCGGAATACAAAGCAATCCAACCGGCTTTATGCCCCATCACTTCAATCACCATCACCCTTTTATGAGAGCTTGCGGTGGAATGTAGACGGTCAATGGCATCGGTAGCAATACTTACCGCCGAGTCGAAACCAAAAGAGATGTCCGTGCCCCAAATATCATTATCAATGGTTTTAGGAACAGATACGATGTTAACTCCCATTGCAGCAAACTTGGCTGCAGTCTTCTGCGTTCCATTTCCACCGATACAAACGACACAATCCAGCCCAATTTCATGGATATTCTGAAGAATTAAAGACGGTTTGTCAACATCAGAGACAACGCCTCCTTTTTTGAAAGGCTTCTCGCGAGAGGTTCCTAGCATCGTTCCACCCAAATTCAGTAGCCCGGAAAGCGACTTGTCTGTAATAGATTCGACATCTTTGGTCAGCAATCCCTGAAAACCACTGTGAATGCCTATCACTTCCATCCCATAATAATTGATGGCAGTTTTGCACACGCCACGAATGGTGGCATTGATACCGGGACAGTCCCCGCCGGATGTTAAGATTCCAATTCTCATTGTCGCATTTTTTAGTCTAAAACTCGGGTATTCTATGAAAGTCGTCAATTTTTAACGATTATTTCCGTCGTAAAGATAGAAAAAAAAGATAAATAAGTTACTTTTGCACGACTAAACATTATTATGTTAAAGCAGAAATGAATATTACAAAAATTATTAGTAAGACTTTCGATTCCCGTTTAAAACAGATAGACCTATATGCTAGTCAGGCTAGTGAGATACAGCATCGTGTGTTAAGTCGCTTAATACACCAGGCCGCTCAGACTGAATGGGGAAGAAAGTACGATTACTCCTCTATCCGTAACTATGAAGATTTCCGAAAACGTGTTCCTATCCAAACATACGAAGAAATCAAACCTTATGTAGAACGTTTGCGAGCCGGGGAACAGAATCTGCTTTGGCCATCGGAGATACGCTGGTTTGCAAAATCCTCCGGAACGACTAATGATAAAAGTAAATTCCTTCCCGTCAGCAAAGAGGCACTGGAAGACATTCATTACAGAGGAGGAAAAGATGCGGCAGCTCTTTATTTCCGCATCAATCCGAATAGCCATTTTTTCTCCGGCAAGGGACTGATTCTTGGGGGTAGCCATAGTCCGAACCTCAACTCCAACCATAGTTTAGTAGGAGATTTATCCGCTATTCTGATTCAGAATGTGAATCCGCTTATCAATTTCATTCGTGTACCCAGCAAGAAAATTGCATTGATGAGCGAATGGGAGACCAAAATAGAAGCAATCGCCAACAGCACTATTCCGGTAAATGTGACAAGCCTGTCCGGTGTACCGTCGTGGATGCTGGTACTTATCAAACGTGTTCTTGAAAAGACAGGAAAACAGACTTTGGAAGAAGTATGGCCCAACCTGGAAGTTTTCTTCCACGGTGGAGTGGCTTTCACTCCTTATCGTGAGCAATACAAGCAGGTGATTCAAACACCGAAGATGCATTATGTAGAGACTTATAATGCTTCGGAAGGATATTTTGGAACTCAAAACGACCTCTCCGATCCTGCCATGTTATTAATGATCGACTATGGAATCTTCTACGAATTTGTTCCGCTGGAGGAAGTAGGAAAAGAGAGTCCACGAGCTTATTGTCTTGAAGAAGTCGAGCTCAACAAGAACTATGCAATGGTTATTTCTACTTCTTGTGGTTTATGGAGATACATGATTGGGGATACAGTGAAGTTTACCAGTAAGAATCCCTATAAGTTTGTCATCACAGGAAGAACGAAGCATTTCATCAACGCATTTGGCGAAGAACTGATTGTCGATAATGCTGAAAAAGGATTGGCAAAGGCTTGTGCCGAAACCGGAGCGCAAGTTAGTGAATACACCGCGGCACCTGTGTTTATGGATGAGAATGCCAAATGCCGGCACCAGTGGTTAATAGAGTTTGCTAAGATGCCGGATTCAGTAGAAAAATTTGCAGCGATACTTGATGCCACACTGAAGGAAGTTAACTCCGATTATGAGGCGAAACGATGGAAAGATATAGCTCTGCAACCATTGGAAGTAATCGTTGCCCGTGAGGGATTATTCCATGATTGGCTGGCACAGAGAGGAAAGTTGGGAGGACAACACAAAGTCCCCAGATTAAGCAATACGCGCGAATATATAGAAACAATGTTAGCGCTGAATGACAGCATTCCTTCGAAAGAATAACCAAAAACCAAGACATAACCGACACAAGTTATCCTTATTACAGAGATTGCTTGTACAAGGAGAGCGTTTCGAAGCACCTCTCCAATTTCTTCCAGGCACGGATTACACGGATAAACACGGAAAGAGAATAAACCTTATCCATGTAATTCGCATAATCCGTGCCTTAGTTATGTCGGCTAATTACCGGGCGTTGACTATTATCCCTCCTCCCAATAATAAGCCATCTTTATAGAATGCAGCAGCTTGTCCCGGAGCAATGGCGGTTAAAGGCTCATGAAGTTGCACATGCAGTAGATGATCTGGTGTAATGGTAATCGTAGCATGGTTTTCCTGTTTGCGATACCGTATTTTCACAATGATGTCAGAATGCCCTAAAGTACGCTCCTGATTGACAAGATTCCAGTCTTTCAACCACATTTCTGTTTTCTCCAGAGCTGAAAGAGAAGCTAATACTACTTCGTTCTTTTCAGGATTAATCTCTTTCACAAATACGGGACGGTTCAAATGAATGCCCAAGCCACGTCTCTGTCCAATGGTATAAAAAGGATAACCCTCATGCCAGGCAATAAAATCTCCCTTTTCATCGACAAACCTTCCTCGTTTCACTTTATTGAGTCCTGCCTGATTGCTTCCAACCAATACTTGCCAATCTCCAACCAATGCTTGATTCTCCCCCATCATCTGCTCTTCTTCTGCCAATGCCGCACTATTTTGAGCCAACCAGTTTCTCAGAAAAGTCCGATAGTCCATTGGGCAAAAACAAACGCCTATACTGTCCTTTTTAGTTGCCACCTTCCGGAACCCATGTTCCGCAGCCCAGGCACGGGCTTCCACTTTCGTAATATTCCCCATCGGCAACAGCATCCTGCAAAGAATATCTTGTTTCAATCCCCATAGAAAGAAGGTTTGATCCTTATCCGAGTCGGCAGCGTATGTTATATAAAAGGTGTTATTTAGTTGTATATTCTGTGCATAGTGTCCGGTAGCGATATAGAAAACACCCATTTCATCGGCAATTTTAGCAAGCAGAGGCCATTTCAGGTAATTATTACACAATGTACAAGGGACCGGAGTCCGTCCTGCCAGATACTCCAGCACAAAATAGTCAATAATCTGCTTATTGAATATTTCACGGGCATCGTATGTTATATGCCGTATTCCTAAACGTTCTGCCAGATTACGGGCATCTTCCAGATACTCTGTCGAGCCATTCAATTCATAAAAACGAAAGGTTACTCCGATTACTTCATAACCGGCTTCCAGCAATCGCATAGCAGCAACAGAACTGTCTGTACCGCCGCTCATTCCAAGCAATACTCGTTTGTTTTCCTCCATCATGCTGCAAAATTAAGTATTTTCCCGTATCTTTGTCTGTTAAAGCCTAAAAGAGAATGAAAGAGAGACCAACTAACGGACAAGTCATAATCGTTTTCACAGAACATCCGATACTCGGCATATTGCTGATTCCCTATATTGCGGAAAGGCTGGACGATGGTACCTTGCAATTAGTAGAACAAGCATTTCACGCCTCTCCCGAAGCTATGAGCAAGATGAGTGAGGCAGAAAGACAAGCTATTCATATCGCCTCTTATTATACAGAGAAGCATCTAATGAGCGTTTACTCCCGCGAAAAAACAGTATCGCGTTTTCTACATAAGTTATCCGAAGATCCGGAACGAATTAAAAATGATATCCGTCCGTCTATCGAAAAGAAGCTGTTGGAAATGCTGGCACTGATACGCGACAATGGACTGCCTTTTTATCAGAAACAAGCCGGCAGTAAAATACTATACGCCCATCATGCCTATCACATAAATCCTCATAATGCAGAAATTCGTGTAACGTTTCATGTTGACAATAAAACGTTTCGTTATCAGTTGCAGTGCTATTATGAAGGACAGCCATTCTCTTTAAGTGAGTTGAAACCTGTGGTTGTACTGACATCCGCACCAGCCACGTTATTATTGGGAATGGAGCTATACTTCTTTCCGCACATTGAAAGCGCACGCATCTTACCTTTTACAAAGAAAAGATCGATCAGCGTAGACGCTTCCCAAATTGAAAAATATATAGATAACATTGTTATCCCGATTGCTCGTTATCATGAAATCGAGACTCACGGTTTGAGTATAATGGAAGAGAAATGCCCCTGTGAAGCAATTCTCTCATTCGAAGATACCACGTACAACGGACAAGCATTGCAGCTTGGTTTCCGTTATCGAGATCAGACATTTACACCGGATAGTGCCCTTGAAATGAAAAAAATCATTTATCGGAAAACATCCGGTGAAATCTTCTTTTTTCGCCGGAACATTACTGCTGAAGAACAAGCCGTTCAGCTCTTAACGGATGCAGGCCTGCGACAACTCAATGATACACATTTCAGCCTATCCCCTGAAGCTCCGGAGAAAACGATCGTCGAATGGATCAACAGCCATCGGGAGATGTTGCAGCAGTCCTTCCATCTCACCAGCAATATGGGAAACACACCTTATTGCCTGGACGAGATACGCATCGAGCAAAGTTGCGACGATGAGGTCGACTGGTTTGAATTGCACATCACCGTTGTTATCGGTAATCTGCGTATTCCTTTTTCACGTTTCCGCAAACATATCCTGGAGGAAAAGAGAGAATATCTGTTACCTGATGGGCGCATGATTCTCCTGCCAGAGGAATGGTTCAGCAAATATGCGAATTTACTAGAGATGGGAATTCAAACGGAAAAAGGAATCCGCTTGAAACATACGTTTGTTGGTGCTGCACAGACCGCCTTAGGTAAAGAGGAATTAAAGAAATTTCCGGTGAAGCAACAGATACAAAATGTTGCCGTACCCAAAAACCTCAAAGCAACATTACGTCCCTATCAGCAGAAAGGATTCTCATGGATGGTACACTTGCATAAACAAGGATTTGGCGGATGCCTGGCAGATGACATGGGGCTTGGGAAGACACTCCAAACTCTTACTCTATTACAATATATATATAAACCATCTACCCCCAGACAACCGGCTACCCTGATCGTTGTCCCCACATCGCTACTTCATAACTGGCGACGGGAAGCCAAACGCTTCACAGCACTCTCGATGGCGGAATACAACAACACCGTGTCTATAGACAAGGAACAACCGGAAAAATTCTTCGGTCATTTTCACTTGATCTTTACGACGTATGGCATGATGAGGAATAACATTGATATACTCTGTTCATACCGTTTCGAATACATCGTGCTCGATGAAAGCCAGAATATCAAAAATAGCGAATCGCTCACCTTCCGGTCAGCCATTCGACTACAAAGTAAACACCGGCTTGTACTTACTGGTACTCCCATCGAAAACTCATTAAAGGACCTGTGGGCTCAATTTCACTTTATACAACCAGACTTACTGGGTACGGAAAATGCTTTCCAAAAGCAGTTTATAATGCCGATTCGTCAGGGGAATGCCCGTGCAAAAGTATTATTGCAACAACTGACAGCCCCATTTATCCTCCGTAGAAGCAAGAAAGAGGTAGCTCCGGAACTTCCGGCACTTACCGAAGAGACCATCTACTGTGACATGACTGAAGAACAGAATACTTGTTACGAACAGGAGAAAAACAGCCTGCGCAACATCCTTCTTCAGCATCCTCAAAGTACCGACAGGCTTCATTCGTTTAGTGTATTAAATGGCATCTTACGTTTACGACAACTATCTTGCCACCCGCAACTTATCCTTCCCGACTATACCGGAACATCCGGAAAAACGGCACAAATAATCGAAACATTCGACACGCTACAGAGTGAAGGCCACAAAGTTTTAATTTTCTCCTCATTCGTCAGACATCTGGAGGTGCTCGCCGAAGCTTTCCACGAACGGGGTTGGAAATATGCCTTATTAACAGGATCGACCAACAACCGTCCTTCCGAAATCGCCCATTTCACCGATCAAAAAGATGTCCAGGCATTCCTGATTTCACTAAAAGCAGGAGGCGTGGGACTGAATCTGACCCAAGCCGACTATGTATTTATCATAGACCCCTGGTGGAATCCTGCCGCCGAATCGCAGGCGATCGCCCGCGCCCATCGTATCGGGCAGGACAAGCAAGTAATTGCTTACCGCTTCATTACC
Organism: Bacteroides sp.; assembly: GCF_052357945.1. Classification (GTDB taxonomy): domain Bacteria; phylum Bacteroidota; class Bacteroidia; order Bacteroidales; family Bacteroidaceae; genus Bacteroides. Next base: position 87,071 of record NZ_DAWCXD010000005.1, on the reverse strand, counting down.
CAAAACAGTATCGAAGAAAAGATTCTTCACCTACAAGATGAGAAACGGAAACTGGCAGAAACATTTGTTGCCGATAGTGAGCCATTACCTATATTAAGCAACGAGCAATGGGTAGACCTGCTCTAATAATACATAAAGTCGCAATCTATCACAGAGGCGTGTAAAATGTATTATTTCATCGTATTCCTGAATTTTTTTATCCATATACTCTTATTTTATCCGGTTATCTTTGCCATTGTGAAAATTATAAATAACCCGAAATAATAAACGTATGAAAAACAGGAGCATTACCTACCTATTACTATTTGGTATTTGCAGCATGTTGGCAATCATGCAATCGTGCCAGAAAACAGATGACCTGGAAGCAGACATCAATTCTCTGAAAGACCGTGTCGCTGCTTTGGAAAAAGCAACGGAAGGACTGAATACTTCATTTGCCAGTCTGCAAGCCCTTATGCAAAAAAACAAAGTAATTATCGGAATTACTCCGACTAAAGATGGTCTGGGATATTTGCTGGAACTTAGTGACGGAACAAGCATTAAAGTCATGGAAAGTGAAGCGGTACAGGCGTCTGTCCCTGAATTTTCAGTAGATGAAGAAGGCTACTGGATATATAAAACAAGTAGTGATACCGATTTCAAATATCTGCCAGGAGCCGATGGAGAGAAAGTATCAGCATGGCCCCGTGATGAAGAAGGCAATGTGGTGGCAACTCCATTAATCAGCGTATCCTCCAGTGGATATTGGCAAGTGAGCTACGATAATGGACAAACGTATACAAGCTTAGGAACTAAGGCCGAAGGTGGAAGTCAGGGAGGAACCAGTATATTCAGTAAGGTAGAATATAATGAGGCAAACCACACTTTCTCATTCACATTATCCGATGGAGGAAAAACATATACCTTTCCGGTAGATGACACCTTTGGACTGATAATTTATGGTCTCAATGATGCCGACAGCGAACAAGCTGTGCAGGTTTTCGCCCCCAATGAGAATCATAAGGAATATAAAGTAGAACAGAATGACGTACAGCAAGCCGTAGTACAAGCTCCTAAAGGATGGAATGTTCTTTTGTCCGAGAACTTGTTAACTATCACACCACAAGCAACTGCGACAAAGGATGTGGAAGAAACTATTAAAATTGTACTGACTTCATCAAAGAATTATATCCGTATTGTATCTATTGAAGTTAAACAACTTTCCAGCGAAGCCGGAGCAGAAGCCTGGCAGCAGTTTGTTAACGCTGACCAACAGAATGTGTTATTAGACTTTTCATACGCCGGATATAAGTATGGCGAAATGGCTCCTCCCGAAATAGAAACGCTAACAGCGCAAGGATATAAAGTATACGATGTTACAGATCCCAAATATGGAGCTATCCCCAACGATGGCAAATCTGACAGAGCAGCTTTCATGAAGGTCTTGGAAGAAATAGCGAGTCAAACAAAGCAAGAAGACAACAATATGACCGACCGATATATCAAAGAAAATGCTAAAGCTATTATCTACTTTCCCGAAGGAAACTATATCCTGCAAGATGAGGATTCTAAAGATCGTAGGATTCGTATATCGATGAGTGATATTGTTTTAAAAGGAGCCGGAAAAAATAAAACGACACTCGAAATGACCGCTGCCAATAATTCTCTCAAGCCAACCGAAGAAATGTGGAATGCTCCCGTCATGATGGAGTTCAAACACAATACAGGATTGGGAGATCCTGTCGGTACCATCACCGAAGATGCTCCGATAGGCAGCAAAACCATAACGGCTAGTTTAACAGGAGTAAGCGGAGGAAGTTGGATATGCCTTGTATTGGAAAATACGGATGACAATGTAATTAACTCCGAATTATATCCACACAAATGGGAAGATATTAAGATACAGCAAGGCGGTACTCCCAATATCAAGACAAAAGGGATTCAGATATACGAATATCATCAGATTGAGAAAATCAACGGTAACAATGTTATCCTCAAAGAGCCTATCATGCATGCCATCAATAAAGACTGGGGATGGAAAGTACACAAGTTTGCAAACTATGCCAATGTTGGTGTAGAAGATCTTACATTCAAAGGACATGCCAAAGAGAAGTTCATTCATCACGGCTCTGACATTGACGATGGTGGTTTTAAGCTCATCGATTTTGTGCGTCTAACCAATTCGTGGATGCGCCGGGTTAATTTTGAGAGTGTTAGTGAAGCCATGTCAATCACAAGTTCTGCCAACTGTTCTGCTTATGACATCACTATTGGCGGTAATCGTGGACACGCCTCTATCCGTTCACAGGCTTCTTCCCGTATCTTTATTGGAAAAGTAACTGAAAACAGCAATGGCTACACACTTAGAAAAGGAGAAGGTGAAAGCACATTGATGGAATATAAAACGAACGTTGGACAATATCACGCTTGCGGTGTTTCAAAGCAAAGTATGGGTGCTGTAATATGGAATGTTAGATGGGGAGATGATTCTTGCTTTGAATCACATGCCACACAGCCACGTGCAACACTAATCGACTGCTGTTCCGGTGGTTTCATGCATTGGAGACAAGGAGGAGACTCTGCCCAAATGCCTAATCATATGGAGAATCTGACAATATGGAATTTCTATGCAACAAATGCACAAACAGACCAGGACATCGATACAGAAGGTAAATTTACCTGGTGGGATAGTAACGGCTTTTGGTGGAAATTTATGCCTCCTATTATTGTCGGTTTCCACGGAAGTCCTTTAGATTTTGATGCTACTCAAATGAAGCGACTCGAAAGTAACGGAACTGCTGTGGAACCATATTCACTCTATGAGGCTCAATTACGTAAACGTTTGGGATATGTTCCTTCCTGGCTATCCTCTTTAAAATAATAACTTTAAAACAATATAATCATGAAAAAAGTATGGAGTATGTTCATGTTATTGGCTGTATGCCTGGTAGCATGTACCAACATTGACGATTTGGAAGATGATGTAGACGCACTGAAAAAGCGCGTTACCGCACTCGAGACACAAGTACGTGATATAAATAGTAACACAGAAGCTCTTCGCGAACTTTATAATGAAGGAACATTTATTACTAATATAGAGGAAAAGTCTGATTCTTACACACTCACTTTGAGCAATGGAAAGACAGTAAATCTATATATGAAAAACGATAATAACCTGTTATGCCCTATTATCGGTATCGATTCAGAAGGCTACTGGACTGTTCTTTATAACAAAAATGAAACTCCGGAGCGTCTGACTGTAAACGGACAACCTGTGAAGGCTAATGGAGAGAGTGGTAAAACTCCCACATTCAATGTAGATAGCGAAGGTTACTGGCAAGTTAGCTATGACGGAGGAAAAAATTATGAATATATATACAAAGAAGGAACTACTGACAAAGTCAGCGCAACTGGTGACGGTTCCGCTCCGGCAGAAGACAAAAACTTCAAGAGTGTAACAGTAGAAAACAACGAACTGGTCTTAGTACTTGCGGGTGAGGATGCTCCAACCATACGTATCCCTATCATCAGCGACTTTGAATGTAGTTTTGCGGCTGAAGATTTAGAACAAATACAAGAGTTTTCTGCAGGTGAAACGAAAGAATTTACCATGACCATGAGAGGAGTAGAAAATACAATGATTACTGCTCCAGAAGGATGGAGTGCTAAATTCTCTAAGGAAGCTGGAAAAGAAAATGTATTGATTGTTACTGCCCCTGCATCAAGCGCAAAGATGATGACTCGTGCAACAGCTGATAACAGTACTGATATTGCGATATTGGCAACAAGTGGAAAGTATGCTATGATTGCAAAGATTCAGGTTAAAATTATAGATACCCCACAATCCAAAGACTTCTACACAGAGTATAATACAAATGGAAATATTACTATTGGAAATGTTTCCATAACCAAAGGAGCAAATGAAGCTATATTATTAGATGGTTCTGATGAGAGTGCTTCTAATATCAGAAACCTAATCCATCAAAAGACAGAACAAACTGTTATTTTCTTGGAAAAGGGAGCTTACGACTTTAATACGCCAACTATTGCTGAAATCACAGGACCAGTTGTTATTATTGGAAGATATAGCGACAGTAAACCTATATTAAAGCCAAACCTCTTTTGGAAACTCAGATCTGGTAAATTGATATTTAAAAATATACAATTAGACCTGACAAATATTGATGCCAGCGAAAACAATGATAAATTTATGTTCTGTAATGCAAATGCTACAGCTGATTTTGAAGACTTTGTATTCGAAGATTGTGAAATAACTAATATTCAAAAAGAGTTTTATTATAACAATACAGCAGAATATACAATCAAGAATATTTATGTAAAGAACTCACTTTTTCAATTAAAGACAACAATCGATGGTATTCTAATATTCAAAATCTATAATACATCCCATTTAGATGCAATGCAATCGTTTATTTTCGACAATAACATTGTATACAATAAAACGTCAGTTGCCGGACAGATTCTTTCATGGAATCACAATATTGCGCAAATTCCCGATCAGCAACAAACAGAAGTGTCTTTCTGTAATAATACCATTGTAAATTATGTGGGAAAGAACTACCATCTAAAATTCTATGATACTAAAAAAATTACGATCATGAAAAATATTTTCTATGCAGATCCCAATATGAGTAGTGACGCTACAATGTGTGGTATTTATAAAAAAGAAAGTACTCCAGAATTCGATGTAAAAGATAATATAGCATATGGACTTGCCGAAGCAAATAAATGGAATAGTTTTGGTGCAACAGTTAAGCCTACCAACCCAATCGAAGAACAATTACTTCGCTTGACAAATAGTCCGTTCACTTCAATGGATTTGGATAAAGGCATCTTTATACCAGATAATGCATATACAGGGTTTGGGTCTACTATTATTAAATAAGCTATATACTCAAGTATCTTAAAGTAGAAAAGGATGCCCTACGGGCATCCTTTTCTACTTTATAAGTTTTTTCAGCTATCTCGTCATAAATAAACGTATGATTACGTTGCACTATAATAGTGCAAATAACAAAATAAATTGCACTCTCACAGTGCAATTTCAGCTAAAGCCACATCTTTTCCCCCACCACCTTGCGGAAAAACTTTTTTAATCTATCTTTGCACCCAAAACAACGCTACATGAAATACAAACTTATCGTGCTCGACCTTGACGGCACACTCACCAATTCTAAAAAAGAAATCACTCCCCGCAACAGGGAAACTCTAATACGTATACAAGAGCAAGGAATACGACTCGTATTAGCTTCCGGACGACCTACTTATGGTATTGTACCATTAGCCAACGAATTACGGATGAATGAATTCGGAGGTTTCATCCTTTCCTATAACGGAGGTGAAATTATCAATTGGGAAACAAAAGAGATGGTATATGAAAATGTGTTACCTAATGAAGTTGTTCCAATGCTCTACGAATGTGCCCGTACCCACCAACTAAGTATATTAACCTATGACGGAGCAGAGATAATAACCGAAAACTCTCAAGATCCATACGTATTAAAAGAGGCCTTTCTCAATAAAATGACAGTTCGGGAGACAAATGACTTCCTGACAGACATCACGCTTCCCGTAGCCAAATGCCTCATCGTAGGAGATGCCGATAAACTGATTCCACTTGAAGCCGAACTTTGTCTCCGGTTACAAGGCCGCATTAATGTTTTCCGTTCAGAACCCTATTTTCTCGAATTAGTCCCGCAAGGTATCGACAAGGCTCTTTCTTTGGCCGTCCTGTTAAAAGAAATAGGGGTAGCGCGTGAAGAAGTTATAGCCATAGGTGATGGATATAATGACCTATCTATGATTAAATTTGCAGGACTGGGGATTGCCATGGGAAATGCTCAAGAACCTGTAAAGAAAGCAGCAGATTACATCACTCTAAGTAACGAAGAAGACGGTGTAGCAGAAGCAATCAATAAGTTTTGCAATCAACAATAGCCAAACATTTACTGACATGCCGGCAGAGTTTTAGTTTCTCGGTGTGAAACTATTGGTTCCTCGGTGTGAAACTGTTAGTTTCATACCGGAAAACAAATCACATTACTGGTAAAAACGACCCGACACTTAAAATCAACCGATTAAAGATAGGGCGCATATTCAGATTTTATACTAACTTTGCGATTCCAATAAAACAAATATAAAATGTTATGGAACATCAACTTACCATTTACAACACCTTAGATAGAAAGAAAGAGTTGTTTGTACCGCTTCATGCACCTCATGTAGGCATGTATGTGTGCGGACCGACTGTTTACGGAGATGCCCATTTAGGACACGCCCGCCCGGCTATAACCTTCGATGTGTTATTCCGCTATCTCACCCACCTAGGATATAAAGTACGCTACGTACGAAATATTACCGACGTAGGTCATTTGGAACATGATGCTGATGACGGAGAAGACAAGATTGCCAAGAAAGCACGTCTGGAAGAGTTGGAACCAATGGAGGTTGTTCAATATTTCCTGAACCGCTATCATAAAGCAATGGAAGCGTTGAATGTACTTTCTCCAAGCATTGAGCCACATGCTTCAGGACATATCATTGAACAAATCCAACTGGTACAGAAGATTTTGGATGCCGGATATGCCTATGAAAGCGAAGGCTCCGTCTACTTCGATGTAGCCAAATACAATAAAGATTACCACTACGGAAAACTTTCCGGACGTAATCTGGACGACGTATTAAATACCACCCGTGACCTCGACGGACAAAGCGAAAAACGCAATCCCGCCGACTTCGCCCTTTGGAAAAAGGCACAACCTGAACATATCATGCGCTGGCCGTCTCCATGGAGCGACGGTTTCCCCGGATGGCACACCGAATGTACCGCTATGGGACGCAAATACCTAGGTGAACACTTCGATATTCACGGAGGAGGAATGGACTTGATTTTCCCTCACCACGAATGTGAAATCGCACAATCGGTAGCTTCACAAGGCGACGACATGGTTCACTACTGGATGCACAACAACATGATTACCATCAACGGAACCAAGATGGGTAAATCACTCGGCAACTTCATCACTTTGGACGAATTCTTCAACGGTACTCATAAGCTGCTAGCACAAGCCTACACACCAATGACAATCCGTTTCTTCATCCTGCAAGCTCATTACCGCAGCACGGTAGACTTTAGCAATGAAGCACTGCAAGCATCCGAAAAAGGGCTGCAACGTCTGATGGAAGCCATTGACGCATTGGATAAGATTACTCCCGCACCGGCAACTTCAGAGGGAATCAACGTGAAAGAACTGCGCGCTAAATGCTATGAAGCAATGAATGACGACTTGAATACACCGATTGTCATCGCACAGCTTTTCGAAGGTGCCCGCATTATTAACAATATCATTGCCGGCAATGCTACCATATCCGCCGAAGACCTGAAAGAGTTGAAAGAAACATTCCATCTATTCAGTTTCGACATCATGGGATTGAAAGAAGAAAAAGGCTCTTCTGATGGTCGTGAAGCAGCCTACGGCAAGGTAGTAGATATGCTACTGGAACAACGTATGAAAGCGAAAGCCAACAAAGACTGGACTACTTCCGACGAAATCCGCAACACACTGACAGCACTCGGATTTGAAATCAAAGATACTAAAGACGGTTTCGAATGGAGACTGAATAAGTAACAAGAAAAGAAAGTGCTCAACGCACCTTGTAAATACAAAGAAGACCGGCTCACCACGAACCGGTCTTCTCTTTTTTCATAGAAACATGATAACTAATACCCTCTCTTTAAATTCTTATTTTCTCTTATCTTATTCACTAATTATTTATTTTCCATGAGCATTTCAACCGGCTGTCCATGCTGACAAGTTACCGTCAGTACGGTCTGGTCTCCCTGCTGTTCCAACTGGGCATTTTCCATCGGGCTTGTCAATCTCCAATGTCCTTTAAGCCGTATCTCCTTAGTAATAGGACGACTGGGTTCTTTCGTTGTATACGTCTTCTCTTCTATATTCAGATTCGGATCACAGACGCTTAAACGAATCCCCTTATCAGATTCCTTTGCATACATCACCATTGTTTCCGCAGGAATAGCCACGAACACTTTATCAGTGGCAGGCTGATAAGCTTCAAAAGCAGCATACGCCGTGATACCTGTCTTTTTATCATAAACAACGTGAGCAGTCTGATCGCGTTGCAACACCTCGTATGCAGGAGTTTTACGCAGCTCGTCGAGTTCGGAAACAGAAGGTTGTATCAATACCATATATTCATAAGTCCCTTCTTTCGGCGCCTTGCCATGTTCTATCCAGGCAGAAGAGAATTTTCCTTTGGTTATTTCACGCGTCTTTTCATGCCGTGATTCCTGTTCTGCCACCTGTGAACGAACGGTTCCGTCCACTACATGATAATAATTGTCATAACCATCATGAAGCCAATAGCTATCCTCTCCTACTTTGGACTCCTTACCATTATATTTTGTCTGGAAAAGAGTCGTTTCCGTAGGATAATCCGTATTGGAGTTCGAAATACCTGTTCCCAGGCAAACCATCCGGTTATCAAAACAGAAAACGGATTTACGGGCCACAAAGTCCGGTGTGAAGTTCTCATAATCCCGTTCTGCCAATTTCATAGCGAACATTCCATTTTTACCATCTAAAGAACTGCTTCCGGAGAAATTCTCTTTGGAGCGTGCCATGGTCGTTCCTTTCAATGGGCTATCAAGCAAATCGAAAGGCAAATGAATGGTAGTTGTACCCGGCAAACGGTTCCAGTCCCATCCCTCCTGCACGAAGCCACTTCCGGCACGTGACACGGGATTCCCTTTCCCCATAATCTGCACGGAGCCATAACTCTGATAACGTCCGTAACGGTTATCTTTCGTATAAATTTCAGAGCCCCATACGTCAGTGGTATACCCTTTCAATGTCACCATCCAGTCCGCACGACGGAAAATGCCTGCCGAACCATAGTTGTAAACGAAGAATCCCTGTGGAGCCTGTGCCGGTTGAATACCTTCCTTCTTGAAGAAACGCGCATTCGGAGTATCACTATTGCGTATCAGACGCAAATAGTCGGCAGCCAGACCACGATCAAACGTATTTCCCTGACCGGACAAATCGCCGGATAAAGCTATATTGGCAAATGCTTCGATATCATCGCTTCCCATCTTCCCTCCAAAAGGATGACGACCACTGATTCCGATGCCCCATTCATAGAAATTGCAATAATTGCGCATAGCAATAAAGGCTGATTTCATGTGTTTGCGCGCATCTTCGGTCAGTTCAAAACTTGTACCATTGGTAAATGCAATATATTCTCCTACAGTCGCAAGTACTCCAGTGGTATATCCCGGATAGAAACCGCCATGATGGAAAGTCGTACCGTCTACCTTTATACCACCGATCGTTCCCGGAGTATAACGCAAAGAAGAAGAAAGCCAACGTGACAAGCCACTCAAAGCTTGCGCCTGTTCCCTTGCATCGGGAAACATCATAGCGGAAATAAATTTCGCCATCAATAACGTATGCCAGGAATCCAACAATTCATCACGTGTTGGAGAGCATGGCTGACGAGTTTCCTGCAGAGCCGCCCAAAAACGCAATGTGGAGAGATAAGCATCCCGATGAGGATGTTTATAGATAGCATCACGCATCAGCCAGGCAGTTGTATATATCTTACGTACCTGATAACCATAATGATGATTGGTGCCCATACCGCTACCGTATGCAAATCCCTGATCGATAGCATAGTCGAATACGGTAAAGTAGTTTTTCTTTGATGTTTCGTTCTGATTATAACAAGCATCATAGGCAAAACCGGAAAGCATCGTTTCAATATCGTTCCATGACATTTCTCCTTTCTTCTTGTCCTGTTCATCAGGAGCAACAATAGGAGTTCCTATAAATCCCGTTCCGGCGATGGATGGACTGATAGCCGCTTTCTCAAATGTTTTATAGGCAGCATTAATCGGTCCTTGCGGAGCCTTTTTCACTTCCAAAAAGTCAGTCAAACGTTGCTCGATAGTCTTCAGTTCCTTCTTTTGCTCGCTTGCTAATTTAGAAGGCAGAGGAATATCATACGACAGTTGTTCCCATTTCCACACGAGACACCAATGCCACAGGTCACGATTAGACAGCCCATTATTAGTAGGCAACTGCTGATCGGGGGTAGTACGAAGATTCATTTTCTTTTCCGGAAAAGTCAGACGGTCAAGAAAGATACGTCCCTTCCGTTGCGGGGCAACCAGCCGATAGGCTACGATCTTCTTATCTTTCTTGTCTCCCTGCATATACTCAAAAGAGATCCAGCAGGCCCGCCAGCCTGCTGCCTGCAAACGATAAGAGAACCAATAAGAGACTTCTCCCGCCTTATTCAGAAACTCAAAACGAATAGAATCCTGTTGTGGTTTCTCATTATAAATCCATAAGGTAATGCCGAACTGCTTCTCGTTTCTCGTATTCAACGATAAAGGAGCAACTTGAACGTCCAGCGTAGAACCGGGCTGAAAGTCCCATTCCAGACTACTTTCACCCTCCTTGTAAAAAAGAGAAGAGATTTTCACTTCTCCCTTTCCGGAAACTTTAAATGCTTCGGGCACTTCCCCTTCAAATCCGATGAGTTGGGCGAAAGCTGAAGGAATAATTCCCAAAAGGAATAATATTATAAAACAACTGCTTTTCATTACTGAATTGTTATCTTTTTTAGGCACGGATTACACGGATGAACGCGGTTACTTTGCAACAATGACAACACTAAAGACCCTGAATCCGCGTGATCTGTGCCTAAATGATTATATAAGAATACATAAATCGTTAATAAGGAATCCGATCCGACAGAATCTTTTCCGTATACCAAGGATCATTAATCTCCTTTAGCATAGCTCCCATTTCACCGCAAAGTTGTGCCACAATTTCCTTATTTTCTTCCAAAGGCAAGTTATGCAGTTGATATGGATCTTTTACATCATCGAATAAGAGGCTTTTCTTCAATTGCTTCGTATCACGGTCGATATATAAAGCCAACGTATATTGAGCCGTCTTGATACCTCTTGAAGAAGGGAAGTAAGTCTGCACCAATCCATTCTCATCTTTATCGCCATCTACATTCTGAATATACAGTGCACCTGTAGGACGAACAATTTCAGCCTTTTCATCGAAGAAAAGAGGAGCGAAATTACGTCCCTGCACCTCTGCCGGAATAGAATCACCCAGTCCGCACAAGCCAAGCACCGTAGGCATAATATCAGGAGCCGAGAGCAATAAATCATCTACCCTCGGCTGAATCTTACCGGGGAAACGAACCAGGAACGGAATATTCATGGATTCAGAATAAGGGGAATTCTTCGGATCATCAGTGCGCTGGCTACACATCGTCTCGCCATGATCGGAAGCAAAAATTACGACTGTATTCTTATCCAATCCCAGTTCTTTCAATATCGTCAAAATCTGTCCGAAAGCACGGTCTACTCCGGTAACGGAAGCGAAATAATAACGTGCAGACTCCGCTTTCTTCATCTTCAAATCGACATTCGGACGAATCAGCAGACTATCCAGAGGCTGATCTTTATAAAGATTGAAATCCTGCTCTTCGCAGTCATTCAAAGAACGATACGGGCTGTGAGGAGGATTCATACCCACCATTATGAAGAAAGGTTTCTTGGTATCACGCACGTTACCGTCATTTTTCAGATAAGAAATGACTTTACCTGCCTCATGCAGGGGCGACCATTCTTTCGGATCGTGTCTCTTGCCATCCGTGTCCCAATAATGCGGGTTCTTATGTTCATCAAATGTACCGTAAGAATACCAGTAATTAAAACCATGACGACGTTCTTTCGGAGTATAAGCATCCCATGCCGGACGTTTCTCTTCTACATATTGTCCCGGATGTTCAGGATCGTTCGGAGTTGGGAAGTCAGCATGAAGTTTACCGAAGTAGGCACAATCGTAACCTGCTTTACTAAATACATCACCAATACATTCCGCATCTTCGCGTAAAGAACTGATCGGACGTGTGGAGTTACAATTCAATGGCACACCGCTTTTATTCGGGTACATACCGGTCAGTAACATTCCACGATGAGGGCTACTCAACGGACAGTTACTCTGTGCAGACGACAGTACCATCGATTCACGCGCAAACGCATCCAAATTAGGAGTATGCACGGGGTCTCCTTTAAAATTTACTTTATCCCGAAATCCGTCCTGATTCCAAAAGCCCATCGCCTGATTACGGTATTGATCGGGAAATACATAAATTATATTGGGATGTTCTGCTTGTTGGGGCACTTGCTTCGGAGCCTTGCAACCCTGTGCGGCAAACAGTGTCAGGCCTCCTACAAGAAGGTTAATAGGTTTGTTCATGATAGTTTACGATAAATGATTTAAACAGGTTAGTGATAAATGATAAGAGGGGAATAACAAACAATCAATGCTGAATGATAAACGGTAAACATGTTACGTTAGAATCTGTAAAGTATTCATCGTTCACTGTTTACCGTTCATTATTTTTTTGTTATTTCTTATTCCTTATTTCTTTTCTAAATCTCTTTTACGCATCAATCCTTCCAGGAAGTAATAGTCAGCATAGTTCAGAGGGACATCGATTTCCTGACCGTGAGGAATACTACCTACTGAATGCATCAGGATAAAGTTGCCATTTGTTCCAACCTTTGCACGATAAGCAGGCGAGCCTAAACTTTCCATAATCTTATCAGCGGTTTCCTTGTAATGATTACCTGGCAGGTAGCCATCCAGTTCGTAAAGGGCAGAAGCCGTACAAGCGGCAGCAGAAGCATCACGCGGTTCGTTTGGAATATTCGGAGCATCGTAATCCCAGTAAGGAACAAGATCTTCCGGCATATTCTTATTATTAAATATAAAATTATATACTTTTTGTGCCTGGTCGAGGTATTTCTTGTCTTTCGTATAACGATAGCAAGTAGTGTATCCATAGAGTGCCCAAGCTTGTCCGCGAGCCCAAGCCGATTCGTCGGCATATCCCTGTGCAGTTTGTCTCTTACGCACTTCTCCTGTCTCCGGATCGTAATCTACCACATGGTAGCAGCTGTTGTCCGAACGGAAGTGATGAGCCATTGTTGTATCAGCATGCTTCACTGCAATATTATAGAAAGTAGAATCACCTGAAAGAGCGGTTGCCTCAAACAAGAGTTCGAGATTCATCATATTATCAATAATCACCGGACATTTCCATCCACGCGTTCCCTGCCAGCCTCTATCGGCATCCCATGACTGGATAACGCCTGCATTCGGACGAAAACGAGTGGAAAGCGACTTGGCTGTTTCAACAATTACATCTTTATATTCTTTCTTGTCTGCCAAACGGTATCCGTTCAAATAACTGCAACCAATCATGAAACCTACATCATGATGCCATTTCAGATATTTCACAGAATCAAGAGCTTCTGTATATTTTTCGGCCAATGGTAACCATTTCTGATCTCCTGTCAGATTATATGTGAGCCACATACTGCCGGGGAAGAAGCCGGAACACCAATCATCGATAGGTATATAAGAAATACTACCATCTTCGTTGATAGTTCTTGGATTCAGGATCTTACCGGATTTTTCAATAATGTCCGTTTGGATTGTGTTCTGTGCCACAGCGTTGTCGATGTTGTCCTGAATAAAGTCTACTTCAACCTTTTTTTGTCCACCGCAACTCGTAAAGATCAATAGGGAAAGTCCTAATGCGCTAAGAATTGTTTTCATAATACAAGGATTATTTGTTAAGTGATTAATTTTCTTGATGGCAAAAGTAGTGCATTTAAATAGAATTGACCGACCTAAATAATCCAAATGAAAGACAATTTTGGTACATTTGCAAAAGAAATAGTAGATTTATAAAGATGAATCACACCTAGAGATACAATGTTGACAACTTTAAACAAACTCATATGACTCCACAAGATTTCTTTAAGAATGATTTATTTGCCGAAAACACAGGAGTAGCACTGCTGGAAGTACGCAAAGGTTACAGTAAAGCCAAATTAGAAATAAAACCCGAACATCTTAATGCAGGAGCCCGCACACAAGGAGGAGCGATCTTCACGTTAGCAGATCTGGCACTTGCCGCAGCAGCCAACTCACACGGCACACTAGCTTTCTCTCTCTCATCCACTATTACTTTCCTGCGTGCCAGCGGCCCCGGAGATACTCTCTTTGCCGAAGCACGCGAACGCTATATCGGCCGAAGTACAGGTTGCTATCAGGTAGATATAACAAACCAAGACGGAGAGCTGATTGCAACTTTTGAATCCAGCGTGTTCCGAAAGGATCAGAAAGTGCCTTTCGAAGTTCAGGAATAAAAAACAGGAAGGTATATCAACACTCTTAACAGGTTGGCAGGTCAATTTACTTCTGATATGCCTTCGTTTTTTCTCTATATCTATTTAACGATAGAAGTCAGCGGATGTCGGTTACCCGTCACATTATTCAGGAATGCTTTCGCCGAACCGAAGTTCAGGAATAAATCCAGGCGGACAGGAAGATGGTTCAAGTCGTCCGTCACGAAGAAAGTAATCACCTCCTTTTCTTTTCCTTTCTTATCATATTCTACCAATGAGAAGATCAGGCAACGGTAAGTAACTCCATTCTCCGCTTTCACATTTTCTTTTCCACGGTAGATAAGCGTTTGCTCTTCCACTTTACGGCCCGTAGCCATCGGGAACTTGATTTTGTCTCCCACCTTATAATCTGCAGGGTCGTAAGAACGTGCCTGCGCCAAGATGCTTAACATATCGTATATACAGCGGCTATCGCTAGCTTCAGATTCATCAAACGCTCCATCCCGGTAGGTACGCTTTTGATTTACCAGACAAAGACCGTCCTTATAAGAAAACCAAGCCTCATCGACCGTGTAACGTTTTCCCTCTTCGGCACCTTTGCGGAAATAGCGCGGTTCCAGTTTTTCACCGATCACGCAAGTCAGCGTATCGCGCATCTTGAAAAAGAAGTCTGCCCGTTTACTGCCTAAAGCGAGCAGGTTAATCCGGTAGGCTGGCTGCGAATGATAAGTGGTCGCATTCGTTGTCAGACTGGCGAGTCCGGCTTTCACCCAGACAAACTTCCAGTTGAAGTATAAATCATACATTACATGTTCGCCGGATTGAAACGCATCATTCTTCGCTTCACATTGGGCACTGGCAGGGAGGGCGAAAGCTCCCATCAGTAAGGCCACTAATCCGATAATAAAATTGCGTCGAACGCTAACGACGGCGGTTCTGACTATTTCGTTCCCGATCCTTTTTCTTCTTGTCTTCATCTGGTTTTTGTTTTTTAAGTTCATCCAGCTTTTGCTTATCCAGCGGAACTGCATGAATATCCCAACTTTGTTCTAGATCCCAGTTGGCTTTCGGCTCTAAAATCTGATTATAATAATACACCTCTTCGGGCTGCACCCCTTTTTCAAAATTGCCGGTATCCCATTCACCGTTTCCATTCCGGTCGTTAATCAACCGGGCGGAGTACTTACCGGGATTTAAGTAATAAAAGTCGGCATAACCTCCTTCCTCTACTCTTCTTCGGCGTACCACTTTATCCTGCGCATCCAACAGTTCAACGAAAGCATTAGGTTCCGCTCCCGTCACCACAAACGTGATTTTGGCATATTCTTCCAAACTACGCACCTTGAACCCTTGTTTTATTTTGTCTGTAAACAATCCGTATATACCATGGAACGCAGTCGAGTCTACCGAAAATTCATATTCCAGTGTCGGCTCCCAATCATAATACAGATTGAACCTCTTTAGATTCACAGAGTCCTGTTCAAAGTCGAATGGTATATCTTTCCAGAGCGTATCTACCTTTTGCCGTAGATGGATGGCCGCAGTATCGAAACTGGCTATCGGTTCTTCAAAACTCAAAGAGATAGAACCATATACATCCATTGACGAAGGAGCACCGACATTTACCGGCAAGAATTTTGTCGGTTCGGGTTCATCCTCTTCACCTTTCTTTTTCTTCTTTTTCTTTTTGTCCTTATCCGGCTCCTCTTTCTTATATTTCTGCTTCGAAACGAGGTTGAGCGTATCCGTACGGGGCACTAACTGATTCAATGTATCCGTATAAAGATAAGTCAGGCTCATGGCCAGCGTATCCTGCTTAAAGAGCAGGGAGTCTTTTACCCAATAATGGATGGTGTCGTTCCGCTGATTCTTTTCGATAACAAAAGCATCCTTTTCATCGAAGTTCAAGCCTTTCAATACAGGCAAAGTATCTGCCTTACCTGCAAAATAGAACGTAAACTTCTGCGGAACCAGTCTTTCCGACTTGATAAGGTATTGCGAATAATTGAGTTCCTTAAAGGCACGGAGGATGACATCATCCGGCAAATAATGCATATATTTCTTCTCAACAATCGTGTCATAAGTCAATGAATCCACCCAAGCCGTATCCATGCGGATACGTTCTTCCATACGAGGGATAATCAACGAGTCATGGAAAGCGATCATCTCGCTCTTCTGATTAAAAGTAAAGTTCTGGTCGGCATCCATCAAACCGTAGATACGATACTTGCCGGGAGCTATACCCCGGATAGAGAAACGTCCACGGCTATCTGTACGTGCCACACGGTCGAAAGGCAATTTGTTGAAAGCCGAATCATTCAGGTTGGAATGTAGCCCGACAAGCATACCTTTAATAGGTTCCAGGTTAGAGGCGTCGAGCATCGTTCCTGCTACTTCCATCGTATCGATTTCCGTACCGGTAGAGAACGTAAACGCAAAGTTACCCAACGGGTTACCTTCATTATTGTCGACAATTGCATCCGAGAAGTCAATCGTATAGGTCGTGTTAGGCTTCAAAGAGTCGAGCAGGTTGACTTGTATTCTCTTGCCGGAAGCCTTGATTTCCGGTTGCTGTATCTGGGGAGGAGAAACAACGACTTTTTCGGTTGCTTTCTCCAGCTTAATAAACTCATCAAACATCAAAGAAATTTTAGTTCTTTCATTATTCAGAGCGCCCGCAGCAGGAGTACTACCGATGAAACGGGGCGGCGTCTCATCATAAGGGCCTCCGTCCGGCCGTCCAATACTGGCGCAGGAATATAACATAGCTGCCAGCGTTACTACCGGAAGCACCTTGCGAACTATTTGCTTTATCTTTTGATTCTCAAATTGTAACATGCTGCAAAAATAAGGGTTCTTATTCAATAAACACCACACTTTCTAGCTAATTTATTAAAAAAGGAAAGGGTGACTCAAGGTAATAAACAATATTTGCGACGTTTTTATTTCTTTCTTACTAATAGATTTCGTTTTATTGCCGAAAGAAATTACCTTTGTTGCCTGACATCTTTTCGTATAACTATAGTTATTCGTAAAGATAACTATAGTCTCCCTTGCGTATGACTATAGTTATACGAAAGAAAGACTATAGTCATACGAAGTAAGAATAGCTAATAATACAAATCCTCACAGGCAATCGGATCAATAAAAGTACCGGTATAAAACAATTCTGATTATGAGTATACATTATGACCTTTACGACACTCCCGACATTCAGAAGAAAGGCGAAGAACAGCCGCTTCATCCCCGTGTCGTTTTCAACGGAACAATCGACCAGGAAGAATTTCTGGATCGTGTTCACAAATTCACCGGAATAAGCCGTAGCTTATTGGTTGGTGCCATGCAGTCTTTTCAAAATGAATTAAGAGATCTGCTTGCAAACGGATGGATTGTGGAGCTAGGCGATATCGGATACTTTTCCGTCTCTCTGCAAGGACCTCCAGTGATGAAAAAGAAAGATGTGCACGCACAATCCATCAGCTTGAAAAATATCAATTTCCGGGCAGGCAAACAGTTCAAAAAAGAAGTAGGCCAGCAAATGAGACCGGAGCGCGGCAAATCGTTCACCCGTCCTGTCGGAAAAGGGCACAGTGAAAAAGAGTGTCTAGCTATCATCAACGAACACCTCCAACGATTTCCCTGTCTGACCCGTGCTGATTATTGTCGATTGACAGGACATGATAAGCAACGGGCACTTAATGAGCTGAATACTTTCATCGAACGCGGATTGTTGATACGCTACGGAGCCGGAAAACTGGTGGTTTATGCAAAAAAAACAGAAGGGTAAAAACATCACTATTTAGTAAAATTATCAAAAATCCTGTACTGAACAAAAAAGAGTTGTTCAGTACAGGATTCTCTTATATACCCATAAGAATAGGAAACCTTAATCGTAAAAGCAATAACTAGAGTCGCTCTATCTCTTCTAACGACAGACCGGTAACTTCCATAATAGCACCAATAGGGACATTGAGAGATTTCAGTTTACGGGCAGTGGTTGTTTTTCTTTTTCGATACCTTGCTGAATGGCTTTCTCAAGACTTTCTTTAAATCCCATTTCTCGCCCCTCTTCAAGCCCAAGCTGTCGTCCTTCTTCATACCCTTCTAATTTAGCAGTACTTAACACATCATTTTGAATCATTACTGCATCTATATGGCAATCATACGCTAACTTTTCAGCCGCATCCATATTATAATAAGACAGCGTCTTATGAGCTTCTTCCAATCCTAGGACTTTCGTATTAGAACGTATACGCCCTGTCTTAAGATATTCAATCCATTCTTCCAAAGGAGTAAATGCCATTTTATCAAACTGATTTATACGAATAAGAAAGTATTCCGAAAAAAATTAACCGGTAATTTACAAACAATAATATTCCGTTCTTTAACTGTTAACTTCAAGTTGTCACCCGTATAAACACCCAAAAACGTATTCTGACCATGATAATGAATCATATTTATAATGACCTTAATTAATTCAGAACCATCTATGAAATTATAAAACAAGATTACTTGCTTTATCGATATTTATTGCTACTTTTGTAGCGGTTTCCTTTCATACGTAGAGAGGAACATTTTATTTTTTTACAGAGAACGATTATTTATTGCATTCAACCATAAATTCGGCAAAAATTTACCGCGAATGGCAATAAGTGATGTCAGGTCTCGCGCACACTTCTGTATATAATTTGTTTATATACCCAATGGGCGTGGGACTATCACTTATGTCGCGGAGGGTCTTTGCCGAGCCTATGGTTGGCGTACAGTTGGTAGTTTCCCACGCTCTCTTTTTTTAACCGCGCACCACAGGGAAATGATGCGGCAAACATAACAAAGATATGTACGACGACCTGAAAGAAAACATTATCCTATTAATGCAGCACCCCATCGCGCGCCGCCCCATCTCCAACTTATCAGATGAAGAACGAGAAAAAGCATTCGACTTGTTGAACTATCTTTCAACTTTATCCGTTGACGAAAATTACACCTTATTAGATTACATCCAAATGGCACGTCTTGAATATGCACTTGGAGAACTTGAGTATAAAACAACCAATGATACAGAAAAAGTAATCCGCCATTTTAGAGCTGCCCTTCAGCACCTGGAGAAAGGAGGGTTCGACTTAAGTATAAGCAAGTGGACAGAGTTAGTCAGCCTGCGAACCAAAGAAGATACGGAATAATTCAGAATCATAACCCTTACCAGTATATATAGAAGATAGACAACAAAGCGAGAAAGATTGCTTGTGCAAGTAGTCCTTTCGTTCTATCTTCGAAGAGGATGCCTTCCCCACACTTGATACCCCAATACCTTAATCGGCATCCTCTTCTTCTATCTTTCTGCCAAATCTTTTTTACATAAAATCCCCCAATGCAGCAGTATTCTACTTATTAACTAATTTATTAACGCACAATTCTTTTTTAGCTTGGTCATGAATTTCGGAAACCATACCTTTGCGTCGTGATCACAAAACAACAATAAAACAGATTAACTAACTATTAAAAAAGAAAGATTATGGCACTAAAGTATGTTGTCAAGAAAAGAGTTTTCGGTTTTGACAAAACAAAGACTGAAAAGTATGTAGCACAGAATGTAATTACCAATACGGTAAATTTCAGAGACTTATGCAAGGAAGTATCCATGTTCGGTATGATTCCCGAAGGTGCAGTGAAACACGTGATTGACGCACTGATTGATGCGTTGAACACGAACCTCAACAAAGGATTGTCAGTGCAATTAGGTGACTTCGGATGTTTCCGTCCGGGCATGAACTGTAAAAGTCAGAATGAAGAAAAAGATGTAGATGCCGATACCGTTCGACGAGTGAAAATTGTATTTACTCCGGGATATAAATTTAAAGATATGCTGGATAATGTAAGTATCTACAAGACGGAAGGAAACGGCGGCAGCATCTCTTCCGGAAATGGAGGGGGAAATGAACCGGAAAATCCGGGCGGAGGAAACGAAGGCGGAAGCGGCGAAGCTCCCGATCCTGCAGCATAAAACGGGAACGAGAGACCATAGCCAGTCACAATGCTTGAATTTAGAAAGAGGCTGTCATCTTCGTCTCATGCAATCCGGACTCTTTGAGAATCAGTTTCACAGGTTTTCCTGTCTTTAACTGACTCGCTATATTCAAACGTTCTCCAGAACTTCTTCCCATAAAAATGAACCCTAAAAGTTTTTGTCTAACTTTTAGGGTTCACTTATTCATAGCTACCAGCCTGTATTTTGACCTAAATTAGGGTTCTTATAATACTCTGCTTGCGGTATAGGATACAAGTACATCTTATCATCCCAGTTACGTGTTTCAAGCAATTCTTTCTTATAAGCAGGCAAGCCGTTTTCCATAGTGATCTTGATGCAATAAATAGCTTTGGTTTTATCACCGATTTTCCAACGGCGGATATCCCAGAACCGATGGTCTTCGAACGCAAGTTCCACTCGTCTTTCACGACGGACGCTTTCAGTAAACGCGTCGCCGCTTGTTGTAATGGCGGGCATATCAGCAGCAGCACGCACCTGATTCAGTGCCGCACGTGCAGACAACGGATGATCATTATCCGTATAATCAGCGTCTTTCCAGGCATCCATTGCTTCCGCATAGTTCAGGAGAATTTCCGCATAACGGAATATGATGAAATGGTGCGGTTTCTTTTTCTCATTGGAAGGAGCTAGAGAAACAGTCTCATTCATATACTTCTTCAAATAATAACCTGTGGTAGTCGCTCCGGTTGTTCCGGCACCGTCTTTTCCTCCTTCATAAGACTGGATGGTCGAGTTCATCCATGTATCGCCATTGCAAAGCACTGTTTTATAAAATCTCGGGTCTCTGCCTTCATACGGATTCTGCCCTGGTGTAATCTGTTCCCAATCAAAGTCTTTTCCATTAGTCATCTGGAAGGCATCCACCAAGTTCTGGGTGGGCACGTTGCCTGTTTTCCCCTTTTCATAACTGATGGGCAAATTGTTAGCTTCAAAATCAAAGCTTTCCCCATTTCTACGTTCAAAAATTAATTGCGGAGATTTCAACACATCGTTTCCACCATTCTTGTCATACAGAGGATCTACATTCGTCTTCGGCAAACTGTACCAGTTCTCTTTTATGATAGCATAAGCCGCATCGGCAGCCGCTTTCCATTTATCGGCATCCTGTGCGGGATTATGCAACAAACTCGCCGCATAAAGAAGAGCACGGGATTTCAAAGCCAACGCTGTACCTTTGGTCACACGTCCCGTCTCCGCCCAAAAGTCCTGATGACTGACAGGCAGGGTTTTGGCCGCGTCACTACATTCGTCACAGATATATTTTATCACTTCATTGAAAGAAGTCTTTTCCACGCCGTTGATTTCATCCAAAGCATACGTACGTGTCAAGAGCGGAATATCACCGTATCGTTTAGCCAGTTCGAACAGATAGAAAGCTCGCAACACCCGTAATTCTTCACGATACATGGTAGCTTTGGCAATGTCTTCTTCATACGTGTCGTTCCAGCGGAAACGCTCCAGTTTTTCCTGTGAATAGTTTTCAAGGAATGAATTGACGGAACGGATAGCTCCATAGCACTTCGACCACATATTATCGACTGCATTGTTGGGACTCCAGGCATTGTTATAAAAGTCGTGAACACTATTATCACTCCAGACATAAACAGAATTATCCGTTGCAGACTCCCTCAAAGCCCCGTCGAGCACTCCGAGATCTCCGGGCAACTGGCTATAAACGTAGGTAGCCAAACCTTTCACATTGCTAAAGTAGGAATAAGCCTCTTCCCTGTCCAAGCCTGTCGATTCGTCCAGTTCGAGCAAGCTGCACCCCGATACGGATAATAGCAAACCTGTATATAATATGATATATTTTCTCATGGTCATCTCACTTTTTAGAAGTTAATATTCAACCCGAAATAAACGGAAGTCATATCCGGATAATTGATGTTTAAATCCTCACAATTCATATACTTCACATGATCGAGCGAAAAAAGATTATTAGCTCTCGCATATACCTGAATCTTCTCCATTTTCATTTTCTTCACCCAAGAGGAAGGAAGGTTATAGTAGACATTCAGGTTACGAAGTTTGAAATAGCTACCGTTCTCCAACCACTGTGTACTGTTTCTGAAGTTATTGGCATTATCCAACGTGGTCAGGCGGGGGACATTTGCGATATCTTTCGTTTCTTCCGTCCAGCGGATTCTGTCGTTCAGATACCAGCTGGAAATATTCGTGTTGTTTCTCAACGGCCAGTATACGCTGGCAGTGTTCAACATCACACTATAATGAGCTACTCCTTGAAACAGAGCATCCACGCCGAAACCTTTATATTCAAATCCCAAATTAATGCCATAATAAATCTCCGGTATGGCAGTGGAATATCCTATCGCCTTCTGGTCATTGTTGTCAATCACGTTATCGCCATTCAGATCTCTGTACTTGACATCACCCGGACGTACTTCCGAGAATTTCTGCACAGGACTGCTCTTTATGTCCGCCTCATCTCTGAAATAACCGATAGCCTCCCAGCCAAAACACTGCCCGACAGGGTAACCTTTTTTAGACAAATAGCCATACGGCTGATATCCCTCACCATTTTCTACGACTTTACTTTTGGCATAGGAGAAGTTGGCTCCGATATAATAGTTAAAGTCCTTGTATTCCTTTTTCCACATGGCAGAGAGTTCCGTTCCTTTTGTTTCCACTTTTCCTGCATTCATCTGCGGAATAGTAACCCCGATTGCCGATGAAATCAGCCCACTTCCGTCAATCAGGATATTAGTGCGCTTGTCATAAAAACCGTCAATAGAAAAAGTCAGTCCTTTGAACAGGCTCATGTCCAAACCAATATTATATTTATCCGCAACTTCCAGATCCAGTCGTTCCATTGCCAGCACTCCTTCCTTCAGGCTACTTCCGGCAGAAGTATTTCCGGCCTGAAAATAGTAAGCACCGCTTCCTATCCAATATTGCTTATCCATGTCATAATCATAAATATCATATCCGGAGCGTCCGTAAGAAGCACGAAGTTTCAGATAATCAAAAGCGGAAATTCCTTTCATGAAATTCTCGTTCGAAAGTATCCAGGCGGCAGATATGGCGGGATATGCGCGATATTTGTCATTTTTCCCCAACACGCTGCTGCCAAAACAGTTGGCTACAATATCCACCATATAACGGTTGTCAAAATTATAACCTGCGGTTCCGATGATGTATTGGCGGTACCGACTATTATTAGGTCCTGTCAATGTCATTGATTCCTGACGGAACATAGCACTGGTCGTAAAATCATGTTTATCCCATGTCCGGTGATAATTGACCTTCGCTTCAAAATTGGCATGTATGTATTGATTGGCCAATCCTTTGTTGCTGATTTCCAGTTCATCGTTAGGATTTCCGTAATTCGTGTAAATCGGTTCTCCGTCTGTGCCTTTTTCAATGGTCTGGTACATAAAACTTTTCTTGGCTGTTTCCTGATAGGTCGCATTATTATCATAAGCAATAGCGAGTTCCGCACTCAACCCGCGAGTCAATACAGACAAATCCTGCACCAACCGCAAATCCGCCTGCAACATACGCTGATTCAGTTTATAATAACCTACGTCCGCCAGATTGGCTATCGGGTTTGTTTTCAGCACATTGTTACTGCCCCAGAATCCATTCTGTGTCTGCACGGGAAATGCGGCGGACGGGGTGTTGAAAATCTGTTCAAACAAAGTAGCTTCCGATGTGGTGGGACGCTTGGTCTCTCGCAGCATACCGAGCATACTCAATTTCAATTTTGTCGCGTCCGTAATATCCACATCCAGATTCATGCGAAGATTGAGGAAGTATTTCTTCATCTGAGAATTATAACGATCCGTATAATCAGTATACTTGCTATTCAGCAGTCCCATATCGTTTTTGTAATTGAAAACACTGAAATAACGAAGCCGCTTGCCACCTCCACGGAAAGTGATGTCCAGTTGATGACTGGTCGTATGATTGCGTAACGCTTCTTTCTGCCAGTCCACATTCGGATAAAGATCGCTATTGCCTCCGGACAGGAAAGAGGCCTCATCCATGTCCGGTTGCAAGCCATCATATCTCAATGCTTCATTACGGGCTTTGGCATAGGTATAAGCATCGGCAAATTCCGGCTGATTAACAGGCAAGCCTAAACCGAACTTGTAGTCTACTTTTATATCCTTCTGGTTATATATACCGCGTTTGGTAGTTATCAATACCACTCCGTTAGCGCCTCTGCCTCCCCAAAGAGCAGTAGCAGCACCGTCTTTCAAAACGGATATTGATTCTATTTCCGAAAGGTTGATATATTCGAGAGGGCGTGCAAAACCATCTACTACAAATAAAGGTGTATCTCCATTCAAAGAACCGCGTCCCCGCACATTGAGACGAGATTTATCTGTACCCCAACTAGTGTTCTGCATCACACTCAATCCCGGCAACAGGCCATAAATGGCATTGTAAGGACTAGTGGTAGCATTTTTATCTAATTCATCCGAATAAATGGTAGAGACAGCCTGTGTCTTCCGTAATTCGGTGGTCGTCTGTGTGCCCAGATCGATTACCTTATCTTGTCCTTCATTATTTTGCGCTATACCCGTAGTGGCAAATGCCAACGAGAAAGCTACGATATAAAGTGATTTATTCATAATCATTCTTCTTATTGTTCAACGATTTGATTATTACCAACCCGGATTCTGAATCAATCCATATTTCTTGTTTATCTCATCTATAGGCAGAGGCAACAGGAAATACTTGTCGTTCCACTTTTCAGGTTTTGCATACTGACGCGTTTCCGCCATTGCATGAGATACAGCATAAGAAAAGCCGCTTGGCTCACCGGCCGCTTTTTTAATAATCAGACGTGACAATTGTCCGGTAAATATATCTGCGCGTTTCCAACGTACCAGATCGAAATAGCGTACTTCTTCATAGCCGAATTCAATGGCTCTTTCGCGTAATATCGCTTCACGCAAAGGTTTACCAGCCGGAACATCTGTTGCTGAAATCGCAGGCATACCTGCACGCAGTCTGGTTTTATTCAGATAATCATAAGCCGTATTACCAAACTCATCACGAACTTCCGCCTTATTCAATTCGTTCATCGCTTCGGCCATATTCAGATAAACCTCCGGAAGGCGGATCAACGGACAAGAATAAAATTTGCCATTCACTTCGTCATTGAAGTTTCGTATGAATTTTCTCATGGCAACCCCATTGTAACTCATTCGTCCGTCTTTATAAGGTGCCTGGGTGGCTCCTTCGTAAATCTGCACTTTCTGGGCGCCCTTAAACTTATCTCCATTCACAGCAACCGTTTCATATAAGCGGATGTCTCTTCTGGGGTTTCCGTCCTTATCAAAGAAAGGGAATTTATTATGGTCCGGATTGTTCCAGTCGAATTCTGTTCCGTCTTTCATCTGAAACATATCGACATAAGTCAATGTAGGAGAAGCAACTCCATAACGCACCTGGGCAAACGGAAGCTTTCCCGTAGCATAAGTGGTGAATCTTCTGGAAGAAATCAAAACTTCACCGTTATGGCGATTGAAATATCCTGCTGCAAAATCATCGCGGGGATTACCTGTATTCACCAGTTGATAAGCGTCCGAGTTCTTTTTATTAGCCCGCATAAATTCTAATCCGGCATCCAACGCCTTCTGCCACCTGTCTGGTGAATAGTTGCCATACCAAGTAAGGAATTGAGACGAAGCATCTCCTTCCATATAGGGTTTATCAGCATTAAATAAAGGACTCGCCACAAACTGAAGCACCCTGGACTTTAACGCTAAAGCAGAAGCAGCCGTCATTCGTCCGTCATTATCTGCATTCACCTGCCAAGGCAGTACAGAGGCTGCCGCATCCAGTAATCCAACAATCTTCTGTACGGTTTCTTCCACTGTCATACGAGGAAATTTCATCGCATCTTCTGCCGTATATGCATGGTCTATCCACGGCATACCACCATAATAACGGAGCATTTGAGAATAATGATAGGCAATGATTACTTGCGCTTCCGCTTTTCCTATCGCTTTCTCATCCGCAGTCATATCCGGCACTCTATCCACATTCTCAATGTAAATGTAGGCTCTTCGAATACCATAAACCGGCCCTACTCCTATCGTAGCACTGGCGACATCCAACCGATATGGAAGATGTTCCAGATATGTATTTGTTCCGTCCACTGTTCCTGTATAGAATTTAGGCGCTCCCTTTTTCGTCCAGTCACCCAGATCGGTTAGCATTTCCAGAACGCCATATCCCAGACGTCCTTGCATCGGCAGATAATCCGGCAGGGAATGATAAGTTTCCGCCAGTGCCTGCTCAGCATATACCTTTTTGTTAAAAACAGAATCGATATTCTGTTCGTTACTTATCGGCTTATCCAGAAATTTCTCTCCAAATTTAAGGTCTTCGCACCCTATCAGTGTCAATACAGAGAGAGAAAGACAGCCTATATATTTTTTATAGTTTTTCATTGTCAGCACTATTAAAAGGTTAGATTAATACCTAAATTATATATTTTAATGATAGGGTAAGAATCCGCATTATTCGGATTACATTCAGGGTCCATGATGTCAAACTTATCAAAAGTCAGCAGATTATAGCCTGTCAGTTTTATACCTAACTGCTGGATACCCAGTTTCTTCAACATCTTCTTATCTGTGAAGTTATATCCTATTGTCACATTCTTCAGCTTCAAATAAGAACCGTCTCGCACCCACAAAGAGGAGGAACGCATATTATAGACTGCATTTGTCTCTGTAAACCGCGGTGTAGTAGCTGTATTAGCCGTTTCCGGTGTCCAGCGCGTATCTGCATGGAACTGCATCAAACCACGGATTTTACCATTACCAAAAGGTTCTCTGAAAGCTCCGTCCAGCAACAAAGAGCGTTGTGCAGCACCAGTCCAGTTCATCGTCAGGAAAAAGCCTTTGTAATTGATACCATAATTCAATCCGAATGTATAAGCCGGACGAGTCGGGTTTCCAATGATAGTCTGGTCGTCGGAAGTAATTTCCTCATCACCGTTCAAATCCCGGTATTTCACATCACCCGGCTTCACGGACACACCCGGATCGGGCAGACCTGCCACCAGTTTGCCGTTCTCTCCGAAGTCCGCTTCTGTATAGAAACCGTCCGCCACATACCCGAAGAGTGTCCCGACCGGATTTCCTGTCCGCCACATATAAGGTTCATTAGGCTCAACTTCGTCTTGGAAAATAATCTTATTCTTTGAATAGGAAACGTTTGCCTGAACATTATACTGAACCTGCCCGATCTTGTCATTCCACCTCACTTCTACCTCATATCCACGGTTTTTCACTTTACCCATATTTACAGCAGGTAGAATTGATGAAGTCAACCCCGTTAATAAAGGTACTGTCTTACGATTGATGAGAATATCCTTACGTTCTTCGAGGAAATAGTCCAAAGAGATTTTCAGACGGCTCTTCAAGAAATGAACGTCCAATCCATAGTTCTGTTTCAGCGCAGTTTCCCAAGTCACGTTCGGATTGCCCAGACGCTTCTCCAATGCACCCAGAATTAACGCCTTACTGTTATAACCAAAGTTGAATCCATACTTATTGTTATTCCACCCGTCTACTCCGCTCAGATTCACATCATAAGAATCCGGCAGGAATAAGAAGCGGTTATTTCCAAGATTGTCATTTCCGACCAAGCCGACAGAAGCACGGAATTTCAGATAATCAACCACCTTCTGTTTTTTCATGAAGGCCTCTTCCGACAGGATATAACCGATGGAACCGGCAGGAAACGCACCGAATCTCTTACCCGGAGCAAAATTCTCAGAACCATTATAACCGAAGTTAACTTCTGCCATATAGCGAGATTTGTAATCATACGTCAGACGGCCTACAAAACCGATGTAAGCAGACGGTACTCCCACCCATTGAGCGGGATAGTATTTCTTACTCTGATTGTACAAGAACAATCCCCCGACATTATGAAAACCAAACTTACGATTATATCTCAAGCTTGCTTCCAGATACCAGTCTCGTGCCCGCGAGGAAGTTTCCTCATATTGCAAGCTCTTATTTTCTCCTTTGATCTTATAAACAATATTCTTGTTGAAATCTGGCGAATCATAACCAAGTGACGGATCTTCCAAAGAAGATTGATAGAAAGGCATAAATTGTTCCACTTGCCCTTTACGCTTTTTGGTAAAACCATAACTCGTATTATAAGCACCTTTTATTTCCGCCGACAATCCTTTGGTTATGAAGTCCAACTTCTGATTTAACAGAAGGTCCAGATTCATCGTATTATTAATAGCAGTTGAGTAACCCGTTCCATAACATTTAGGCAAAGCACTGTTGCCCAGATTTATTTTATTATCAAAACGTTCCTCGGGGGTAACTATGAGTTGTCCGTCAATTACACCCGGACTACTGAACGGAGTTGTCTGATTAATCAGTGTCCAGATCGAATTAGTCGCATCATTAATCATCGGCTCATTCCGGTTACCTACAATCCCGCCGATACCAATCTTCAGCGTGGTAGTCTTAGTTACATTAAAGTCTAAATTCGCACGATAATTGTATCTTTTGTATTTATAATTATTATCATACCCCACTCCTTCAAACTGTTTCAACAGACCATTCTGATATAAGAAACCTAAAGATATGAAGTAACGTATATCCTTTGTTCCTCCGGAAATATTCAGGTTATGCTGTGTCTGCATAGATGTTTTATTAAGCAGATACTTTCTCCAGTCGATACTGGGGTACATAATAGGCTCATCATTCAATCTGAACCGTTCAACTGCATAATTATTGAACACCAAATCGTTCTCGGTAGCATTTGGTTTGTCATTTGTTATAATCTCGTTTCTTAAAGTAGCATACGTATAGCTGTCTGCCATTTCAAGCATACGGGTGGGCATCTGGATACCAACTGAAGAATTTACGGAAATTTTCGCTTTGCCTTCCTTACCACGACGTGTAGTCACCAAAATTACGCCATTTGCACCACGCACACCGAACACGGCAGTAGCAGAAGCGTCTTTCAGAACCGTCACGCTCTCTATTTCATTCGGGTCCATTTGATAAAACGAACGTTCTATACCATCCACCAAAATCAAAGGAGAGGAAGCACTTTCTGTCAAGGACCCCACTCCGCGAATAAACACCTTAGGGTCTTCCTGTCCCGGCTGACCGCTAGTCTGGACGGATGAGAGTCCTGTAATCTGACCCGCCAGGGAATTGGCCACACTTGCATTCGGCGAACGTATCAACGCTTCATTGTTTACAGCAGAAATAGCTCCTGTCAGAGTTTCTTTCTTTTGTGTACCATAGGCCACAACTGTAACTTCCTGAAGTTCATTGGCCGTTTCTTTTAAAATAATTTTCAGTTGTTTGCGTCCATTTAATGGCACTTCTTGAGGTTCATATCCCATGAACGAAATTTGCAGAACAGCTTTTTGAAGATTGCTTACTTTTAAATGGAAAACACCATTCATGTCAGTAATAGCACCGTTGGCCGTGCCTTTTTCCTTTACATTGGCACCAATCACCTCTAAGTTAGATTCATCCAATACAGTTCCCGTTACTGTATTTTGCGCCCATGCCAAGAGCGAACAACACATAAGCATTAACGTACTGATGCACCTCTTGCATCTTTTTAGTCTCGTCAGTTTGTTCATAATAATAAATTTAAGAATTTGAAATAGGTTTGTTAAAAACACTCGCCACAAATTAAGTGATTGTAATAGTTTTTAAGATACAATTATCATACTAAAAAGGGACAAAATAGTACAAAATAAGAAATAAAAAGCATTAAAATTAGCTGTATTACTCATAGTATCAGGATGTCACGCTAGAAAAATACAGCCTATTCATCGTTTCTTCTTGACTTTACCATACTCGAGAGGTGATACTCAAAAAGTTAATTTACCAAGTTCTTCTTTCACCGTAAATCTATGCCAACTCCACATACCATTACCAGACTCCATTGAATAGTTCATAAATAAATTAAAATTGAACTATTGACATACCTATTAGACTTATTATTCTCCTTTATTAATCAAATTATTCCCTATCTTTGACTCCCGAAATTCAAACCTAATACAAAAACCCATGAAGAAACAACTACTCTCTTGCTGCTTGGCTGCATTGGGACTGACAGCAATTCAAGCACAAAGCTTCAATGAGTGGAAAGACCCGGAAGTGAATTCCGTAAACCGCTCTGCTATGCACACTAATTACTTTGCTTACGCATCGGCTGATGAAGCTAAAGCCGGCATTAAAGAAAATTCAACGAATTTCATGACCCTGAACGGTCCGTGGAAATTCAACTGGGTAAAACATGCAGATGCACGACCGACCGACTTTTATCAAACTAATTTCAACGACAAAGGTTGGGATGACCTTCAGGTGCCTGGCGTTTGGGAGTTGAACGGTTACGGTGATCCTATCTATGTCAACGTAGGATATGCCTGGAGAAGCCAATTCAAAAACAATCCCCCGCAAGTACCGACAGAAAACAATCATGTAGGCTCTTACCGGAAAGAAATCATCCTTCCTGCTGACTGGAAAGGCAAAGAGATTTTTGCACATTTCGGCTCGGTAACTTCCAACATGTACCTTTGGGTGAACGGACGTTACGTAGGATATAGCGAGGACAGCAAACTGGAAGCCGAGTTCAACCTGACCAACTACCTGAAACCGGGTAAAAACGTGATTGCTTTCCAGGTATTCCGCTGGTGCGACGGTAGTTATCTGGAAGATCAGGACTTCTTCCGCTACTCCGGTGTAGGACGTGACTGTTATCTTTACGCACGCGACAAGAAATATATCCAGGATATTCGCCTCACTCCAGATTTGGACAGCCAATATAAAGACGGTACGCTGAACATAGCCGTTGACCTGAAAGGAAGCGGCACAGTAGCTTTGGACTTGACAGATATGCAAGGTAACAGTGTAGCAACTGCCGACCTGAAAGGCTCTGGCAAATTAAACACTACCCTATCCATCTCCAACCCGGCTAAATGGACTGCCGAAACGCCTAATCTCTACACGCTGACCGCTACACTGAAAAACGGCAACAACGTAGTAGAAGTAATCCCCGTCAAAGTAGGATTCCGCAAGATTGAGCTGAAAGGCGGACAGATACTCGTCAACGGACAACCGGTACTCTTCAAAGGAGCCGACCGTCACGAAATGGACCCGGACGGCGGTTATGTGGTTTCTACCGAACGTATGTTGCAGGATATCAAAGTGATGAAAGAACTCAATATCAACGCCGTGCGTACCTGCCATTATCCGGACGACAACCGTTGGTATGACCTGTGCGACCAATACGGTCTGTATGTAGTAGCCGAGGCAAACGTAGAATCTCACGGAATGGGCTACGGCGACCAGACACTAGCAAAGAACCCAAGTTACGCCAAAGCTCACATGGAACGCAACCAACGCAACGTACAACGCGGTTACAACCATCCGTCCATCATCTTCTGGTCATTGGGTAATGAAGCCGGCATGGGACCAAACTTTGAGAAATGCTACACTTGGATTAAGAATGAAGACAAGACACGTGCCGTACAGTACGAACAAGCAGGAACCAGCGAATTCACCGATATTTTCTGCCCGATGTACTATGACTACGACGCATGTATCAAATATAGCGAAGGCAATATCCAAAAGCCGTTAATCCAATGTGAATACGCACACGCTATGGGTAATTCACAGGGAGGATTCAAAGAATACTGGGACATCATCCGCAAATATCCGAAATATCAAGGCGGATTTATCTGGGACTTCGTAGACCAGGCCTGCCACTGGAAAAACAAAGACGGAGTAAGCATCTACGGCTATGGCGGCGACTTCAACAAATACGACGCTTCGGATAATAACTTCAACAACAACGGTTTAATCAGCCCTGACCGCGTGCCTAACCCGCATGCTTATGAAGTGGCTTATTTCTATCAAGATATATGGACTACTCCTGCAGATCTTGCCAAAGGTGAGATCAATATCTTCAACGAATATTTCTTCCGCGGCCTCTCTGCATATTATATGGAATGGCAGTTACTGGCAAACGGGGAAGTAGTGCAAACAGGCATCGTGTCCGACCTGAAAGTTGCACCCCAGCAAACTGTGAAAGTGCAAATTCCGTTTGACGTGAAGAATATCTGCCCTTGCAAGGAATTGTTGCTGAATGTGAGCTATAAACTGAAAGCCGCCGAAACGTTGCTGCCGGCAGGAACGACTATCGCTTACGACCAGTTAAGCATCCGCGACTACAAAGCACCGGAACTGAAACTGGAAAATCAACAGGCTTCCAACATTCCGGTTATCGTGCCCAGTATTTTGGACAACGACCGCAATTACCTGATTGTGAAAGGTGAAAACTTCTCTATGGACTTCAATAAGCACAATGGTTACCTTTGTCGCTACGACGTCAACGGCATGCAAATGATGGAAGACGGCAGCGCACTGACTCCTAACTTCTGGCGTGCACCGACCGACAATGATTTCGGAGCCGGACTGCAACATAAATACGCTGCTTGGAAGAATCCGGAACTGAAACTGACCTCTCTGAAACATGCTATTGAAAACGATCAGGCAGTGGTTCGTGCAGAATATGACATGAAATCGATAGGTGGAACATTGTCACTGACTTATACTATTAATAATAAAGGTGCAGTGAAGGTTACTCAAAAGATGGTGGCAGACAAGAGTAAGAAGGTTTCTGAAATGTTCCGCTTCGGTATGCAAATGCGTATGCCTGTCAACTTCAACGAGGTAGAGTACTACGGCCGTGGCCCGGGAGAGAACTATGCTGACCGTAACCACGGAGCCATGTTAGGCAAATACCGCCAGACGGTAGAAGAACAATTCTATCCTTACATCCGCCCACAGGAAACCGGGACCAAAACGGATATCCGCTGGTGGAGACTTCTGAACATCAGTGGTAACGGATTGCAATTCATATCAGATGCTCCTTTCTCTGCTTCCGCCCTGAATTATACCATCGAGTCATTGGATGACGGTGACGGTAAAGATCAACGTCACTCACCGGAAGTAAAAAAGGCAGACTTCACCAATTTCTGTATCGATAAGGCACAAGCGGGGCTTGCTTGTGTGAACAGTTGGGGGGCTATACCACTGGAAAAATACCGTCTTCCTTACCAAGATTATGAGTTAAGTTTTATTATGACTCCTGTATATCATAAAATAAAGTAAAAAACATAGTTAAAAAACACGGTATCAGAGAACAAGAATACCGAATTTAAAGTACTTTTGCAGCCGGAAACTAATTTGCCACAATTAGTTTCCGGCTTTTTCTTCCTTAACCCCCTTAATCTATATGGACGAACAGCACACTGGCAACAAACGCATTAAATTAAAAAACAGATATTTATAAGTATGAAAAGTAGAATTGTTTTATTTGCATTTTGCGTAGCCCTTTTGTCGAGCTGTGGCAATAAGGACAACGGAACAGGAAAAGTTCCTGAATATGCAGTACAAGAGTTACAAAAGTCAACAGCAAATCTAACGACAGCTTATCCAGCCACCATTAAAGGTAAACAGGATGTAGAAATCCGCCCCCAAGTATCGGGCTTCATTACGAAACTGTGTGTAGACGAAGGAGCAGCTGTACGTAAAGGACAAGTACTGTTCATTGTTGACCCGACTCAATACGAGGCAGCTGTACGCACAGCTAAAGCTGCTGTTGCTACGGCCGAGGCAGCAGTGAGCACTCAACAAATGACGTATGACAATAAGAAAGAGTTGAACAAGAAACAAATTATCAGTGACTATGACCTGGCTATGGCAGAAAACTCCCTGGCACAGACCAAAGCACAGTTGGCACAGGCAAAAGCGCAACTAACCACTGCCCAACAGAACTTGTCATTCACACAGGTTAAAAGCCCGTCAGATGGTGTTATCAACAATATCCCTTATCGTGTAGGAGCATTGGTGAGCCCTTCTATTGCTACGCCGATGACTACTGTTTCCGAGATTGATGAAGTATATGTATACTTCTCAATGACAGAAAAAGAATTGCTGGCAATGACCAAGTCCGGTAGTACTATCAAAGAAGAAATCAGCAAGATACCAACTATCAAGCTGCAATTAATCGATGGTTCCACATACGATGTAGACGGAAAAGTAGACGCTATCACAGGCGTTATCGACCAATCTACCGGTTCGGTAAGCATTCGTGCTATCTTCCCGAATAAGGAACATGTATTGCGTAGTGGAGGTACGGCAAACGCTCTGATTCCTTATACCATGGAGAATGTAATCACTATACCGCAGTCTGCAACAGTAGAAATCCAGGATAAGAAGTTCGTTTATGTTCTGCAACCGGACAACACTGTGAAATATACAGAAATCAAAATCTTCAATCTGGATAACGGGAAAGAGTACTTGGTTACTTCCGGTTTGAATTCAGGAGATAAAATCGTAATCGAAGGAGTACAAAACCTGAAAGACGGCCAGAAGGTTCAACCTATCACACCGGCGCAGAAAGAAGCAAACTATCAACAACATTTGAAAGACCAACGCGACGGTAATTTAGCCACAGCCTTCAACTAATAATCAGATAATCATATGAAATTAGATAGATTTATTAACCGTCCGGTACTATCAACCGTTATTTCTATCCTGATAGTCATCCTGGGGGCTATCGGATTGGCGACACTGCCTATCACGCAGTATCCGGACATCGCGCCTCCTACCGTTTCGGTAAGAGCCACCTATACGGGAGCCAGTGCATCGACCGTATTGAATTCCGTGATTGCTCCATTGGAGGAACAGATCAACGGGGTAGAAAACATGATGTATATGACCTCAACTGCGTCAAACACAGGTTCCGGTGAGATATCCATATATTTTAAACAAGGAACAGACCCGGACATGGCCGCTGTCAATGTACAAAACCGTGTCTCTATGGCACAAGGTCTGTTGCCTGCCGAAGTAACTAAAGTCGGTGTAACCACTCAAAAACGCCAGACTTCCATGCTGGTAGTATTCTCTCTATATGACGAGACAGATACATATAGCGAATCATTTATTGAAAACTATGCTAAAATCAACCTAATCCCACAAGTACAACGTGTTCAAGGTGTAGGTGATGCTAACGTTTTGGGTCAGGATTATTCTATGCGTATCTGGTTACGACCGGACGTCATGGCACAATACAAGCTCGTACCTAGTGATGTTTCCACTGCTCTGGCAGAACAAAATGTCGAAGCAGCTCCAGGACAGTTCGGTGAACGAAGTAACCAAACTTTCCAATATACTATCCGCTATAAAGGACGCTTGCAACAGCCTGAAGAGTTTGAAAATATCGTTATCAAATCTCTTCCTGACGGTGAAGTACTCCGTCTGAAAGATATAGCAGAAATTCAGCTGGACCGCTTGGGATATAACTTTACCAACCGGGTAGACGGGCATAAGTCTGTGACTTGTATCGTATACCAGATGGCAGGAACCAATGCGACACAGACCATCAGTGATATTGAGGCATTGTTGGATGAAGCATCAAAAACGTTACCTACCGGATTGAAGCTGAACATCTCCATGAATGCCAACGACTTCCTCTTCGCTTCTATCCATGAAGTATTGAAGACGTTGATCGAAGCATTTATCCTGGTGTTTATCGTAGTGTATATCTTCTTGCAGGATTTACGTTCGACATTGATTCCGACTATCGCCATTCCGGTAGCTCTGATCGGTACTTTCTTCATCCTGTCCCTGGTAGGATTCAGTTTGAACTTGTTGACGTTATGTGCGCTCGTGCTTGCTATTGCGATTGTGGTCGACGATGCGATCGTGGTCGTCGAGGGTGTGCATGCCAAGCTTGACCAAGGTTATACATCTGCCCGTCTGGCTTCTATCGATGCCATGAATGAATTGGGTGGCGCTATCGTATCTATTACGCTGGTCATGATGGCCGTATTCGTTCCGGTAAGTTTCATGGGAGGTACAGCAGGAACATTCTATCGTCAGTTCGGTATGACTATGGCTATCGCTATCGGTCTGTCTGCATTGAACGCATTGACTTTGAGTCCGGCTTTGTGCGCCGTTCTTCTGAAACCTCACAAAAAAGAAGATGGAACAACGGAAGACTCCACATTGAAAGAACGTATGAAAGTAGCCTATACGGCAGCCCATACAACTATGATCAACAGATATACCGAAGCTATCGGAAAGATGTTGCATCCGGGAATTACACTTACTTTCACGCTTATTGCCATTCTCGGCATGATCTTTGGTTTGTTCAGTATCAATCCGATAGTTACTGCTATTTTCGTAGTGCTTAGTATTCTGGCACTGATTGGAATGAGTACGAAGAAGTTTAAAAACAGATTCAACGATACATACGAATCAATCCTGAAACGTTATAAGAAACGAGTACTGTTCTTTATCCAGAAGAAATGGTTGTCTATGGGATTAGTTGTCGCTTCCATTGCGATACTTGTATTCTTCATGAACACCACCCCGACAGGTATGGTACCTAATGAAGATACCGGAACACTGATGGGAGCAGTAACATTACCTCCAGGTACTTCTCAAGACCGTTCTGAAGAGATTTTGGCACGTGTAGACAGTCTGATCGCTTCCGATCCTGCGGTATCGTCACGTACTATGATTTCCGGATTCAGCTTTATCGGTGGTCAGGGACCTTCCTATGGTTCTTTCATTATCAAACTGAAAGACTGGGACGAACGTTCCATGATACAGAATTCAGACGTTGTAGTCGGCTCCTTATATATGCGTGCACAGAAGATTATCAAAGAAGCACAGGTATTGTTCTTCGCTCCTCCTATGATCCCGGGTTACTCGGCATCTACGGATATTGAAGTGAATATGCAGGATAAGACCGGTGGTGATCTGAACAAATTCTTCGATGTGGTTAATGATTATACGGCAGCACTGGAGGCACGTCCGGAAATTAATTCGGCAAAGACAACATTCAACCCGAATTTCCCGCAATATATGATTGATATCGATGCGGCAGCTTGTAAGAAAGCAGGCATCAGCCCGAGTGACATCCTTACTACCATGCAGGGATATTACGGTGGTCTGTATGCATCCAACTTCAACCGTTTCGGTAAGATGTACCGTGTAATGATTCAGTCGGACCCGTTATCACGCAAGAACCTGGAATCTTTGAAGAATATCAAGGTTCGTAACAATGCTGGTGAAATGGCTCCTATCTCTCAATTCATCACTATCGATAAGGTATATGGTCCGGATATCATCAGCCGTTTCAACCTCTACACTTCCATGAAAGTGATGGTAGCTCCTGCCAGTGGTTATACATCAGGCCAGGCATTGGCTGCATTGGCGGAAGTAGCCAGCCAGAACCTTCCGACCGGTTACACTTACGAACTGGGTGGTATGGCACGTGAAGAAGCGCAGAGCAGTGGTAGTGCTACCGGATTGATTTTCATCCTCTGTTTCGTATTCGTTTACCTGTTGCTGAGTGCACAGTACGAAAGTTACATACTTCCGTTGGCCGTGTTGCTGTCCATTCCGTTCGGTCTGTTAGGCAGCTTCCTGTTTGTGAACGGAGTTAGTGCTATCGGTAATATCTCGATGCTGAAGATGATTCTTGGTACGATGTCCAACAATATCTATATGCAGATTGCGTTAATCATGTTGATGGGTCTGTTGGCGAAGAACGCCATCCTGATTGTAGAGTTCGCCCTCGACCGTCGTAAAATGGGTATGAGCATCACCTGGGCAGCCGTATTGGGTGCCGGTGCCCGTCTCCGCCCGATTTTGATGACATCATTGGCTATGGTAGTCGGTTTGCTTCCGTTGATGTTTGCCTTCGGTGTAGGTGCTCACGGTAACCGTACACTGGGTACAGCTTCTATCGGTGGTATGTTAATCGGTATGATTTGCCAGATTTTTATCGTTCCTGCACTGTTTGTAGTCTTCCAGTACTTACAAGAGAAGGTTAAACCGATGGAATGGGAAGATATCGACAATACAGATGCCGTAACAGAGATTGAACAATACGCTAAATAATGAAATTCGATATGAAGAAACAGATTCTATATATGTTGTGCGCAACTGCTCTTTTGAGCAGCTGCCACATCTATAAGTCGTATGACAGACCCGAAGACATCACTACTTCCGGCCTATATCGCGATCCGGTAGCGGATAATGATACACTGGTTTCGGATACAGCCAACTTCGGTAATCTGCCGTGGAGAGAAGTCTTCACCGACCCGCAACTCCAGTCTCTCATCGAAACGGGACTGAAACAAAATACGGACCTCTTGTCCGCCGCTCAAAATGTGAAAGCAGCAGAAGCGTCCCTCATGTCGGCACGCCTGGCTTATGCCCCGTCATTAGGATTGTCTCCGCAAGGCACAATCAGCAGCTTTGACAAGAATGCAGCCACAAAAACTTATTCATTACCTGTCACAGCTAGCTGGCAAGTCGATTTATTCGGTCAGTTGCTAAATTCGAAACGAAATGCGCAAGTTACACTGAAGCAAATGAAAGCTTACCGCCAGGCAGTACAAACACAGGTTGTCTCTAACATCGCCAATATGTATTATACATTAATGATGTTGGACCGCCAATTGGAAATAACCAAAGCCACGGCTGAAATTCTGAAAAAGAATGCCGAGACAATGGAAGCAATGAAAAACTCTGCTATGTACAATATCAATTCGGCAGGCGTAGAACAGAGCAAGGCTGCCTATGCTCAAGTACTTGCCACTATTCCGGACATTGAACAAAGTATCCGTGAGACAGAAAATGCCCTGTCCACTTTCCTCGGAGAAGCTCCCCATACCATCAAACGTGGTGTATTGGAAGCACAAGTACTTCCGACGGAACTTTCCGCTGGTATACCTATTCAATTGCTATCCAACCGCCCGGACGTGAAAGCAGCCGAAATGTCACTGGCAAGTTGCTATTACAATACAAATTCGGCACGTGCTTCATTCTATCCGCAAATCACGCTCAGCGGCTCTGCGGGATGGACAAACAGCGCCGGAAGTGCGATTATAAATCCAGGTAAGTTGTTGGCTTCTGCCATTGGTTCACTTACGCAGCCTCTATTCTACCGGGGGCAGAACATAGCCCGGCTGAAAGCTGCTAAAGCGCAGGAAGAACAAGCTAAACTTTCCTTCCAGCAAGCACTTTTAAACGCCGGTAGTGAAGTCAGCAATGCGCTAAGTTTATACCAAAAGACTAGTGAAAAGGTAGAATCTCGTCAAATGCAAGTAGAATCTGCAAAAAAAGCTTCGGAAGATACAAAAGAATTGTTTAACTTAGGGACCTCAACCTACTTGGAAGTATTGTCTGCACAGCAGTCTTACCTGAGCGCACAAATCTCTCAGGTTTCCGATTGCTTCGATCAGATGCAGGCCGTAGTAAGCCTTTACCAGGCATTGGGTGGTGGAAGAGAAGAATAACTTTAAACATATACTATTATGATTAGTCCGTTAGCTTACGTAGATCCCGAAGCAAAATTAGGTAAGAATGTAACTGTTCTGCCTTTTGCCTACATTGAAAAGAATGTAGAGATCGGGGATGACTGCGTCATCATGTCTTACGCTAGTATCTTGCAAGGTACTAAAATGGGAAAAGGGAACAAGGTACATCAGAATGCTGTCCTCGGAGCGGAACCACAAGATTTCCACTACACAGGAGAAGAAAGCAACCTGATTATCGGAGACAATAACGATATTCGTGAAAATGTAGTAATCAGCCGCGCTACATTTGCCGGCAATGCTACCAAAATCGGAAATGGAAACTACCTGATGGACAAAGTACATCTTTGCCATGACGTACAGATTAACAATAACTGTGTGGTAGGCATTGGCACTACTATTGCAGGAGAATGTACACTGGATGATTGCGCTATCTTAAGTGGAAACGTTACCTTACATCAATATTGTCACATAGGGCGTTGGACGTTGATACAAAGCGGATGCCGTATATCTAAAGATGTACCTCCGTACGTTATCATGTCAGGAAATCCGGTAGCATATCATGGTGTAAACGCCGTAGTTCTTTCTCAACATCACAATACATCGGAAAGAATCCTTCGTCACATCGCTAATGCATACCGTTTGATTTATCAGGGTAATTTCAGTGTTCAGGATGCCGTGCAGAAGATTATCGACCAGGTTCCTATGAGTGAAGAGATCGAGAATATTGTAAATTTCGTGAAGAACTCGGAAAGAGGGATTGTGAAATAAACAAAGTGACTTCATATAAAGAAGGTTGATACTTTTTCAAGTATCAACCTTCTTTTTTTATCTTCAAATTCAGAGATTCAATTCATTATTCAAACCCCAATGTTCCGAAGAAATCGGGGCGGTGGAAATCCGGCTGTTCAATCTGTATCGGATTCCATGAAAGGAAATGAGGGGTCTGCAACTCATCGCCACACTTATAGAAATTAGCTTTTATCTCCTTTCCGTCGAGCGAATCAATCTGGTGCTTAAAGAACACAGAATACGGAATAATAAGAGCCACTTCCCAGTCCGTTTCACCGATGCGTTCAGCAAAAGGCTGATTACCCAAACTAGACCAGCGTTGTACGTGAGCAGTCACTTCTTTCGGTGCATGTTCCCGGTTGTTACGGACAGGACCGGCACCCACCAAGATTGTTCCGATGCAATTGCATTCTATATTATAATAGATCCCGTCGCCTGCAGGTATGGAAAAGAATTCCACGCAGGAGTCAGTCCATACAGAACCGTTATCTTCTCCATACTTGGCACGTACACTCTCCTCTTTCACTTTAAAATGTAGCAAAATCGAGTTCTGTGTGTGAGCAATTCGAAAATTTACTTTTGGTTTGTAAGGATATTCAGCCCAATTGACACACTGGATCGGCTGAAAATCTATTTTTTCTTCATCGAACAGTTTAGGAAGCGAACAAGCCTCCACGTTAGCCGCACTAATTTTCTTTACTTTCATATATCTTTCGTTTGAATGATACAAATATAGTTACTTTCTTTGGTTTACACCTTATTTCTAGGTTATTTTTAAATTGCAAATTATTATATCAAAAAACAATATTTAGTTAAATATTATTTAACTATTATATAATGAGATATTTTTTCATATATTTGTCATCACTTAACCGATTAAATAGATACTGTTTATGAAAACATCCCTTAAAGACATAGCAGAAACCTTAAAATTATCCAAGACAACAGTCTCTTGGGTACTTTCTGGTAAGGGGGATGAAAAAGGCATTAGTCTCGCTACACAAGAAAAAGTCTTTCAATGCGCCAAACAGTTGAATTACCAGCCTAATTTATTAGCCAGAAGCCTAAATACGGGTATATCGGGCACAATCGGATTAATCATACCGGATATTACAGACTCTTTTTACTCCAAAGTTGCCCGCTCTATAGAAATGGAAGCGGAAGCACAAGGCTATTCACTAATGATTTGTAGCTCTGAATCTGAAATAGAAAGAGAAAACAGAATGATCCGGTTATTCAAAGCGAAACAGGTGGATGGAATCATAGTAGCCCCCACAAAAGTTTCTAAAATTGAAATACAGAATCTAGTCAAAGAAGGCTATCCATTAGTCTTATTTGACCGCTACTTTCCTGAGATGCAGACAAACTACATCATTATTGACAATGAAGGCAGTAGCTACGAGTTAGTAAAGAAAATGATCGATAACGGATCATCTAAAATAGCTATTATTACCACGAATCCTCATCTCCGCACAATGAATATGAGAAGAGAAGGGTATGCCAGAGCTTTAATTGAAGCCAACCTATCCGTTGATCCTGATCTATATGGAGAGGTGACCTTTGTTGATTATGAGAAGAATGTTTTCAAGACTCTTGATCAAATATTCAGCAAAGTACCTGATGTAGATGGGTTCTTCTTCACAACACATATTTTGGCTCTGGAAGCATTCCGTTACTTTCATGAAAAAGGAATCAATATAAATAAAGGATATGAATTGGCTTGTATTCATGGAGTATCAGCATTCCGTGTCTTAGCACCTAATATGAACATCGCAAGAATGCCGATAGAAGAGATCGGTAAGAATGCCGTAAGGATTCTACTTGGCGATATCAAATATCGCTTGGAAAATTCGACCGAAAAGAGAGAAGTAGAAACACTTGTCCTGCCATGTTCATTACCCTAGTCGTGATTTTATATTTTTTCTCCAACTGCTTAACCGGTTTAGTGAAAATAAATAATGATATCAAATTAACAGATGTAATAATAAAGAAAATAGCTCCCCAATTATTAACATAAAGATACAGAATTATGAAGTTCCAAATTAAAAATGAAAAATACATGCTGGCTCTATTAGGACTTCTAGTATGGGCATGTAGCAGTAACAACATTGATATTGAAAATATGCGATGTGAATATCAAATTTCTCCGATTGGTATTGATTCACCAGCACCGCGTTTTACTTGGAATTACACAACCAATAATGAAGATGCAACAGAGTTTTCTCAAGACAGCTATCAGCTATATATCGCCACCCGGGAACAAGATTTGAGAAACTCATCCGATAATAGCTGGCAATCTGACACTATTTACTCTGACACTCCTCATGCGACCTATCAAGGATCAGAAAAATTGAAATCCAGAACTCGTTATTACTGGCAAGTAATAGCATGGGATAAAACAAAGGAACATCAGATTATCTCTCCTATATCCAGTTTTGAAACAGCTCTACTCAACCAAAGTGACTGGACAGGAGTATGGATTACTGATAATCATGATAAAGATTATACGCCAGCGCCCATGTTGCGCAAGTCGTTTATCGCTCAAGATGATATACAACAAGCAAGATTATATGTAAGTGCCGCTGCATATTATAAAATGACATTAAATGGTAAATCAATAACATCATCACATCTCAATCCGGGTTTTACTCATTATGATAAAAGAAATCTGTATAACACATACGACGTCACTTCACAACTGCTCAAAGGAGAGAACGTACTATCTGCAATACTTGGGAACGGATTCTACAACGAATCGGCCCCTGTAGCAACATGGAGCTATGAGCAAGCCCGCTGGCGTAACCGCCCAAGAATGATCTGCGAAATGGAGATATTATATAAAAATGGAGAAAAGCAAACCATCCATTCAGATTCTACTTGGAAAACGAGTACTGGTCCTTATATACAAAACAATATTTATAGTGGTGATACCTATGATGCATGTCTTGCAATTGCTGGATGGGACAAACCGGGTTTTGATGACTCTAGATGGACAAATGCAATTCAGGTGGCTGCCCCTTCTCCCCTACTAATATCACAAAGCATGCCTGCTATTGAAACGGAACAATTTATCACTCCAATCAATATGCGTTCTTTTGGTGATACAGCCTATGTATACGATTTTGGAGTTAATATGTCAGGGGTCTGTACTCTTTCTATCAATGGCAAGAAAGGCACTAAAGTCAGTATGCAACACGGCGAATTGCTAAAAGATAACGGACGCTTGGAAATGCGCAACTTAGATATTTACTACAAACCATTACCTGGCCTCGCTTTTCAAACAGACACTTATATATTGGACGGAAAACAAGGTACATTCACTCCAGATTTTACATATCATGGATTTCAATATGTAGAAGTGCGTTCAGATCGTCCTGTAAAACTTACAAAAGAGAGCTTAACCGCTCAATTCATACATACGGCTGTTCCTCCTGTTGGTAAATTCAGTTGTTCAAATGAACTATTAAATAAAATATGGAAAGCTGCTAATCAATCATACTTATCAAATCTGATGAGTATTCCGACTGACTGTCCCCAACGAGAGAAAAATGGATGGACTGCCGATGCACACATAACAATGGATTTAGGATTATTAAACTTCGATGGTATTACTTTCTATGAAAAATGGCTGGATGATATGATTGATAATCAAAATGAAGAAGGACGTATATCGGGAATCATTCCTAGTTCCGGATGGGGCTATGATGACTGGATAGGTCCTGTATGGGATGCTGCCATGTTTATCGTGCCAATGGCAATTTACCACTACTATGGAGATACAAGAAGCATCGAAAAACTATGGCCTGTATGTACCAAATACCTTGCCTACCTCGCAGGACGCGAGGACGCGGAAGGAACCGTAACTTACGGAATTGGTGACTGGGTATTCCATAAAACACAAACCCCTACAGAATTCACCACTACCTGCTATTATTATTTAGACAATCTGTATATGGCTAAATTTGCAGAACTCATTGGAAAAGATGGTAGTAGTTATGCTAAGAAAGCAGAAGAATTGAAATTGCTTATCAATCACAAATACTTCGAC
Source organism: Bacteroides sp. (assembly GCF_052357945.1). GTDB lineage: Bacteria > Bacteroidota > Bacteroidia > Bacteroidales > Bacteroidaceae > Bacteroides. Next base: position 42,544 of record NZ_DAWCXD010000005.1, on the reverse strand, counting down.
ACATCCAAAGCTATTTATGCCAATGGTTCGCAAGCAGCACAAGGAGTTGCCTTATACCTTGGAATCGTTCCTAAAGAATACGAACAGCAGGTTGCAAATAATCTTTCTACGATGATAAAAGCCAATAAAAACCTGCTCGATTTTGGAGTTTTAGGCAGTAAAACAGTCCTGCGGATGCTTTCCAAATATGGATATGCTGACTTGGCATATCAGATGGCCGCACAAGAAGAAGCTCCATCTTGGGGCAATTGGATAAAACAAGGTTTCACTACACTAGCAGAAACATGGATACTTTCACCTGAATTTAGAGATGCCTCCGTAAATCACATGTTTCTTGGAGACATTAATGCATGGATGTACAATATATTGGCAGGCATTAATTATGATGAACAGAAACCCGGATTCAAACATATTCTTATCCAACCTCATTTCGTAAAAGGTCTTGACTGGGTAAAAGCAGAATATAAATCTGTAAACGGAATCATTCGTTCTGAATGGGAACGTAAAGGAGAACAAGTGATTCTCAAAGTCACGATCCCAGTCAATACGAATGCAACAGTAGAATATAATGGTAAAAAGATAGATTTAAGTTCAGGAAAACATCAACTCACATTTTAATTGAAAAAAAAGAAAGGAGGTTTAATAGAGATATAAAGAAGCAAAAATGAGACCGTTATGTAATACTATAAAAATATAACACTAGTTACTTTGTCACACCATCAATCAAATCTATTAACAATGAATAAAATCAGTACACTGCTATTTTTGATATTTCTCACTTGTACAAGTGGTGTTTTTGCCGATTCCGGTAGTTCCATCTCCTTAAATGGAACATGGGAACTCTCTTATTGGATGCAACCTGAAGAACCTATAACTTCGCCCAAGGACATACAACTAGCTGAAGTGAAACATCTATCAGCCCAAGTCCCCGGTAATGTAGAACTAGACCTAATGGCTGCCAGCTTAATTAAAGATCCGATGATTGGCAGTAATGTAAATGAATTACGCAAATGGGAAGGCTATCAATGGTGTTATTCCAAATCATTCGTAGCGCCACAACTAAAACCAGGACAACAATATCAACTCTTCTTTGCCGGAATAGACTGTCTGGCCGATATATGGCTGAATGGAAAGCACATTGGCAAAGCAGAAAATATGATGATTGAACATGCTTTTGATGTAACTAAAGAAATAAAAGCAGGAGAAAGCAATCAACTCCAAGTGATACTCCGTTCATCTGTTATTGAAGGACAAAAACATCTGTTAGGGACATTCAGTATTGGAAACTTCCCGTCTGAAGAATCCGTATTCATCAGAAAAGCTCCGCACACCTATGGATGGGACATTCTGCCACGATTAGTCAGTGCAGGTTTGTGGAGAGATGTAGAATTACGCTTATTGAATCCGGCACGTCTCACAGATGTTCACTATATGGTCGCCAATGTAGACACTGCTACCAGAAATGTACGTTTGTATACTGATGTACAAGTAAAACTACCTTTCGAAAAGTTCGACAAAGTGAAAGCCGTATATACATTAAGTCGCCATGGGAAAGAAATATATAAAGGAAGCTCTGTTGTCGTTTCCCCAGCATTCCGATATATAATGGAAATCAAGAATGCTGATTTATGGTGGCCAAGAGGATATGGAGAACCGGCTTTATATGATGCAAAAGTAGAGTTAGTAGATTCTGACGGCACTATTTTATCAACAGATAATAAACGGGTAGGCCTCCGCACGATTCAACTAGACATTACAGACATCAACCTCCCACCGGATCATCCGGGTAAATTCTGTTTCATAGTCAATGGAGAACCTATTTTTATTCACGGAACCAATTGGGTACCCATGGATGCACTCCATAGCCGGGATCATTCTTTCGTAGACGAATCTATCCGCATGGCTGTAGAATTAAACTGCAATATGATACGTTGTTGGGGTGGCAACGTGTATGAAGATCATCATTTCTTTGATTTATGCGATGAAAACGGCATTATGGTATGGCAGGATTTTACGATGGGATGCACTTTCTATCCTCAACGCAGCTCATTTACACAAGCATTGGAAGAAGAGGCCATTTCTGTTGTATGCAAGTTACGTAATCATCCATCACTCGTTTTATGGTCAGGAAATAATGAAGACGATTGTGCACTGCGCTGGTCTTTGCAACCATTTAATATTAATCCAAATCAGGATGTAGTTAGCCGCAAGGTCCTTCCAGCAGTTATTTATGAGTTTGACCCTACTCGCCCTTATCTTCCCAGCTCTCCTTACTACAGCCAAGCGGTATATGAAAGAGGAAGTGCTGACCAATATTTACCAGAAAACCATTTATGGGGTCCCAGAGGATATTACAAAGACAAATTCTATACGGATGCTACCTGCTGCTTTGTCAGTGAAATCGGCTATCACGGCTGCCCTAATTTAGAAAGTCTCCAGAAAATGATGACGAAAGATGCCGTATATCCCTGGACAAAAAATCATGAATGGAATGATGAATGGGTTACCAAATCTGTTCGTAGATTCCCAGAATGGGGAAAGACATTCGATCGCAATAATCTTATGATTAATCAGGTACGTTTACTTTTTGGTGAAGTTCCCTCCAAACTGGATGATTTTATATTCGCTTCTCAATCCGTACAGGCAGAAGCTATGAAATATTTCATAGAAATGTGGCGTGGAAAGAAGTTTGACGACAAGACTGGTATTATCTGGTGGAACCTGCGGGATGGATGGCCAGTGATCTCTGATGCGATTGTTGACTACTACAATTCAAAGAAGATGGCATATTATTTCATCAAGAATGTTCAACAGGATGTTTGTGTACTAATCAATGATGCAGAAGGCGGAAATTACCCACTGATAGGAACGAATGACACACGCAACGTACAAAGTGGTAATGTAACGGTAACAGATGCATCCTCAGGACGTAAAATCTATGAGAGCACTTTCCGTATTCCAGCCAATCAAAAGGTCAGAATAGCCTCACTACCGGAAGAAAGCGGTCAAGGAATCTATCTGATCCAATACCAGATCGGTAATCAGAAATTCATGAATCATTACCTATACGGCAAGGCACCTTTCAACTTGAAAGAATACAAGCGGCTGTTACAAAAAACCGGATTATACGCTAAAAAATAATAGTTATGAAAGAGAACTTGTTAGGAATTGACGTAGGAGGCACCAAATGCGCCATCATCTACGGTATCAAAGAAAACGACGAGCTACATATCATCGACAAAAAGAAATTTGATACGACCACAGTCGACGAAACAATAGCCAGAATTCTCTGTGAAACCGAAAAGATGATGAACCTCCACCAGCTAACCCCTACTAACACAAAAGCGATTGGAATCTGTTGCGGAGGTCCTCTCAACAGTGAAACAGGCATCGTGATGTCTCCCCCTAACCTACCGGGATGGGACAACATCCCCATTGTGGCAATGGTGGAAAAAAAGACGGGCATTAAAACCAGTCTACACAATGATGCCAATGCCTGTGCTTTGGCCGAATGGAAGTTCGGGGCAGGAAAAGGAACTAAGAATATGGTCTTTCTCACATTCGGTACGGGACTGGGAGCTGGATTAATATTAAATGGCAAACTGTATACGGGCACCAATGACAATGCTGGAGAACTGGGACACATCCGCCTGTCGGATTTCGGTCCGGTAGGTTACGGTAAAAAGGGCTCTTTTGAGGGATTTGCCAGCGGTGGAGGTATTGCTCAACTCTCCAAAATGTATGTGATGGAGAAATTGCAGACCGGACAGAAAGTTGAATGGTGTACCTTACAGGAACTAGATCAGCTTACTGCCCGAAAAGTGGCTGAAGAAGCTGCCAAAGGTGATAAATTAGCCCAAAGCATATATGAGACGTCTGCCATTTATCTGGGAAAAGGATTATCCATGGTGATCGATATCTTGAATCCGGAAGTCATTGTGATAGGTGGCATCTATACCCGGAATAAAAATATGATGGAACCCATCATGCAAAAGATAATCGACCAGGAGGCATTATCCTGTGCAAACAGAGTATGTAAAGTGAAACCAGCCGCTTTGGGAGAGCAGATAGGAGATTATGCAGCTCTTTCTGTAGCCGCTAACTTAACCGATTAACTATTATGAAAGAGCTTATTGAAACAACACTGGAAGAGGCTCGGCAAACGTTGGAGAGCTTTCTTAAGGAAACAACAACAGTCGGGGTTATTTCACAGGCAGCCTCTACCTGCGCCGAAGCATTAAAAGCCGGAAATAAGATTATCAGCTGTGGTAATGGAGGTTCTTTATGTGACGCCACCCACTTTGCAGAAGAACTAACCGGACGTTACCGCAACAACCGCATCCCGCTACCGGCAATTGCAATCAATGACCCGGCTTACATGACCTGTGTGGGAAATGATTTTTCGTTCAACGAGATCTTCTCCCGCTATGTAGAAGCTATGGGATGTAAGGGAGATGTATTATTGGCCATCAGCACAAGCGGACATTCCGAGAACATACTGAAAGCTGCCGTACAAGCACACAACAATGGAATGAAAGTGATAGCGCTGACTTCAAAAGGAGAGAATGAACTGTCACGACTGGCAGACATTGCAGTCTGCGCCCCACGAGCAGCACATTCCGACAGAATACAAGAAATTCATATCAAAGTTATCCACATTCTGATTCAGGCAATTGAGGCAGAATTAGGCTTTGAATAATAACCTACTAAATTTAATCAATATGGCAATGAAAATGACACATATCAGTAAAACTCTATTGAGTATTGTTTGCACACTTTGGGGAATGTCCGCCTGCTCGGATGATTATAACAAATATGACGATTGCCCGACTTGCAACTATTATCCTGTTGCAGTAGGGAATTCAACAGGAACTCCGGTTCATGCTATCGGTGTCGAGATGGATCCGCACTTCTTCTCACAAAACATCACCCGCAATGATGGTTCAAAGGCTGAAGATTGGGAAAATATAGTTGTACAACGGGTAAAGAAAATGAAAGTACAACAATTCCGAATCATGATACAGCCACAATGGTGGGAACCCTCCAATGACAACAACGATCCTAATGTCGCGGATATGAGCAAATTCACTTTTGATTCGGAAGAAATGCAGTCTGTATACAAAGTATTGGATCTGGCCCAGGAGAATAATATCGGAGTGACATTAGTCGTATGGGGAGCCATTACCAATATCGACTTACTATCTGGCATTAACAATGGTCAAAAGCATTTCTTGTGTGATGCACGAAGTTATAACGTTAATCCGGGTTGGATTGCCGGTATAGATAACTATGAAGAATTTGCTGAAAACTTCTCCACAATGGTGAAATACCTGATTGAAGAAAAGCATTATACCTGTATCAATCAAATTACTCCATTCAATGAGCCTGACAGTCATATAGCAGGTTACGGCCGCATCATGTGGCAAGGTGATTTTGAAACCATGGGTTGGCAGGACACCTACGCCCCCATGGTGAAAGCACTGGATGCCAAGTTTAAAGCAGATGGAATACGCAGTAAGGTACACTTCAACCTTTCTGACAATACAGACGGTACACCCGGATATATCGCTGCCTGTGTTTCCGCTTTCACAAACGATGAAGTCGACCTGTATAACTCTCATGTATACAAGTTTGACTACAACACCCCTAATTCGACTCTCGTAAATTGGGAACGTCAAAATATAGCTTCTGCAGGAGGTAAAAGACATTTTGTTGGAGAATTCGGTTTCCCTGGATACGGAAGTGCCCGTCAATATGGTATAGACACATATACGCGAGGGGTACAGCTAATCCGCGTTGCTCTGAACTATCTGAATGCCGGTGCTTGCGGAGTAAGCTACTGGAGTCTGATCGATCAATATTATAACCGCAATGCCTCCTATTCGGAAATGCAGCAACTCGGTTTATGGAAATATCTAAAATCCGCTTATACCGAAGACCCAGATGTATATTCCAAAATCAAGGAAGACTACGAGGTACGTCCTCAATACTATGCATATAGTCTGTTGACACGTTTTGTCCGCCAGGGCGACGAAGTATATCCATTGGATCTCGGCGACGAGTTGATAGCCGGAAGTGCTTTTCTCAACACAGAGGGAAAATGGACGTATGTACTTTCCAACGCTACAGACAAAGACAAGATGATACAGTTGGAAAATGATAAAGAAGGTGCCAATGGAGAATACAATGTCTACAAATATATGGAAGGACGCCTACCGGAAGGTGATAATCTGATAGAATCAACAGAAACGGTCAACACGCAAGAGAATAACCTAAAACTTAAATTATCTCGTTCATCAATCAGGGTATTAGTACAAAAATAGAAGTATATATACCCCATTTAGTGGGGATATATATACACCGTATTGGGCATATATATTCACCATGCTAGCCATATATATCCACCGTGCTGGATATATATGCCCACCAACCAAGTAATTTATCATCAAAAGTACACGAATGAAAAAAGAAATATCCATAGTAAAAATGCTCTCCGTCATGTTCGGATTCTTCGTTATGGGATTTGTTGACATTGTCGGGATAACCACGAGCTATGTGAAGAATGATTTCAGCCATCTCACCGATACGATGGTTAATCTCATCTCTCTATCCTGTTTCTTGTGGTTCCTAGTGCTTTCTATTCCCACCGGAATGTTAATGAATCGCATCGGACGCAAGAAAACCGTACTACTTAGCTTCGCATTCCATGTATTAGCCATGTGCCTTCCACTCGTTGCATACGACTTTACCGCCATATTAATCGCATTTGCCTTGATAGGTATCGGTAACACTCTATTGCAAGTTTCACTCAATCCATTAGTAACGGATGTCGTTGCAAACGAGAAGTTGACAGGTACATTAACCCTAGGACAATTTGTCAAAGCAGTCAGTTCATTCCTGGGTCCTATCCTGGCAGCTTGGGTGACTGGTAGTTTTTTCGGATGGAAAATGATATTCCCCATTTATGCCGGACTGTCACTGCTCGCTTTGATATGGCTATGGCTTACGCCTATACAAGAAAAACAACAGGAACGGAAGAACATTTCTTTTAAAGTCACTCTTGAATTATTCAAAGACAAATACATTCTTGCTTTCTTTATCGGTATTCTCGTGCTGGTAGGTGTAGACGTAGGTATCAATATGACTTTCCCTAAATTCCTGATGGAACGTTGCGATCTACCACTGACAGATGCAGGAATGGGAAATAGTGTGTATTTCTTCGCCCGCACTGTAGGAGCCTTTTGGGGTGGTATCCTACTGATGAAATATTCAGAAAGTAAATTCTATATTTATAGCGTCTGGATAGCTCTCGCAGGATTGATACTGATGACCATTAGCACTAATCTCTGGTTTATCCTCGGATGTGTAGCAGTTTTCGGGATAGGATATGCCAATCTGTTTTCCATCATCTTCTCTCTGTCTTTGAAACGTGTTCCCGAGAAAGCGAACGAAGTATCTGCACTTCTTATCGTCGGTGTATCCGGCGGTGCCGTCCTCCCGCCTATTTTAGGAATAATCACTGATTCATTCCACAGTCAGTTATCTGCAATTATAGTACTTGCCATTGTATGGTGCTATCTGATCGGAATAATGAGAAAAGTAAAAACCACATAAACCTATATTCTAATGAAACATTTCAAGAAAATCGAATCGAAATTCCTGTTCTCATTACTGATTATGAGTGTGTGGAGCATCATAGCCGTGGGTCAGACGACGGCTAAAATCTCCAAACACATTCCTGAAATCGAAAAATGGATTCAGAAACAATTCGCTAAAGGAAAAACACCTCCGTTCTCGTTTATATGTGACGGGAAACCTTCTGGAGAATTTATCCGCCAATGGGACTATTCCCAGCAAAAGATAGAATCCGGAGAAGCGGATGTGATAAAGTATCTCTTCACCTACTACAATCCTACCAACGGACTGAAAGTAGAATGTACCGTAAAAGGCTATCCCAGTTATCAGGCTGCCGAATGGGTATTGAACTTCACCAACAAAGGTACGGGCAACTCTCCCATTCTGGAACAAGTGAAAGTAGTGGACCTTGCCATGCAATACGCCTCTAAAGGAGAATTCAAGTTACACTATGCAGACGGAAACCATATCTCCAAATATGATTTCCATCCACGTTCGGTTACTCTGGCAACGGGTGAAACCAAACAGATGTCTCCACAAGGAGGACGCTCTTCAGAAGGGGACTATCTTCCTTTCTTCAACATTGAATCACCTGCCGGACAGGGAGTCATATTAGGAGTAGGCTGGTCGGGCACCTGGTATGCAGATGTATGCGCACAAGATAATCGTACAATATCCATGGCTTCGGGAATGAAAACCATGAAATTATACTTACGTCCACAGGAAACAATTCGTACCCCAAGTATTAGTCTGATGTTTTGGGAAAATATCGACCGGATGGCAGGACACAATAAATTCCGCCGTTTTGTCCTGGCACACAAGTCACGGAAAATCAACGGAAAATTTGCCGAATATCCTCTTTCTAGCGGATTCAACTATCGGGACCCCGCACCTTGTACGGAATACTCATGCCTGACAGCCGATTATGCCATTGCCATGGTGAAACGTTACATACAGTTCGGATTGAAGCCCGAAGTATTCTGGCTGGATGCCGGATGGAACACCGATGCTGCAGACTTCGAACATGGCAAGACCTGGGCCAACACAGCCGGCAACTGGACTGTAGATACATTGCGCTTCCCCAAAGGACTTCGTCCTGTAGCCGACGAAATACACAAAGTAGGAGCTAAATTCATGGTCTGGTTCGAACCCGAGCGTGTCATCCGTGGTACCCAATGGGCAGTAGAACACCCCGACTGGATGCTCGACATTCCCGAACACAACAATGACACCTACCTACTGTTCGATCTGGGAAATCCGGAAGCCTGCCACTGGATGAGTAAATATATAGGCGATATGCTCGAAGAAAACGGCATAGACTATTACCGTCAGGATTTCAATATGCAGCCGGATATCTACTGGGCAGCCAACGATGAGCCCGGACGTACAGGAATGAAAGAGATACGACACATCGAAGGACTATACTACTTCTGGGATTATCTGCTGAACCGATTCCCGAACCTGCTCATAGACAACTGTGCCAGTGGGGGACGACGTATTGACTGGGAAACAATCGGCCGAAGCGCACCACTATGGAGGAGTGATTATTATCATTACGACGATCCGGACGGCTACCAATGTCACACGTATGGCCTGAATTTCTTCCTGCCTTTACATGGAACAGGTAGTTTACAGACCGATCCGTATTCTTTCCGCTCAAGCGTCAGCACAGCTTTGATTTATAACTGGAAAATAACCGATAAAAATGCCTCCGTTTACGAAATGCAACGTTGTCTGAAAGAATTCCACGAAATCAGACCTTACTATTACGAAGATTATTACCCACTGACGGGTACAGAAGACATGACGCGGGATAATATCTGGCTAGCCTATCAAATGCATCGTCCGTCGGACGACAGTGGTATTATCGTTGCTTTCCGCAGAACCGCCTCCAAAGACAAAAAAATCACCGTCAGACTTTCAGGAGTGGATCCGGGAAAATACTATACAGTGACAGACATGGATAGCCGACAGAGCAAAATCTATCAGGGAAAAGAACTGACCAGTCAGTTGCCACTGATCCTCGAAAAGCCACATAGTTCCTTATTACTAAAATATAAAGTTACCAACGAAAAACCGAATAAAGAATGAAAAAAAGAATACTATATTATCTATTCATTCTGCTTCTCTTCCCTCATAATGGAACAGGACAGACGGTAGCCCGCATGAGCGACCGCCCGGTAAACACCAGCCAATGGATAACCACCCACTTTGCCCGCGGTGTGGTCCCTCCTTTCTCTTTCGAATATGAAGGTAAACCTTCACAGGAATTTATCAAAAGCTGGTCTTATACGGCTACGCGTCAGAAAAGTGACGATCCCAAGGTTCTGAAATGCCTTTATACTTATCGTGAACCATCCGGAGGATTAAAAGTAGAATGTGAAGTGAAAGGCTTTACCGACTTCAATACGGTGGAATGGGTACTCCGTTTCACCAACCAGGGAAAGAAAAATACGCCGGAGATTGCCAACGTAAAAGTGTCTGATATCACATTCCGCTACCAGCATCCGGGAGCATTCAACCTTCATCATTCCGAAGGCAGCCATGCATCCAAATCAGATTTCAGCCAGCAACTTACAATCTTGTCTCCGGGTGATAATCTTTATATGAGACCGGAAGGTGGACGCTCTTCACAAATGCGTATGCCATTCTTCAATATTGAATCTCCGGCCAATCAAGGAGTTATCGTAGCCATCGGATGGACAGGAACCTGGTTTGCCGATGTGCGCTGTGCAGACCAGCAAAGCGTAGCGCTTACCTCCGGAATTGAACGTTTGAAAACCTATCTGTATCCGGAAGAGAGCATCCGCACTTCCAGTGTATGCCTGTCATTCTGGAACGGTTCCGACCGGATGAAAGGACACAACCAGTTCCGCCGTTTCGTGCAAGCCCACCACACTTGGAAAGTAGGTGGTAAACCGACCGTATATCCAATATCGACCAGTTTCAACTACGGTGATCCTACTCCCTGTAATGAATATACCTGCCTGACTACAGATTATGCCATTGCTATGGTGAAACGGTATGAACAATTCAAATTAGTACCCGAAGTATTCTGGCTGGATGCCGGATGGTACAATCACTCTGCAGATGTAGCCAATCATAAGAATTGGGCGAACACCGTAGGAAACTGGACCGTCGACTCTATTCGTTTCCCCGAAGGATTACGCCCCATCGCCGACGAAGTGCATAGAGTTGGTTCCAAGTTCATGGTATGGTTTGAACCGGAGCGTGTTATGAAAGGCTCAGCTTGGGCACTGCAACACCCTCAATGGATGTTGGATGCCAGAGGAAAAGCCAAACAGGAAGACTGGACAAGAGATGGTGAGCACGACTCTTATCTATTCAATCTCGGAAATCCGGAGGCATGTCGATGGATGAGTAAATATATCGGAGACTTCCTCGAAGAAAATGGCATAGACTACTACCGCCAGGATTTCAATATAGAGCCGGAAGGTTTCTGGGCTGCCAATGATGAACCTGGCAGACAAGGTATCTGCGAAATCCGATACATTGAAGGACTTTATTCTTTCTGGGAATATCTGCTGAACCGCTTTCCGGGCTTGCTGGTTGATAATTGTGCCAGTGGCGGACGCCGTATTGACCTCGAAAGTATCTCACGCAGTGCACCGATGTGGAGAACAGACTACAGTTATGGAGAACCAATCGGTTATCAATGCCATACTTACGGATTGAACTTATACCTTCCCCTGCATGGTACAGGAACTGTGAGTGCCGACAAATTCACTTTCCGTTCCAGCCTCGGAACCTCTATTATCTACAACTGGAAAATAACCGAAGCCGGACAATCCATCTATGATATGCGCGACCGCCAGGCAGAGTTCAAAGAACTCCGTCCCTATTTCTATGAAGATTACTATCCGTTGAGTGGAATAAACAACATTACTTCGGAAAATATCTGGCTAGCATACCAACTTTATCGTCCGTCGGATGACAGCGGATACATCGTAGCTTTCCGTCGCAAAGACAATCCGGACAAGAGCTATACTGTCAATTTATCAGGGCTACACCCTGACCACACTTATATACTCACCAATAAAGATACAGGAGAAGCTATAAAGAAAACTGGTAAAGAACTGGCTAACGGCTTCACGCTGACACTGGATAACCCGCAAAGTAGTCTGATAATCAAATACCAAAGTTCAACAACTGCCATACAGAAACTTTCTGTAGGAAAGAAAACCGGTGTAAAGCTCCGTGCTATAGGTGCAGAACTAGATCCCCACTTCCTCTCACAAAATGTGACCCGCAATGATGGAGCCAAAGCTGAAGACTGGGAGCGCATCGTTGTGAAACGTGTCAAAGAAATGGGACTGCAAAGCTTACGGGTGATGGTGATGCCACAATGGTATGAGCCAAAGAATGACAATCCGGATGCATCCAAAATCGACTGGCATAATTTCACTTTCAACTCTGTAGAAATGCAATCACTCTACAAAGTATTGGATATGGCACAAGAACAGAAAATGGAAGTCACCCTTGTACTTTGGGGAGCCCCTCCGGGACATTTCCTGGCCGAAGGGAATTATGGTAACTGGGTAGTAGCCCCGACTAACTATGAAGAATGGAGCGAGAACTTTTCCGCACTTGTACAACACCTGCTCAACAACAAAAAATACACGTGCGTCAAAGAGATTACTCCGATCAACGAACCAGATTGGTCATATATCATCAAAGGTAAAGCTGCTCCCACCGCCGACTATATTGAAATGTGTAAAGTACTCGACAGACGTTTCAAAGAGGATGGAATACGAAATAAAGTACATTTCAGTCTTTCTGACAATTCAGACGGAGGTACAGGAACGCCTAAATATCTGGCAGCCTGCACGAAAGGACTGGCGAACGTTGCTGACGTATTCAACTCCCACACCTATATCTTCGGCTACGAAACTCCGAACTCCACAATTCTGGATTGGGAAAAACAAAACTCTCAATTGGCCTCTTCAGTTGGAAAAGCCCATTTCATCGGTGAATTCGGAGGTAATCAATGCGTAGGTGCCACCAGACAAAAAGATATCGACTTGTATGAACGAGGAGTACTCATGACACGCATAGTCATCAATCTACTCAATGCAGGAGCAAGCGGTGTTAGCTATTGGAGCCTGATAGACCAATACTATGGTAAGGATGCAGACTACGGAGCAATGCAGCAACTGGGTTTATGGAAGTATGTAAAGAAAACATACGCTTCGGAGCCATACTACAACGATATCAAAAGTGATTACGAGGTACGCCCGCAGTACTATGCCTATTCTCTGTTGACACGTTTCATACGCCCGGGAGCTGAAATCCATCCGATAGCAACACCGGAAGAATGGTATGCAGGAACTGCTGTTCGAAACACAAATGGCAAATGGGTATATGTTTTCGCCAATGGAATGGACCAGGAGAAAACAATAAGCCTCATCAACGAACATACGCAAGCCAAAGGGAATTATCAGGTTTACCGTTATATCAAAGACGGTTTACCTACCACAGACCAAATGTTGGCTCCGGACGCCCAGCCTCTCAAAGTGAACGATAAAATTCTATGTTTACTTCCGGCTCATTCTGTGATCGTCTTAAAACAAGAATAACTATGTACTCTATTTATTCATTAAACAAATAGTATTTATGAAAACACATTTCTACATTTTATTAATGCTTGGAATGGTATTCCTTTTGGGATGTGAAGACGAAAAGTTAGGCACAGACCTAGGAGTAACCAATGTAGTGCTTCCGGATATTTCGGAAGAATCCCTGGGCACAGAGATTACCATTCAGGGAAATGGCTTTATCGACTGTGATGTACTGGCTCTTTCTCCCCTTTCAGGAGGTACTGAACAGCCCATCTACATGGAAACCAGAGAAGTAGCATCCGATCATATCACGGTACTTTACCCCTCTACGGCCACCAAAGATTCTTATGGACTTGTATTGGTACGCGGTAGCAAAATGCGAACATTAGGCGTCATCAACAGTACTGTTGGAGTTATGCCCGACGAAAACCTGCGTAATGCCTTGTCTGCTCTTTTCCCTGATATATTTAAAGGAGAAAAGATATCTTCCAGTGCTAAATATGTCACTTTCACTGATGGCACATTAAATATCAGCGATAAAAATATCACTTCTCTGGAGGGACTCGAACATTTCAGCAACATTCGGAAACTGATCTGCAACAATAATGATATCAGTGAAATTCCTGCAGAAGTACTATCCAGACTGTCTGAACTGACTGCACAAAACACTGGTCTGACCAAACTGGAACTAGCCACTTCGGAACAGCCGAACACGACATTGGTATCTCTCAACATAGATGGAAGTACCAAACTAGAATCTGTCGACCTGTATTATTGTTATAACATTGAGAAGTTCTCTGCCCTAAACTGCAAACTGGTATATCTGGATGTACGCAATTACCACAGTATCTATGGCGGATGCCTGAACTACAACAGCACAGACTTCAAATTTACTTTCAGCGATGACGCAAGTAAAGAACGACTCCTGAAAATGGAATCCTGGTGGATGGACTCATACTACAGCAATAGCGGTTCTATCGTAGATGCCATCAATAATGGAGTGACAGTGGAAGGGTACGACTGGATGCACGACTATCCCGATGGAAACAACAACTATTATTACAGTTACGGAAAATATCAGAAGACAATGAAAAAGTACGGAGAAATTCCTGATACCAATCTGCGAAACGCACTCAAAGCATTGGTTCCGGATGTATTCGATGGAGATAAAGTTCTGACAGTGGCTGCTCTGAATACTGAATACTTCAAGAATAACACGACCCTTGATCTTAGCAATAAGGGAATCACTAATCTGGAAGGACTACAATACTTCTGCGGATACAAAAACCTCATTCTGGATGGAAATAATCTGGGAGAAATCGATCTTAGTAAATACGCAATCAGTACCAGCTACACGGCAGGTCCGGTAGATGAGAAAGGAATTCAGACTTTCAGTGCCAAGAATGCAGGATTAACCAAATTCATTTCTGGCGATCAGTATATGATAACCTCTATAGATGTGAGCAACAATCCGGGATTAGCATATCTGGATATAAACCGGTGCAAATCCATCACATCACTAAATGCATCCGGTTGTCCGCTCACTTATGTCGATCTGCGTAATCTGGCAGGTACTTATTCCGTACTAGGTTACTCCGGTGGAGCTGTAGATGCCTCAAAGGTTCAGTTCTCATTTACCAACAGCTCTTCAACTCAAAGAAAGCTATTAGTAGAAGAATGGTGGATGGATAGCCCATGGAACGGCACAAGTCCATGTATTACCGCAAAGAATCAAGGTGTCCGGATAGAACGCTATGAATACATAGGATACGACAAGGATAAAATGTTGAGTTCATTTAATTAGACAGAAAACAATCTTAAACGTTATAGTTATGAAAAGAAGTTATTGGCTATACAAAATGTGCCTGTTGCTTGGGTTGGGAATCTGTATTCCCGTTACAGGAAATGCATCGGATATCGGAGATGCTACCCTGACACAGCAACAGTCTAAAATAACAGCCTCCGGAGTCGTCGTAGACGAGTCCGGTGAAAGCCTGATCGGAGCTTCCGTCATGGAAAAAGGAGCAGCAACGAATGGTACTATTACAGACATAGACGGTCGTTTCTCTTTATCGGTTGCCCCAAACGCTATACTGGAAATCAGTTATGTAGGTTATCAAAAACAGGACATTCCTGCTAAAAAAGACATGCGTATCATCATGCATCCGGACGTAGCGAACCTGGAGGAAGTTGTAGTGGTAGCTTACGGTACCCAGAAAAAGGTTTCCGTCATCGGTTCCGTAGCTTCCATTGATCGAAAAGATTTGATGAAATCCTCATCACCCAACCTAAGTTCCGCTTTATCCGGGAAACTCCCTGGATTGACAACTATCCAGACCTCCGGTGAACCGGGACGTGACGAAGTCACCATGTTCCTGCGTGGTGCTGCCACTACAAACGGAACAAACCCATTAATTATGGTAGATGGAGTAGCTGTAGACGATATGCGATCTATCGACCCAAACGAGATTGCTAATATCTCCGTATTGAAAGATGCTTCCGCAACAGCAGTATTCGGAGTACGTGGTGCCAACGGAGTGATAATGATTACCACTCGTAGAGGTGAAAAAGGAACTGCCCGTATCAGTGCCAATGTAGAGTTCAGCATGCAGGAAATCGCTTTCAAACCCGAACGTCTGGATTCATGGGATTGGGTCAGACTTCGCAATGAAGCACTCGTGAACGACGGAAATTCCGCTGAATTCTTCGGACCGGACATTGATAAGTTCGATTCATGGAAAACAGGCAATCCTGTAGATCCGGATTTTTATCCGAATAATAACTGGCAAGATATTTTGTTCAGAGATTATGCTCCCATGACCAGAGCCAACATGAACGTTTCGGGAGGTTCGGACAAACTTCAATACTTTGTAAGTGCAGGCTATCTGCATCAGGGAGGTATGTTCAACGTAGAACCTAAATCCAAGTTGGGATACAATGCCCAGTCTTCATTAGACCGCTACAACTTCCGCTCAAATATCGACTACAAAGTCAATAAATCGGTAAAAATAAACCTAAACGCTTCCTCTTATCTGGAACGGATCAACGGAACTTCCGCAAGTATGTCAAGTGTATTCAACAGCGCTTTGACCTCACGCCCTACTTCCATGTATCTCACCCCGGAAGGCGCATACGCTACCGATGCTATACGTACTTTCCCTATTGGTGCCGGATTATCCGTAGAAGATCCCGCCAACAATTCATTGAGTGCATATCCGCTAATCAACCGTTCGGGCTATCAACTGGAAACCAGATCGGGAATCAATGTTATCGGAGGAGTAGAAATAGATTTGGGATTTATCACTAAAGGGCTCTCTGTCAAAGGCCAGGTATCTTTCGACTCCAAAGGATTTGGGAAAACAATCGGAAAACGTTCCTATACCTGGTATACGTATCAGACATTAGCTTCAGGAGAGCATTTGTTTATCAATCGCCATCCTAGCCTGGAGGACGAAGACGGCCCGATTGAACTCACAAAGTCTTCCGAATCTTATTGGGTTATGAACTTACAGGGACAAATCAACTATAACCAGACCTTCGCCGGAAAGCATAATGTCACTGCTATGTTTCTAGCTCAACGGGACATCAAAGAATCCAAAGAAACATCCGGTGACCTACTGCTTCCTTACAACGTCATCGGTATTGCCGGACGTGCAACTTATGACTATGACAGACGTTATTTTGCGGAGGTCAACGTAGGTTATAACGGCTCTGAACAATTTTCACCGGACAAACGATTTGGTCTCTTCCCGGCTGCCTCTTTCGGTTGGCTGATTACTAATGAGGGCTTCCTTCAGGATAATCCGGTTTTGACCAATCTGAAGTTAAGAGCTTCTTGGGGAAAAGTTGGTAACGACGCCTTCGGTTCAGCCCGTTTCCTTTATCTGGATAATATCAGTCAATATTCCGTAGTCACCGACAGTAAAGGAGATCATTGGTTATCCCCAAGCTTGGGATATGCTTCCAATGGTTCCGGTTGGGGACAAGGTTACAAGATAGCCGAAAACTACATAGGAAACAAAAGCATCACATGGGAAACAGCTGAAAAACAGAATTATGGTATAGACATATCCTTGTATCATGATCTTTCCTTCTCATTTGACTACTTTGTTGAAAAAAGAAAAAATATTCTGATTATCCCGCAGACTACTCCTATGATTCAAGGTCTTCCCTCATCCGCTCTTCCACTGATGAACGATGGTGAAGTAAAGAATCAAGGATTCGAAATGGTCCTCGGATATCAGAAACAATTCAAAAACGGGCTATCTGTTTCTGCTAATGCAAACTTCAGTTATGCCAAAAACAAAGTATTGGAATATGACGAGCCACTATTAGGTAAGGATTATGCTTATCGCACCCGCACCACCGGCTTCTCATTAGGACAAAACTGGGGATATATCATCGACCACAGCTATGATCCTGAAAAAGGGCGTGACGGCACAGGATTCTTCTATAGCGACGAGAGTATTGCCAAGAGCGGACTGACTTATGAAGGTGTAGGAACACCGGAACCCGGAGACTTTATTTATAAAGATCTCAACGGAGACGGTGTCATCAATGACCGTGACAAGGCTCCCATTGGCTATTCCTCCCTATTGCCTCGCATCAACTACGGTTTCTCTTTATCTGCCAACTGGAAAGGATTCGATGTTTCTATCATGTTGCAGGGAGTAGGCCAATACAGCAAGACTTATTCAGGAGCCGGTATTTATGAAAGCAGCGGCAACTTTTACAAGATGCACATGGAACGTTGGAGCGAAGAACGCTATAATAATCACGAAAAGATTACGTATCCTCGTCTGTCCAGCAGTGGCGGCCCGAGCTTGCAGCCCAACGACTTCTTTATCATGGATGCCTCATATATACGTCTGAAAAATGCAGAAGTAGGATATACATTACCGGAAAGCATCAGCAAGAAAATCGGTGCTTCCAATGTACGTTTCTATTTAAGTGGTAACAACTTGTATACATGGACTCACCTGAAGACTGACAGCTTCGATCCCGAACAAAACAGTCCGGCAGCCTATCCAACAATGCGTACGTACAATGTAGGTTTAAATATTACATTTTAACGGCTAAAACAAAACCGATATGAAAAAAAAATTTATTTATATATGCATGTTTGCTTCCTTGCTCACATTCAGTTCTTGTAATGAAGCGTTGGATGTAGCTCCCGACGGAAGATTATCACTGGACGAAGTATTCCAAGATCCCGATCTGACTAAAGCTTATTTCAGTACTTGCTTTGACTATCTGCCTAAAAAGAGTTTGCGATATCATTTCTGGAGCAACTATCCCGTAGCACTTAGTGATGAAGCGTGGGATTGCACGGATGGTTCCGGTGCCGGCTTTGCACATGCCGCATCCGGCAACTGTACCACCACCGACTTCTATCTCGACGTTCGCAGAGATATGGGTGACACCTACTCAGAAGGAGGATACTGGCAGTTATACTGGGGGCAAATCCGTATTATCAACACATTCCTCCAACGGGCAGCCACCGCCGCCATACCAAGCGAAAGCGACCGTGACCGTTGGGTAGCAGAGGCTCATGTACTCCGTGCTTATTTCTATATGGAGTTACTGAAATGGTATGGTCCTGTGCCTATTGAGAAAGAGCCATACGGTTTAGACTATGATTATTCAACTCTATCACGTCCTACTTTCGAAGACTGTGCCCGATTCATTGTAGATGATTGCGAAATAGCTTTGCAATCCAGCAACCTCCCTTGGCGACTGACAACACTCAACGAGAAGATCAGAATGACCAAAGGTATCGCAATGGCTATCCGTTCCGAAGCATGTCTATTCGCAGCCAGCACTTACAACAATGGCGGCAAAGATCTTTGGGAATGGGCTTACACAATCAACAAAGACTGTCTGGAACAGCTGAAAGCCAATGGATATGAATTGTATACTAAATGTGCGGATACTGAAAAGTACTATAACAATGCTTATATGGAGTACTTTACGCTCAATAACTATATCGGAACAGATCCCAGTGATAAAGAAACAATCTGGCAAAGTACCGAAGGCTATTGGCCCGACCCATACACCAATCCTTTGTATGACGTTATCGGAGCTCCGGTATTGGGAAACGCTCAATTAACTATTGTTCCTTCCCAAGAATTAGTAGACGCCTATGATATGCTAGCAACAGGAAAGCCTGTACTGGATTTATCGAAACCTTATAACGATGAGAAGCATCTGTCACCTAATTATAACCCTAATAGCGGTTATGACCCAGCCAACCCTTATAAGGGACGTGATCCTCGTTTCCAGGCTACAATTTTTTATAATAACAGTCCTGTGCTGTTAGGAAAGGAACCGGCAGTAGTAGAAACGTACGTGGGAGGAAATAGCGAAATCCGTACAAGTGGAAATACGAATACACGTACCGGTTATTATTGGAGAAAAAGAATGGTAAACGGTAACTGTAAGGCAGCCGGAGTGGCTGGATATGATGGCCGTTTCCGTTTTTACCGATTAGGCAAAATTTATCTGAATGCCGCCGAAGCCGCTATTGAAAGCGGACACCTTACCGAAGGCCTGGAATGGATCAATGAAATCCGTCATCGCGCAGGTTTTGATCCTTCGGTTGATCTGTCGACAAACGACAAGAACGAAGCTCGTTTATTGGTACGCCACGAACGCCAGATAGAGCTGGCTTGTGAAGAAGACAGATATTTCGATATCCGCCGTTGGACACCCGCCAATGAGAATATGGAAAATGAGAAGTTTACCACAGGTATGAGAATCACCAAAAATGGAAACTCATTCTCTTATGAAAGAATCAATCTAGGAACAGACGGCAGCAAACCGAGCAAAATGAGTTATGAAAAGAAATGGCACGTATATCCTATCCCTGCCAATGAAGCAGCCGTATTGGAAGGCACGACAGGACAGACGTGGCAAAATGCAGGATGGTAATCATAAAACAGAATGTATATGAAAAACAGAATAATCACACTTTTGTGCATCGTATGCCTGTTCACAGGCAATGAAGTATGCCGGGCACAAGTGCAAGAAGTTATATCCGGTGTGGTGCGGAATGAGAGCAACGAACCTTTAGACGGCGCAATCATTTCTGTCCCGGACAATCCCGAATACACCACAAGCAGTGATAAAGACGGAAAATTCATCATGGAGATTCCGTCGGGAGCCAGTATGGTCATTTGTAAGATTCCGGGATATCGGAACCAGACAATGAAATTCACTCTGAATAAACCGGTAGAGTTTTGTCTGATATCAGACATCGCCGGTCAGGATACATCTCTCGAAGTAGCCATGCTGCAGAAAGAGAGAAAAGGAGGTTATACAGGAGCAATCTCTACCGTTCAGGGAGAAGAGTTAGTTAAAACACCTAATAGCGGATTTTCAGCTACGCTGACCGGACGCTTGGCAGGATTGACTTCTATCCAATCCACCAGCACACCAACCGATGATGCAACAACGATGTATATACGTGGTCTGAATTCCATAAACGGTAATTCACCTTTGGTTGTACTCGATGGAATTCCGGCTCCATTATTCGATATGAATACACTCGATGCCAACACTGTAGAATCTGTCAGTATTCTGAAAGATGCCGCAGCTAAAGCATTATATGGTCCGCGAGCTTCTTCCGGAGTAATTCTTATTACTACAAAAAGAGGCGAAATAGGACGTACTAAAGTAAATGTGAACATGGACTTCTCCATACAACAGGCTACCCAGCGTCCTAAAATAGTAAGTACCGGTGAATACGCACAAATGCGTAACCAGGCCTTACTCAATGACGGTGGCACTCCACTCTATTCTTTATATGAAATAGCCGGGTTTACAGATGGAACTATGCCGGGACACGACTGGTATGACACTTTCATGAATGATGCAGCCAGTATGCAACGTTACAACGTAAATATCAGCGGAGGTAACAACCGGGTTAAATACCTTGTTAATGCCGGTTATCTTCACCAAAACAGCCTGATTGATGCAGAGAAGAATGATAATTATAATCCTGCACTCAAATTGCATCGCTTCAACATTTTAGCTAATGTGGACGTCACTCTGCATCGTTATCTAAACTGTTTCCTTAACACAAATGTCACTATCGACCGGATAAATCAAGGATACAACGGGACAGGAGATATCATGAATTCGATCTATCAGATGGCCCCCACCGTACCTGGACCTATCACCGAAGACGGAAAAGTGATTACTGCAGAATACAATGAATATCCTACTTACGGACTTATCAACCGCTCCGGATATAGCCATCAAACAGGTATCAATCTGAACGTCGCTTATGGAATGAATCTGGATCTGGGATTCCTGACTAAAGGATTGAGCGTAAAAGGAATAGTAGGTTATGAAGCAAACTATGACGGAACAATCTATGGTTCTACTGACTACGCACGTTATGCAGCCAATGGCAGCGGACTTTTCGGTACTCACACCACTCTTCCTCTAAGTTTAAGTAAGACCGCTAATATGCGCTACTTTATCAACTTCCAAGGGTTCATCAACTATAATCGTATTTTTGGAGGCAAACATGAAGTAGATGCATTTGTCAGCTATTTCAATGAGAATATGATGAAAAACGGTGATCTCCCATACGATCGTTTGTCATTAATGGGACATGTGAAATACGGCTATGATTCACGGTACTATATACAGGGAGACTTTACCTATGATGGCACAGAACAGTTCAAACCGGGTAACCGTTTTAAATTCTTCCCGACAGTATCTGCCGCTTGGGTGGTATCCAACGAAAGTTTCCTGAAAGACACAGATTGGTTGTCCTTCCTCAAAATACGCGCATCTGCCGGCTGGCTGGGCAATGACCAGATATCTGACACCCGTTTCCTGTATGCTACAGATGTACGTTATAAAGATGCAGGTTACTTACTAAGCAACTACTATGGCTTTCATACTGTAGAAGGTATGCAAGGTAATCCGTATATCCATTATGAAGAATCTTTCCAGCAAAATTACGGAATAGATGTTACCTTATTCAACTCACTAGGTATCACATTTGATTATTGGAACGTGAAACAGACCCAAATGGCTATCCAAAATAACAGTGTATCTTCTGCACAAGGTATCGCCAGTGAAAATCTGCCATTTGAAAATCTGGGTAAGATGAACAACAAAGGATTTGATCTTGAACTATCTTATATCAAGAATCTGAAATGTGGATTAAGAATGACTATCAGAGGGAATATGGGATACAATAAAAATGAAGTAACTGACATAAAAGAGTTGAACCGTACCGCCAGCGGATATTACTATCCATATCGTAAAACCGGCTATTCTGCAGGACAACAGTTCGGATATCTGATTGACTATTCCAACGGAAACGGCTACTATAATAGCCAGGAGGAAATAGATAAAAGCGGTCTGCGATTCTCTGGTGCTTCTCCGCGCCCAGGTGATTTCATTTACAAAGACTTAAATAACGACGGAAATATAGATGAGCGTGACCAGGCACCGATGGACAAAGCCCAGACACTACCTACACTTTCTTATGGTGGTTCTATTCAACTGGAATACAAAAACTTTGACTTGTATGTTCAGTTACAAGGTGTATCAGGTACAGCAGCCTATTACAGTGGATGCGGTATCTTCGATAATGCTTACCAAGGAGTGTACACAGACCTGCACCGTAATGCCTGGACAGCAGATCGCTATGCGGCAAATGAAAAAATCAGCTATCCGGCTTTGACCACAGGAAGCTCTTCAAGTCTCCAATCGAATGAATTCTTCTATTCCAAAAATAACTATATGAGATTGAAGAATGTAGTATTAGGTTATACACTTCCTAAACGTTGGAGCAGTAAACTGAAACTGGAGAAAATGAGATTCTATATCAGCGGAGCCAATTTGTTGACCACCTCATCTCTCAAGTTCGATAATCTGGACCCGGAACAATATTCCTACTCTGTATACCCCATTTACAGAACATTTAACATAGGACTTAACCTGAATTTCTAAAGACTGAAGTTATGAAAATAAATAAAATCATATCAGGAGTATTCTCCTTACTCATATTATCCTCATTCATAGGATGTACTGAAATTGAAGATCATCCGGACGGCCGTACGGATTACAGCGATTTGTTTACCACGAACCGTAAAACGTATACTTATATGAATCAATGTTATGGATGGATTCTGAATTACGGAATGAACTATAACTATACCATGCTAGCTGGTTGTACAGATGAAGCCAAAGATTCCTGGGAACTACAGAACGGAGTTACCCGCAAATGGAATGAAGGACAATTATCTCCCTTCAGCAATCCGCTGGAGGGCATCGAAGGAAATCCGGAAAACTACAATTATTATTATCAAGGGATTCGTGCCTGCAACATCTTTCTTGCCAATATCCCTACTGCCAGTGTCTACTCGGAAGATATACGTAACAGTTTCAAGGCACAGGTACTTACATTACGCGCTTTCTATTATCTTCAATTGGTGAAACGTTATGGAGGTGTTCCCATCATAACAACTCCCGACTACGATTATACCAAGGTTAAAAGAGGTACATTTGGCGAGTGTGCCCGCCAAATATTAGCTGATTGTCAGGCTGCTATTGATATTCCCACTGTTGAAGAATGGGGATGGCGTTCCTTAGATAAGGAGAACTACCGTCACGTTATGACAAAAGCCATCTGTGCAGCCATCCGTTCACAGATATCACTCTATGCAGCCAGTCCTCTGTACAATGACGGAACAATCACTTGGACAGAAGCCGCAGAAATTACTAAAAAGTCTCTGGATGACTGTCTGGCGAACAATTATGAACTTTATAAGAAACAGCCGAATGCTACAGCTGGTTATTCTCCTTATGATGTGTATTTCTATTCGCGCACTGACTTGCCGGTAGTTAATGACAAAGAAACCATTATGGAAGTTGGACAAATGTATATGTGGAATTATGCTGGCCTGCCAACTACCGACGGCCAGACAGATGCCGGTGCGTGTCCGTCGCAAGAGCTACTTGATGCCTATGAAGTTGTGAACGGTGACATGACAGAATCTTATCCTCTGCTCAATTTAGAGAGCCCTTATCTAGATGCCAATCATCTGCAGCCTAACTTGAATTCGGCTGTTCAAGGTCTCTACAATCAAGCCAAACCGTATGAGAACCGTGATCCGCGTCTTAAAGCTTCTATTTATTATGATGGTTCCAAACTAAACCTGGAAACCGGTGCACTACTCTCAACCAAGACAGGAGGAAACTGTGCACTTGATCCCAGTAATGCACGTTACACCTGTACCGGCTATTATACACGTAAGTTCTCGCATTATAAATCCGGACGTTCCGGCAATCTGGATGGCTACTTCAAAGAGTTCCGCCTGGCTGAATTATATTTGAATTATGCAGAGGCAGCTAATGAAGCATCCACTACCGGAACTGTACCCAATGATGCGGTAGACGCAGTCAATGCAGTACGTTCCAGAGTAGGTATGCCAGGCATTCCTTACGGATTATCCTGTGATCAGTTTCGTCTGCGAATCAGGAACGAAAGACGCGTAGAACTTGCTTTTGAAGAACACCGCTTCTTTGATGTACGCCGTTGGAAGATACTGGATCAAACAGATAAAGTAATCACCGGAATGAAAGCAAACTCAGATGGAAGTTACTCCCGTTTTGTAGTAGATAATAACCGAAAAGCATATAGTGAAAAATTCCTATTATATCCAATACCGGGTGACGAAGCAATCCGGTTACAGAATGCTTCAGGAACTAACTGTCAGAATCCGGGCTGGTAATCAAATCTAAAAAATACAGATTATGCAAAAGTGGTTATTAACTATTATTATTGCCATACTTCCTGTTATCACTGCATGTTCTAAAACCGATACGGAAGTATCTGTACCGGAAGAAGAAACAGGAAAGAAAACAGAGATTAAGTTCCTCCAACTCAACTTATGGGTGGAGTGTACCAAGGTGGAGCATGCTCCGGAATATCTGATAGAACAGATTGTTGCCCTACAGCCAGACATTGCTACATTTTGCGAATTATATAAAGGTCCGCAAGACGATCCCGTAATGCCTAAACTAATGCAAGGGCTTAAAAATAAGGGACTCATCTATTACGATGCACGAATAGACGGAAGAGCGGTCATATCAAAATATCCGATCAAAGAGACAGAACGCATCAACAAATGGATGTTCAAAGCGATTCTGGATGTCAATGGGAAACGAGTGGCCGTTTACCCGGCACATTCGGAGTATCGTTACTACACCTGTTACTATCCCCGGGGGTACAATGACGGTAGCGTTAATTGGGATAAACTTCCGGCTCCTATCACTGATGCAGACAAGATACTTGCTGTCTGCGAAGAATCAGACCGTATAGAATCCGCCCAAGCTTTTATCAACAACGCTGCCAAAGAGCTAGAGCAAGAAGCACTCGTGTTTTTTGCCGGAGATCTGAATGAGCCTTCTTATCTGGATTGGCAGGCCGATACAAAAGATCTATTCGATCATCGCGGATGTATCGTCAATTGGGGAACTTCCAAATTGTTGGTTCAACGGGGATATAAAGATGCCTACCGGGTAATTCATCCCGATCCGGTGAAATGTCCGGGATTCACTTTTCCTGCAGACAATAAATCAGTCATTCCAGAGAATCTCTCATGGGCACCGGAGGCAGATGAACGCGAACGAATTGATTTCGTTTACTATTATCCAAATAAAAATCTACAAATAAAAAATGCCCAGATAGTAGGTCCAACAGGCTCTATTGTACGCGGAAAAAGAATAGAAGAACAAACCAAAGATCCAATCATTCCGCCCGTAAACAATCAGTGGCCAAGCGATCATAAAGGAGTGCTGATTACGTTTTATATCAAAGAGTAATAACAATGATTAACAGGATGCAAAAGTGGATATACATCATTATACTCCTGACCGGATACTCAATAAAAAGTTATACACAGGAGACCATAAATCTCAATATTCCTGTTGAGCAAAACTGGATGTTCGATAACGAACATCCAGTACGCTTCATGCTGGAATTGACATCTGCACAGTCAGGTTTTTCGGATAGGATACGTATGGACATTGCTACAGATTTCGGCAATGCTGTATCGTCTACCTTTATAACCTACTCTTTCGGAACAGATTCGATAGCTCCCGGTGGAGGCTTTCGCAGTCGTGCATCAGTCACTCTCACGAATCTCACTCCCGGGTTTTACCAGGCTTGTTTCATTGCTGGCACCGACACTCTGAAACATTTCTTCTTTGGATACGAAGCCGAACAGATTTTATCCAAACCGGATGGTCTCCCTAACTTAAAAAGATTTTGGAATAAAACCATCACCGAACTTAAACGTGTACAACCTGTCTATAAAATGACACGTCTACCTGAATCTTCGAAGCCAGAGCGTGATGTTTACGAAGTAGAAATGTGCTCGCTTGAAGGAGAAATCTTACGGGGGTATTGGGCAGTCCCTACAGATGGTCAGAGTCATCCGGCCGTAGTGGTTTATCAAGGTTATGATGCCGTCACCTGGATTCCCGGTCCCGACAACTATCCCGGTTGGTGTATCTTGGTCATTCCACCCCGTGGACAAGGCCTCAACAAACCTTATAACCGCTTTGGTGAGTGGATTGCTTTCGGACTGGATTCACCCAAACATTACTATTACAGAGGTGCTTTTGCTGATACAGTCCGCAGTATTGATTTTATTTTTGCTCAGCCATGCTTTGACGGACAAAACCTTTTTGCTACAGGTATTTCGCAAGGTGGAGCGCTCACATTAGCAGCAGCGTCACTCGACCATCGTATTTCCGCAGCTGCGCCTATCGTACCCTTTCTGTCAGACTATCCCGATTATTTTCGTTTGGTTCACTGGCCTGCCAGCTTGGTATTCGAAGGAGCTGCCCGGCAGAATATTGACAAAGATAAAATATTCTCATTACTAACTTACTTTGATTTGAAGAATCTGACCGGATGGATCAAATGCCCAGTATTAATGGGATTCGGACTTCAGGACAACATTACACCACCACATACAAATTTTGCAGCATACAATCACATCCGTACACCTAAACGCTGGATATGCTACCCTACATCAGGACACTTTGCAGCTTATGAGAACATGGACTCATGGATTGCTGAAAGTACTCGTTTTTTCAATCAGTATGTAGTGTGGTAATAATCTGAACTGATAAAAACGAAACAGGCACAAACACTATAACAAGAGGTTAGTTAGGTTAGAAACCGGAAGAGTAATTCTGTTAAATAGAATTCTCTTCCGGTGTTTTATAGTTACTTTCTTCTAATAAGGTTCACTGAAATCGAATAAAAACAATATATTTGCATAGATGTAAACACCTTAAAAAATAAATTAGTGAGAAAAGTAATTCTTTTATTTCTGCTATTTTTAAGCGTAGCTGGAGTCCGCACACAAGGTCAAAACATCACTTTTAGCCACTTGACCACGGACGACGGACTCTCCCAATTTTCTGTCAATAGCCTTTATATTGATGAACGGGGAATTATATGGATCGGCACGCGTGAAGGACTGAACCGGTATAACGGTAACGATATCAAAAGTTTCAAACTTAATAAAAACGATCCGAACAGTTTGTTCAGCAATACAGTGCTGCGTATCACCGGAAACAAAAACGGAAAGGTATACCTGCTCTGTACGGACGGGGTGGCAGAATTCGATCTGACCACACAAAGATTCAAAACGTTGCTGCAAGGCAATGTGGATGCTATTTATTTCAACGAGAAATTATATATCGGGAAAAGAGAAGAAGTATTTGTATATAATGAAAGTACGGAAAACTTCGATCTCTACTATCATCTTGCCGGAAAAGATATCACCCTCTCCTGCCTCCACCTGGACGAAAAGAAAAATCTGTGGATGGGAACTACCAGTAACGGACTTTACTGTTTATCGGGAGACAAAAAAATTTCCCAACCTGTCACAAAAGGTAATATCGCGAGTATTTACGAAGATTCGTCTAAAGAATTATGGATCTGTACCTGGGAAGAAGGACTCTACCGGATAAAAACAGACAGTACCATTGAGAACTTCCGTCATGATCCTAAAAATCCAAACAGTATTTGCACCGACTTCGTAAGGAGTTGCTGTGAAGATAATGTAGGAAATCTGTGGATAGGAACCTTTCACGGGTTAAATCGCTATGAAAAGAGCACAGGCAAATTCCAACTTTACACAGCCAACGCGAACAAACCCGACGGACTCACCCACTCCTCCATCTGGTGCATCGTCAAAGATGAACAAGGAACAATTTGGCTGGGTACTTATTTCGGAGGTGTCAACTATTTCAATCCGGAATATGAAATCTATACCCGCTACAAGACGGGAGATACAGAAAAAGAAGGTTTAAGTAGCCCGATTGTCGGCAGAATGACTGAAGATAAAGACGGAAACTTATGGATCTGTACTGAAGGCGGTGGCGTGAATGTGTACGACCGGAAAAATAATACCTATCGGTGGTATCGCCACGAAGAGGGCAAAAATAGTATTTCCCATAACAACGTCAAAGCAATCTATTACGACCGGACTAATGAAATTATGTGGATAGGTACACACTTGGGAGGATTGAACAAACTCGACCTGCGTACCAACCGTTTCACAGTCTACCGGATGAAAGCCGGAGACCCAACCTCGCTACCTTCGGATATCGTCCGAGACATTGTACCTTATAAGGACAAGCTGGTTGTCGCCACACAAAACGGTGTTTGTCTTTTCAATCCGGCAACAGGTGCTTGCCAACAACTCTTCAAAGAGACTAAAGAAGGAAGAGGTATTGGCATGGTAGCCAGTCTTTGTATTGATAAAGACGGTACATTGTGGATTGCGGCTACCGGAGAGGGTGTTTATTCTTACCGGTTCGACAGCGGTAAACTTACTAATTATCCGCACAATCCCGCTAATCCGAACAGTCTTAGCAACAATAACATCAACAGTATCATGCAGGACAGTAACGGTAATCTATGGTTCTGTACCTCCGGAAGCGGTCTCGACCGTTACCGCAAGGAAAGTGATGACTTTGAAAACTTCGATGTACAGACAGATGGTTTATCCAGCGACTGTATCTACGAAGTATGCGAATCGTCCATACAGAAAGGCGACTTATTGCTGATTACCAATCAAGGATTCTCACAGTTCGACTATCCAAGCAAGAAATTCTATAATTACGGTACGGAAAACGGATTCCCGCTGACTGCCGTTAATGAAAACGCACTATTTGTGACACATGACGGAGAAGTATTCCTTGGCGGTATTCAGGGAATGATTTCTTTCTGGGAGAAGAAATTACATTTCACTCCCAAATCATATAATATCATTCTTTCCCGCCTGCTTGTCAACGGAAAAGAAGTAGTCCCGGGAGATGAAAGCGGTATCCTGGAACAGTCGATCTGTCATACTCCGGAAATCAGTCTGAAAGCGAATCAATCGATGTTTAGCATCGAATATGCCACTTCCAACTTCATCCCTGCCAACAGAGATGAAATTCTCTATCGTCTGGAGGGTTTCTCAGACGAATGGAACCATACTTACCGGAAGCAAACGCTGATTACTTATACAAACCTGAATCCGGGTAAATATACCCTTGTCATCAAATCACAGAGGGAAGGAATAAAAGAGGCCAGATTGCTGATTATCGTACTCCCTTCATGGTATGAGACATGGTGGGCTTACCTGATTTATACCATTGTCACTATCAGCCTGTTATGGTATCTTATTCAGAACTATAATTCGCGCATCAAACTCCGTGAGTCTTTGAAGTACGAGAAGAAGCATATTGAAGACCTCGAAGCATTGAACCAGTCGAAACTCCGTTTCTTCACTAACATCTCGCACGAATTCCGCACCCCGTTAACGCTGATTGTGGGACAAGTGGAAACTTTGTTGCAGGTGCAGACATTTACGCCTAACATATATAATAAGGTGTTGGGAATCTACAAGAACAGTCTCCAATTACGGGAACTGATTACGGAACTACTTGATTTTCGTAAACAGGAACAGGGTCACATGAAGATCAAAGTTAGCCAGCACAATCTGGTTAACTTCCTGTATGAGAATTATCTGCTCTTCCTCGAATATGCCAGCAGTAAACAAATCAACTTCAAGTTCAACAAACAAAAGGATGACATTGAAGTGTGGTATGACCAAAAGCAGATGCAGAAAGTGATAAACAACCTGCTGTCTAATGCTGTGAAGCATACCAAGGCCGAAGATACAATTTCGATTAATGTATCGCAGGAGAAAGACCATGTCATCATTGAAATAAAAGATACCGGGACAGGTATCGCCGCTGCCGAAATTGATAAGATATTCGACCGTTTCTATCAGACCGAACATCTCAACTCGCTGAATACCGGAGCCGGTACAGGCATCGGACTGGCACTGACGAAAGGTATTGTGGAACTTCATCACGGCACAATCCGGGTAGAAAGCGAACCGGGCAAAGGAAGCAGTTTCATTATCACCCTCAAACTAGGCAAGGAACACTTCACAGAAGAGCAAATAGCGAAAGATGATACGGAAACCATCCAGCAAACAGAGACTATTGTTCCTTCAGTAGAAATAATCCCTGATTCGGAATGGAAAGAAGAAGATAACAAGCGCATCGAAGACGCCAAAATGCTGATAGTGGAAGACAATGAATCTATCAAACAGATGTTAGTCGGTATTTTCGAAACATTCTATCAGGTCAGTACGGCTTCCGACGGAGTAGAAGCATTAGAAATGATACAGAAGGATATGCCGAGCATCATTTTAAGTGATGTCGTAATGCCACGCATGTCGGGTACGGAACTTTGCAAACAGATCAAGACAGACTTTAATACTTGCCATATTCCGGTAGTATTATTAACTGCACGTACTGCTATAGAGCACAATATCGAAGGTTTGAAGATTGGTGCGGATGATTATATCACGAAGCCGTTTAATACCAATCTTCTGATTTCCCGCTGCAATAACCTGGTTAACTCCCGCCGGCTATTGCAAGAGAAGTTCAGCAAACAACCACAGGCTTTTGCCCAAATGTTGGCTACCAACCCGATGGATAAAGAGATGCTCGACCGCGCGATGGCCATTATCGAACGTCATCTGGACAATACGGATTTCAACGTTAATATCTTCGCCCGCGAAATGGGTATGGCACGTACGAACCTATTCACCAAACTGAAAGCAGTTACAGGCCAGACCCCGAATGATTTCATCCTAAGCATACGTCTCAAAAAAGGCGCTGTCATGTTAAGGAATAACCCGGAGCTGAATATCACGGAGATTTCTGACCGGATTGGGTTCTCCTCCTCCCGCTATTTCAGTAAATGTTTCAAAGAGATTTACCACGTCAGTCCGCTGGCTTATCGTAAAGGAGAAGAGAGCGAAGAAGAAGGAAACGGAGAAGAAACAGATTAGCAGGTAACTATACAAGCACTCTTGCTAAATAACCTTATAGTATTGGGCACGGATTACACGGATAAAAAAACGATGAGTATGAAAACAACAGCGTTAATCCGTGTGATCCGTGCCTAAATTTATGATATAAACGGTTTCTTAATCCGGACATCTTCGCCCGAATAAAGAAGGTAACTTCTTATAGTGTACTATTTTGTACTTCACTTGTACATTCCTACTCATTCTTTTTCTTCCAATCGCTTATCTTTGTGTTCATTACATTATTTCCTAAAATATTCAGCATTATGAAAAACGTTTCGCGTCTACTTCCCCTATTGTCCGGCATCGTCACGCTGTCAGGATGCAATCATGCACCCCAAAAGAACAATGGGCAGAATAGCCAAAAGCCTAACATTATTTATATATTTGCAGATGATCTCGGCATTGGTGATTTAAGCTGTTATGGAGCAACGAAAGTGAGTACTCCCAACATCGACCGGTTGGCAGGACAAGGAGTACAATTCACCAATGCGTATGCAACTTCTGCCACCAGCACTCCTTCCCGTTTCGGACTCCTGACAGGTATGTATCCCTGGAGACAGGAAAACACAGGAATCGCTCCCGGCAACTCCGAACTCATTATCGACACTACCTGCGTCACCATGGCAGATATGCTGAAAGATGCAGGATACGCAACCGGTGCAGTAGGGAAATGGCATCTGGGACTCGGTCCGAAAGGCGGAACCGATTTTAACAACCGGATTACCCCTAACGCACAAAGCATCGGTTTTGACTACGAATTTATTATTCCGGCTACCGTAGACCGTGTACCTTGTGTATTTGTAGAAAACGGACATGTCGTAGGACTTGACCCCAATGAT
This sequence comes from Bacteroides sp., assembly GCF_052357945.1. GTDB lineage: Bacteria > Bacteroidota > Bacteroidia > Bacteroidales > Bacteroidaceae > Bacteroides. Next base: position 10,063 of record NZ_DAWCXD010000005.1, on the reverse strand, counting down.
CCTATCACCGTCAGTTACGACCACAAAGTCGGCGACTGGCCTACGGGAGAAGAGAACCCGGAGCTCGTCACTTTAAAACCCAGTCAGGGACACAACAATACAATTATCAACGGCATTCCCCGTATTGGCTGGATGACCGGAGGAAAATCCGCTCTTTGGAAAGATGAAGACATAGCCGATATCATCACCAACAAGGCTAAGAATTTCATTGCATCCCATCAGGAAGAACCCTTCTTCTTATATATGGGTACGCAAGATGTACATGTACCGCGCATCCCCCACCCACGTTTCGCAGGCAAAAGCGGACTCGGCACTCGTGGCGACGTTATCCTGCAACTGGACTGGACCATAGGTGAAATCATGCACACACTGGATAGCCTCCACATCGCAGACAACACCATCCTGATCTTTACCAGCGATAATGGTCCTGTTATCGACGACGGCTATCAAGACCAAGCTTACGAACTTCTCAACGGACATACTCCGATGGGGATCTACCGCGGTGGGAAATACAGCGCTTACGAAGCGGGTACACGTATTCCATTTATTGTCCGTTGGCCTGCCCGGGTGAAGCCGAACAAGCAACAAGCTCTTTTCTCTCAAATAGACGTGTATGCATCGCTCGCCTCACTTCTGGGCCAACCTTTACGCAAGGGAGCTGCCCCCGACAGTCAGGAACATCTGAACGTTCTCCTCGGCAAAAATAATACAAACCGTGAGTATGTCGTTCAACAGAATCTCAATAACACACTTGCCATCATAAAAGGTCAATGGAAATACATCGAACCGAGCGACGGCCCCGCTATCGAACATTGGACGAAAATGGAGTTAGGCAACGACAAACAGCCTCAACTTTACGATTTATCCTCCGATCCATCGGAGAAAACGAATGTATCAAAACAATATCCCGACATAGTGAAAGAATTATCTGAATTACTAGAATCCGTAAAAGAAAAATAGTTTATGAGAACAGAAAAATTGTATGATTTTGCACCAATCTTGAATAATTCTATCCATATTAGAATATTCAATCCATCTATCTTTGCAAACGTAGATTCAATAAAATCACTTAATTTTTAATATATGAAAAAACATTTATCCACTCAAACTAGAAAAAGGATACTCTCCTCCATCGGACTGATCCTGTTTTCTGTTTCTTTTGTACTTGCACAGGTACTTGTTAAAGGTACAGTGAAGGATAACTTAGGAGAAGGAGTGCCGGGAGCCAGTGTTCAGGTAAAAGGTACTTCGCAAGGAACAATCACTGACCTTGACGGTAAATTTGCTTTTAACGTGCCCAATAAGAATTCGATATTGGTTATTTCTTTCATTGGTTATGTCACTGTAGAAATGAAGGTGGACACTCAAAAACCAATGGTTATCACATTAAAGGAAGACACAAAGACATTGGACGAAGTAGTAGTAGTCGGTTATCAGGAAATACGCAAGAAGGACCTGACAGGTTCTGTTGCCAAAGCCAGTATGGCGGAACTGCTTAGCACTCCAACTGCTTCTTTCAGCGAGACATTAGGCGGACGTATTGCCGGCGTCAACGTAAGTTCGGGCGAAGGTATGCCGGGTGGACAGATGAATATCGTCATCCGTGGTAACAACTCATTGACGCAGGACAACTCTCCTCTTTATGTCATTGACGGTTTCCCGGTGGAAGACCCTTCCATAGCCGCAGCCATTAATCAGAACGATATCGAGTCACTCGATTTCCTGAAGGATGCCTCCGCTACCGCTATCTACGGTGCCCGTGGTGCCAACGGTGTTGTGATGATTACAACCAAGAAAGGAACAATCGGCCAACCTAAAATTAAATATGACGGAAGTTTCGGTATTCAGCACATCACCAAAACAATCCCGATGATGGATGCCTATGAATTCGTTAAACTACAGGCAGAACGTAGTCCCAAAGATATGGAAACTACCTACTTCATGAATTATGACGGCAAACAATGGGGATTGGAAGATTATAGGAATATCCCGCAATATAACTGGCAGGATGAAATCTTCCGCAGCGCATGGATGCAAAGCCACAATGTCAGCCTGAGTGGTGGTTCGGAAGGAGTTCGCTACAATGCTTCTTTATCCTATTATGACCAGGACGGTATCTTATTGGAATCAAACTACAAACGTGTACAAGGCCGTATGGGTACTACCATCCAAAAGAAGAAACTGAAAATCTATCTGACAACCAACTATTCAAGCACTACAACCACCGGTGGTTCTCCTTCCCAGAACTCATACAGTGGTATGAATAACCTGTTCTATAGTGTATGGGGATATCGCCCCGTGACCGAACCGGACAGACCATTAAACTCGTTGATGGATAACATCATGGACGATGCGATAAACAATACCAACGATTATCGTTTCAATCCTATCATGTCCTTGAAAAACGAATATCGCAAGACGTATGCGAACTATATTCAGTTCAACGGATTTGCAGAATATGAATTTATCAAAGGATTGAAGTTGAAAGTTTCAGGCGGTTACACATTCGATACCCGCAAAGGGGAAACATTCAACAACTCGAAGACCCGTTATGGTAATCCGAAATCATCCGATAAGGTAAATGCGGAAATCTACCATTCTCAACGTGCAACATGGTTGAATGAAAATATTCTGACCTATCAGACCAATATCAAACGGAAGCATTTCTTCAATAGCATGGTAGGTGTAACCCTGCAGAATTCCGACTATGAATACTATTCATACAAAACGGTACAGATTCCAAACGAAGCACTCGGCATGGCGGGAATGAGTGAAGGAACTCCCAGTACGACTAAATCATTAAAGAGTTCCTGGTCTATGCTTTCTTTCCTGGGACGTTTGAACTATAACTATAAATCATTGTATTATGCAACGGTTTCTTTCCGTTCCGACGGTTCTTCCAAGTTCCGTGGTGATAACCGTTTCGGCTACTTCCCTTCCGGTTCATTGGCATGGGGATTCATGGAGGAAGATTTTATGAAACCATTGAAGTCTGTTGTTTCTTCAGGTAAATTAAGAGCAAGCTGGGGATTGACCGGTAACAACCGTGTAGGCGAGTATGATACGTATGCTTTATATCAGATATTGAAGGATAAAGTCTCCGACTTTATCTCGATCGGCAGCCTCCCCAGTGGCGTATATCCGTTCGAAAACAGTCTGACAAGTGTAGGTACAGTGCCTACTTCCTTGAGAAACAGAAAACTGAAATGGGAGACTACCGAACAGTGGAACCTGGGTCTGGACTTAGGTTTCCTGGACGAACGCATCGGATTAACCGTAGACTGGTATCGTAAAACGACTCGTGACCTGTTGCTGAATACTGCACTCCCCACCTCTTCCGGTTATTTCAGTGCCATGAAGAATGTAGGAAAGGTACGCAATCAAGGTATCGAGTTCACATTGAACACGACCAATATCAAGAACCGTCATTTCTCATGGACCACTAACTTTAATATTGCATTCAACAAGAACAAAGTATTAGAACTGGCCGAAAACCAATCTTCTCTATTGAGTGCAGCCAAATTTGACCAGAACTATAACTCCCAATACAGCTACATTGCCAAAGTGGGTTATCCGATGGGAATGATGTACGGATTCATCTACGAAGGTACATACAAATACGAAGATTTCGACAAAGCAGGTGATACATATACACTGAAACGCAATGTTCCGTATTTCTCTTCCGAAAGTAATACACAACCGGGTATGCCGAAATACGCAGACCTGAATGGTGACGGTATCATCGACGATAACGACCGTACTATGATCGGTAACGGTATGCCGAAGCATACGGGCGGATTTACCAACAACTTCGAATACAAAGGATTTGACTTGAGCATCTTCTTCCAATGGTCGTATGGAAACGATGTATTGAATGCCAACCGCCTGTTCTTCGAGAACAGCAATAAGACACGTGACTTGAACCAATACGCAAGTTATGCAGACCGTTGGACACCGGAAAACCCGGAAAGTAATATTCCGAGAGCTACCGACTCCGGTTCCAACAAAGTGTTCTCTACACGCATTATCGAAGATGGTTCTTTCCTTCGTCTGAAAACCGTATCTTTAGGATACACACTGCCGAAACAACTGACCAAGAAATGGAAGATAGACAATGCACGTGTATTCGTTGCCGGTCAAAATCTATGGACATGTACAGGATATTCCGGTTACGACCCGGAAGTATCTATCCGTGAAGGCGCACTGACTCCGGGGCTTGACTTCTCCGCTTATCCGAGAGCCTACTCTATCAGTTTTGGTATAAACTTAGGTTTCTAATCAATCATCCTTCAAACAATTACGTATATGAAAACAATAAAAATAATCATCATATCACTTCTTGTCGGACTTAACCTGACTTCCTGCGATTTCCTGGAAAAAGACCCGACATACACCACTCCCGAAAACTTCTTCAAGAATGAAGCGGACGCTACCTCTTGGTTAACAGGAACCTATGCCATTCTGGGACAAAGTTCCTTCTACGGAAATGAATTCTTATACCTTGTAGGAGGTGACGATCTGGGACACTATGGTGGTGCTAACCGTGGACCGAACAAAAGTGGTCTGATCTGTAACAATGCCAATACAAGTGATCCGACCGTTGCAGCATTGTGGTATACACTATACTCCGGCATCAACAGAGCCAATATTTTTTTGGAAAATATTGATGCAGTGCCCGATATGAACGACGACACCCGCAAGCAATACAAAGCCGAAGCCCGTTTCTTACGCGCATTCTATTATTTTACTTTGGTAGAATGTTGGGGAGATGTACCTTTCAAGACTACTTCTACAGAAGATGCCTATAACCTCTCCATTCCACGTACGGACAAACAGACGATTTATGATTTTATCATTAAAGAGATGTATGGTTCTGCCGAGGATCTCAAATCTGCTCAAGATTTGAACTATTTACCGGGACGTGTTTCTAAATCGGCTGCTTGGGGAATGTTGGCGCGTGTATATATGTTCAGAGCCGGTGAACCTAAACGTGACAAAGAAGTGGGTTTGGCCAACAACACGACTAGTGCCGAGATTACAGAATATTTCAAAAAAGCAAGTTACTATGCACAGTTAGTTAAGAATGAGGGTCATTCACTGACTGCCAAATATTGGGACTTCTTTATCGACATTTGTTCTGATAAGTATAACACTGCTCTCAATAAGGATGGTGCCAAGGCTAATGAAAGTATCTGGGAGGTAGAATTTGCAGGTAACCGTTCAACGGATGTACGTGCAGAAGGTAGAATTGGTAATATTATCGGTATTCAGGGTAAGGACCTTTCTTCCAAAGCATCCATCACCGGTAAAGGTGATCCGGGCTATGCATACGCTTTTATCTGGAATACTCCTAAACTACTGGAATTGTATGAAGCAAACGGTGACATTGACCGTTGCAACTGGAACATCGCTCCATTCACTTACACCCAGTCAGCAGGAGAAGGTACTCCGGTAGACGGCCGTGAATTTGTGAAAGGAAAAAGAGATGAAGTGGAACAACAATATTGGGACAAATCCTTCAGCTATGGTAAAACAGATCCGGGGTCTACTTACGGCGATCGCGAATCGAAGAATGATGCCAATAAGAATCGCAACAGGGTTGCTGCCAAATATCGTAGAGAATATGAAGCAGACAAGAAGAGCAAGAACGATACTTCTATCAACTTCCCTCTTCTCCGCTACTCCGACATTCTGCTGATGATTGCAGAAGCAGAAAATGAAGTCAACCATGGTCCTAATGATCTGGCTTATGAATGTATCAATGCAGTAAGAGAGCGTGCGGGAATCAACAAGCTTGCTGCAAATCTGGATGAAACCAGCTTCCGCAAGGCTATCAAAGACGAACGTGCTATGGAACTCTGCTTCGAATATACACGCCGTTTCGACCTGATCCGTTGGGGAGACTATTACAAACTGATGCAGGAACAAGTAGACAAGGCACAGACTGATGAATCCTGGAAATTCGGAATCAATGTATATACTTACTTCAATATTCCGAAGTCTTACAACTATTTCCCGATTCCTGCCAATGAAATAGGATCAAACGGTGCTATCAAAACGAATAATCCGGGTTGGTAAATCCCTTATTAACTTTAAAAAGAAAAGGATATGAAGACAATATATAAAAGTTTGATGACTATCGCTTTTGCCGGACTATGTCTCGCTTCATGCGACAAGGAATTAAAAGAAGACACAGCAATGGAAGTTGGTGTGGTGACAGACAGCAATGTCAGCTTCGATGGCAAAACTGTAACTGTAAAGAAAGGAAGTCCGGTAACGTTCAGCTTCGATGGTGACCCTGATTTTATCAGTTTCTTCAGCGGTGAGATAGGGCACGAATACAAACACCGGAACAGAATTGAAATGCAACCGGAAGACGTAGAAAAATGTGAAATCAACTTCTCCGTAGTATATGACTATGGTAGTGCGAAAACCATCGAAGGTTCTACTCACATATTAATATCCGATCAATTCGAAGGAATTAGTGGCAACAATGTGGAAAAAGACAAAGAAGCAGTTACTAATTGCGAATGGACAGAACTTGTCAGTCAGGAAGATCTTCCCAAAACAGCCCAAGTTACTAAAGACTATTCTTGTCCTTTAATATCTTACTTGGGTAAAGAAATCAATATTGCTTTCCGCCTCAACCCTCTTGATAATAGCAGCACAATGCCTGTAATACATATTAAAGGCTTACAGCTTAATCTGGAGTTCAACAATGGAAAATCAACCACAATTAATGCAAAGAACTTCGAATTCTCGGCTTTAAATGTAACCTACAATTTAGATGATCTTTCAAAAAACAACACTCATCTTACCAAATTGAAGGAAGCATTAGGAAATAAAAACCTCACACTTGAAGAGATGAAAAGCGCAGAATATGCAGATAAAATAGCATATGCTACTGTAGACGGTAATATTCCTTATTTCTGGAGAATTAGCCAGCCAAGCGATTTCGTAACCAGTGGGGGTAGCAAAGATTATACCAAAGGAGATACTTGGCTTATTTCCAATCCAATCCTCCTCAATGGTTCCTGCGATCCTGACGCCGGTGTAGCCATCAAAAATATCTCGCAAACATTAGAGATATACTCACATACTTACGAAGAGGCCGGTACATATACCGCTACCTTCGTAGCCAACAATGCAAACTACATCCATCAAGGTGGTCAAGTAGTACGTGAACTGACTATAAACGTTGTAGAATAAAAATATATCCCCCAATTTTTCTAACCTTCAATCATAGAAAACGTTTATAAAAATCAGACTTTAATCAATTTAACATCAGAAAGAGAGGGACCGCGAGGTTCCTCTCTTTTACTTTTTCCGTATCTTTGCACAAAAATAAAAACAATGCCAAAGACTCTTCCCATTCATTTTGCCCCATTACAAGGTTACACCGAAGTGTTTTACCGTAATGCCCATGCCGCCTGCTTCGGAGGTATAGATACTTATTATACCCCATTTGTACGACTCGAAAAAGGCGGATTCCGCCATAGAGATGTGCGGGGAATCGAACCCGGGAATAATCAGGTAGCTCATCTGATTCCCCAACTGATAGCTCCCTCTTTTGAGAAAGCAGAGAAAATTTTATCCCTATTCATCGAAAAGGGATATAAGGAAGTCGACATTAATATGGGATGTCCTTTTCCCATGTTGGCTAAACGCCACAATGGTTCGGGCATTCTTCCTTATCCCGAAGAAGTTCAGACGTTACTTAACCTGATTACAGAATATCCGCAAATAAGTTTCTCCATCAAAATGAGGTTGGGCTGGGAAGATCCGGAAGAATGTCTGAAACTGGCTCCGATTATCAATGAGCTACCCTTGCGACAAGTGGTTATGCACCCCCGCTTGGGAAAACAGCAATACAAAGGAGAAGTTGACCTTAAAGCGTTTGAGGCTTTTCAGAATGCCTGCAAGCATCCGCTCATCTATAATGGAGATATCAATAGTGTAGAAGATATTCACCGCATTCAGGAACAGTTTCCCGGACTAGCCGGAATGATGATAGGACGGGGATTACTTGCCAACCCGGCATTAGCTTTGGAGTATAGACAAAACCGTGCACTCGAGTTCGATGAAATGAGAGAAAAATTGCAATCTATGCACAAATGCGTATACAATCAATATGCAGAACAGTTGGAAGGAGGAGACGAACAACTTCTGAACAAAATGAAAACTTTCTGGGAATATTTAATGCCGCAAGCAGACAGAAAATTACTGAAAGCAATTCATAAAAGCACAAGTCTCAACAAATATAATCAGGCAATCCTTGCCTTTTTTAATCAACGATGAACTGATAACCAGTAATTTTACGTAATTTTGCGCCCGTTTACAAACATGCACATTATGAAAAAATACATTCTAATCTTTCTTTGTCTGATAACCGTATCAGGCAGTTTCGCACAAATGCAGGATTTCAAGTTCAAATTCTATGGACAGATTCGTACTGACTTCTATTATAATAGTCGTGCTAACGAAGAAACCGTAGACGGATTGTTTTATATGTATCCAAAAGACAAAGTGCGTGATCCGGAGGGGAACGATTTGAACTCAACACCCAACAGTAACTTCTATACTTTATATTCGCGCCTTGGAGTAGACGTTGCCGGTCCAAAACTGGGAACAGCCAAGACATCTGCCAAAGTAGAAGTCGACTTCCGCGGCACAGGCACTTCTTATTCGGTCATTCGCCTTCGTCATGCTTATTTGAATCTGGATTGGGGAAAATCAGCTTTATTACTCGGACAGAACTGGCATCCCTTATTCGGAGATGTGTCTCCGCAGATTCTTAATCTCTCCGTAGGAGCACCGTTTCAGCCCTTCAGCCGTGCGCCACAAATTCGTTATCGCTATACAAACAAGAATTTCCAACTTACCGGAGCCGCAGTGTGGCAATCACAATATACTTCACAAGGACCGGAAGGGAAAACACATAAGTATCTGAAGCAAAGCTGTATTCCCGAATTTTATGTCGGAGCTGATTATAAGAATGGCGGTTTGCTGGCCGGCGTAGGCATTGAGTTGTTATCATTGAAACCACGTACGGAGTCTATAGTAAATACAGATAAATACAAAGTAGACGAACGCATCACAACTCTTTCATACGAAGCTCATGTGAAATACACCAACAAAGACTGGTTCATCGCTGCGAAGAGTGTATTAGGATCCAATCTGACACAAGCTTCCGGTTTGGGTGGATTCGGGATCAAGTCTGTCAACGAACAAACGGGAGAACAAGAATATACTCCGATACGTTTCTCCAGCTCTTGGTTCAACGTTGTCTACGGACAGAAATGGAAGCCGGGAATCTTCGTAGGCTATGCCAAGAATCTGGGAACAAGTGATGCACTATATGCTCCCAAAGGAAATGATGCAAAACTTTATGGAACAGGAACAGACCTTAACCAATTAGTTACGGCAGGAGCAGAACTGACCTACAATGTCCCCCACTGGAAATTCGGGTTAGAATATACATTAAGCTCTGCATGGTATGGTTCGCTCAATACGTCCAATGGGAAAATTCAAGATACCCATGCCGTATGTAACAACCGTATTGTTGCCGTTGCCATGTTTATGTTCTAACCTCTCTATACAATTATTTTAATTATATATCTGTCACCTGTCACCGATTGCTGCTTAACGGTTTGATTATTAACAATTAACACCGTGACAGCAATAGGTGACAGCAGTGTGACAACAATAATGCTGTCACCAGAAACAGATAAACTACATTTCACAACGCGGAGGTATTCACTCTGGAAGCTCCAGGCAATCCTATTTATTCATGAATGTATTACCTTTGTTTCTCGTGGGGAAACTTTTAGTTTCAAGGCTTGAAACCAAAGGTTTCGTACCGGGAAACTAAAGTTTCAGCATTGGGAAACTGTAGTTTCAGCACCGAGAAACAATAGTTTCAACGGCATGGAAACTATGGTTTCTCCAAGAGAAACTACTGTTCTCTGCCAAGGAAAGCAAATTGTCTCGTGCCTGACTGACTTTTATCTGTAAGCACTCATTGTATGGCTCTTGTTTATCCTATCAGTCATTTTTACCTTTG
>NZ_DAWCXD010000004.1:117303-124396 GCF_052357945.1 Bacteroides sp. | reverse complement strand
GCATGAGAAATAAGCAAAACAGATAAAAGGAGTATGAGAATAAGAGGAGAAATGAGTTGAAACCGATGAGAAATGCAGCTTTTTTAAGGATAAATGATGGAAATACTATGAGAAATACCATTTTACACTTTATTTCTCATAGCATTATATTATTGATTTACAAACAAATACCATACCACTTATGAGAACATGAGAAATGAAAATGAAAAATCATTTGCAGGAGAACTTGAATTCAACGAAAGGTTATTTTTTAGGAAAGAGCAAAAAAGAAAGAGATAAATCAGGAATCCGGCCGAATCCATATACCGTATACCGACCGACCGAGCAAAATTCCTTTTCAGTTGTTATTCATATATATCATAGTATACACAATAAAAGTCAATATCATGGAGAAGAATATTTTTCAGTTAGATAATGAGCAACTCAAAGAAATTGCCCGTTCATTCAAAGCAAAAGTAGAAGAGGGATTGAACACTGAAAATGCAGAGATACAATGCATTCCAACTTTTATCACTCCGAAAGCAAGTAGTATTAATGGTAAATCATTAGTGCTTGATTTGGGAGGAACCAATTATCGGGTGGCAATCGTTGACTTCAGTAAAGTTCCTCCAACCATTCACCCCAACAATGGTTGGAAGAAAGACATGTCGGTTATGAAATCTCCCGGCTATACCCGCGAGGAGTTATTCAAAGAATTGGCAGACATGATTACCGGAATAAAACGGGAGAAAGAAATGCCAATCGGATATTGCTTTTCTTATCCGACAGAGTCTGTGCCAAGCGGAGATGCCAAACTCTTACGCTGGACAAAAGGAGTTGACATAAAAGAGATGATCGGAGAAGTGGTAGGGAAGCCTTTGCTGGACTATCTAAACGAAAGAAATAAAATCAAGTTTACGAATATAAAAGTGCTTAATGACACCGTAGCCAGTTTATTTGCAGGACTTACCGACAGCAGTTACGATGCATATATAGGTCTGATTGTGGGAACAGGCACCAATATGGCTACTTTTATTCCGGCTGACAAAATTAAGAAGTTAAGTCCGTCACATAAGGTCGATGGATTGATTCCCGTTAATCTGGAGTCGGGGAACTTCCATCCGCCATTCCTCACCGCAGTAGATAATACGGTAGATGTAATCTCCGACAATCCGGGAAGACAACGTTTCGAGAAAGCTGTATCCGGCATGTACTTGGGAGACATTCTAAAAGCGACTTTCCCTCTGGAAGAATTTGAAGAAAAATTCGATGCACAAAAGCTTACCTCTATCATGAACTATCCCGATATTTATAAAGAAGTGTATGTGCAGGTAGCACAGTGGATATATGGCAGATCGGCGCAATTGGTTGCAGCTTCACTTACAGGGCTTATCATGTTGCTAAAGTCATACAATAAGGAGATAAGGAGAATTTGCCTGGTTGCCGAAGGAAGTCTTTTCTGGAGCAAGAACAGAAAAGATAAAAACTATAATATGATTGTCATGGAGAAATTACGGGAACTCTTCAGTTTATTTGGTTTGGAAGACGTAGAGATCGACATAAAAAGTATGAATAATGCCAATCTGATAGGAACAGGTATTGCGGCATTATCCTGACACGTTCTAATTTGTCATTGCACGGCAGGTCCTCAATCGGCCTGTTCATAAAAATTCGATGCTGTATCAAATTTACTGATACAGCATCGAACCTATTTCAGACTTATTAAATCCGGTTCAATATTTAGATAGAATATAGAACCTAAAGTAGCTATTATTTGATCTTCAGTGCAAAACCGCCTCCGGGTGCCAAATGAATCTTCAACTTACTGTCATTCTTTATCCGGAAAGATTCACATTTATAATCACGTCCAACCCGGTGGGCATTCACTCCATCCTTAAATAATGTAGCATCGTATGTCTTGTCGCCCAAGAAGGAACAATCTACTTCAATATCACGTGCCGTCCAATCGGTAATTCCACCTACATACCAGACATTTCCTGCCCGGCGTGCCGTTACGATGTACTCTCCCATTTTGCCATCAAGCACGATACTTTCATCCCATACGGTCGGAATATTGGCAATAAATTCGGTCGATTCCAGTTCGCGCATATAGTTGCTTGGCGCATCGCACAGCATATTGAAAGGAGACTCGAATACCACATACAGAGCAAGTTGGCGACAGCGAGTTCCCTGGCTCATAGGTTCCGAGTTACAAGGATAATAGTTACCTTTCGAAGCATTACGCATCGCGCCTTGGGTGTAATCCATCGGACCGGAAACCTGACGGGTGAAAGGCAACAGTACGTCATACTTCACCTGATCGACCGAAGCCGGACTCCATTTCATCTGTTCCAAGCCATTAACCCCTTCAAAGTTCAACACATTCGGATAGGTACGATTCAAGCCGGCCGGTTTATGCGTTCCATGCAAATCGAGAATCAATTTATATTTAGCACACATTTCGGCAGCCCGATAATTGAATGCTGTCATATACTGATCGTCACGATCCATAAAATCGACCTTAAAGCCTTTGACTCCCATGTCGGCAAAATAACGGCAAACGTTCTCCATATCACGATCGAAGGCATAATAACCAGCCCAAAGAATGATACCTACATTTTTGGAAGCTGCATAATCTACCAGTTCTTTCAGATTAATATCTTTCACTACTTGCATCAAATCCGCCTGCAGGTTGACTGCCCAACCTTCATCAAGGATTACATATTCTATTCCGTTTGCAGAAGCGAAATCAATATATGCTTTATAAGTCGGATTATTTACTCCGGTGATAAAATCAACGCCATCCAAGTTCCAGTTATTCCACCAATCCCATGCCACTTTACCGGGTTTGATCCATGAAATATCCGTCAGACGGGAAGGAGCAGCCAACAAATAGCTCAAGTTGCTTGCCGCCAAATCTTTATCGGAAGTGGTAACAATGCTCATTCGCCATGGAAAACTTCGGGGGTTATCTACTTTGGCAATGTAAGCTTCACGCTCTTTCACCAACATCTGAAGTTGATTGTGTCCGCCCTGCACCGTCTTCTTGGGATAAGGAGCGAATTGACCCGTCAACCGGTTTTCCCCTTCAGCAGCAGATAAATAGAGACCGGGATAATTCTCCAAACCGGATTCTGTGATACAAATCTTGACACCTTCACCAGCATCCACTACTAACGGCAGAAACATCAAACGTTTTTTATTCAGTTTCGATAATCGATCAGTAGTATAAGTGTTCTCGAAAGAATTGAAATATTGGGATTCGTAATCACCGTCTTTCCCCGCTTTTACATACGGAACAGAGGCTACCATATCGGACGGGAAACGGTAATCTACAGTTTCATCCACTACATTGAAAGGTTTCTTCGACCGGCTGACAAAGCGATATGCAATACCATCATTGTAAGCACGAAACTCTACGTTCCAATCTTTCTTAAACCGGAGAGTCAGTTCATTATAGTAATCTCTTAGTTCGTTGGCGCGATAGAAAGGAGAAGGAACCATCTGATCTACTTTTTTCCCGGAAGTGCCGGCCAACTTTGCTTTCTCTCCCCAAACTTCTCCATTATCCAATGTCATTGAAATTGGAGAAGAAGCCAGTATCTGACGTCCGTCACAATGGATGTCATAAGTCAACTTATCACCGACGGTAATAGTTGTTTGGAGTCTCCCATCCGGAGAGTTCAAGGTAAATTGTTTTTGTGCTTGTACCGTAAGCGTACATGCGACAACACATAGAAATAATAAAATCTTCAGTTTTTTCATGGTTTTAATTATAGTAGTTATCAAATCATAAGAAGAATGATGCAAAAATAAAATAATATATTATAGTAACCTATATGAAAACTAAAAAACAGAAATGAAAAATGAATACGGGATTCTATCTTTTTCCTGTCAGAGATTTTATGCAATCGACTTCTTCCTGCTGAAAAGGTACTCCGTTAGAACGATAAATATCATGGAACCATAACTCCGGCTCTTCTCCCGACGGAATCACTTCATCCCAAGCAAAAATAGTATTTGTCTTTCCTGCAACAAATCCCCAATTAATAGCTCCGGTCTTTTCTTTTTTCATCAGAGGAAGGACATTGCAAAAACGGCTGTCATTGCGGCGGGCCATATATTCGGTACAGATCAACGGACGGTTAAGCATCTTTAGAAACTTGATGCACTCGGCATGCTGTGCCTCATTATCGTAATTATGATAAGAGATAATATCCGAATGATTCAGCATAAATGCATTCAGAACATTCTTGCGGGGAGAATTATAGTCCCAGACACCGGCAGTAATCGGTTGTGACGGTTTACAGTCGCGTACCCAGCGAAAAACATTGGTCAATAAAGACAAAGAGGTTTCCTCGTGTTTACTATTTCCGGGTTCATTATACAAATCCCACATCAATATCCGGTCATCATGAGCGTAAGTGCGTATAATATCTTTGACATACTCTTGTAGAAAAGGATACAAAGTCAGCGTATCCTTGCGCAAGCTGCATGAAGGGTCCTGTACCCATCCGGAATTATGAACTCCCGGCTTCGGCTCCGGTTGTTTGCCATAAGCCGACTCTGGATTCCAACAATCATCAAAGAACACAAACATAGGACGGATTGAATACTTCCGACAAATATTCAAGAATTCATCCACACGTTTTTTCATTCCTGTTGCATCATTTTGCCATACAACACTGCTCAAGAAAACGCGTAAGGTATTAAAGCCCAGTTCATGTGCCCATGAAAGTTCTTTGTCTATCTGCTCAGAATCGAAAGTAACCGCACTCCACATTTCTATCTGATTGATTGCCGTTGCCGGAATATAATTGCAACCTACCAACCAAGGCTGATTGTCATACCATTCCTGTATCTTCTCTTCCGACCAACGGCTGTTGTTTGAAGAATTAGAATCCTGTGTACAGGCGCACACACATATCCCCCAAAAGAATAAAAACACAACATTAACACACCATTTATTTTTCATGCTATTTCAATTGATTAATATATAAATCTATTTGTTCATTTTTTATCTTAAGATCAAACAAAGAGAGTAAACCCGTAAAGGGTATAAAAGACCAAATTCTTTATCTTCATTTTTCCTGTCAGCTGATTATTTATGCCTGTTGTCTGATTTTTCTTTCCACACCACTACTCCCGCAGGTTCGAGGCGTGCACTGCCGATCAGTATCTCCGCCTTGTCGGGAATGGCTATTTCCTGAACGTCCGATGTATAATTTAAAGCGATGTAAAAACCGTCGCGCCATTCTTTCACTACTCCGTACGGCAGATCTTCGGTCGATACTCCTGCTTCCGTATATACACGATGCACTACCTCTTTTTCTAGTTTGCCGTCATCGGTATCCGTTCCGATATAAGTGACCGTTCCTTTACCCAGTTTGCGGTGTATCACGGAAGCAGCTCCCTTATAGAACTGGTCTGTATAGACAGCCCACACATCTGTTCCGGCAGCCGGTGTCAGTACGTCTCCCCAATTATTCCAGGCAAATTCCTTACCCTCGAAATCGATCTTTCCGTACAGATTGTGGGGCAGATGGTCATAATACTGGCTATTTATTCCGGCCAGTTGATGGATCGGAGCAGCCAAAGGAGCCTCCCACAGTTTGACGTCACGGTCTTTCTGACCGGTACGGCAAGTCAGGATCAGATGTCCTCCATTCTTCACATATTCAGTCCAACGTTCCACCAGCTTGTTGTCAAGCAACTGATAGGCAGGAGCTATCAGGAAAGGATAAGCGGAAAAATCCTCTTTCTCCGAAATCACGTCTACGGGAGCTGCAAAAGATTTTAGCAGATTGTAATATTTATGCACATGAGCCATCGTCCGCCATTGATCTGTCTGCCGCTGAAACTCCATTTCCCAATAATTACTCATATCGAAAAGTAAACCAATACGCCGGGAGGCCAGTTGACCGGGCATACGATTTTTCTTATCGTAGGCGGCACGCAGTTTTTTCATCTCCTGCGTAATGCGTACATATTCTTCACCGCCCGGAGAAAGAGTTACCCCATCAGTCATTATCATACCGTAATGATATTGCTCACTGCCTTTCAGAGGTTGACGGAAACGGTAATTGCATACGAATTTCCCACCACCTGCAAAGACGTGATACACCCACATACGGATGGCACCGGGTAAAGGTTGGGGGTTATACACTCTCCAGTTCACCTGGCCGGGTTGGAGTTCCATAACTCCAAAGGCTTTACCTACGCGATTACGGAACTGGTCGTTTGAGAAACCGAGATCTTCCGGAATACCCATCCGGAAACCCTGGCTGCCTATTCCCTGATTATGTCCGGTCACCAGATAGCGGGTGTAGGTCAGGAAGTCCGGATGATCGATCCGTACCGGATCGACCGGATTGAAAATAGGTATCAGGTTGGTAGTGAATCTACCCGACGGCTCTAAGGTTTGGCTAAATGCCGGAAGTTCTCTAAAGTATCGACTCAATTCAATGATAAGCAAAGAGTGGTTTCAATGCAAGGTGAAACCTATTTTGAAGTAGAATCCGACAAGGAGCATCCGTTCATCGTAAAAACGAAAGAACTGACTGTAGAAGCTACCGGCACAGCATTCAATGTGAATGCATATACCTCGGACAATGTAACGGCAGTGACATTAGTAAAAGGAAAGGTAGCAGTAACTCTTGACAAGAAAAAAACAATTTCCCTTTCACCGGGAGAGAAAATAGACTATAATCTGGTAACTGCTTTGTATAACGTCAACAAAACCAATACTTACAAATGGTGCTCATGGAAAGATGGAATACTCATTTTTAGAGATGACCCGTTGGAATATGTATTCAAGCGTTTGGGACAGACTTATAACATGGAATTTATTCTGAAAGACGCCGAATTAGGGAAGTATTCCTATAAAGCGACTTTTGAGGGAGAAGCTTTAAATGAGATTTTGCGCTTGCTTGAAATGAGTGCACCTATTCGCTGTAAAGAGGTTAGTAACCGCAACAGCAATAATGAGAAGTTTGAAAAGCAGCGTATAGAGGTGAGTAGGATTGTACGGAAATAAGTTTGTACTAATACATACTTAATCGTATAGCTTCAAATTGATTTCATTTGGTAGTATTAAATTGTACGACACCCGGGT
>NZ_DAWCXD010000004.1:0-117203 GCF_052357945.1 Bacteroides sp. | reverse complement strand
CGTATAGCTTCAAATTGATTTCATTTGGTAGTATTAAATTGTACGACACCCGGGTGTCGTACAATTTATTCTTGCAGTATCTTTTTTTCCTCTCTACTATAAGTTATGATCCCAACCACTATTAATTAAAGTCATTAGTCCCATACAGTACAGAAACGAATTTATTACTTCATCTTGTATACCAGCGTTCCTCCTTTTACAATATCCTCATGCGAGATTGTTTTCTTCGTATATGGTTCGCCATTCAATGTAATACTATCTACATATTTATGTTCTTTCGACAAATTCTCCGCAATAATCGTGAAAGTCTTGCCATCGGCTAGATGCAAGGTCATCTTCGGTAACTGTGGGGCACCGAATACATATTCCGCACTTACCGGATCTACCGGATAGAATCCCATCGCACTAAGCATATACCAAGCAGACATCTGTCCGCAATCATCATTTCCGCAAAGTCCGTCGGGTCTGTTTTTGTATTGAGTATCAAATATTTCACGAACCAATTCCTGTGTACGTTCCGGACGACCGACCAATGCATACAAATAGGTAACATGATGGCTTGGCTCATTTCCATGAGCATATTGCCCGATTAATCCAGTAACATCTGCCAAACCTTCACCTTCTAGCTTAACCGTAAACAATGAGTCTAATTTATTCAAGAAAGGTTTTTCACCCCCAAACAACTGGATTAGTCCTGGAACATCATGTTGTACATGCCAAGTATATTGCCATGCATTTCCTTCCGTATAATCTCCACCGACACTTTCAGAATGTGCCAATGCACTTGGGTTAAACGGAGCTTTCCAAGTTCCGTCAGCTTTGCGCGGGCGCATGAACTTCGTCTCCGGATCGAAAAGATTCTTATAATAGTCAGCACGTTTCGCGAAGTAAGCGGCATCTTCCTCTTTACCCATACGACGTGCCATATCAGCAGCTGCATAATCATCATATACCGATTCTAAAGTAGAAGATACAGATTCTGCTTTTATCAGGTCTGTCGGAAAATAACCATATTTTGTATAAACTTCCCAATCAGACTTCAACGGATGAGATACGGTCTGCGTCTTCTTTATTATATTAAAAGCACGTTCAGCATCAAAACCACGGAATCCTTTACGATAGGCTTCGGCAATAATTGATACGCCGTGATTACCAATCATACAGAAATTCTCTTTGCCCCACAATCCCCAAATAGGTAAGAAGCCTTGCACTTCACCTTGTTCAATAAGAGAATTAACAAAGCCATCCACACGTTCGGGAATCATTAATGTATAAAATGGATGAGCAGCACGATAAGTATCCCACAAAGAGAATGTGGAATAGAAAGTACCCGTTCCGGCTTTCACTATAGAATCGGCAGCATTACGATACATACCGTCTACATCCGAAATCTGATTGGGTTGAATCAATGCATGATAGAAACAAGTGTAGAAATTTGTTTTTTCATCATCCGTACCGTCTATTTCAATACGACTCAAATAGTTATTCCATTCATTATGGGCAGCAGTCTTCACTCCTTCAAAATCCCAGGCAGGAATTTCTGCTTCCAGATTCTTTTTAGCCCCATCTACACTGGTAGTAGAAAGCGCCACTTTCATCATCAGCTCGTCTCCCGGTTGCATATCGAAAGAGGCAATAATACGTTTGCCTTTTTCTGTCTTTCCCATCGGAAGATAAATCGAATCGACTACCGGACGATTGAATTTCATCACAAAGAAATAATCCTGATTCACCCATACCGTATTATTGACATGTCCTGTCAGTGTCTGGGCATCTTCCCAGTTTACTTCGCAACTGTTGACCTGTGAATGATACTGCTCTTCTCTCCATGCAGGACCATGTTGCAGGTCGATCAATATAGAGGCAGAATCAGCTTTATGATAAGTATAGCGGTGAAGGGCAGCATGGATAGATGCTGTCAGTTCCGCTTTCACCTGTGGATCAGAAAGTTCCGCAGTGTAATATCCCGGAGTAGCCGCTTCTTTGTCTTTAGGGAAACGACTACGATAAGCATCCCATGCACGGACACGTGTACCTGTGACCGGCATCACCAGAATATCGCCTAAATCCATACAGCCTGTTCCATTCAAATGTGTCTGTGTAAATCCCCAAACCAGAGAATCCTCATAAACATATTCAGAACAGTAACGCCAACCGACTGCACCCGTCACAGGGCTGGTCTGTATCATACCGAAAGGATAACATGCGCCGGGAAATGTATGCCCGTTGTCTGCGCCACCGATAAAGGTATTAACGTATTGAGTATAATCTTTTGTATCCGTCTTTTCAGCCGGAGTACAAGAAGAATAAAAAAACAAGCCTGCTGCCAGAGTTGCAGCCATAAAAGGGGTTTTTCTTCTCATGGTAAATATAATAATGTTAAGTTAATGTCGCATTATATACGCTGATATTTATCTAGTTTTTCACGATAGTAGCTTTCTACATCTTTCCAGTGGTAATAAGGGGCTACGTCTGTTTTCATCGGTAGTTTAGTTTCCTTTTCATTAAGTAATACTTTTACCAATACATCGTTACTTCCTTTTTTATGAAAAAAGACGAATTGCACGTTACTAGCCATCGGGAAAATATCATACGCTCTCCATTGTTCGGATAACTTTTCTACGTCAGGGTAAGATTCTCCATAATGATTCAGTTCCAATAAAGCGACTAACGGTAACAGACAAGACTCATGACCAAATCTTAAAGTGGCCTGGTTCTTACCTTCTTTCAAAGCAGCATCTGCCCTATCTAAAATATTACGCAACAAGTCGGCTTCCCGATAGGGCATCAAACCATCCGTTACAGGAGAACAAGCGTGTGTCAGATACCAATATAAGTTGTTACAACTCCATAGATCATAACACTCTTCATCTGTGAAAAGAGAATATAGCTGCATATCTGTATCATGACTCTGCATATTACAAGCCAAATCAAAAAGACGTCTCATCAGGCGCGCTTCATCAACATTTGCTTTTACATACGCTTCGTCTGTAAACAATGTTTTCATCAACCGTTCCGGACGTACATGGGTAGCTTCAAAATCTTTCTGAACCTTTTTCACTTTATCGGAACCAGCTATTTTACTCAAATCCTTAGCAGGAGGATTCATGTAATACATATCATGGTAACTTGCATCATTCTTGATACATAGATTAGGATTCATCGCCTGCAATTGGAGACATTCGGATGTCATGGATAATATACACCGGATGACAACTGTGGAACGGGCATCCACTTCTGTTCCATCAGCAAATATCTGTGGGAAATTAGTATACATACGCTTTGCAATTCCTCTGTGTTGGCGTGCTCCCACCGAAGTCAGTTCACCAAGACGACCTTCCGCCATATCAGCCATGCGCAAAACAATATCCAGTGTGTTTTTACCTGTTGCAGTAAGTTTGTTTAAAGAGTCGGCTTTTAATAAAGTTTGCTTGGGGAAACGATAATCATTCGGATCAATCAGATACCGTGAACCATGACGCATATATGTGCTGATATAAAAAGGTTCGTACCCCTTAGGAGCAGCTGTCTGCTTGGCAGTAGGCGTAGGATATGCATAATAATTATTAGCGGATAAATACCGGTTTGCACGGATCTCTTCACGAGCAGTTTGCGCTTGTACCGTCCATACAAACAAAAGCAATAAAAGAATAGATGTGAGTTTTTTCATGATAGTATTATTCAATGTATTAATAGTTGTGCCACAAAATTAGAGATTTCTTCTCATTTAAAAGGATTTGATACAGACAAATATACTTAAATCTTAAATGGAGGAAGTTCCTATTTATGTGGATTCGCTGTGATAAAACAAAAATTCGTACGACTTATTGAATAAATATCAACTCAATTATTTATCTTTGTTAGCTTAATAACAAGCTGGCGCAAAAAACAATAAGTATAATGAAAGATTTCTTGAAATTTACACTTGCCACGGTGACAGGTATCATTTTGTCAAGTATTGTATTATTTATAATCAGCATGGTAACGTTGTTTGGCATCATGTCTGCTTCGGACACGGAAACAATCGTAAAAAAGAATTCTGTAATGATGCTCGACTTAAATGGAACGTTGGTTGAACGTACGCAAGAAGATCCGCTGGGTATTTTATCACAGTTGTTGGGTGACGGATCTAACACGTACGGACTAGACGATATTCTTTCTTCTATCCAGAAGGCTAAAGAAAACGAAAATATTAAAGGGATTTATCTGCAGGCAAATTCATTAGGCACCTCCTATGCTTCTTTGCAGGAAATCCGCAACGCACTGCTCGACTTCAAAGAAAGTGGAAAATTCGTTATTGCTTATGCAGACTCCTATACGCAGGGACTTTATTATCTTTCCAGCGCAGCCGATAAGGTGTTGCTCAATCCCAAAGGAATGATTGAATGGCGGGGTATCGCCTCTGCTCCCTTGTTCTACAAAGATCTGCTGCAAAAAATAGGAGTTGAGATGCAGGTGTTCAAGGTGGGAACTTACAAATCTGCCGTAGAGCCGTTTATTGCTACGGAAATGAGTCCTGCCAACCGCGAACAGGTTACCACATTTATCACTTCTATCTGGGGACAGGTTACGGAAGGGGTATCTACTTCACGTAATATTTCTGTAGACTCACTGAATGTTTATGCAGATCGCATGCTCATGTTCTATCCGGCACAAGAGAGTGTAAAATGCGGATTGGCTGATACTCTGATTTATCGCAATGATGTGCGCAATTATCTTAAGAAATTGGTAGAGATCAATGAAGATGATAATCTTCCTATATTAGGATTGGGCGACATGATGAACGTAAGGAAAAATGTGCCGAAAGATAAAAGCGGTAATATCGTAGCTGTTTATTATGCATCCGGTGAAATTACAGACTATCCGAGCTCTGCAACTTCCGAAGATGGGATTGTCGGTTCGAAAGTCATTCGTGACCTGCGCAAATTGAAAGATAATGATGATGTGAAAGCTGTTGTACTCCGTGTCAATTCTCCAGGTGGAAGTGCTTTCGCCTCGGAACAAATCTGGCATGCTGTGAAAGAGCTGAAAACAAAGAAACCGGTCATTGTCTCTATGGGTGATTATGCTGCGTCAGGAGGTTACTATATCTCTTGCGTTGCCGATACGATTGTTGCAGAGCCTACTACCCTGACCGGTTCTATCGGAATCTTCGGTATGATTCCTAATGTGAAAGGATTGACTGATAAAATCGGTTTAAGTTATGATGTCGTAAAAACGAATAAATACGCTGATTTCGGAAATATCATGCGTCCGTTTAACGAGGATGAGAAATCATTGCTTCAAATGATGATAACTGAAGGATATGATACCTTTGTAACTCGTTGTGCCGAAGGACGTCACATGACGAAGGAAGCTATCGAGAAGATTGCCGAAGGCCGTGTATGGACTGGGGAAACTGCTAAAGAACTGGGATTAGTAGACGAATTAGGCGGTATTGACAAGGCACTGGACATTGCTGTTGCAAAAGCCGGTATCGAAGGCTATACCGTTGTCTCTTATCCGGAGAAACAAGATTTCCTGTCTTCCCTGCTTGATACGAAACCGACGAATTATGTAGAATCACAATTACTGAAAAGTAAATTAGGCGAGTACTACCAGCAATTCGGTTTACTGAAAAATCTGCAAGAACAATCCATGATTCAGGCACGTATTCCGTTCGAACTGAATATTAAATAAACCGTAATACATGGACGAACACTTTATCAAGATACATAAGTGGCTCTACCCTGCCTCCTGGCTCTACGGAGCAGTGGTAATGATGAGAAATAAACTCTTTGACTGGGAAGTTCTCCAATCAAAGAGTTTTGATATACCTATCATCAGCGTGGGTAATCTCGCTGTAGGAGGGACAGGAAAAACTCCGCACACTGAATATCTGATAAAGTTTCTTTGTAATCAATATAAGGTAGCTGTATTAAGTCGGGGATATAAACGGCACACGAAAGGTTATGTATTGGCAACTCCGGAAAGTACGGCAAGAAGCATTGGCGACGAACCTTACCAGATGCATCAAAAATTCCCGTCTGTCACAGTAGCTGTCGATGAAAAGCGTTGTCATGGCATAGAAAAGTTGCTTGCACTGCAAAAGCCTTCAATAGATGTTATCCTATTGGACGATGCTTTCCAGCACCGATACGTCAAACCGGGATTGAGTATTCTGTTAACGGATTATCACCGGTTATTCTGTGATGACACTTTGCTCCCCGCAGGACGGCTTCGTGAACCAATTAGCGGCAAGAATCGGGCGCAAATCGTTATTGTCACCAAATGCCCGCAAGACATCAAGCCTATTGATTATAACATTATCACGAAACGGCTGAACCTTTATCCATATCAACAGTTATTCTTCTCATCGTTCCGGTATGGTAACCTGCAACCAGTGTTCCCTACCATGTCTCCGGACACAAATGCAATTTCGACAAACCATGAGGTTGCTTTGTCCTCACTGACAAACACTGATATATTATTGATGACGGGAATTGCCTCACCTGCCCCTATTCTCGAAAGACTGGAAGGTTGTACCAAACAAATAGATTTACTATCGTTTGACGATCACCACAATTTCACTCAGCGGGATATACAGCTAATCAAAGAACGGTTTCATAAACTGAAAGGAGAACACCGGTTGATTATTACCACCGAGAAAGATGCAACACGCCTGATTAACCATCCGGCTTTGGACAAGGAATTGAAACCATTTATCTACGCCTTGCCTATTGAAATTGAAATATTACAAAATCAACAAGATAAATTTAACCAACATATTATTGACTATGTTAGAGAAAATACAAGAAACCGCAGCTTATCTGAAAGGTAAGATGCATACCAGTCCGGAAACTGCCATTATACTAGGCACCGGACTTGGCAGTTTGGCAAACGAAATCACCGAGAAGTATGAAATAAAGTATTCAGATATCCCCAACTTCCCGGTATCTACCGTCGAAGGTCATAGCGGTAAGCTGATTTTCGGCAAACTAGGAAATAAGGATATCATGGCTATGCAGGGACGCTTCCACTATTACGAGGGTT
Organism: Bacteroides sp.; assembly: GCF_052357945.1. Taxonomy (GTDB): domain Bacteria; phylum Bacteroidota; class Bacteroidia; order Bacteroidales; family Bacteroidaceae; genus Bacteroides. The sequence continues at coordinate 110,171 of NZ_DAWCXD010000004.1, read as the reverse complement.
ATTCTATGAAAGAAGTAACTTTCCCTGTACGTGTCATGCGTGAATTAGGTATCAAAACCTTGTTTGTATCCAATGCCAGTGGCGGTACAAATGCAGATTTCGAAATCGGTGACCTGATGATTATCACTGACCATATCAACTATTTCCCCGAACATCCGCTTCGCGGAAAAAATATCCCTTACGGACCTCGCTTCCCGGACATGAGCGAAGCATACTGCAAAGAATTGATTAGTAAGGCTGACGAGATTGCCAAAGAAAAAGGAATTAAAGTACAACACGGAGTGTATATTGGTACGCAAGGTCCTACTTTCGAAACTCCTGCCGAATATAAATTATTCCATATCCTTGGTGCTGATGCGGTTGGTATGTCTACCGTTCCGGAAGTTATCGTAGCCAACCATTGTGGTATCAAAGTTTTTGGTATTTCCGTCATCACCGACTTAGGAGTAGAAGGAAAAATCGTAGAAGTAACACACGAAGAAGTTCAGAAAGCCGCTGACGCTGCTCAACCGAAAATGACCACGATCATGCGTGAACTTATCAACCGTGCCTAAACAACCATCCCGATTTATGAGAACTGAAATAGCATCTCTCGGTGAGTTTGGTCTGATTGACCGCCTCACCGAGGGAATCAAACTGGAAAACGAATCCAGCAAATATGGAGTGGGCGACGATGCCGCCGTTCTCTCCTACCCTTCAGAAAAGCAAGTACTGGTAACAACCGACCTGCTTATGGAAGGTGTGCATTTTGACCTGACTTATGTTCCCTTGAAGCATTTGGGATATAAATCAGCAGTAGTTAATTTCTCCGATATTTATGCCATGAACGGTACTCCCCGGCAGATTACGGTATCTCTTGGTCTTTCCAAGCGTTTCAGCGTGGAAGATATGGACGAACTTTATTCCGGTATCCGCCTGGCTTGCCAGCAATATAATGTCGACATTGTGGGAGGCGATACCACTTCTTCTCTGACAGGTCTTGCTATCAGCATTACTTGTATCGGCGATGCCGATAAGGATAAAGTAGTTTACCGTAATGGAGCCAAAGACACTGACCTGATCTGTGTTAGTGGCGACTTGGGAGCAGCCTATATGGGTTTACAACTTTTGGAACGTGAAAAAGTCGTATTGCAAGGTGATAAAGATGTCCAACCGGATTTCTCCGGCAAAGAGTATTTATTAGAACGCCAATTGAAACCGGAAGCGCGCAAAGATATCATTGAGAAATTGGCAGCCGCCAATATTGTCCCTACTTCTATGATGGACATTTCCGACGGCCTGTCATCAGAACTGATGCATATCTGCAAACAAAGCAATGCTGGTTGCCGCGTTTACGAGGAGCATATCCCAATCGATTATCAGACAGCTGTTATGGCCGAAGAGTTTAACATGAATCTTACGACTTGTGCCTTGAATGGTGGAGAAGATTATGAACTACTCTTTACTGTTTCCATCGCCGATCATGAGAAAATTTCACAAATGGAAGGAGTTCGTCTCATCGGACATATTACCAAACCCGAACTTGGCTGTGCATTGATTACCCGCGATGGACAAGAATTTGAATTAAAAGCACAGGGATGGAATCCATTAAAGGAAGATAAGCAATAGATTTCATCACATACCTGAAATATTTTTTATCTTATACAACACTGATAATAAGCCGACTAACTTTTTATCAGTGTTTTTTATTTCCAGAAGACTTGCAGAATCCAAAAGTTTCACTACCTTTGCAACCGCAAAAGAGATATTACCGGACCGAACAAGCACAAGGTGCCATAGCTCAGTTGGTAGAGCAAAGGACTGAAAATCCTTGTGTCCCCGGTTCGATTCCTGGTGGCACCACTATCGATTCGGTAATAAAAAATCCCTTGAACTTTTGAAGTTCAAGGGATTTTTTTATTCCTCGTATTGCAATTTGCAACCGCCTATACTTTAGAACTATGCAGTTTTTTATAAATCTCCACACGAGCATCTATTTCCGCTTGAGTCAAATGCGCAGGAAGTTCAATGGTAGTCCGCGGAGTTATTGCTACCAATACCATATCTCCCAAACCCTTTTTATACTCTTTAATAACATTTTCAGTAAACTGACTGGATGAAATAACATCACGCATTATATTACCTTTTTTCATATCTCTAATTATTTTGTTTTTTATTTTACACACAAGCAGAATATACACTTCCCTATACAGGTTTAGACTGAGCTAAATCTTCCGATGTAGATTTGTTTTCCAAAGAGATATTGATCGCATTCATGCCTTTCACTCCACGCTCAAGGTCAAATGTTACGATATTATTTTCTGCAATATTGCCAATGACATTGTTTACATGAAAAAAGTATTTCTCAACACCTGAAAGGTCTTTAATAAAGCCAAATCCTCTTGACTCATTAAAAAACTCAACCCGTCCTCTCAAGATCGTCGGCTCCTCTTCTTCCTTTTTAGGAGTTGCTATAATTATTTCATCCGGATTAATTTCTTCCTTCTTTATATCCTCTGTCGGAGGAGTCGAAGTTATCATTCCGTTCTCATCTACATAGGCAATCATATCCTCAAAGCTATTTGAGCTGCCCGATAATTTCTTGCTTTCTTTCTTTTTCAGTTTTTCTTCTCGTTTAGCGAGTCTTTTCTTTTCATTTTCACGTTTACCAACTGTCATGGATTTTGCCATAGAATTTATATTTAGTTTTATATTAATTTTAAAGAGATTGTTATTTGTTGATTTCAAATAGTATAACTGGCTTTATTCAGCTTCTTACCCGTCAGTTTCTGAATATCATTAACGAGTTTACGCTCTTCCTGCGAGCAGAATGTCAGTGCTGTCCCTGTATTCCCAGCTCTTCCGGTACGTCCGATACGATGCACATACGTTTCCGGCACATCAGGAAGATCATAGTTGATAACTAAAGGAAGTTCGTTAATATCGATACCTCTGGCTGCAATATCAGTAGCCACCATCACACGTGTTTTGCCCGACTTGAAATTGCCCAAAGCCAACTGCCGCGCTGCCTGACTTTTATTTCCATGAATCGCCTGGCTACCAATTCCCGCCTTGCCCAGTATCTTTACGATCTTATCAGCATTATGCTTCGTACGTGAAAATACCAACACCGACTGATCTTCTGATTTTTGCAAAATCGAAACCAGTAAAAGACTCTTTTCCTTTTTCTCTACGAAATAAACCATCTGTTCAATAGCATCCACAGTCGATGATTTCGGAGTTATGCTGATTCGTACAGGATTCTTCAACAAAGAATTCGTTAAAGAAATAATTGTATCAGGCATTGTAGCGGAGAAGAATAAAGTCTGTTTTTCTTTCGGAAGTTTCGGTAATATCCGCTTGATATCATGAATAAATCCCATATCAAGCATGCGGTCTGCTTCATCAAGTACAAAATATTGTATCTTATCCAGATGGATATGTCCCTGATTCATCAAGTCAAGCAAACGTCCCGGTGTAGCAACCAGGATATCAATTCCTTTGTGTAACATGTCAACTTGAGGACGTTGATTTACTCCGCCAAAAATACCCCCATGCCGCACTTGGGTATATTTGGCATAATCATTAATGCATTCACTTATTTGCAAGGCAAGCTCACGGGTGGGCGTCAAAATCAACGCTTTAATCCCCCGGCACTTGGCTGCCTCTTTATTCATTTGCAAATGTTGTATAATGGGAATAGCAAACGAAGCAGTTTTACCTGTTCCCGTTTGCGCACAGCCTAATATATCTCTTTTTGCTAATGCAGCCGGAATTGCCTCTCCCTGAATGGGAGTGGGCACTGCATATCCTTTTTCTTCAATAGCTTTTAAAATCGGTTCGGTTATATTTAATTCTTTAAATGTCATAATTGTTATTTTTGCTGTATCAAAACAGCTATTAATTTATATTGTAAAAGGACTGACAAACTCCATCATGGGAATGAAAATCCCGTAGGTTAAGCCAGTTTATGGGTTGCCAAGAAAAACTCGCGCTCCAGTGTACTCATTACTTCTTTTACACTACTGATTTTTTCAGCGAGAAAAGCATTGCTACCGGCAAAAGCATAGCCTTTTTTCATATTTCCTTTGGCTGCATTATATAAAGCCTTAATAATGCAATAAGGGCTTTTTGTATAATCACATGTTTTGATACAATGGAATGAGCAACTCTTAGGCCTCTCCAGTCCACTATTCACATTGTGAATAAATTCCCCGTCAATAGCTCGTCCTGGCATTCCCACAGGACTTTCAATAATAAGAACATCTTCGGACTTGGAGTGAATATATACTTCCTTGAACGTCTCGGACGCGTCACATTCCTGGGTGGTAACAAATATACTTCCCATTTGTACCCCTGCAGCTCCCAGCTCCATAAAATGTGCAATATCTTCCCCCGTCGAAATGCCGCCGGCGGCAATCACCGGAATCTGTTTCTGTTCTTTATAGCTGGATGCAATCATTACCACTTCCGGAATCAAAGTTTCCAAAGCATAATGCTGATCCTGTAATTGTTCTTTTTTAAATCCTAAATGTCCACCGGCTTTAGGCCCCTCCACCACGATTGCATCGGGCAGATAATTATAATTCTTCTGCCATTTATCGCAGATGATTTTGGCTGCTCGTGAAGAAGATACAATAGGCACTAGCTTGGTTGTACTCTCCGGAGTCAGATATGAAGGCAGGTCGAGTGGAAGCCCGGCACCGGAAAATACCACATCAATCTTTTCCTCGATTGCGGTGCGCACCATATCCGCATAATTCGATAAAGCAACCATGACGTTTACGCCAATAATACCTTTTGTTTTCGCACGTGCTTTCCGGATTTCCTCTTTCAGCCCGTTAATACATTTTTCAGGATAAGTACCTTTCCCTTTGGGATATAACAAACCTAGACCTGCGCATGATATAACGCCTACTCCTCCTTCGTTTGCTACTGCCGAAGCCAAACCCGAGAGCGAGATACCTACTCCCATTCCACCTTGTATTACAGGTGTTTTTATCTCAATATTTCCTATAAAGAATGATTTCATATGTTTTATTTTGCTTTAGAGCAATTGAACAAGATAAACAGTGTGAGCACACTTTATTCAAGCGCTCAAGATTGGCCCTGTCATTGACTATTTGCCTTGTTGGGTGTAATTTATTAAACCTTTACTCCTGACTTCTTCAAGAGTATTGTGTATTACAAAAAAGTCTAATAAATCTATTTTCAGAATGGAAAGTGCAGGAGTAGATATTCCTGATATTGCACAGAAAAAGAGCCAGAATTAGCAGAACTTAAATGTAATATGATTTTTTGTCTTCCCCTGTGTCAATCAGAAGATTCCTCCGTTGAATCATGAAACGGAAATAACTTATTAAATAAAAGCAGAAGATATTATCTTCTGCTTTTATTCGGATATTAATATCTTCTAGAGTTATTATAACCACCACGGCCACCACCGTTAGACGGTCTTTCAGTACGAGGACGTGCCACGCTTACTGAAATAACTTTCTGGTCGTATTCAACTCCATTCAGTTCGTCAATTGCTTTTTGTCCTTCTGTATCATTCGGCATTTCTACGAAAGCAAATCCTCTGGATCTACCAGTTTCTCTGTCAAAAATTACTTTAGCTGAAGAAACTTCTCCAAACTCTGCAAATAAATTTGTTAAGTCAGCATCATTAGTGCCATAGCTTAAACCTGAAATGTAAATGTTCATTTAAAATTTTATTAAAATAAATACTAATTTGGAGTGAGGAGGATAATTAAAGACAAGGACTGCTTGCTAATAAAATATTATAAAGAAGAACTATACGATAATGATTCGTAACTCAAACTCTTGGTACAAAGGTAACACAATAAATCAGAATAATACATTTATACCCGTTCTTTTTCGGAAGAAAGACGATAATTATCATTTATTAGCACACAATTCATCCTAAATCGGCGAGATACACAATTTTGCCTCTCATTCTTGATATTCTCTTGTAATATATCTACTTTTGCCATTACATAAATTATCAAGTCCCACTTTATGGATGTCAGAATAGAACCAAGTTGGAAACAACAATTACAAGAAGAATTTGACAAACCATACTTCGAAAAGTTGGTTACATTCGTCAAAGATGAATACAAACGGGCACACGTCCTCCCTCTCGGACATCAGATTTTTCATATATTCAATTCCTGTCCCTTCGAAAAGGTAAAAGTAGTTATCCTTGGACAAGACCCCTATCCCAATCCCGGACAATATTATGGAGTCTGTTTTTCTGTGCCTGATGGAGTAGCTATCCCAGGTTCACTAAGCAACATCTTCAAAGAAATACACCAAGATTTGGGAAAGCCAATTCCAACTTCTGGTAATTTGGATCGTTGGGTAGCTCAAGGTGTATTCCCGCTAAACTCAGTTCTTACTGTACGTGCGCACGAAACCGGTTCTCATCGAAATATGGGTTGGGAAATCTTCACAGACGCAGTTATCAGGAAACTAAGTGAAAAACGGGAGAATTTGATATTTATGCTTTGGGGAAGTTATGCGAAAGAGAAACGATCTTTGATAGATACCAACAAACATCTGGTACTAACCACTGTTCATCCCTCTCCCCGCTCTGCCGAATATGGTTTCTTCGGTTGTAAACACTTCAGTAAAGCCAATGCTTTCTTGCATAGCAAGGGAATAGAAGAAATTGATTGGTAAATAAACGATTTCTCAAAACAGATTATCAGTACCCAAAAACATTCGCTATGAATAAATCAAACAATATCACTCGGGAAGAAATGTGGGCAAAGCAATGCTTGTCTGCTACCGATATTGATTACGCTGTGTGGGAACGGGATAAATCCATACTTCACCAACTTTCAAAAATCTGTCACAACTGCACATTTGTTGTCGATGTTTACAAATGCAATTACACGTATGCTTCCTCGAATTTCGTTGATTTACTGGGGTATGACAGTCACAAGATAGAAACTTTGGAAAAGCAGGGAGATTATTTAGAATCACGTATTCATCCGGACGACCGTGCGCAACTGGCAGCATTACAGGTCACGTTAAGCCAATTCATTTACAGTCTGCCCCTCGAACAGCGAAACGACTATTCCAACATTTACAGTTTCCGTATACTCAATGCCAGGCAGCAATATATACGTGTCACTAGCCGACATCAAGTTTTGGAACAAGACCGTAACGGCAAAGCATGGCTCGTAATAGGCAATATGGATATTTCACCCGACCAAAAACATTCCGAAACAGTAGACTGCACTGTCCTAAATCTGAAGAACGGGGAATTCTTCTCTCCTTCCTCTTTACTAATGCCTTCTTCGCTCAACCTCACTAATCGGGAAATAGAGATATTACGGCTTATTCAAAAAGGGTTGTTAAGTAAAGAGATTGCAGACAAGCTATGTATCAGTATTCACACTGTCAATATTCACCGGCAGAACCTGTTACGCAAATTAGGTGTGCAAAATTCCATCGAAGCCATTCGTTTGGGACAGGAAACCGGACTACTAAGTTAATTAACCCATACGTCCTTTTCCCGAAGCTACCAGTCTGTCTAAGGCATCCATTCCACCACACCCACCACCGGGTGCAATCTTCTCCATTCCTCAAATTCCGGATAACTACGTACACCATCCTGAATCACAGCTTGATAATACTCCACTCCCATAATCTTTTCCGTATCAGGCGTTTCGTATTTTAATTTCAGGATAGCCAGTCTCATTTCATCTGTCAATACCGCAGAAATGCGTTCGGCCGCCCTTTCAAAATAGCCATCATAACGAGAGCCTTCTTGGATATGAATCATATCCATTTGCCAGAGTTCTCCTTCCATATCCTGATACCATGCATGCCACTCTATACACGCTTCTGCTGTATGTAATAAATTCGTATATTCAATCTTCTTTATGGACGTATTTTCCGCCAATTCAGCCATCGCCCGAAAGCTGGCAGACAAATCCAAAGGAGAAGTGTAAATATGAAAATCAATATCCCGATGTTTCATCAATAATCCTGTACGCAACGAACCTACCAGATTCACTTTGGCACCAATCCCCTCCCATATCCGAACAATACGGGTATCCTCTATAATCTCCCAAGCTTTCTGCTGGTTACGTTTTGCCAATTCAAAAATATTCATCTTTTTCCTTATTAAGTAAGTATGCAAAAATAGGAAAAAGGATACATATATAGCTATAAATAACTATTTAATCCCTTGATGGGTTGAGCTAACTTTGTCCGCAAATTCAATTCTTCACCATACAACTAAAAAGAGATTATGATATTCAATCAAACAGAGAAACAGGAAAAAGAGTATTTACAGCAAGTCATAACCACTATCCATGATACGATTAACACTACCAGTACTTCCGTCAAAGAGCATATAGACACCCTGCAGGAGTACAAGGATTATCTATGGTCGAACAAAGATATCGATCCCCACGAAATCCGTTCCATGCGCGAAAGCATATTAAATCATTTTGCATTAGGTGAAAATGTAATTGACAAACGCAGGCGACTAAGCAAAATACTGGATATCCCCTATTTCGGACGAATCGACTTTCAGGAAAAGAAAGACAAAAGCCAAGTTAGTCCGATCTATATAGGAATACATACTTTCTATGACCTCAATCAAAAAAAGAATCTGATTTACGATTGGCGAGCTCCTATTTCAAGCATGTTCTACGATCATGAATTAGGCGAGGCGTTCTACTCCTCCCCGGCAGGCAAAATTAACGGGACGATCTCACTCAAACGCCAATATCGCATTCGCAAAGGAAAAATGGAGTATATGATTGAAAGTTCCGTAACTGTTCATGACGATATTCTGCAAAAAGAACTATGTTCCAATGCCGACAATAAAATGAAAAATATCGTCACGACAATTCAGAGGGAACAGAATCAGATCATCCGTAATGAAAACGCTTCTGTACTTATTATACAAGGTGTTGCCGGTTCAGGAAAAACCTCTATCGCCCTCCATCGTATTGCCTACCTGCTTTATGCACAGAAAGGACAGATTTCTTCCAAAGACATATTAATCATCTCCCCCAATAAAGTATTTGCCGATTACATTTCTAATGTACTTCCGAAACTTGGCGAAGAGACCGTTCCCGAAACCAGCATGGGGCAAATTCTGTCGGACGTAATTGACAACAAATATAAACACCAGAATTTCTTCGACCAAGTGACGGAACTATTAGAAAACCCGACACCCGACTTTATCGAACGAATACAATACAAAGCCTCCTTCGAGTTTATATCACTACTTGACAAATTCATCCTTTACATGGAAAACAACTATTTCAAAGCAACAGACGTAAAACTCACCAAATACATCACCATTCCTGCCGAATTTATTAACGAACAGTTCAAACGATTCCACCGCTATCCCATACGTCAACGATTTGAGACTATGACAGATTACATTCTGGAAATGATGCAACTACAATATAATCTCACAGTTAGCACTCCGGAGAAAAACCAACTAAAGAAAGAGATAAAAAAGATGTTCGTAGGCAATAACGATCTCCAAATCTATAAAGACTTTTTTGAGTGGATCGGAAAACCGGAGATGTTCAAGACACGCAAAAACCGCATACTGGAATATGCGGATTTAGCTCCTTTGGCTTATCTGCATATCGCATTAAATGGGAACAACGCCCAATCTTATGTCAAACATCTTCTGATAGACGAAATGCAAGACTATTCTCCCATACAATACAAAGTGATTCAAAAACTTTATCCGTGTCGAAAAACAATTCTTGGAGACACTTCCCAATCCGTCAATCCTTATGGTTCTTCCACTGCCGATATGATTCAGAAAGCATTTGCAACAGGAGAAATAATGAAACTTTGCAAAAGCTATCGTTCTACTTTTGAGATCACCAGTTTTGCACAAAAAATTCAACCGAACAATGAATTAGAACCGATTATAAGACATGGGGAACACCCCAAGATTCTTCCATTCAAAAATACAGAAGAGGAAATCCAAGGTATTGCGGATTTAGTAAACTCCTTCAGGAACTCCCATTATACCTCATTAGGGATTATCTGCAAAACAGAATCCCAAGCAAAAGAACTTGTTCAAAAGTTCCAGATATATGCAAACGACATCTCACTTTTGTCCAATCAAAGTTCTGCTTATGTAAAAGGGATTATCATCACTTCCGCCCATATGGCGAAAGGACTGGAATTTGACGAAGTAATCATTCCGCAAACAGATGATAAGAACTATCATTCCAATATTGATAAAAGTATGCTTTATGTGGCAGCCACAAGGGCTATGCACAAGCTAACTTTGACTTATTCTGTTTCTTCACCCAGTTGTCGATTCCTGTAATAGAATATAACATCAAAAATTAATTGAGAGAAAAAGAACAACCAATCTCCTATTATTACCTATTTTTGTACAATGAAAAATAAAGGAATGAAATACGAGTTTACCGCAAAAGTATGGAACTACTCATCGACTGTTGGAACGGGCGGTTGGCACATAGCCTGCCTGCCGAAAGAGATGTCCAAAGAAATAAGAGAGAATCTCGGATTCTTAGAGGAAGGCTGGGGACGGTTGAAGATGACGGCCAAAATCGGCAATACCCAATGGGAAACCGCAATCTGGTTTGACACCAAACTTGATACTTATTTACTTCCTCTCAAAGCGGAAATCAGAAAAAAGGAAAAGATCACAACTGATAAAGAAATAGAGATTATGATTTGGATTTAAAACAAACGATAAGAAGAACTACCCGCAAAACAAGAGCCGCTTGAACAATCTCAAACGGCTCCGTAACTCCTTTAACAACATGGTTATCGAGCTAATACAACCACCGGTCTATATTCCTTTTTTCTGCACTGAACTCCACTCCAACTTTAACCAACTCACGCCCGTCTACCTGATAAGGTATCAGATAGCCTTTTTCATCAATCTGCTGCAAAGCCTGTTCGGCAGTACCATTCAGTTTAAATTCAAATACATAAATATACTTCGGAGTTTTCACCACTGCATCCGCCCGTCCGCGGGCACTACGAACCTCTGCTCCGGTAAATTGCCCCATCAGTTTGAAAACTAAATAAAATACAACCTGATAATGTCGTTCGGTCTTTTCATTCAGTTCATAAGGGAAATCTGCGAAGAAAGCCTGTAAGCGGGTAAGAAAAGCATCAACATCACCACTCTCCAATTCACGTACAAATTTACCAAGATAAAAACCCCGTTCATCATCTACCACTGATGTGTAGTAAGGAACCAAAAAATCCATAAATCCATATCGCACTTCATCATTGGGAAATTTCAGCAGGTAGTTTCCAAAACGCTTGTCATACCCCTTTATAGTCAAATAGCCACTCTGATAAATCAACGGAATCGGATTATTAGCATCTACCCTATATTCCATAAACGAAGAAGCATTGGCTTCTACCCCATCAATCAACGTACGCAAATCATACTCACTCTTTTTAAGCAGTTCGACTAAAAAAGTAGGAGTACCGGTTTGAAACCAATAGTTGCTAAACTTATACCCGTCAAAAACATTAAGCACACTGAATGGATTGAATACTCCTTCCGCAAACTCACAAAAATGATAGCCGTCATATAAAGCCGTCATCTTGTTCAATGTTTCTTCATAAGTCAGTTCATTCGTTTCTGCCAATCGATTCAGTTCAGGAATAAAAGTATCCTTCAATTCTTGTCGCGTAATACCACAAATGGTGGCATACTGAGACGTCATGCTGATATCATTCAGCTGATTCAAATCATTACACATGCCAGTTTGTGCAAACTTAGTCACACCTGTAAGTAAAACAAAATGGAGATAACGATCAGAGCTTTTCAGTACACTATAAAAAGCATTCAAGGTTTTACGATAATCATCAAGCAAAACATCATTGCTCAATACTTTCAATAAAGGTTTATCATATCCATCAACAAGCACTACTACTCCACAACCAGACTGTTCACTGGCACGACGAATTGCACCTGCAAAACGTCCTGAAAGAGTTTCCTCATCCTCTCCTTTGCCATATTTCAGTTCCCATTGCGTCAACTGCCTGCTAAGAATTTCGACTAGAGCCTGGGAAGAATCATGTTTTCTCACGTTCAAATCCAAATGCAGTACGGGATATTTCCTCCAATCCTTTTCCATGCCAGCAATAGCCAACCCTCCAAATAATTCTTTCTTGCCCTCAAAATAGGCTTTAAAAGTAGAGAGTAGCAGGCTTTTCCCAAAACGACGAGGACGAGTTAAAAGATAGGCTTTACCTGTGTTAGCTATTCGCCATACAAGAGTGGTTTTATCCACATAGAGATAATCTCCTTTACGAAGTTTCTCAAAATCATGTATTCCAATTGGAAGTTTGGGCAATACTCCGTTCATTATTTTTCCTCTATTTTGATTATTCAAAGATACGCATTTCCATGGGAATACACATACAAACTCCACAAAAAAGTACACAGTTTCACAGACAGCACTACCATGACTCCATTTTTCATCAAAACTAACTTTGTACCAGACAAACAACATCTCACTTCCTCTTCACTTTGCAAATCCAACACACAATAACCAGAACCAGCAAAATAATTCCGTACCAATACCAACCTCCGGTTGTCCTATTAGTAGTTTTCTCAACTCCCGTTTTATGAATCTCTGTCTTAGCACTCATATCCGATAAGCTCACAGACTGTGAATTCACTTCTTGAAGAAGTTGTTTCTCATTAACGTTTTTCCTATCCACCACAGTCTTCACCACCATCCCAGCCTTCAACCCAAGCGTATCAACAGGAAACACAAACACCACCTGTTCGATATGCTCTTCTACCACCTCCGAATCCTTTTCTGAAGCAACCTTATTTTTAACAAGACTTTTCCCGGAGCTACTATTTAAACTTGAATCAACCCTAACTTCACTCTCCCTGTTTATCACCTCTTTCTTACTCCTACATCCCGACAGCAATACAGGCACAACCAAAGCCACCAACAATACAAACAGTAACTCCCTCCCACTCCTCAAAAACTCCTTCACATCAAAACAGGGACAAGCCTTCACATATTCATAAGGTTCAATCACTCCGTCACCATTCAAATCCGGTGAAATATCCCGATGTCCCAACACTTGGAGAATATTATATTCCCGCTGCAAATCCATAATAATCTGATAAAGCACCCGTTTTTGAGCATTCGTTCGGGTATCTGCCGGACGCCCGTTCTCATCCAATCCGCCGATATAACATATCCCGATACTCTGCTCATTCCAACCTTTACAATGAGCACCGGCCAAAGCGACATCACGCCCCTTTTCCAATTTCCCATCCAAACGGATCACATAGTGATACCCGATACCATTGAACCCACGTTCCCGGTGCCAACGGTCAATATCTGTGGCAGTAAAATCCTGCCCGGCTTTCGTAGCCGAACAATGTACTATGATAGAATCTATATTTCTCATGATAATTCATTATTAGTTCAAACGCACCAGTTAATAATCCGAAGGTGGCATACGCTTCACACACCCTCTAATCTCACACTTCTTCACTTCCGACTCCTTCTGTATCAACTCCACTTCATGACATTTATGTATCCAGTCAATCTTCTCTTCCTGCTCCTTGCGAAGTTCAATATAAAGCCCGTCTATCTTCTCGTCACGTTGAGTCAGCCGTTCTTCCAACCAGTCCACCTTTTTACGGCGATTTTCTTCTTCCATACTGTTCACGGATGCTTCCTCTTTTCGTGCATCCGTCTTGCGGCAAGTGATATACCTCACTAACCATTTCACAGCTTCCAAACCATCCATAGCGGTAATAAAAGCAAGGATTGTAGTTATTTGCATATTTATATTTTTACGTAGTTATAAAGAAAGAATGAGGCCGAAGCCCCATTCCATACAAACCAGACAGTTCTCAACGGCTCATGAATCAAGCAGCTGGGTCTGGTGCTTCACCATTACCACCCGAACCACCATCCGGATCCGGAGTTTCACCCCCATCATCCGAACCGTCACCAACACTACCCGAATCATTAATATGATCCAAATCCTTGAACTTCAACCCATCCGAACGGGTAGTCGTCCCGGTAAACAGACGAATATCCGAGTTAGCACGAAAACAGATACGAAGCCCTGAAATATTAGCGATCGTAAAATCTTCCGCCTTCTCCGTCCCTTTGCTTTGGGCAGAAAGGTAAAAATATCCCAGACCGGCGATATTCACCGAACGGCCACCCAGCAATGTCTTTCTCAATAACGTACGAAAATCCTTCAATACACTAATCGTTTCACCCTCGCTGACACCGGAAGCAGACGCAATCTCCTTTGCAAACTCATCCAACGTTGCACTCGTATCATACTGATAAGAAATCACCGGATACACTTTCTTTCCTGCTTCTTTATTTGTAGGGTCACACAGGCGAGACACCCTTCTAAATCTAATAGCCATACTACTTTTCTTTTTTTAATGAATACTGTTTTAATTATCACTTCGCTAACGTTAACAATGCAAAGATGCAGCATCTCCCACGGAGATGAAACGACACCAAATAGCCTCAACAGAAAAGTACTAAAAAGCATTTCAGACATATACAACTGACATAGAGGAACTAAATAAACGACAAGAAAACGACGAAAAGCAGAAAAAAGCGACAAAATCAATACCTGGGGGAGAATAATAAATAAACAAATATATTCAAACTAATAAATATCATAATAAAAAAGTGCACCTTCTTCCCCACCGGGAAAAAGATGCACACACAAACAAAACAAACAATAGGCTACCTTCACAGGCAGCGGAAAAGTCATGATTCCATTTTTCTTATGCCACTATTATATATCATCATACTTATTTAATAAATAACTGGTAACTTCACTTATAGAAGAGGGTTCTTTCAATAATACTTGCTTGTCCTCTCCCAACAAATATATCGAGGGAAGAGAACGCAAAAAATATAGTTCTTTTTCAGTCAACACCTTCCTGACATCATAACCGTTTATCCACACAGAAGGAAGAGACTGCTGATATTCTTTCCACGCATCCATTTCACCTTCCATACAAATCGTAACAAGAGCAAGTTGCGATAGGGATAGTCCACTCTGTTGCAAGAAGGAATTTATTACCGATGATTCAGACAGTTCCATCATTGATTGCCGACAATAAATACAATCCGGATCATAAAACAGCAATAATGTATATTTAGCGGAAATATCCCATAGATTTTGCAGTTCCCCCGTAGGAAGAATGAAAGTAAAATCAACAGCTTTAATCCCTATCCGGTTCTTTTTAAGCATTTTCAATTGATACAAGGGACGTATACGCATCATTCCATCTAAATGTCCGGATGTTAATGCTTCCTCCAATACTGAAATATAATAACTATCATTCCGTAGTGACGAATCTGGTTCATATAGATGATGCTCTAACCGTTGTAGAAACCAACGGTTTACCACCTTATTAACTTTAGTCTTCAACACCAATCTCCTGATATTTTCACAAGCCCTTTCCTCTGTCAGTTCCGACAATTGAGAAAGATAATCCACCAGCATCTTTTCGGTAGTGGTCGAGCTGCTTAACCGGACAGTATCTGTAAAATCATACGTATCCCAAAAGCACTCTATCAGTATACTGTCTTTTTGTTGCTTTGTCATAGCACTTGATTTGCCAGAATTGGCAGAACAAGTACATAAAAGTAGAAACACGCCTAAAGTAATACAAAGAAGTCTTACATATTTCTGATGTATTACCAATCTTAAAAGGTGTAATAATTCTAATCTCCGTTTATTCATAACCCTACAAGTTCAAGCACAATTCATTACACCATTTGACATATTCGTCTTCTCCACCGCAAATCCTTTCCGGCACTTTCATTTCTATACATTCATTCCCGACATATATCCGGTTCATCTCGAATATTTCCATCAGACAGTCATCCGATATACACATACAAAAGCATATAATATCCGGATTATCATATTTCACGATTTTCATACCCGGATAAAGTAAAGACAAATAAAAAGCAGAATATCCGAATGCTTTCCATGAATCCTCTAGACAATACAAATAAACAAAGCCTCGATTATCACCTTCTTTTTCCAAAATATCTTTTAATATATTCATCCTCATATCTCCTTTCACTCTTAACACTATCCGGATTATCCTTCCTGACGTATACGAAGTTCAAAATATCCATTCCTGCCAAACAAACGTACTGTTCCTTCGCGTGCCTCGCCTGTATCATTTTTCTTCACATGAACAAAAATATGGTCATTGTTAGAGTCTAACAGAGGATAAAGAATAGCCCCTTCGTGCCGTTGTTCAGCTATCCCAATCCAATCAGATGAACCGACCACTTCCCCGTAATTCGTATATAACATAGGAAGCACTGTATATGACCGACCGATAGAGGGATAGCGTTCAACAGTTACCGTTTTTTGCAGAACCCCATATTGGATAATACTTGTGAAGGAGTATTCCGTACCTGTACCTGCATCTCCACTTGATTCCGTGAAACATAAGTCCATCTCGACGGGATTATCAGGAGTATCATTACAAACTGTTTCCCCTGTTATTTCTGTTCCATTTGCTTTCACTGTTATTAATCCATGCTGTAGGTTGGGATAATGCGGGTCAAACATGGTGTAACCTTTCAATGATTCATCCCGGATACACCGGTAGAAATGACCTAACACAGATGAATTCAGAGTTTCATCGCTGTATATAATCCAACGAGAATTTTCAAATCCCATCTGATAGCCATTTCGCAAATAATTTTCTTGATACTCATATGTGCCATCATACTCCAATAGCATGAATGCTTCCATATCATTAGTAAATCCATTCTTTTCCGCATTTTCAAATGAACTAGCGCCAAATCCCGCAACACTCCGGATATCCAGTTTGTAGTAATCATTGCCTGCAATTGAAGTCAACGGAACTTTTTCCCCTGTAGTATTGATCGTACATAAACGAACTTTATAGTATCCTTCTTTTTCTGTCCCGTCCGTTGCTTTATAATTTCCATGTACAACGATGTGAAATCCTTTATGTGCATCCAAACCCATATCCCGAATCTGATACAGATAAATAGGATTTGACGAAGAGGCAAGCTTACTGATGGACAAAGTGGACGGACTGGTATAATCCACATTCGTCAATATCGAGGCTGATACAGGACACCCCAACCAATCTATTGAAATCAAATTAAAATTGCTGGCTGTCACTTCCACACTGAATTTCGCAACATTCCGTTTCAAACTGAAACCATTGCTGCCGTCACTTTCCATGGCATTACGAATAGCTATTATGTTGAGTGAGGAAAGAGTAATGCGCTTGGTAGCCATTACAAAAGGTGGTTTCACAAGTGCCTCCGCACTTGTGCATATCTTATTTTCCAACTCCTGTAAAGTATGTATTGTCCCTTCTTCCATCGGATAATTAGCTATCAGGTATAATGTATGTTCTCCAGTAGCTGAAGAAATGTTTACTGTCGTCTTATATTCATTTCCAGTCCATTCCAATACAGGGTGTTGATGATAAACAACATTTCCGTCCTGATTGAATATCAGGAAATCCATATTTTCAATCTTTGCTTCATCGGCAGGAGTACCTGTCCCTCTCGTATGCACAACAGACTCTTGTTGCACACTTAGTTTCAAAACCATTTGCTCCTGTAATTCTGTTGTATCGTTGATATCCGACATTTCATCACTATTGCAAGCCCCCAAAGAGAAAAGCAATACAAACAGGATTAATTGAATATAATTCTTTTTTACTATCATATATTTCATTTTTCTTATCCAATAGGGGGATAACGTAATTTTACGCACCGCACCGTGTGTTTCCCATTTCGCAATTCATCCGTCGTGGCACTTCCGTCCGGATCACTCATTGTTGCTACAATGAAGGTACTGTCCTCATTCTTTCCCCAATAACTGTCCGAAAAGAAATTATTGGGAAGCCCGTTGGTTCCGGCATTCAGAAAAACATAATTCATTTCTTTTCCTGTAGGCAACCTCCATCCATTGCCTAATTTTGTACATATAGAGGATGCTTTTTCCTTCGTAACATTAGTTTCATCTGAACTTGAAACTATAAAGTCCGAAAGTTCAGGGGGACGGACATCAAGAGTACAGTTATAGCGGTAGCCTTTATTATCTTTATTATCGTCTATAAGCTGATTTCCGGGCCCGTAACTTACATATGCCCTTCTGCCATTTGCACCATATTCCTCTATACACCATGCTTTATCAGAATAAATCGCCCAATTTTCACGTATAGTAGCTAATCTCCAGCATCCTTTCCCTCTTGTTGCATCATTCTCATTTACTCCTTCAGGATAATATACCCTACATCCCGTTCCCAGGGTGGCTCTTTTATAAAACTCATCATTATAAATACCCGCACTAATCCAGTTAGCTTTATCCCAATATCCCATAGCTTCTGCCCAGGTAAGATTATTTCCGACACTAATTGTCTCCGATCTATAAAGTCGCAAATCAAGCTTAACAGATGCAGTACCCGATGTCAATGTAGTCACATATACAATATCATTACCTGTATTCCAGTTTCCACGTCTGAAGCCGACACGCCCGCTTTTCTTATTTGCGTCATCATATTCTATTTTCATCTGCAGTTGATTACCAATTGTCACCTCATCGGGAAGTTTCACTTCAACCGGCGCGTTACAAGCAAAACGCACATATGAGAAAAAGCGCAGTGACTTTACTTCAATCGTCTTTTTGTTGACTGCAAGAAAACTGGCGCCCGTTATTTCAATAGGAACATTGATCTCTGACCATCCGGAAACGCTGGATTTCATTTCAAGAGACTCTTCCCCATAGCCGGTAATGGCTTTAATATTCAAACTGTAATGCCTGTTGCGGGTTATGTTCCATTCGGTAGAATGTGAATCAATTGAATTCATCGCGTCACCAATCGGCAAAGTATATATACGGGTGATTCCTCGTGATGTCCCTTTAATACGCAGTACCATTCTGTAAACCTCATCCATCGGCAGATATTCAGGCAAATATATATCACCGGATGAGCATGTGAAATGATTCAGTTTCGTACTGCTATTTTCCAATGAGAAAACACGGTTATCCAGAAACTCCTCTTCTATCTTGTATTTACCGGGAATCAGATAACTGTACTTCGGGATGTTAAGTAGCTCCATAGACTCAAGGTTGACATATTCGCCCGTAGGATTTCCATTTTCATAAATCTCCGTACTAAGGTCAAACTTCACACTTAACTTGGCAATCACGCGTTGCAACTTTATCTCCAGTTTTGAAACAGGAGCGGATGCGCCCTCCGGATATATCTCATTTTTACTCCTCACATTCACATTGAGCAATTGCCGGAAAAAGACAAATTCCGAAGCATTCAAGCTGCTTACCGTATTCATCCGGATACTTTTCAAATCTTCCGGTCTATTTATTCCCGAAAGATCTACCGGCTCATTTCCTATCACATAAATATCATTGTATCCTATATAGGTAACGGCAACATAATCTTCATTTATATCTATCAATCGGTTACTGACTAAGACTTTAGACCCATAAGGATTGGAAGTGCGTGTCGAAAAAATGATAACACGCAATTTTGATACCTCATTTTCATCCCCTGCAACAAGTTTCGGCATGATACTGACAGGAATTTCCTTGCCTTCTCCCTGACCATTACTATCGGAAGATTCTTCTATTCCGTCAGTACAAGCAGTGAACAGATATAACAATGTCACAACGAAGCTATATATATAAACTAATTTCAGTCTCATTCTCTCGTTTAATTATAAAGTATCACATTTCCGTATCCTGCAATATGATTGTCCATCCTGATACGGTAACAGCCGTTTGCATATAAGTATCCGTGTCACCATCCAAATCATCTATGAGAGATATTTCTACTTCATACACATCCTGCCGGTCAAGTTCCGACTGGATGCGGGTATATGGATGCCTCCGGATAAGTTCGACTAAGTCAGAACGGTAGAGTTCTTTGATTGTGCCGTCCTGCATCAAACGTTCTATCAATAGCGTCAATTTTTCCCCTTCCACCAAACGCATCAAAGAGAAAACGCCTGCAAATTGATTCCACGTATCATTATTTGCGCCCTGATATGGATAATATGTCAATTCGTTACCCGAAGCAACTACTGAATTATCAAATTTATAAGTCGCCCCTTTGGGGTCAACCACACGGACACGCACGCCATCCGCACAGCGGTGAATACATGGTATTCCGCTCTTTTCAAACCACTTCACATTCAGATGCAGGTGATTCTCATTCTTAATAAATGAAAGGACTTCTGTTTGTTCCTTCGCGTCGCTTACTTCCACCTGTTTCATTGCATGAAAAACAGGAGTCAGTTTATGGTTCACGCTACGGTCTTCAGTTGCGTTGAGTGATAATAACGCCTGCTCAAGCGTAGTTTGTCCGGCAATAAAGGCCGGTTGTAAAGTCACCTCGCCAGTCAGGTTTCCCCATGCCACTAACGTATAGTTACCGGCAGAAAGTTCCGGGTTAACCCGGAAATCTATCGGGAAAGGCGTCCCTTTACGAGTTATACATTTCAGAAAACATCCGGCTGCATCAAATACATACAAGTCTATTTGCTGTACATCAATGTTGAAGCGATCGGGACAAGTATTGTCCGTGTGATGAACATATTCGAAAGCCACCTGGAAACTTCCCTGCGGACAATCGGAAAAATCTTCATTAACGCATCCTGTAATAAGCCATAATAGCACTGATATGTATGCCACCATCTTTCTTTTCCGGTAAAATGTATTATCCTTGAAGTGCATATTAAATTGTTATTGAGGGGGATTTTAGATTCTTTTGCCGGGACAACTCCCCGGCAAAAGAATCCGTTAAAATCTATTCATAATGAACCGGCAAACTAATAGCAATTACATTCCCAGTTCTGCATCTTGTTCAACTTTCGTCCATGGTTCCACAGTGATATGTGCCTGCATATACGTTTTCTGGTTGATAGGATCTGTCGGGTCTACGGTAACATCTTCGTCATCGGGATAGCCGATTGAAGTAATTTTTGAGATATTTACATTGTAAAAACGGTTGCGCATTACTGAATAGAACAGATTGTTGGCTTCTGTCTTTCCGTCCATGTTATCTTCAACATTCACGCGATAGTAACAAATACCTCCGGTGTACTGGAAAATACGGATTGTTCCTTCAATACTTTCCTTATAGCCAGGTGCATCACTCTTGCTATGCGAATATTTCTTGATGGTAACAACTGAATAAATACCTTCAGAAGCAGAGAATGAGCTTCCATAATAAACACTTACAGGATTTTCTATATCACCTTCGTCTACAGCACTTCCCTCGTCTACGGCATTTAACCATTTCTGTTTTCCGGCTTTATTCAAATAAGTCTTTAAAATCATGCCCAAGCCATAGATTGCCAAGTTTCCACTAAAGTCTGCAGGAGCCGTATAAATCTGATTTTCCCATTCCGGGACAATAAAATATGGCGGTACATCTTTTCCTCCTGTGGTATAATCAGTTCCGTCTAATTTATTTTCGATACTAAGATTGCCACCATCATTTTTCACTTCAACAGCATTAATCATCACATTAGCCGCCGGAGCAAATACCCCTTTCACCAACACATAAGTAGTATTTCCCCTTACCGGTGTCTGATTGGAGTTCTCCGGCAAATATATAGACTCTATAGCTTCCCCATCAGCACTTGCTTTCAAATCCCAATTTGGCTCATTCACCTCGTCATAATATTTGGCAAAATCTGCAAATGTAGAGCTAGTATTAGTCATTGTATAGAACGGCGTAAGGAAACCATCAACATGATTATGCAGAAATATATAGCTCTGAACCGGAAGATTACGAACCGTAAAAGTTGGAGTAAGCAATTTGCCTAATGTATTACTTTCACTATCTTTCAATATCAAAGCGTCCGCATTTGCATAAGTAGCCTGCAACTTGGCAGCAGCACGGGATATGGACACTTCCAAATGATTATTTTTCTTCATTTCCGCTGAACTTTCATACGCCGGTTTCGAGCAATCCTCAGCAGAAATCCCGGGATATAATGTGTATTCAGTTGCCTTTAATACGTTTGCCATCAGGAAACCATTGGTCGCCGCATTCCCATTACCGGATATTTTATCAAAATTACCGACACGCGATACAGCAACTGCCGTTTCTACACCTTTGGTATGGGCAATACGTCCTGCTTTCGTACAATGTGTCAAAGTAACAGCTTCAAATTGAGCAGTTGTAGTGGTAGACGTAATCCAATCGTCCTGCATATTAGCTACTACATACACTTTCTTTTTACCGGAAGTTAGTTTCAATACAGCAGTGTGCTCCGTGCCATGTTCATCTACAGTAGCATTATCCGTCTTTGCTTCAAAGCTACCGGATTCATTGAAGATATAAGCCCGCAGATTTTTGATGTTTTTTTCTGTAGTAGTACCTTCATGTGCGTCACCCGTTGCACGTGCTACAACACCATCTTTGCCCAGTTTAAATGTAAACTTCGCCCAAGTAGGCTCTCCCTCTATGACTTCGGTATTACCATTGTCATCGCTTCTTTCTTCACCTAGCTTGTCCTCACTGCTACAAGCAGCAAACGTTATTGTTGCCAGCGCAAATACTCCGATTAGAAAATAATTCTTTCTCATTTTTGTCTTATGATTAAAAAATAAATTATTATATATTGAGATTTATATGGTTCCATTTTTCATCCGGTAATACACCTTGATGTATCCGGCTCGACGCAGTTGCGGAAAGAAGTGTTCTTCCAAATAACGATAAGGCACTCCTCTTTTCAAACGTTGCAACTGTCCCTCACGTCCTTTCATTATCGGAACTGAATCAATAATATTCAATACTTCCTTACGGTATTCCATATCAGAGTGTTCCACTTTATAACGTAGTTCTTCCCAGCCCTCATCACCATTCACAAGCGCAAAGCAACTATCTGCCAAAGCAATCCGGTCGGCTATATATTGCTTCAGCGCTTCAGCTCGTTTTCCAGACAATCGTTTGTTGAATTCAAAAGCCCCCTCGGGTGAGGAAAGCCCCAATAGCACTACGCGAGCTATCTCTACTTCGGGATCTTCACTAATACGGCGAATTACATCAATGATATGTTCCAACACTCTCTCATTATCCAGATAATTGCTATCTATCTCTGCCTTTGCAAGCTTGAAATAAACAATCTGTGCTCCTTCCTGCTCGCCCGCCAGAATCCTTTTACCCGCTGAATAGTTATCTATGGGTTCTACAAATTTCTCTGTTTCAGCCAGTACTTCCGTAGCACATTTATGCGGTAACATTTCCGGTATTTCCACCTTATTCTTTATTTCCGGCTTAACAATAGAATATCCATCCGTCCGGTTCCACGTAAACAATTCCACCATATCCAACTCCTTTTTCATACAGCAATTTCTAAGTTGCCGCCGTAACACCAACTTTGCCTGCCATATCCAAAGTTGATTGGCTAACATCGGAGTTGAACATGTTATTGTATTCCATTGCCGATTGGATACTGTATGTATTAAGTCTTTCTCTGCTTTTGATGAGTGAAGCACTTTTTGTCTTCGAACCATTTTCTCCCGTATTTTGCCATTTACACGTATGGCAGGGAAAGTAAAAGATTGATTTCCCTTTATATCTATCAATATAGGTGTAAGCAGCAACTCATCATTCGCTTTTGTAATGCCGGGAGCAATCATCAAATGAAATTTCAAACTCACAGAGTCACCTTGAGCATTCTTCTCTATAGAAAAATTATTGCTCTTGATCGAATCATTATTTTGAGCGGAAGCTGACATGAACGTTATACTCATAAAAAAGGAAAGTATTATAATCTGAAAACTATTCATTTGGCATATTATTTAAATAAATATATGATAGATACAGCGGCACGTGTAGGCCCTAAATAATTACGGTTGTTTACACTTAAACGCTCACCGCATTCCTTACACGGGTATTTACTATAATGCAGGTGTGCATAGCCGATCCCTAATGTCCCTTCTATACTCCAATGTGGTGAAAGAATCCACTGATACCCATAACTGAATCCGAATCCGGCAAGATTTCCCTGTTTTCTAAAGTCACCTAGTCCCCAATATCGAATATTACTGACATTATATTGTCCATAAAACAAATGTCCGCCAAAGAAATGTCCATTGAACCGTTCACAAAGCCAATAGCGAAGCTCTGATTGTATCAACCAATGCTTCATTTTTCTATTGTTGGAACCATAACCATTCTTACCCAAAGGAAAAGGATTGTAGGCTCCCCACAAATCAACAGTCAGTTTGGGAGATATTCCCCATTCCACCCCTATGTTTGGTGTTTGTAACAACCCGCCATAAAGTAAATTCGTTTTTACTGCTATATCTTGTGCTCTAACCGCAAAACATCCTAGCAAAGTAAATAGACCAATAAGTATGCCGGCTTTATTTCTTATACAATCATTCATTATATACAGTTTTTTCAAACTATTTCTTATGCATCTCTATTCCGTAATAGAGATGCATAATTACACATAAACAGTAAACATCTAATTATCAAAGAATTATATTACAAAAACTAATAATAAAATGTTTCAACATCATAATACAATGAATCATAGCAAACAAAATAAATAATATCATTTTGATATATAATTCATTAAAAAAATAGATACTGAAACAATTGTGAAACAAACAGATAAGCAACAGACCAAACAATCAAAACAGTTATTGCCATGGAAACAAAACATATAAAAAGCGAACTTCTGTATATTGAAGAACATCGGTCATGTCAAAACTACATGACAACGATTGAAACTGGATTTAAATATCTTGAATTCGCTAAGAATGCAGCATTTGAAGAAGATAATACAACAAAAAATTATCTCCTGTTCTTCCTGAAAGGCGATTTCACCATAAGTTGCAACCAGTTTCATAACAAGTTGTTTCATGCTGGAGAAATGATACTCATCCCTCGTTCTTCCCGACTAAAAGGATTTGCGGGAACCGATTCAAGCCTGCTCTCCATGTTTTTCGATATACCTGCAGAGAACTGTGACAAGCTCATATTACAGTCTTTATCAAATGTATGCAACAACATTGAATATGACTTTTCACCAATTAAAATACGCTATCCATTAACACTATTTCTTGAAGTATTAACTCACTGCATCAAAAACGGAATGAGTTGCGCACACTTACACGGGCTGATGCAACGAGAGTTTTTCTTTCTTTTACGAGGGTTTTATGAAAAACAGGAGATTGCAGTATTATTCCACCCCATTATCGGAAAAGAAGTGGATTTTAAAGATTTTGTCATGCACAATCATACCAAAGTAGATAATATAGAGCAGCTTATCTCACTATCGAATATGGGAAGAAGCTGTTTTTTTACCAAATTCAATGAAGTGTTTGGTATGACAGCTAAACAGTGGATGCTGAAACAAAAGAACCAAAGAATATTGGAAAAAATGACGGAACCAGGAGTATGTATAAAAGATATCATTGAAGAATTGGGATTTGATTCGCAAGGTAACTTCAACCGTTACTGCAAACAACATTTCGGATGTACCCCCAAACAACTGATAGAGCAATGTCAGGCAACCAATCAAACGAGTTAGCCATTATTGTCCCTATCTGTACAAAATGAATAAATTATTGGACTTTATGATAAATTCAATATTGAAAAATTTCATTTACTTTGCAGCGTGAAATATATTAAGAAACAAAGATATTTTAATATGATCTCTATTACGGAATAGATTACAATATTGCAAAGATAAATAAAAATATTATATCTTCTAATTCTCAACAGATTATATTACAAATAATTATTTCATTTGGATAAGTTTGTAACGATGCTATTCACCTGATTGAGCATGGATACATCAAAATCCTTTAAATAGACGCGTGTCATTTCTTCCGAAGTGTGTCCAAGTCCGGCACTAATCACAGAAATCGGAGCTCCATAGTCACGTGCGAGGGTAGCCCAAGTATGCCGAGCAGTATATGTCGTTAACGGTACTTTAATGTCAGCTACAACAGCGATTTTCTTCAAATGGCGGTTGATACGCCCTAACGCCAGACGGTATTTTTGGTATCCCGAAGCATATTCACCGCTAATGATCGGAAAGAGATACTCATTCTCCGTGTTATATTTATCTATCACGCCCTGCATCTGCGGAGTCACCACTATACGAATCAGCTGTTTCGACTTATGGCGGGAATAAGTCAGCACACCATTACAAATATCGGTTTTCTTCAAAAGGACAATATCGACAAAAGCCATTCCCTGCGCATAAAAGCTGAACAGATACAGATCGCGGGTAAATTCCAGTTCTGGTTCATTCTCCAAATTCAAGTCCGCCAAATTCTGCATATCCGTCCGTGACAAAGCACGTTTTACAGTCTTCGCCGGGCGGGTCTGTGCCTTCGCAAATGGATATTCGCCACGAGGATGATAACCGTCCGTTACCGCTTGGTTATACAAAGAGCGCAAATTGCGCAGATAATAACTTACCGTATTGCCAGAAGCACCATTACTATACAGAAAATCCTCGTATCTCCTGACGAACGCCAAATCAACCTCTGACATCCGCACATCAGGGCGACCTATAAATTTTGCCAACGACGAACGGGTGCTCTTGTAGGCCGCAGCCATTCCTACTTTCTTCAGTTCCTGCTTACGCTCAATTTGCGCATTAATATATCGCAATAAATAAAACTGTGATTTTCCTGTACCAAAAGCATTTTGAGTCAGAATATCCTCCACTGTAAATTCTTCTCTTGTCCGCTCAAGCTGCCTGATCCGAATATCAATCTGATTCCGCATCTTTCGTAACTCGCGGTTCATTTTCACGACCTCCGTAGCCGTAAAAGTAGAACCTACGCCATTCATAATCTTCCCTTCCGACTCGTCAAACACCTCTTCTTTCATCCGGTAGCCTGTATACAGTAATTTTTTTCTCCGATTGTGGATCACCTGAAATACTAAAGGGTAACTGCCATTATTCAATATCCTGCTCTTGTTCAGCATAAGTTTCACTGATGTTATCATATCTTGCTTTTTTTGTTTGAGACGTAAAAGTACGAAGTTCACCTTACTTATCAGAACTATTTTTCCGCCTGTTACGCAAGAAACAAGAAAAGGAATAAAAAGTTTTTCCACTTTAAGAATAGTTATCTGATAAATATAGTTAAAACACACGTCCTATTAATTAGTATATTTTTATTACATATTGTCAATATACATACGCATAAATTAGATATGTATACCATTTATGATATTTCATTACATAACATAAAGATTACCGCTATTCTTCCTTTTGAAAAATCAGAATATTAGGCATAGCTTTGCACGATGGATTTTAGGGAGCCGTCCGTTCCTTTAAAAGGAAGAGGTCATTCCTCGGTGTGCAACGGGTCGTTCCTTTTAAAGGAACGGCCCGTTGGTTTTAAAGGAAAAACCGGCATTTGTAACCATTTGAATTTCAACTTCTTACCAAATCAGAATTCCGTCCCCGTAACCCATGGGATTTTTTCCAACAAACACGACGGAATCTGCCGCACGAAACGGCAATCAGTATACAACAAATTTCAACAATTCAAAATTCAAATCCCATGGTTACAGTCACGTTTGCCATTAAGCCATATCTGGCGAGGTATATGTATGTCCGGTACGGACAAAGTTTAGAACTTCAATCGCACAACATTCCACCTTCAAGGCTCCCCATCCCCATCCACCTCTCCCACCTCACTCCCATTTATCATTTCTTGCATCAATTGTCCGTTCCTCATCCGCAAGGCGTCTCCTGGAAAGAGACTGGAAATATTACTTTTGTTCTTCCCAGCCCAAGACAGGGCAAGAACCCGGAAATCTACAATTACTTCGGTCAGGACAGTATCTTTATTATCGAAAAGGAAATTGAGGTGGAAATGAAAGCGGAGCTTTATTCGTTTCTGTTGGAAAATAAGTTCAAAAACGGAGTGATGTATATAAAGTCGATGCATGAGTTTGTGGTAAAGTATGATATGGCAGATTCGGTGGAAGAGGAAAGTTTGATGAGAGGGTTTCAGAGGTGGAGGAAGAAAATGAAAAAGATATAACGTTAAGTAACTAATCAAACTTAAGCAGCATAATAGCTAAAGTTAATATTCAATCGTATTCCTATCGCCGCCAAAACCCTGTTGATGACATAAAAAAGCAATTCAATAGTGACATAGCCCTGTGGTCTACCCCATTTCCCTTTCATAATACGTCACAACGTCTCCTCAATGTTCAAATGAGGAGAATACGGGGGAATATAGAAGAGAAAGAAACCTCGTTTTCCCATATGGGACACATTCGATTTATTTTCTCATTATGGTATACACTTGCATTGTCAAGCAGAAGCTTTCTACTAAGCTTCTTTGGCTGCACACACTCTATTGGTCCAACTCACTGGTTTGCGCATAGCTCCCTCGCCCAAACAGTCCATTATGTTTTTGCAACCTTAACCAAGATGTATATATAATCTTTGTAATGCAATTTAAACATATATGAAATAATTACGAATACTACTTAGAGAAATAATTCATACTGTGATTGACTTGAAAAGTTAGGGATTATCAAAAAATTATGCTACATAAGTTACTTAATTCGCTATGAAATATGTAAATTACCACTTAATATTTGATAAAAATTTATGTACATTGAAATTTATTTCTTATTTTTGTTATCCAAAAGGATTTGACAATGGTAGATAAACATGCCAACAGTAATTCTTTTAGAAAAGAAACGTACTAGTAAATGACTAGTAGAATAGCACTACGAGAACCCCGCAACAATTCCAAAATGGTACATGGATACTACTCAAGCGTCACTTGAAACATTAGTGGTAGTTGCGAAGATTCTAGAATAAACATAAAAGAATTGCTAATATTAACAGAGTAAATCTGTTTCTAAATATTAAGAATGACATCTAAAGATAAAATATTAATTGGACTAGTTGATGCTGACCTATTGAATGGTGGTACACGTCACCCTAATCTTGTACTATTGAAATTAGCGGGTTTCCTAGCTGATAATGCAATTCCTTTTCGTTTGATAATAGATAAAGATGAGGATGTTATGGAGTATACCACTATATATATGTCCAAAGTTTTCTCATTTACCCCAGACCCTCCATTTTATGAGAAGGTAAAGAAAACTCCAGACGAAAACAAGTTTAAAATAGGTGGAACTGGTGATTATGCTATAAAAAAGGATATTAAAGACTTCAAATCTTCACGTACTCGTGACATGAATCAATTGGAAAATGATATTTTTTTGAATAATTATCCAAATAAAAGAGGTGGAAAGAAAAAATGGGGAATTGATATGTGTAGGCAAATGCCATATTATCATCTTTATGACGAGTACATACAATCAAAAATAAAAGCAGGAAGAAAGAAATCATACTTTAATGATTATCTTTATTACTCAATAGGTTTTTTAACACGCGGCTGTATTCGCCATTGCCCTTTCTGCGTTAATAAACTTGAAAATAAGGTTTATCGTTATTCGGAATTAGAATGGTTTTTAGATGATGAGAGGAATGAGAAAGGCGATTTGATTCGTCCTTATATTTATCTTTGGGATGATAATTTTTTGGCAGCTCCAAAAGAAATTTGGCAGCCGATGTTACAAAGTCTCATCGATTCAAAACGTCCATTCCAATTTCGACAGGGTTTAGATGAACGCATTTTGGCTGAAAGTAAAGATGGTGAAGAAATTGCTCAGATGTTATCTAAGTGTAAGTATCATGGCGATTTTATTTTTGCGTTTGACAACTGGCGTGACCGTGATAAGATAATCAAAGCATTAAAAATCTGGAAGAGATATAATTCCAAACGCGGAACGAAATTCTATCTTTTTTGTGGTTACACATTGAAATCCGGTGAAGATGAGAAACTTTATAATGACATCAAAATACTATTTGAACGAATCAAAATTTTGATGCAATATGGCTGTTTCGGTTATGTAATGAGACATGCAGATTATGTCAATCATAAATTGTCAAATATTTATGTTCAAATAGCGCGGTGGTGCAACCAACCGCAGTTCTATCGCTACATGTCATTTTGGGAATACTGCTACCGCAATCAATCATATTGGGAGCAAAAGACAAAGAAACTAGATGTTCCCAATCAAATTTCGTTTGAAGAATTTGAAAATAGGTTGAGCAATGGCTATTATGAAAAGAATGGTCTCAAACTTTGCAAAACAATACAGACATTTGTCGACTTTTTAAATAAATTTCCGCAACATAGGGAAGAAATATTAAAGATGTTTAATTACAAACTAAAAGATTTGGTTAACCCTACATTTTGGACTAAGAAAGAAATATGATTATAGACTATACAAATAGAGATTTGTCTCGATTAGAGCATCTTATAACAAAGAATGACGGGACTCCATTACAGGGCGAGATTGACATGTACAGACGTATTGTACATGATTGTGAAAAGAGTTCAATAATGTGGCATTTTTGGCATGATGTAAGACTTCACATTACTTCTGGTAGAGCTGGAGAGATACAACTGGATTTTTTACTTATTTGTGAACTTGGGGCGATTGTTATAGAGGTGAAAGGTGGAGCTATACAGATTGAAGCAGGTCATTATTTTTACCAGAACAAAGGAACACTCACCCAGATGGAACGTTCACCGTTCAAGCAAGCTGAAGATTACCAATGGGCGATTATCAACAATAAAGTATTAAATGGAGAAGAGGTATTCATTGACCATCTTTGTGCCTTCCCTCATGCAAGTCTTGAACGCACAAGCAACAATCCCGTTCAGGATCTTTCTTACAAAATGTGGAATAAAAACAAACAAGATTCGGATACTTCTTTTGCAGACTTCTGTATCAATGTGTTGAACGAAGACAAACGGAGAAGACATTGGTTTAGCTGCAATCTTTCTACAAAAATCCTCTCATCTGTAGTTAACAGTTTTGCACCTACGATCAAAGATGCAGGAAGATACAGTCAATCATCATTAAAGGACATTTTAACTTGGTTGAACATCTCTAATTTGGATGCATTAGATAGCCTGCAACGGAATCACCGAGTGGCAATAGAAGGTGGTCCGGGCACTGGTAAAACAACAATAGCCAAGGCTTTTATTAAGAAAAACAAGGGATTGAATGGCTTGTATCTATGCTGGACAAAGTTGCTTGCTGCACAAACTAAATACATTCTTCAATTAGAAGGGCTTAGCAATTGCGATGTAGAGAGTTATGCTTCATATTTGCATCGTATTTCTGGTGGACAAATATCTATCAATGAGTTAAGCCTTACAACAGGCTTGCAGGAACTGGAGTCAACTATTATAAAATATTTGCAAGACAAATATTATGATTATGTAATTATAGACGAAGCACAGGATGTTGCTGATAAAGGAATGATTACCATACTAAGAGAACTAACGTCATTGCAACATACTGGTCTGCGAACAGGCCGATTTTTAGTTTTATATGATATTGAGCAAGGATATAATAGTGGCACACGTAATTTAGAATCTGCAATAGATGAGATCTTACATACTTCGGCACATTTTACAATCAATGGTAATAAACGAGTTCCGACTAATATAGAGATTGTAAGATATGCAAATGAATTAATGACAGTGAACTCTGAAAATCTAACAGCTTTTTGGAATAAGATTAGTAATGATGAATGTGCCTGTAAAATTCATTTTGTAGAGGATTCTAAAGTTCTAACAAGAGGTATTAAGCAACAAAGAAAAGAGATGATAAGCTCTAATTTTTCATTGGATAATTCTACAATTCTTGTACATTCAGATTTGCTGACCTCTTTGCAGGATAGTCAAGATTCCATTTATGATAAATTATCATATTCGGATTCTGTTATAGAACTTTCTAAGGAGAATATATATAGATTGCCAGAACGTGCTATTGGACTTTCTTCTATTTTAAAATACAAAGGATTGGAAAATGAGAACATCATACTTGTGATCCCTGCCAAGCAAGTTAAGAGTACCTACGAAAATTTCTTGTTTGAAATTTATGTTGGTATGACTCGTGCCATTATGAGTCTTGATATATTCATACTTAATATATAACACAACATGATCGACCAGCACTTTATAAATCACTACAACAAGAATAATTCGGATGTAAATCTGATTATTGATGTGATGTGTCATCCTAAAAAGGAAGATGCACGAATGTTCTTGTGCATGATAAATGACGTGATGAACTATTACATAAGTAGAATAGATGATGAAGTGCGTTATCCGCTGCTGTATATTCCTGCTTCAGAAGTTTGGGCACAAGAAATATGTATTGAGTTTGTTACATTGAAACTTTCATTGCTTTACAACCGATTAATACAAATTAAATTGCGCGCAGATATAGAAAGAGCTTGTATGACTTTACCGATGGATTGTTCTGCCAAATCAAAAAAATTCAAACAGGCACAGAACAACTACAAATATTCAAAGCATATTTATAACTATATTAAGAACAGGAATATACCGGAAAGCAGTATCAACAAAAACTTGATAATTTGTAAGCCTTTTGATTGTTCTGTTCGAGAGAATCCTTATCTAGATAATTATTGTGGTAATGAGAAAACCATATGTGATAAGTGCTATGCTGTTTCCAGAGCAGACATTGAAGTAGGAGCATTGGATCGCCCTATAAAGAAGAATAAAGGTTTATGCAAAATAGAAAACATGTTCGTGTTTCTTTCCAGAAGCGCAAATGGACGTTTCTCTGAAGCATATTCGTTTCAAAAACCGAGAATAGAAAGACTTAATAAGTTAGGGGCAGGAATACAAAATGTATTTTACTTTTATTTTTCAACGAAACCATATAAATTGCAAAGGCAATTAACGTGGAAGCTTAAAAATGCCGCTGACATATTGCATGAGGATGTAAAGGAAATGAAAGATTTTATTTCTATATCCGCAGAAGAATCAGACTTCATCTTTGGAAGGATTCGCAAACAAAACAAATTAATTATACAGCAAGAAGGATTAGATGATTTCAAGACACTTGTTGATGATGCATTAGATGCTTGTGAATACAATATTCAGGCAAGAAACAATTTGGCAGTTTGTTTCAATGAATACTCTCAAAACTTATTCAAAAACGAATTCGAAAATTCTATTGACGACATTGATGCACAGTATTTTGATATATTTTTTAAAAATATTCAAAATACATGGGAAAATAAAATCTTCCCAGAAATCATGACATTTTTGAATGGACAGACAAAAGTTTGTCTCATTCTTGATTATTTCATGCCAGACTACTACAAGCAGCATATCGTTTCAGTGTTTGATTCATATGGAATTGGTGTTATAACACAAACATTCAAATCGTTAAAATACAAAGCATTAGAAGGTAAATACGTTTCGAATAACCCATCAAACAAGATAATTGTATTGTCTTATCAAGGACATTATGTAGGTAGACCATACAATCATTATCCAAATTCGTTTGACCCAATCTGTTTGTGTGAAAAACAGGAACTATTGAATATAATCAACCCGTTTGTTTTTGACCCATATTATGCGGTGCATCATTACGAATACATGAGAACTCTAAGAAACATCTTGTCGTCTGACTATCGCATAAACTATGTAAAATGTACAGTTCCCCTACCAGAACGACCAAAGCGAAAGATTGATGACAGCCGAGACCGCTCAACATCCCGTTCTAGTAATAGTCATAGAGCAAATCAAAACAATAAGCGATATAGTGCTTTCACAGGCAGTGGTAAGTCAATTAAACTGATAGAATCTGACTATGTTATCTGCAAAGAGAACAATCTGTTCAGTAATGAGCAAATAATACCAGTATCATCTCTAAATTCTCTTATGCAAGAGAGTGAACAGGCATTCTTAATATGTCCGTTATCAAAATTGCAAGATATTTTAGAATCAATTCTTGAGCAATCAGAAGATGAAATCAAGAAAGACGAATTGTATATCCGTCAAGATGAACGCTATGCTTTAACAGATGATGAAGTTTCATCTGAAAGTGAACTTTGGGAGATATTACTAAGAAGAAAAGTTGAGCTAAGAGGTGCTGATATCGTATTTGCTGAAGTAATGGAGAAAATACCATATTCCGAGCAAATCAAAAGACAGTCTTTTGAGCGTTGGTACGCTCAAAACAATGATATGATTTTGCCAAGAAGCCGCAGGATGCAGGATGTGCTCTTCCAATATTTGTCAATTGCAACTCCATATGATAAAATTATTCGGCGAAAGAAAGCTCAAAAAGGAACAAAAACAGAACAAAAGAATTCGATGCTTAGGTCATTCCTTTGTAACAACTTGTTCTCAGACGATTATAAGCAATCGTTCGAAAGGTTGAGCGATGGTATGAAAGATATGTTTGGCATTGACAATCATGATGACTTAGAAGCATTGATTGACTTGCTAAAGAAAGAAATTGATTATACTGAAATAAAAAATATATCTATATATGATAAGAACTAAACGTGAATCTTTGGAACTGTTCATCAAAGAACAACTCATCGGCCCTGGCGGTTGTAAGGGGCTGTATTCCTTGAAGTCAGGCTCTTCTGTCAGTGAAGAAACAGATTTTTCGGGAGAAGTGGTAAGTACAACTCCTGGTTCAATTTACAGTTCAGCTATATTGTTTCCTTTCAAAAAAGAAATTAAGACCGGTGACGCTTCCAAACAAGTAAATACGGATACGGAATCCGAAGCAATAGAAACGCCAGATGAAAATTACGAGCAAGAAAATGAACTTGAAGAAATAATTGATAACTTTCAGAATGAAGACGAGGATTTGAATTCTTTGAGTAGAAGGTTCCCTTCTTCAATGGGAATATCATGTTGTTTAGATTCTAGTTTCGCCAATGACAATGAATTGAAAATTGTTGTTTCAGGTCGCTATTACACAAAATTAGAACAACACACACGGCTTGAAGTCATAATCGAAGAACAGGAAGCTTTTGAGGCTTTTTTCAGGAAGAATGCTGCCATGTTTAATGAATGGTTTGAGCTAGAGGGAGACAAACTATCATTACGCCAAACGATTCCGCAAGCACAATTGAAAACTTATAAAGAAAGTCTAAGAGCACTCAATATTCAAATAACAGCAGAGATAGCAAAAAATCCTGATGGGAGTTTTGATACGATTTTCAATAACCCAACTTTCAAGGAACAGTATAGATTTTTTAGTTCTTACAAAGAACGATTATTCAAGAATATTTCTTCATTAAAAGAGAATAATGCATATTTTACAGCCCAAGAAGTTGAGACAATCAAAAAACGAATAGAAACGATAGAGCGATATGAGACATTTTTTTCGTACTTCGAAGACTTAATTTCCATTTGTGACAGTCGGAATTTTGGTTATTGGGTAGAACATCCTTTTTCAAAAGAGATTGATTTGAGTTCGGTAAAGTTAAAGATCTCGTTAGAGGATGGCAAGGTTATTTATTCACCGAAAAAGAATAAATGTCTCAAAGATATTATTGCTGTCAAAATCAGCGACAATATACAACTTTCTCTCTCTGTCTGGTTACAGTTGATTAAGACTAAAGATAGCCGAACTTACTTGAAGATATTGCTAAACAATTCTTCGACAGAAGTAACGACTGACGGACAACATTATTATTCCATCGTGTCAGAGACGGTAAACGAAAGATGTTTCTTTGGAACTAAAATAGAAGCAATAAGCAAGCATCTTTGTCCTTATAAAAGTTTACAATCTGATAATCTTGATGACGAGGAAGCTCACAATCTTAATTTTCTTTATCGCAGGATTGAGGATTATGGTGTTGGACATCTTTGTTCTGTTGACTGGAAGAAAGATGAGGATGGAGTGATGCATGTCTTTTCGGAGTTTATGCCGAGTATTGAAACACCGGATGTTGAGCCTGTTCCACGAGACAAGTCTTGTGAAGTGGCTGGACAGGACGGATATGTTTTACCCAAGCCTTATCTTGAAGATAATCAATGTCTTCAGTTTAAATGGTTGTCATTCTTTTCAGAAACTTCTGATGAAAAGATTTTGAGTGGTTTGTTGGAGTTCGTGTCTACATACAAAATGTGGATTGAGACACAACGAGATAGTATTAGTGAACTGAAGGATTACGAAACTGCTACTCAAAATGTTGATGCTTGTGAGGCGGATTATGAAAGAATGAAACATAATGTGATGGAATTCTTGTCTGACTCAGCTAAGATGAAAGCATTTAGAACCATGAATGCAGCGATGTTTATGCAATTGTGGCACAACAAGAAAGAAAATCAAAAAAAGGTTAGAGATGAAGAATCTATTTTGGATATCGATTTCTACAGAAAGGCTACAGACAACATATTCCCCAAAGTTGAACATGCAGCTTGGAGACCATTCCAGTTGGCGTTTATTCTTTTGAATCTTGATGGCATATTTAAGAGTCAAAGTGATGTCTCTTGGGCAAACCGCAACGAATTGGTCGATTTGGTATGGTTCCCGACAGGTGGTGGCAAGACGGAAGCTTATTTGGGTTTGATTGCCCTTACAATTATCAATCGCCGCTTGACTTGTGGAGAAGCGGGTTATGGCGTAACGGCTATTATGCGATATACGTTACGATTGCTGACTACCCAGCAGTTCCAAAGAGCACTGCGTTTGATTCTTGCTTTAGAGCAAATTCGTCTATGGGAAATAGATAACTGCAATCTTGGTAAAGAACAGATTTCAATAGGACTGTTTGTTGGTGACCAATCACTGCCTAATTCGTTAGAGGACCTGAAAAAAGAATGTCTTAAATGGGAAAGCAGAACTGAATCTGGAAATAACAGCAAAATTCCATTGGATGTTTGCCCTTGGTGTGGTTCTAAACTGACACACGAGACAAGTCGAAATAGTGGTGTGAAGTTTTTCTGCGAAAATGTTTTCTGTACTTATGATGTGGGAAATGCGGTGATTCCTGTCAGGTTATGTGATGACGATATCTACGTAAATCCTCCTACACTGTTGTTTGGTACAGTAGATAAATTCGCTCAATTGGCTCACAAGGTTAATACTAATAAAACTTCTGCAAGTAAGGATTCAAGACGTTTGTTTGGTCGTGGTACGAATTGGCAAAAACTACCTCCAGATCTTATCATTCAGGATGAGTTACACTTACTTTTAGGTCCGTTAGGCTCTGCTGTCAGTTTGTATGAATGTGCTATTGACCAACTTTGCACGAGAAAAGAAGGAGACTTAACAATTCGTCCTAAGATTATTTCATCAACTGCTACAACTCGTAATACGACTTTGCAGGTTCGTGCCCTCTACGATAGAGGAGTAAGCATTTTTCCTAAGAATGGTATTGACTATGATGACTCTTTTTTTGCTTTCTACAAACGATGCAAAAAAAAGGGAGACGAAGATTGGTCGTTTGTCTCAAAGCGCAGGTATATTGGAGTGATGCCGACAGGCAGAACACAGATGACAACACAGATGAGGCTTGCTGCTATTCTATTTGTCCATCGTGCAATTTTTGAGAAAGAGAATTTGGCTAAGTTGAACGACAAAGATTTTATCAAAGCTGCCGATTACTATTTCACTACCATTTCTTATTTCAATAGTTTGAAAGAGGTTGGCAAAACGGATGCACAGTTCTACATGGAATTTACTAAATACACTCGTCGTCTTTACAAACGTGTGATGCGTTACTCCAATATGCTGGAATGTTTCTATGCATATAACGAACGTTTCTCCAAATCAGAACTTACAGGGCGACTTTCTGGAAACGATGCAGTTGCAGAATTGAATAAGGTTCAGTCAATAAGTTGGAGTCCAGAACATCGTTTTCCTTATCAAGAGGGGGGAAATTGGCAACAGGCAATCAAACCTGACGATTTCATCCTTGCAACAAATATGATTTCTGTTGGTCTTGATGTATCAAGATTTAACACCATCATAATGAACTCAATGCCGAGAAATATTGCTGAATACATTCAGGCAAGTTCTCGGGTTGCACGAGAAAAGGAAGGACTAGTGCTGACTTTGCATAATCCTTTCCGTTCTAGAGACGTATCACATTTTGAGAAGTTTAGGGAATTCCATGAGAAGCTTTACTACTATGTTGAGCCTATCTCAATCACTCCATTCTCTCATAAGTCTGTAGAAAAATATTTACCATTATTCATTGGCGCATATGTGAGACATCTATACCCAACTTTAGCTGATAATAAATCTGCAGGCAATATAGACATGGTTAAGATAGGGGAAATTGAAAAGAAAGTTAAGAAATATTTTGCTGGGCGTCTGGAGAGGACAGCAGAACTCTCGGGCATTGAACGTGAATTGCTGACAAAAGATTTGTTTGACTATATATGTTTGATGGTTCATGAAATGCTGGAACAATGGATAAAAAAGAAAGAAGAATCGCAAGATTTGGTTTATATAAAGAATCGTTTGGGACGAGACCAGCAAGCTACGCCATTATATTCCTCTACAGAGGATTATGATGAAATTCGACAGCAGAACAAATGGAAAGTTCCTACTGCGTTAAGAATTCTTGAACCAGAGGCTGTAATCCACATTATCAAATAAAAATTATGGATATTAATAACAAAAAACAATATAATCAAGGAATTGGCAAATATAAGATTTTGTCTTCAACTGCGGGCGTAGGTTCTCTAGTCACAACAAAATGGGGAGGATTCATTATGCCGTTGAGTATTTCTGATTGGCAATTTATTAAAACGCTATCAGCAGAAATCACTAAACCAGAGAATGCAAATCATACGCTGCAGCAGCTAGGGAATTTGGCTGGTGTTGAAATAATTGATGATACTCGTTTCGTAGAGTTCTTGAAGCAAAAGAAGCAGATGACTGCATTAAAATGTTTTATCGCTGTACCTCATATTCAATTGGATAAGTTCAATCAGATTGATAAATCAGAACATCCGATTTATAAAAAGAAACAAGACTTAGGAGTAGAGCTTAAGGATGAAATGTTTGTAATTCCAGCCATCAATTTCCCTAAGTGGTTTATTTCTTCTAAGAATTATGAATTAAAGTCAATTGACGATTGGACTGAAATTTGGAAGACGGAAAGATGTAACGATGGTAAAATGGATTATTTTGCCCCTCCTAGAGATCCTTACAAAAAGACTTTCCGCACTTTTAAGAAATCTATGCTAACGGACAAGACTGTTTATGACCTGCTTAAACCTGTTCCAATGGTTTTAATTTGTCCTAACGGTCATATTTCAGATATTCCTTGGTATCAGTATTTTTGTGCTAAACTTGCGGGCGAGAAAATAGACCAACCAGAAGGTTTTGAGCTGTTTAATTATGACTGCGTATCCTGTCCAAGATCTCCTGATGAAAAACACAATCTCCAATGGATTACAAACCGGAACCAAAGTGAATCTTGGGGAACTCTCAAATGCTCACATTGTCAGCGCACAGTCAGTTTGGCTGGTATTATGAACATCAAGCCTTTCTGTCGTGGAGAACGTCCTTGGGATTCTGAAAACAGACCAGAGATTTGTAGGAGTGGACATGACCGAACTATCATGCAAATGGCTTTAGTAACAAGTAATAGTATTTACTATGCCAATAGCCTAAGCAGTCTTTATATTCCAAACGAGTATATTGAGAAGCCAGAAGGACAACTATCTGCTGAAGCAAATAAAATGTTGAAGAAGATAGAAGAAAAAATTTATCCAAGATACGAACGCCGCACAGAAACTTCTTCCAGAGATGATTTCTGGCAAAAAATGTTTGAAAACGGTAATACTTTGAGAGATGCTGCGGATGACGACGATATTGAGTTAAGCGAAAACGATTGGAATGAAATAAAACAGTCATTCGTAAATCCGGATGAAACAGAGGAAGTTGACGTTTTGGCAACATATCGCCTCAATGAATATCAAGTATTTGCCAAGAACTCAAAAACTCCAGGAGATAAACCCGGACTGCACTTTAAAGATATAGACCTTCCTGATTATTTAAAAGAGTATTTTACAAAGATCCAAACAATAGATACGTTAGCTGTAACTACAACTCAACTAGGATTTAGCCGAGTTTCTATGCCATCACCAAAGATTGTAAGTGAAAAAGTCGTTTATCCTGACGAACAAATAAAGCCAATCTATACATGCAACAAAGAAGAGGTACTTGTTTTACCAGCTAACCAACTATTCGGCGAAGGAATATTTTTCATGTTTAACGAAGAGAAAGTGAATCAGTGGGCTAAACGCCATAATTTGGACGAATACTACCAGTGTAATCTTAAGGATGATGACATGGGTAAATTTATGTCTGATGAAATGGATCAATATGGTAGAGCCCGTTTCTATCTTCTCCATACTTTCTCCCACATAATTATGAAAGAAATGGAATTCTCATGCGGTTATCCAACTGCCAGCTTAAATGAACGCCTTTACTATTCAGATCAGATGTGTGGTGTTCTCATATACACTGCTGACGGAGCAGAGGGCAGTATGGGTGGTCTCGTATGGCAAGGACAACCTCACTT
Organism: Bacteroides sp.; assembly: GCF_052357945.1. GTDB lineage: Bacteria > Bacteroidota > Bacteroidia > Bacteroidales > Bacteroidaceae > Bacteroides. The sequence continues at coordinate 69,717 of NZ_DAWCXD010000004.1, read as the reverse complement.
GATTGCGCATATCATCAAAACAGCCATGAATAGAGCTCTTAACTGCTCATCAGATCCAATGTGCTGGGAAAACGAAGATGGCCTTAATCGCGCTTCTTGTTTCTCCTGTACCATGATTTCTGAAACTTCATGTGAACAACGTAATCTCGGTTTGGATCGTCGCGCACTTGTAGATGGAAGATTTGGATATTTCAAAGAAACAATAGGTTAATAGACACAAATTATAAGCTTCCAGTAAGTACCCGTATAAAATTGTGATTCTATATTTATATGGGTACTAAAAGGGAAGTTTACATTACACCTGTCTCAAATCAAACGCATAACTATAATCAATCAAACTATGCTGTTTTTCATTTTGGCGCCACGCTTCCTCAGCATGACTCATTTCTGAAATTTCATTAGCCTTACTCTTCTCAAAATGAGCTAATACACATTGTAAAACCTCTAATTCTTCAACTGTAAATAAAGACTGTTCAAATTGCTCAACAGTTGTAATTATACTTCCAGAATAACCATTTCCCAAATTTATAATTTCCTTTTTTAATCCGTCCAAGTTCTCATATATAGTACTATAACGCACAGGAACAGGTCCATAACTTATAGCTTGGTATTGTAACCCGCTAATACCTTTACCATATTTCTTATAGGAAAGAAAATCAGAATAAAATAATAATTTATTTAGTTTTGTTTCAAAAACTCCTTGTAATGCAGATGCAAAAAAGACAATAATCTGCTTAACCTTCTCGGGAATGACAGAAGCATACCCATTCATACTTGAACGTAAAGACAAATGGTTGTGAAATATAAATTCATTTATTTTATTCTCAAAACAGGAATTATTGGTTGTCTCCAAAAACTAAAAGTTTAGACATACGAAGTGCAGATATACCATATAATTCCCGGCCCCTTTTTATTTCATCCGGAAATGGTATTGCATATTTCTGACGATACAAATTATAAACTTGATCCATATTCAGTTGATCAAGTTCAGTTGTAGTAAACTCTTCATTTGTATCCTTACATCTATAAAAATGATATACTATCTCAAAATTGTCTTTTCGAAATTCAAATGATTGCTTTTCATGACACAATACAGCGTCACCACCTGTAAACGGACTTTTCATAACTTCTACTTTTTATTTTTGAAAGGATATTCTATTTTTCTCTCTGCCAAATGAAAGGAGACACAGATTGGAGAATTTGTTCCAGTACCTTTACTTATTTTGATATAGACCTCCTTTTTATCTACGGACTTGCCAAACTCCCTAAGTTCTCCCATATAATTCAACTTATCTTTCGTAGGAAGCTTATAATAGTCCTTAAATTCTTTCAAGAATTTATCGACTGTCTCTATATCCATATCTAAAATATCTTTATGTAAAGATATGAATAATATAGTATAACAAAACAAATATTCAACTTTAAAGTTGAAAAAGGTCTATTAAATGACTATATATTCAAGACATATTGATATTAATCCGAAAAGTTCAACTCGAATCTATTTTCCTACCTTTACAAAATTAAACATCATAAGAATTATAAAGATATGACGATTCCATACTAAACTCGAAATATTTTCACTACATTCACACCATGAAATGCAGGATTATATTTGGATTATTAGCAATTCTCTTTTTTACAGGATGTTATAACAGAGAACAGATTTCCCGACTTGACGAGGCGGAAGCACTGTTACAGAATAAACCGGACAGTGCCTTAACAATATTACAACAACTCAAATTGGAAGGAAATCAGGCTGAAAAGGCTAGGTATGCGTTGCTTTATTCAGAGGCTTTAGACAAAAATCATATTAAAGCAACAAATGATTCGCTGATTCGTCGGGCTTGGGAGTATTACAAACATCATCCCAAAGATTTACGCCGCCAATGCAAGACTCTTTATTATTGGGGACGGGTTAAACTGCGCACAGGAGACAAGCCGGGAGCGTTACGCCTTTACCTGAAAGTTGAAGAGAAACTGAAGGATACCAATGAGCCTTATTATGCAGGGCTTTTATACAGTCAAATCGGTGAAGTGTATTATGACCAGATGAACTATAGCCGGGCTTATCATTATTTTCGTGAAGCTCGCAATAACTTCCGGCAGGCTGATAATACTCGTGAAGAAACAGAGGCAACTCTCGATATGGCAGCCGCAACTTTCAATTCTAAAGACATGGAGAAAGCTATGCGGCTCTATTCTGCCGTACTTGATTTGGCCGATGAGCACAAGTACGATAAGTTAGTCAAAGCCAGTCTCACCAATCTTGCTTCTCTCTATGTGGTGTCAGGCAAGAAACAAATTCCTCATGACCTACTGCAACGCATCGAACTCTCTGCCCGGCAAGATACGTTATACGGATACCATACATTAGTAGATGTGAATCTACTAAAAAACCGTATAGACAGCGCACGCTACTATCTGGCACTTGCAGAAACACATTCCACCGATATACGTGACATGGCAGACCTGCAATACACCGCTTATCGGATTGAAGCGCAGGCCAGAAACTTCGAGAAAGCGACAGAGAAGATACACCATTATATCTATCTGACTGACTCGCTGACACGTTCAAATATGCAATTCTCCGCCGGTATGGTGGAACGTGACTATTTCAAGGAACGCTCCAAATTCGCCGAATACCGGATGAAGAACCGTACTACCTGGGAAATTGTCGTAGCAAGTATTATTTTTCTAATAATAGGGGTAGCATACTACATCATCCGTCAACGCCTGCGCTTGCAACGCGAACGTACCGACCGCTACCTGCTATTAGCGGAAGAAGCCAACACCCAATACAAAACCCTGACAGAACATATGGAAGGACAGCGCAATGCGGAAAGCCATTTAAAAGGTTTGGTAGCTTCACGTTTTGACATCATTGACAAACTGGGAAAGACTTACTATGAACGTGAGAATACCGCATCACAACAAGCGGCCATGTTCCACGAAGTGAAACAGATTATCACCGATTTTGCAGAGAACAATGCAATGTTCCAAGAACTGGAACTTATCGTAAATACCTGCCATGATAATGCAATGGAGAAGTTGCGGAATGATTTTCCGTCAATGAAAGAAGCTGACATACGACTGCTTTGTTATATTTTTGTAGGTTTCTCGCCACAAGTAATCAGTTTGTTTATGAAAGATACGGTAGCTAATGTATATGCTCGCAAGTCACGGCTCAAATCACGTATCAAATCGGCAGAAACGGCCAATAAAGAGTTGTTTTTAGCACTTTTCGGATAGGTGTTAGACCTGTGTTAGAAATCTTAGAATACATCTTTCATAATCCATTGAATATCAATACACTTTAAATCAAATTGTTAGATTTGCGAGATTGCATCACAACCCGAATTTGATGCAATCTTATTACTTTTGCATTCGAAAAATTAGAAAAAAGAAAAGATTATGAAGAATATTGTTATTCTATTAAGCGCCATGCTTTTCATGGTAGCATGCGAAAAAGGAAACGAAGAAATGAAAGAAGCAAAAGTAGTGGTATCCGTTTATGATGAGAATGGAAAAATTGCAACGGGCGTTCCCGTAAAAATGTATAATGAAAAGGATTATAAGGTTTTTGAAAAAGATAATTTAACTTTGCCAACTGCAATCATACAGACAAATGAAAGTGGTATGGCCACCTTTGTACTGCCACGAGAGGAATGGTTTGCAACGCAGTCGCAACGGTTCCTGACATTTGTGGTACAAGAAGGGGGCGGCCCTGACAACTATCAGATATGGTCTTCCGGCAAAACCGTAGAAGCCGGAAAAGCCGTAAAAGTAGAAATACGTTTAACCCAATTCCCTAACTAAGCCTTTATCACATGAAGCAAACTAGACTTTATATAATAACCGCACTTTGTCTGCAAATGTTTTTGGGAACAATATTACTAAGTTGCAGCACCGAAAATGACGAATACAAGAAAGATTCACCTTCGGCAGCAAATCCTACTGAACCCATAGAGGCTTCACTTGAAGATTTCTCCATAGAACAATTGCCCGCAAAAACAATTTATGCATTAGGAGAGAATATAGACTTAACCGGCCTTAACGTGACAGGCAAGTATGATGACGGGAAACAACGCCCCGTAAAGGTTACCTCGGAACAGATCAGTGGTTTCTCATCATCTGTCCCTGTCGATAAACAGGAAGTAACCATAACAATAGAAGGAAAACAGAAAAGCTTCTCCGTGCACATTTCTCCTGTCCGTGTAGAAAACGGAGTATTGACGGAAATATTGAAAGGATACAATGAAATCATATTTCCCAATAGCGTGAGATCAATCCCGAAAGCTGCCTTCAGAAACAGCCAAATAGCAAAGGTAGTACTCAATGAAGGACTAAAATCGATTGGAGATATGGCTTTCTTCAATTCGGCCATTCAGGAAATAGTATTTCCATCAAGCCTGGAACAGATGGAGGAAAACATTTTCTACTATTGCCGGAATTTGAAAAAAGCAGATTTAAGCCAAACGAAACTCACCAAACTTCCCGCCAGCACTTTTGTATATGCGGGCGTTGAAGAAGTGCTGCTGCCTGCGATACTAAAAGAAATCGGAGCACAGGCATTCCTTAAGACATCTCAACTGAAAACGATTGAGATTCCGGAAAATGTAAAAACAATCGGATTGGAAACATTCCGGGAAAGTAGCGTTACAACCGTGAAGTTACCGAACGGCGTTACAACCATGGCGCAAAGAGCCTTTTATTACTGCCCGGAATTGGCGGAAGTGACCACCTACGGGAGTACTTTCAATGATGACCCCGAAGCTATGATCCACCCCTATTGTCTTGAAGGATGTCCGAAATTGGCTCGCTTCGAAATACCTGAAAGTATTCGGATATTGGGACAGGGATTACTGGGTGGTAATAGGAAAGTGACCCAATTAACCATTCCGGCAAACGTCACACAGATTAATTTTTCGGCTTTCAATAATACAGGTATTAAAGAAGTAAAGGTAGAAGGGACAACACCTCCGCAGGTATTTGAAAAAGTATGGTACGGATTTCCGGATGATATTACCGTCATTCGTGTTCCTGCCGAATCTGTGGAAAAATATAAGAACGCAAATGGTTGGAGGGATTTCACAAACAAGATAACAACGTTCTAACAGTTCTCCAGTTTTTCGATTATAATCGAATAAAGTTGGTTTAATATCGACTTTTCCGGTTATAATCGAAATAACTTAAGAAAACACTATATTTTCAATAATAGCCGGAAAAATCAGTACTATTAGGTTATCTATTTAAATCTCCCCATTCACCCCCAAGCCGAACAGAGCAAAATCGCCCAGACAAGGATCATCCGGAAAGACTTTAGCCAATGCTGCCGTTATCTGGCATGCATTTTTCAAAGAAAAGGTTTCCGTATCCGTCAACTTGAAATAATGTGCCACCCGACATACATGTGTATCTAAAGGGACAATCAAATCTCTGCGATCAAAACTTTCCCAAACCCCCAAATCGACCTCCGAATCCCGACGAATCATCCAACGCAAAAACATATTCAGTTTCTTTTGAGGACTTTTGGCAGAAACTTCAAGAAATGCACATAACTTTTCCATTGGTATTCCGGGATATAACATCAAAGCTTCCTCCAGACTTTCAAACTGTGTATAAGCTATATATAATCGCCGAAAGTATCCATAAAAATCAGCATACGACAACATCCGATAAAAGCTATTGGTTGCTCCTGAAGGAAAATCCTTCTCCCACTGGCAGGACAATACATACTGATAAGGCGAATCTCCCATTAGCCCGTGCAATTCGTCCGCTTTCTTCAAGATCTGTTTGCGATTGCCAAAACTCATAATCGCCGTCAGCAAACCGCTGACTTCGATATCCTGTTTCAGCGTATAACGATGGGGAAACTGCACCGGATCGCTTTGTATAAAGTCTGCGCGATGATACATCTCCGCACACATTAAAAGTTTATTCTTTATATCTTCAGTCATTTCGAGAAAGTATCAAGTATTGAAAGTACAAAAATACATATTCTAGTTGGATTTCCTCTTTAAGTAAATGATAGATTGTATCCCTAATAAAATAACAAACAAATATTCTGCCGTCATATACACAGTCAGAGAAGCATGAAAACATTCACTTAACAGATACAGATAAATCAAATATACAAGAATGGTGATTAACTGGAAGATAAAGGCGAGCTTCGTCTTTCCTGTACCGGTAACAGCATTGATATAAACATATCCGGGCAGTGCAAAAGCATAATTCAACAGCATAACTATAAAAGGATAGAAAGCTAGTCTCACCAGATTATCGTTATTCGTATAAAATCCGATAACCCATTGGTTACCCCAAAGAGCCATAACTATCAATGGCCCCCCCACGGCATAACCCAACCTAAGAACTTTATGGCAAACGGGAAAAAGTTCCTTCCCCTGCCCCGCCCCAATTAGATTGCTGACTAATGAACCAGTAGTGGATGCAAAAGAGTTGACAATCACAAAAAAGACGGTAGAAACACTACGAGTAATATTGGAAATAGCAAGCTCTGTCCTTCCCAGATGCTCGATAGCAACGAAGAACAGAAACCAGGGAGCAACGCTGACAAAAGAGTGAAGCATACTCCATACAGATATCCTCAACAACTTTATTAACACTTTCCCATCATAAACGACCTTCAGCCCATATTTCACTTTATCTACCCTCACCCACATATATAATAGGAGTACGATAAAAGCTCCGAACTCTGCCAAAAAAGAAGCCATCGCCGCCCCGGATATCCCCAGATTCAGTTTGAATATCAGCAGATAGTTAAAAGGAATATTGATACAGATAGCCATGATAGCTGCCACGGACAATGCTTTGGTCGTTGTTATCCCTACCAGAAAAGACCGGAAAGCTAAAAAAGGAAATGAGAATAACAAACCGAAGCTACGCCAATCCAGATAATGAATCACTGCCTGATAAATTTCATCCGAAGTTATCAACCGGCACAGGATCAAGGGAGAAGCCAAATGGAGCAATAGGCAAAGAATGACTGCCATCCCCGACAGGAAATATACTCCCTGAAAAAATGTACGTCCCGTCTCTTTATAATGTTGTTCCCCATTTCTCCGGGCAATCATTACCTGCAGCCCGATGCTGAATCCGAAGCCCAGCATATAAACAGCCAAATAATAGATTCCGGAAAGCGCAGAAGCTCCCAGTTCGACTTCTCCCACGTGCCCCAAGAAAATAGCGTCGGTAATATTGATTAATTGTTCCATCAGAATGCTCATCATCACAGGAAAGTTGATGAGCCATATTTGCTTATATGTATAATTCATTGCTCAACTTAAAAATAATACGATACGGTATACCACATCATAGCAGCACACAGTTCCGTAAATTTATAAAAATGGATATAAAACTCTTTGGCAGACGAGTAGTTGCCTGTCGGATAGCTGAATAGCCCTGTTAGAAATGATGCTATTCGTTGAGCGTAGCTAGATACAGAGTTTCATAAATGGATGAATATTGCTGGTTTCTCAATCAATTACGCAACAAAGATAAGAAATCTTATTTTCATATCCCAATTTGGTATGGTATTAGCAGATTACTTATAGTAAGGAAATGCATCAGAAGCATCAATTACGACATTAACAAATTGATTTATAAAAATATACCGGATTCGAAAGTAAAAGAATGATGATAAGATATCTTTCTCTTTTGAAAAAAGCATATCATTTTGAAAAGATTGAAAAGAGTAGTAACCAATAAATAACCAGATAACAATGAAAGTTTGTAAATTCGAGAAAATTAAAGATGAGGATGAAATGAAGCAAGTAATCAATTGTATCCAGAAAGAACATCCTTATGTAGCTGTAGTCCCTATATTGGCACAATTACAGGAGTGGTTACAGGCTATTTCCATCAGTTGGTTTCACGAAGAAGATGAAGTTTCTCATACCACAGTCAATGCCATCGAAGCATATTGCTGTACCCTTGCCAATCATCTCATTACAGATTCGCACTTAAATCAGGAAATTAAAAACCGGATTCTGGAGTGCATAAAGAAAATACATATACTTGTAGAAGACAAAGCAGATTTACTGATTGATAAAATGATAAAAGCGGAAGTATACGGATTATCCAGTGATTTATTCACTTATTGCTTACGTCAACAGGGTCTTCGTGCCCAAACATTAGATACCGGCAAACTTATACAGATCAACCTGGAAAGAAAGCCGGATATCCCATATATTCAGGAATCTATCCAACAATACATTGACGAGAACCGGAATGTAGATATTTTTATCGCCCCACTTTCCATTTGCAGAAATGTGTATGGTGAAATAGACTTCATGAGCGAACAACGCAATGATTACTATGCAACAGTGCTTGCCACCCTATTCAAAGCGGACGAAATACTGTTATCCACCCCTATCAATCATATCTACGCAAACCGGAATTGCCTGCGAGAACAACATTCACTAACCTACATAGAAGCCGAACAACTGATTAACAGCGGAGTACACCTGCTCTACGCAGATTGTATCACCCTTGCGGCACGCTCTAATATAGTTATCCGCCTAACCGATACACACGATCTGTCAACAGAACGCCTCTATATATCTTCCCATGACACAGGCAACAGTGTCAAGGCCATCCTCTCACAGGATTCGGCTACTTTTGTGCGTTTTACCTCATTGAATGTATTGCCCGGATATTTGTTTATGGGTAAGATATTGGAAGTTATCAACAAATATCAAATCAATGTCATCTCAATGGCCTCATCCAATGTATCCATCTCGATGATGCTGACAGCCAGCCGGGACACCCTGCGAATCATTCAAAGGGAACTACATAAATATGCCGAAATGGTTATGGACGAAAATATGTCTGTAATACATATCATCGGCTCCCTTCATTGGGAACGCACACAAGTAGAAAGTCATATTATGGATACTATCAAAGATATCCCCGTATCTCTCATTTCTTATGGAGGAAGCGATCATTGTTTCACACTATCTGTACATACCACAGATAAAAACAGACTGATTAGTTCGCTATCCAGACAATTTTTCGAGAGTCAGTGCGCAGCCTGACTCAAAGCCGGATAAAAAAGAGACATCTGAAAACCAAATAAAAAAAATAAAGAGATGAAAATAGCTATTATAGGAGCCGGACACATAGGGAGTGCAATTGTCACTTGTCTGGCGCAAGGACATCTTTACAATGAAAAAGACATTATTGTCTCCAATCCAAATATCGATAAACTGGAGAGACTGCAAGAACATTTCCCGGCAATACACATAACGACCGATAACCAACAAGCCATATCGGAAGCCGAAGTAATCGTCCTCGCCATCAATCCCTGGAAAGTAGATGAAGTATTATCTCCTCTACGTTTCTCACGTACACAAATCCTCGTATCTCTCGTGTCCGGAGTATGTATCTCCCACCTGGCTCATTTGACAGAAGCCGAGATGCCTATCTTTCGGGCAGTTCCCAATATGGCCATTACAGAACGTTCCAGCCTCACTTTGATAGCTTCCCGCGGAACCGATAAAGAATATCAGCAATTAATAAAACAGATATTTGAAGAAGGAGGAAAATGCCTGTTCCTACAAGAAAAACAACTAGATACCACTTCTGCATTAACCTCCAGCGGAATAGCTTTCGCCTTAAAATATATGCAAGCGGTTATGCAGGCAGGGATTGAGCTAGGAATTCCCGGCAAGGATGCCATGCAAATGGCAGCGTATAGCATGGAAGGAGCGACAGAACTGATTCTGAATCATAACACTCATCCATTGCTGGAAATAGAGAAAGTAACCACTCCGGGCGGAACCACTATAAAAGGATTGAACGAACTGGAGCACAAAGGCTTCACTTCTTCTATTATTCAAGCCATCAAAAGCAGTGCCACAACTTTGATTGACAAAGAGGAAGAAGATGCAAAAATCTTCCGATAGTCCTTATGGTATGGTTTCTCAAGTCCTTTTTGCCTATTTTGAAATGCTATATATCCCAAAGCCAGCATAAAAGGACTTAAGAAAATGTATGCTTAGATTTTATATTCCTCTATCTTCCGGTACAGAGTGGTAAGTCCGATTTTCAACAAACGGGCAGCTTCCGTTTTATTCCCTTTCGTATATTCCAACACACGTGCAATATGTCTGCGTTCCATTGCGGCCAACTCAAAACTGCCTACACTATCATCCGAACATTCATAATGAGTGTTTTGGATTTCCAAAGGAAGATCACAAATATCCAGTCGCCCCCCTTCACACACAATCAGGCTACGCTCAATCACATTTCTCAATTCACGGATGTTCCCTTTCCACGGCTGTTGTTCCAGAGCTTCCAGAAAAGCGGGAGTCATCTCATTGATGGCATACGAAAGTTTTTCGGAGAAACTCTTGGCGAAAGCAGTTGCAAGAATTCTGATATCACCGGTACGTTCACGAAGCGAAGGAAGATGCACCTGAAAAACCGAAAGACGATAAAACAAGTCTTCACGGAAATGTCCTGCTTTGATCTCCTCCTGCAGGTTGCGGTTGGTAGCAGCAATGATACGCACATTGACTCTTGTCGGCTTGGTATCACCGATCTTTATATATTCTCCTGTTTCAAGGATACGCAGTAACTTTGCCTGCAATTCGAAAGCCATCTCTCCGATTTCATCCAGAAAGATCGTTCCGTTATTAGCTTCTTCAAAAAGTCCTTTCTTATCCTTCAGCGCACCGGTAAACGAGCCAGCCTTATGTCCGAACATCTCGCTTTCGAGCAGTTCTTTACTGAAAGACGAACAGTTGACCGCCACAAAATTCTGTTTGCTCCGTTTACTACTATAATGTATAGCTTGCGCAAAGACTTCCTTTCCTGTTCCTGTTTCCCCCGTCAGTAATACGGGAACATCTGTCACAGACACTTTCTGCGCCAGAGATACAGCCTCTTTCAACACTTTTGACTCCCCCAGGATAGAATCGAACGAGTACATCTGCCCGACTTTCTTTTCCAATTTTTCGAGACGGACATTCATTTTTGCTTTCTCTACGGCACGACTAATGAGAGGGATAATCTTGTTATTATCATCTCCTTTCGTTATATAATCAAACGCACCGTTTTTGATAGCCTGCACCCCGTCGGGAATATTGCCGTGAGCAGTAAGAAGAATCACCTCTACATTGGGAGCTATTTTCTTGATGTTCAACACCAGATCTACTCCGTTTCCATCAGGAAGAAAAACATCGCATAAAGCTACGTCGGGCGATTGAATTTCCAGTTGTTTGATGGCAGCTTTGCAATCACCTGCCTGACACACTTCATAGCCCTCAAGTTCCAGCATACGAGCTAAAAGGCTGCGAATCTGGACTTCATCGTCAATAATAAGAATTTTATTCATACAATTTGTCTACATTAAATAGAAGAATGAAAAACAGGGTGCGCAAATATAGTTTTTTTATCTGAATCCATGAACTTTTCTTCCATGCAGTTTGTTATTTCCGTAGGAAACTATTTACACTACAAACAGATGAAAATAATTATTATTGGGGGAGTTGCAGGAGGAGCCACCACTGCTGCCCGAATCAGACGAGTAGATGAAACAGCAGAAATTATCCTTTTGGAAAAAGGAAAGTACATATCATACGCCAATTGCGGCCTTCCTTATTATATAGGAGGAGTGATAGAGGAACGGGATAAATTGTTCGTACAAACGCCCGAAGCCTTCTCTACACGCTTCCGTGTAGATGTACGTACAGAAAACGAAGCGATTTTCATTGACCGGAAAAGAAAGACAGTGACCATCCGGCAAAGCAGTGAAGACACTTATGAGGAGAGCTATGATAAATTAGTCATCTCCACCGGAGCCTCCCCGGTACGTCCTCCTCTTCCGGGAATCGACCTTAGCGGAATCTTCACGTTAAGGAATGTCACCGACACAGATCGGATCAAAGAATATATCAAGAGCCACGCTCCGCGAAAAGCCGTTATCGTAGGAGCCGGATTTATCGGTCTGGAAATGGCGGAAAACTTACATACACAGGGAGCGAAAGTGTCGATTGTGGAAATGGGCAATCAAGTGATGGCTCCTATTGACTTCTCGATGGCATCGCTCGTCCACCAGCACTTGATGGATAAAGGAGTCAATCTTTATCTGGAACAAGCTGTCGCCTCTTTTAGCCGGGAGGGAAAAGGGTTGAAAGTAACGTTCAAAAATGATCAGTCCATTTCTGCCGATATCGTTATCCTGTCAATCGGAGTACGCCCAGAAACCAGTCTGGCACGAGCTGCCGAACTGACTATCGGCCCTGCAGGAGGTATTGCCGTGAATGATTACCTGCAAACGTCTGATGAATCGATTTATGCCATCGGTGACGCAATCGAGTTCCGCCATCCGATCACCGGAAAACCCTGGCTCAACTATCTTGCCGGACCTGCCAACCGTCAGGGACGCATCGTTGCAGACAACGTTCTCGGGGCAAAAATACCTTACGAGGGTTCTATCGGCACTTCAATCGCAAAAGTTTTCGACATGACCGTTGCTTCAACCGGTTTACCCGGCAAGCGCCTGCGCCAGGAAGAGATAGATTATATGTCATCTACCATCCATCCCGCCTCTCATGCCGGCTACTATCCGGATGCCATGCCGATGAGTATCAAAATCACTTTCGACAAAAAGACAGGAAGATTGTACGGCGGGCAAATCGTCGGTTACGACGGAGTGGACAAACGGATTGACGAACTCGCGCTTGTCATCAAACACGAGGGAACGATCTACGACCTGATGAAAGTGGAACAAGCGTATGCTCCTCCGTTCTCTTCGGCCAAAGATCCGGTAGCACTGGCAGGATATGTAGCGGAAGATATCATTACCGGCAAAACCAATCCGGTATATTGGAGAGAGTTGCGGGACATTGAAATGGAAAATAAGTTCCTCCTGGATGTCCGCACCCCGGACGAATATTCTTTAGGCAGCTTACCGGGTGCCGTGAATATTCCGCTGGATGAGCTTCGTGACCGGCTGGCCGAACTGCCGAAAGATAAAATGATTTATACCTTCTGCGCTGTCGGACTACGGGGGTATCTTGCCTACCGGATATTGACTCAACATGGATTTGGCAAGGTGCGTAATCTCTCGGGAGGACTGAAGACTTATCGAGCCGCCACTGCTCCGATTATCATACGCGAAGAAAATGGAAATGAAATAGACGAATCACCCGAACAACAGGGAGGTAGTCCCCAAGTTGGGCAACCTGCGGTTGCTAAGGTTTCGGATACCACGGTTACTGCCACTGCTGCCGTCACCACCAATCCTCTTGCAACCCCCGCTAAAACAGTTCGGGTAGACGCTTGCGGGTTACAATGTCCCGGCCCGATTTTGAAAATGAAGAAAACAATGGATACACTGGCATCAGGTGAACGGGTGGAAATCACCTCAACCGATCCGGGATTTCCGCGTGACGCTGCCGCATGGTGCAGTTCAACGGGCAATCAACTGATTTCGAAAGACAGCTCCGGAGGAAAATCTGTTGTTGTCATAGAAAAAGGAGAACCAAAATCGTGCAATATTGTTACTTCATGTGAGGACAAAGGAAAAACATTTATCATGTTTAGTGATGATTTAGATAAAGCTTTAGCTACCTTTGTGCTCGCAAATGGTGCAGCAGCTACGGGACAAAAAGTCACCATCTTCTTTACGTTCTGGGGACTGAACGTCATCAAGAAGTTGCACAAGCCGAAAACCGAAAAGGATATTTTCGGAAAAATGTTTGGTATGATGCTGCCTTCCAGCTCCAGAAAGCTAAAACTTTCTAAGATGAGTATGGGCGGAATAGGCGGAAAAATGATGCGGTATATCATGAACAAAAAAGGGATTGATTCACTGGAATCTTTGCGCCAGCAAGCGCTGGAAAACGGTGTGGAATTTATCGCTTGCCAGATGTCAATGGACGTGATGGGAGTCAAACAAGAAGAACTTCTGGACGAGGTGACCATTGGCGGCGTAGCAACGTATATGGAACGGGCGGATAACGCAAACGTTAATCTATTTATTTAAAAAATGAACAAATGAAATATTTAATTAAGGTATGAAAACAATATGTGCAATGCGTGATGTATTCAAAGCAATGGGAAACTTTGAAACAGCATTTGAAAAAATGTACCAGATAACGCTTAATGAAGCAATGATATTGTGTGCCCTTAAAGAGGCTTCGGACAAAGTGACGGCTACCAACCTGTCTAAACAAACCGAACTAAGCCCCTCACACACATCCAAAATGCTGCGGATACTGGAAGAAAAAGGACTAATCGTCCGATCACTCGGAAGTGAAGACCGGAGACAGATGTATTTCCATCTGACTCAATTGGGTAAACAACGGGTAACTGAACTGGAACTTGATAAGGTAGAGATACCCGATCTACTTAAACCCCTGTTTAAATAAACGGATTTTCAAACAATTATCTGTAAATAATGAACGGTGAGCAAACTCCCTGATAATGGGGCAGAGTGCTCACCTTTTTTCTTTCCGCCGGACCAAAGAAATATGTTAATTTTCCGGCAAAAGAAATTTCCACGCGAACCTTTTTCCACCTTTCTTGTTGTTTGTATCAAAAGCCCAAGGTACCTGGGCGTGATTTTTATATAACCTAAACATTATAAAAGATATGAAGAAGTTAATTCCTATTTTATTGGCGGTCTTTGCACTCGCTTCATGTGAAAAAGACCCGGACATGGGTAAACTGGATGACAATTATCTGGTATACACTAACTACGACAAGAAAGCCGATTTCAAAGTTCCTACATTCTATCTGGCACCACAGATTCTGGTCATCAGTGATAGTAAAGAACCGGAATATCTCGAAGGTGAAGGCGCAGAACAAATTCTGGCAGCTTATACAGACAATATGGAAGCTAGAGGTTACGAAGCAGCAGCTGACCAGGAAAGCGCAGATCTTGGTATCCAAGTGAGCTACATCGCAAGTACTTATTATTTCACCAGCTACACACAACCTGAATGGTGGTGGGGTTATCCCGGATATTGGGGCCCTGGCTACTGGGGTGGCAACTGGGGTGGTGGATGGTACTACCCGTATGCAGTAACTTACAGTTATAGCACCAACTCCTTCCTGACGGAAATGGTGAACTTGAAAGCTGAACAAGGCGACAATAAAAAACTGCCTGTTGTATGGACAAGCTATCTGACCGGATTTGAGACTGGTTCCAAAGCTGTCAACCGCACTCTTGCAGTAGAAGCTGTCAACCAGTCATTTACACAGTCACCTTATCTTACTAACAAATAAACAACTACAACTGTTATGAAAACAAGAAAAAATATATACTTCAAGGTAGTAGCCTTGGCGGCTATTGCCATCGCCTTCGCCATGCCGGCTAAGGCACAGCTATCGGACAATGGATATGCGAATATCGACTGGCAGTTCAACGCTCCGCTAAGTAATCATTTTGCAGATAAAGCAAGCGGTTGGGGTATGAACTTCGAAGGTGGTTATTTCGTTACTCCTAACATCGGTTTGGGTCTTTTCCTCAACTATCACAGCAACCACGAATATGTAGGTCGCGAAACCTTCCAGATGGGTGCCGGTGAAGTGACTACCGATCAGCAACATACCATTTTCCAATTGCCTTTCGGTGCTGCTGCACGTTACCAGTGGAATCGCGGTGGAGCCTTTCAACCATACGTCAGTGCTAAATTAGGTGCTGAATATGCTAAAATCCGCTCTAATTTCAGCATGCTGGAAGCAAGAGAAAACAGTTGGGGATTCTATGCTTCTCCTGAAGTAGGTATCAATGTATTCCCATGGGTTTACGGACCGGGCTTGCACTTTGCTTTGTACTACAGCTATGGTACCAACAAGGCTGACGTACTGCATTACAGTGTAGATGGATTGAGCAACTTCGGCTTCCGCCTGGGTGTATCCTTCTAAAAAGAACTGCAACTATCAGAATTTACGTTAATAATAAAAAGAATGCCCTTCTACTTGCAAAAGTGGAAGGGCATTTCATTTTAGAATATCATTTGACGTTCGGGCCGTCTACAAATCCACTTCTTCACACACTCTCATCTCCATTCCTTTATATACCACCACAATCTTGTGCAGCTGCGTGGAGCCAACGGCATTCCTCACTGTATCCGTAGCGGCATAGCGATTGGCTTGGGCAATGGCTTCCAGACGGAGTTCCTCCACACGGCTTTCGGGATCTTTGTATTTGGCATACTTCAACTCGACGATATAACTGTGTTCCATATCCGGATAAATATCCAGCAGCGGGCATAAGAAAATGTCCACGTAACCCGCCTGTGTATCTGCTTCGAAGATAGGGCGGTAGAAGCGGTTTTGCGCCGTCATGGCCAAGGTGAAACCATGCACGAAAGACTCACCTTTCTGTTTGTCACGCTGGGAAGCATATCGCTTCAGGCAATCGGCAATATAATCGAAGTAGGTTTGCCATTCGCCCCTATAAGCGAGTGCACTGGCCAATCCGCTCTTTTCGGAATTGCTAAAACTAAGATCGGCTTCGTTGTAAGTATTCAGCAGATAGGTATAAAGTTGCTCTTGCACCACCTGGTTAGGGATGGTGAGTTTAGTTTCTCCCTCATGCGTGCCGCTAATAGTAAGCATGCCGAAATAATAGAGCAAGCTCACGAAATTGTCAGGATCAGCAATATTGGCAGCAGGAAAACTTTCTTTCAAATCTCCCGTAATGTATCCTTGGCTTACCAATGTCTGTATGACGGAAGCATCGTGGGCAAATTCCTTATCTTTACGAATAAGCATACGCAGCTTCTCGTAATCGATTCGGATATTGCTTTCTATCATGTTCTGTGGTGCTTGCCCATATAGAATGTAGTTATTGACGAAATAGAGCACCATATTGGAGTTGTACATGGTGGTTTCCCCATAAGATTGTCTGGCAAAACAATAATTATCGTACCACGGTTTCATTATTTCGATCAACTCATCGATGCTGTGGTTAAAGTGGCTGTTAGTAGAATAGTACGTCAGCATTTCGCGCACTTCGCTCTCTGTGAATCCCATCATTGCGTTAAATTCCGATGAAAGCGAATAATTAGTGCCAATGTTGAACCCACTAGTCAGGTCGTCCATCGTCACGGGACTGACTCCGGTGATGAAGCAACGCTTGATACTGGAGTAGGTTCCGGCTTTTATTTTATTAAAGAATGAGCGTAGATATCCTTCCTTATGCGTCTCTTCTGTGTAACGTTGCAGACTTTCGGCATCGGAGAGTATGGTGTTGGTAAAGTGGTCGTACTCGTCGATGAAGAGATATATTTTCTGATCGGCCCGTTCGCACGCCTGATAGAGGAAATCCAACTGTTCCACGGCTCCATCCTTTGTCCGCAGTTCTTCCACAATATCCTGCGGCAGAAGATCGGCATATTTCCTGCAAAAGCTTTCAAAAGTAGTACCACAGTGCGCATCCAACCCACGGCGGTAATTATTCAGTTCGCCGGTAATGCCGGAGAAGTTGAGATACAACACCAGATAACTGTTGCGGTCACGCGTGGGATGTTTTCCTATATAAAGATCTCCATACAAGGTGTCGAACTCGTCCCGGGTATACACATCATAATAATGTTGCAGCATATTCAGAGTCAGACTTTTGCCGAACCTGCGCGGACGGATGAAGAAAAAGAATCGGTTCGAGCGTTCTATCAACGGGATATACGACGTCTTATCCACATAATAATAATTGTCAAGGCGGATATCCTTGAAGTTCATCATGCCGTAAGGCAGCAACTTCCTGTCTGAAAACTCATATTCCATAATTGATGCAGGTTTATTAGTATACTTAAAATCAGGTGAAAGCAAAGGTACACTCTTTCTGTGACTTCTCCAAAGTAACGTATGAAAAAACCGCATCTATACTTAACTGTACCAGCGATCGTACATAATATCAATCTATGTTTAATACAATTTTTAAAATAAACTTGATAATATGAGTTCCCAAATCTCATATCAATACTATTAATAATATCAATTGACTATAATATGTCTAAGATTGCAAAGTTAGTAGATAAGAATACACCAACTGCTAAACGCTACTTAAATTCTTTAGTAATATTAGAATTGATAGAGTTTAAAGAATCACCTAAAACAGGAGGGTATTATTTGAAATAACCAAATTAATCTCTATTTTTGCATTTAAAAAACATACCCAAGTCACAAAAAATATGTGAAACGGTGCAAAGTTGTGAAGACCTTATTCAAGGGATTTACATTGTAATATATAATAGCTCTATTTCTTACCTTTATGATGCAGCAGGCACAAAATCACCTGTTATTCATAGTATCGCAGGAAATGCAACTACTATCAGTTATTGCTGTAATAAACTGTAACTAAAAGATTTATAACTAATGGACAGGAATTTTATTTTTTTTATTGAAGGGATTTGCCTATTGGCCTGTTCTCCTGAATTACAGAAAAAGGCATTACCTGACTTCGTAGATGTAGCAGATGAATTAGCTTTAATGTTTGACGATTTATATGCATTGAGTCCACAACTCTACCGTGCCAAATTACTCCCAAAAGAAGTACTAAACTATTTGGATGAACTAGACGAACTCTTTGACAAAATGTCTGCTGAAAGTTCTTTTTGGAACTTTGACAGTATGCGACATGATAAAGAATGGACAAAAACACGATTGTTTGCCAAACAGATTTTAGCATGTTTAGAAATAGAATGGAACCCCAATATCGTACCAGTCATCACCAGTACACAATGGATAAAATAAAGAGGTTCAAAATGCCCATCCTAGTGTATTTTCAATCATAAATAGCCTAAAGACATGAGATATAAATTGCCTAAACATCAATTTAGATCAGGGTCCTTTTTTACTCAAATCAGCGTACCAAAGGCACAATTCTACAAATAGGTCACACAGCAGAAACTCACGATTTCCTCAATTTTGTCTCTGTCTCTTTCAAGAACTTCTCTTTCTCTTTTTTGTACTTCTGCGAAGTGATTTGCACTAGATAAGAGAAGCATTATTCAAAATAATGCCATCTATCTTTTAATACTTCAATTCCAACTGCTCTTCTTCAGAAAGACGGCGAACATGTGTTCCCTTAAACCGTTTATACTTGTCTGTATTTCTTAGCTCATGAACAAACATTTTCTTCATACGCCGAAGCATCTTCGCTTCTCTATATGAGTAAGGTTTACTTTTTGTTTCTCCTACAAAAAAACAACGCAACCTGTTTTCCAACTCACGCAAGCAATGCAAACGGGAAGAAACACTAAAGGGATCATCTGACGGTAACTCCAATCTAAAGAATCCCATTTGTCCCCAAAAAGCAAGATTTTCCTGCGAAAACTTGCAAAATACACAAGGCTTAGGCAAATCCCCCTGAAGCAAGGAGGATAAGAATTTTATCATCCGGGTAAAAATCTCCTGTTCCTCACAGGAATAAGGTTGATCTACCTGATGAAAGAAATGTCCATAAGTACTTACCAACATTTCTTCCACACTTGACAAACGATGCAAACGCCAAGGTTCATTCAGCGAAAGTCCGCTAAGCGGACAAATTACTTCTTTTCTCATAACACACATCTTAAAAAAGTTATACATTCATTGATTTTCAATATAAAGTTTTTAAGCATAGGTTGAAAAACTATGTATCATTTGTTATTTTTGGTAACAGTTGGTAACAACGGATAAAAAAAGTTCTTTTTAGGGATGATATTCGTCTTTGCTTTCGTATAAAACGTAAGGATATGACTTTACACTTTTACAAGAAGAATAAAGAAAAACATACAAAACCTGACTTACTTCAGAGAAAGGGAATAAATCGAAAAAGAAACACTCAACAAGAGAAAGAATGTAATTGAAAAAACAGTGCGAAAGGACTAATCAGCCCTTTCGCACTATGTATTTTGATGGTATCAGCCTCCAATCGTTTCCGTAGGCTGGCATCTTGATGATTGAGAATAATCATGTAAAGACGTACTTACTTCATCGCATCGTAAATCGCTCCCTGTATTCGCTCACGAATGTGCAGTTGGTTCAGTTTGCGATTTGTTACACCCGGATAAATCCGGTTGCTAAGGAATACATAAACCAGTTCATTGACCGGATCTACCCATGCACATGTACCGGTAAATCCGGTATGACCGTACACTCCGGCAGGTGCGGCAGGAGCACAATTTCCTTTCTTCGGATCATCAGCATCCGGTTTGTCAAAGCCCAAGCCACACCGGCTGATCTTTGAAGTTTCCGTAGTAAACAACTGACAGGTTTCTTTGCTTAGATAGCGTTGACCGTCTATTTCTCCTCCATTCAGCAACATCTGATAAACACGGGCTACATCACGGGCAGTAGAGAAAAGTCCGGCATTCCCGGCCAATCCGCCAAAGAAAGCGGAAGCCTCATCATGCACAAATCCCTGCAAAGTCTCTTTACGCAAGAAACGGTCTTTGTTGGAAGGGACAATTTCCGATTTGGCAAAACGGCGTAAAGGCAAGTAGCCTGTATGCTCCAACCCCATCGGTTCGTAAAACTCACGTTGCAGATAGGCTTCCATAGGCATACCGGCCAGTTGTTCTACCAACATACCCAACAGAATGAATCCGACATCACTATATACATAGCGTTTCTGCTTTAACGGAGCTTCTATTATTTTCTCTTCCATCACCTTCCGGAAGGAACGGTTTAACCACAAGCTATCGCAGATTTGAACAGTGTAATCACCGGTCTTGACGGGAGAGACGTATTCACTTTTGAATTTGAACTTCGGATTCGCCCATGAAGTCGTTCCCAACTGTAACGGATGATGCGCGTCTTTGCGTGCGCTGAACAATCTTCCGTCATAGCTATCTTTATCAATGGCTTCTTGGTAGAAAGGAATCCAGGAAGGTAAACCGGACTGATGATACAGAATTTCCTGAATCGTTATATCTTTCTTATCGGTACGTTGCAAAAACGGTAAATGATCCGAAATCTTATCTGTCAGATTGAAACGTCCCTTATCGTAGAGTTTCATGATAGCAAGCAAAGTGCCCGTCGTCTTTGATAAGGAAGCCAAATCGTAGATACTGGTAAATTCGACACGCGGACTTCCTTTACCCGCATAAGTGCCGAAAGATTTGTCGAACATGCTATGGCCGTTTTTCAACACTACCACCTGGCAACCGGGATAAGCTCCCTGGCGAATACCGTCTAATGCAATGGAATCAATCCGTTTTAGATGAGCAGAGGAAAGCCCGTATTCTTCCGGCACGAAATGCAATGGTGTCTTGGGGGTAATGGTCACTCCTGTTCCCGTTGGAAACAGTTCTCCCAAGCTTGCCGACAACTGTCCGTCTGCGGATGCCTTGGCAAATAACACATCTGCTACCTGACGCTGCACGTCTCCATTATAACTATGCCCCAACACGACTGCCGAAGCATGAGACACAGCCCGTTGAATCTGCAACATCATCTTCCCAGGAGTGAAGAACAGGTAAATAGCCGGACTTTGAGGAGCAAACTTCGCAAAGAAAGGCTGATAAGAAGCCAAGCGCTGTTCACTAACGGCTACAATGATTCGTTTATAGGTAGACAGAGAATCACGCAACCGCTGATTTCCCTCTTCTGTCTGATTGGCGCGAAGGGGAAAGCGGACCAAAGAGGTATAACGGGATAGTTGTTTGGCCAATACATCGGTTTCTCCGGGATCTCCCACTTCGAGCAGCGCAATCGTCTGCTCCTTGTCTGCATGCAGGGGGAGGATATGATTCTTATTGTTCAAAACGGTTATTGCCGCTAAATTCAACCGGCGAACCAGGTCACGTGTCTGCGGACTGTTAATGCGTTGTTCCAGACCGGATAATTGTACATACGATTTCTTCTTAAGTCCCAACACATATTTATAAGTCAAGACTTTGCGGCATTTGTTTTCAATCTCTTCACGGCTTAGTTCCCCTTTTTCAACAGCTGCCAGTACGGCCGGTATCTCGTCCTTCAGGTTCCGGGGAGACAGTACCATGTCATTACCTGCTTTCAAAGCCTGCAAACTGACATTTCCATTTCCTGCCACGCCTTTCATGGCAAGCGCGTCGGTAAATATCAGCCCTTTGAACGCCAGTTCATCGGTCAGCAAATCATACACGACATTGCGGGACAAGGAAGACGGAAGTCCGCCAATAGGTTCAATCACCGGAACTTGCAAATGGCCTACCATCATACCGCCCAATCCGGCACGGATGGCCTCTTTAAACGGATAAAGCTCCACACTGTCCAGACGCTCACGAGTGAAAGGAAGTACCGGAAGCGCTTTATGCGAATCGACATCGGTATCTCCGTGTCCGGGAAAGTGTTTGCACACAGATAACACCCCTCCACTTTCCAAACCGGAAGCATAAGCGATTACCTTATCGGCCACTTGGATCGGATCTTCTCCAAAAGAACGGGTATTGATGACGGGATTTTTAGGGTTTATATTCACGTCCGCCACCGGAGCAAAGTTTACCTGCACTCCAATCTGCCGGCATTGACGGGCAACTTCACGTCCGTACTCATAAAGCAGCCGGTTGTCGCGGATACATCCCAACACCATATTTCGCGGAAAGACAGGCGTACCACGCAGACGCATGGCCAATCCCCATTCTCCGTCGAAGGTAATCATCAAAGGGACTTTGGCTTGTCGCTGTGCCCGGTTCGTCAGTTCGGCTTGGTTTTGCATCTTCCCACCGGAAAAGAGAAGGCCGCCTACCTTATAAGTGTCGATGACTTCGCGCAGCAGTTCCAGGTTTCGTTTGGTGTCTACCGGAGCAATGGTATAGATGAACAACTGACCTACCTTTTCTTTAAAGGAAAGTTTATCCATCACCGAATCAACCCAGTGCCGGCAGTCCTTGTCCTGAAGGGCTTTGTACACCAGCAGAGGTTCAACGGTGGTAGCATTCTGCGCCGGACTCGAAACTGTGCCGACCGCAATAAGGAATAAAAGCGTTACTATTGAGGGAATTATCTTCATTTATGTTTCAATGTCAAATCGAGACGGCCTACACGAACACCATTTTTTCCTGTGTGCATGACAGGCACCTCTTTTCCGTCCATATTCAAGTATGTTTTGGGGCCTTCCATAAATGTATGGGAGTGTCCACCCAGAATCACGTCGATATTGCGTGTTCCGGCAACCAGATGTTCATCCATTTGAATGCCCAGATGAGACAGGCATACTACCAAATCACAACCTTCTTCGTTTTTTAACAAAGCAGCTATTTCGTTGGATACGCGGATAGGATCTTCATAAACGACTCCTTCGCATTTATTAGCCTGAATCATCCCTTCCGGTTGGGTTCCAAGACCAAACACACCAATTCTCAAACCATATTTCTCAAGAACGACGTAGGGCTTGACTATATCTTTCAATACCGTAGCATCCAGATTATAGTTGGCACAAACGACCGGGAAATCAGCCATCTTGAAAATACGTTCCATATTATCCACATCGAAATCAAACTCATGGTTACCGATAGTCATAGCGTCATAACCCATTTCATTCATTAGTTTAACTTCCACTTCTCCGCGGAACATATTATAATAAGGTGTCCCTTGAGAAATATCTCCGCAGTCGAAAAGCAGCACATTCTTATGCTCCTTGCGGAACTGTTCGAGAAAAGCAGCCCGGCGAAGAAAACCACCTTTATTATAGTATTCGTCCCCCTTCTGATTGACAGGTTCGATACGACTATGCACATCGCTTGTTTGTAAAATGATAACTTCTTTGGTATCCTGCGCAAAGATTGAAAAAGTGAAACTCAATGCAAGACATAGCAGGAATAATATCTGAAATCTTTTCATATTCAATATTTTTAGATTCTCCTTTTTTATTTTATCGTAATACGTCCGTCCAGTTTGGAGGTAATCGCTTTGCCTTCGGCTGTTTGTTTGCGTACATAATCAAGAAATAATCCGCGTAAGGTAGCATCTTCGGGGCATACTCTCTTTTCTGCCTGCAGGAAAGCATCCATTCGTCCGTTTCCGTCTGCCAGATAGTCGATAGTAGCCACTGTGTAGAGCTGGTCATCCATTAGCGGTTTTCCGGCAATTAATGCGTTCAGCAGTTTTCCGTCTTTTGTGATTTCGAGGCGGGCACCGCTCACTCCTTCGCCATGCAGAGACGCTATTGCTTCACAAAGATGTCTCAAGTCTGTCCCTTTCATGGTCAGTACACAAAGGGAGTTCTCGAAAGGAAGAATTTCAAAAATATCTCCTACCGTGATATCTCCTTCGGGCAAGATATTACGCAAGCCGCCCATATTTACCAATCCCATATCGGCAGGTTTCCCCAACACTTGAACAGCCGCTTGCTGCAAAACACCTGCAACAAGGTTGGAAAGCAAACTTTCGGGACCTCCTTTGTCCATTTTCATCGCACTGGTGCCGATGACTTCATACATCATCGCATCCACCTTTTCCTTATAAGGCTTTAAGATTTCGGTAGCTTTCACGTTGGGAGTGGTGTCCCAAACAGAATCAATCGTTATCATGCTACCCTCTACTTTGGTTACTTCGTACTGTGCCGTAGTCTCGCGTGCGGTCCGGCAGGAAGTAAACAGGAAGCCTCCTGCAAACGTCGCCACCATCAGATACTTTACATAAGTCTGTTTCATGTTCGCTATTTTTAGATATGCCACAAATATACAAAAACATTTGGCTATCTGGCAAATAATTCGTTACTTTGCACCGCTTTCGCGCAATCGCTGTCAAGAGAAGAGATACTTGGTATGTTGCGTTGTAACGATGAAACAATTTAATAATAACAACAATGGATTTAATTAAAATTGCAGAAGAAGCATTTGCTACCGGAAAACAGCACCCGAGCTTCAAAGCAGGAGACACTGTAACAGTAGCATATCGTATTATCGAGGGTAACAAAGAACGTGTACAGTTGTACCGTGGTGTTGTTATCAAAATCGCCGGTCACGGAGACAAGAAACGTTTTACTGTACGTAAAATGTCAGGAACTATAGGCGTAGAAAGAATTTTCCCAATCGAATCACCGGCTATCGATAGCATCGAAGTGAACAAGGTAGGTAAAGTTCGTCGCGCTAAATTGTACTACCTGCGTGCTCTTACTGGTAAGAAAGCTAGAATCAAAGAAAAAAGAGCTAACTAATAAGCCGAAATTTTCGATTCGAAATAAAAAAGGGAGCTTCATTATGAGGTTCCTTTTTTTATTGTATATTTTCCACTCCGGTGAGAATAACCCTTTGTCTGAATAAGCCGTATACGTCAGAAAGGACTAAATAAAACAAAGCCCCGAAAGTCATAAACTCCCGAGGCTTCATTACCTTTATTATAATAATGAAATGTTATTCTTTCAAATCTTTCAGTTCCCAAGCCAATGCACTGGCACCCAGTACGGCAGCATCAGAATCCCTCAATTCGGAAACGAGCAATTTAGTCTTGCCTTTATAGATATTCAGGATATTATCATCAATTGCCTTTTGAATCGGCTTCATGATATAATCACCGGACTTAGCCAAACCACCGAACAATACAATTGCTTCAGGACTGGAGAATGCAATAGCATCTGCCAAAGCTTCCCCCAGAATGTTACCTGTAAATTCGAAGATTTCCTGTGCCAGTTTATCACCTTGTACAGCAGCATCATACACATCTTTTGAAGTGATGTTTTCTGCAGGAATGTTACGAAGCAAGCTAGCATCCGTACGGGCAGCAAGGAATTCGCGGGCTGTACGAGCTACACCGGTAGCCGAGCAGTAAGTTTCCAGACATCCCTTACGGCCACAACCGCAAAGACGACCATCGCGACGGGCGATAACGTGTCCCAATTCACCTGCAAAACCGTCATGACCATACACCATCTGACCGTTGATAACGATACCGCTACCCACACCGGTACCCAGTGTAATCATGATAAAGTCTTTCATACCACGGGCAGCACCGTAAGTCATTTCACCGATAGCAGCAGCGTTTGCGTCGTTTGTTAAAGCAGTGGGGATACCCAGTCTTTCTTCAAACATGGCAGCCAACGGAAGAATTCCCTTCCAAGGCAAGTTCGGAGCAAATTCAATCGTTCCCGTGTAATAGTTACCATTCGGAGCACCAATACCGATGCCTCTGATTTTATCAACGCCACCATTAGCAATAATCAATGGAAGCAGGCTTTTACACACTTCATCAGCGTATTCTTCTACTGTAGGATAACCAGATGTTTTGATTGAACTGCTGGCAATAATAGTTCCGCGTGCGTCTACAATTCCAAAGACGGTATTCGTTCCGCCTATGTCAATACCTACTACGTAGGGCTTTTCCATGTTTGAATTCATGATACTTTTATTTAAAAGGGTTAGTTAATCATTAAGTTTACTGCACACAAATTACGTAAAGAAGATTGAGTCTACAAAATGTTTTTTGAAAAAAGTTCAACCTGTTTGCAACTTTTCGTATCTTGCAGTCGTCTAATAGTAGAAAATTATCAGAAAACAGAAACTAAATAAAGAAAATTGTGATACAACTAACGAATATCAACAAGACCTACAACAACGGAGCGCCTCTCCATGTACTTAAAGGTATCAATCTCAACATCGAACAGGGAGAATTTGTTTCTATCATGGGAGCATCCGGGTCTGGGAAATCAACTTTACTCAACATATTGGGAATTCTCGACAACTACGACACCGGAGAGTATTATCTGAATAATGTACTCATCAAGAACTTAAGCGAAACCAAAGCTGCCGAATACCGGAACCGTATGATCGGATTTATCTTCCAGTCATTCAACCTGATTTCCTTTAAAGATGCCGTAGAGAATGTAGCACTTCCTTTATTTTATCAAGGGATAAGCCGCAAGAAGCGAAATGCACTTGCCTTGGAATATCTCGACCGTCTGGGTTTAAAAGACTGGGCACATCACATGCCCAACGAAATGAGTGGCGGTCAGAAACAACGTGTGGCAATCGCACGGGCTTTAATCACCCAACCGCAAATCATTCTGGCAGATGAACCTACGGGGGCTTTGGACAGTAAAACGTCTGTGGAAGTAATGCAGATTCTGAAAGATCTCCATAAACAGGGAATGACGATTGTTGTTGTCACCCACGAAAGCGGAGTTGCCAACCAAACAGACAAGATTATACATATCAAAGACGGAATCATCGAACGCATTGAAGATAATATCGACCACGACGCTTCTCCTTTCGGAAAAGACGGGATCATGAAATAAGTATGAAGTAATAAGTATTAATTCCATGTGGTCGCAGCACAGTCTAATACTTAATACCTAATACTTACCTATCACTTAATACTTAAAAAAATGATTGATATTTGGCAAGAAATATACAGTACCATCAAGCGTAACAAGCTAAGGACTTTTCTCACAGGATTTGCTGTGGCATGGGGTATCTTTATGCTGATCGTCCTGTTAGGCGCAGGAAACGGATTAATCCATGCATTCGAGCAATCGGCTTCCGAACGTGCCATGAACTCCATCAAGATTTTTCCGGGATGGACCAGCAAATCATACGATGGACTGAAAGAAGGAAGACGAGTGCAACTGGATAATAAAGACGTAGATGCTACCGACCATTATTTTCCGGACCATGTCATTAAAGCCGGGGCAACTGTATGGCAAGGAGGCATTAATTTAAGTTTCGGACAAGAATACGTCAGTTTGAATCTTTCCGGTGTATATCCCAACCATACGGAAGTAGAAGTGGTGAAACTCTTCAAAGGACGTTTCATCAATGAAATTGATATAAAAGAGCGGCGGAAAGTAATTGTGCTCCATAAAAAGACAGCAGAGATTCTTTTCGATAAAACGCATACCGAGCCTATCGGGCAGTTTGTCAATGCCGGTAATGTGGTTTATCAGGTAGTAGGGCTGTATAATGATAAAGGAGACAGCGGAGACAGCGATGCTTACATCCCCTTCACCACCCTGCAAACGATTTACAACAAAGGAGACAAGTTGAATAACCTTGTCATGACTACCAAAAACCTGGAAACGATAGAAGCGAATGAAGCATTTGAAGCTCATTACCGCAAGGCGCTGGGGGCCAATCATCGCTTTGACCCGACAGATCATAGTGCTATCTGGATTTGGAACCGGTTTACCAACTACTTGCAACAGCAGCAAGGCTCGAACATGCTACGCATCGCTATCTGGGTGATCGGTATCTTCACACTGTTAAGCGGGATTGTAGGAGTGTCCAACATCATGCTGATTACCGTAAAAGAACGTACCCGTGAATTCGGTATCCGCAAAGCTCTGGGTGCCAAGCCGCTTTCTATTCTTTGGTTGATTATCGTAGAGAGTGTCACCATTACCACGATATTCGGATATATAGGTATGGTGGCGGGTATCGGAGTGACCGAATGGATGAATAACGCCTTTGGCAATCAGACAATGGATACCGGAATGTGGACGGAAACTGTTTTCCTGAATCCGACAGTAGATATAAGAATCGCCATACAGGCTACACTCACATTAATAATAGCTGGTACGTTAGCCGGATTATTCCCTGCCCGAAAAGCAGTCAGCATCCGACCAATCGAAGCACTTAGAGCAGATTAAGACTATGAGAATAGACATGGATACCTGTGAGGAAATCCTCATTACCATTACAAGAAATAAAACGAGAAGCCTGCTGACTGCATTCGGTGTTTTCTGGGGAATCTTTATGCTCGTCGCCCTGATCGGCGGCGGACAAGGACTGGAAGGCATGATGAAAAAGAACTTTGAAGGATTCGCAACCAACTCCGGCTTCCTTGCCGCACAGAAAACGGGTGAAGCTTACAAAGGGTTCCGCAAAGGCAGGTGGTGGAATTTGGAAGCTATCGACATCGAGCGTCTCCGTTCGAAAGTCAAAGATGTGGAGGTCATTACTCCTTCCATTGCCCGTTGGGGTTCCAAAGCTGTATACGAAGATAAGAAATACGATTGCAGCGTGAAAGGATTATATCCGGACTATCTCCACATCGAATCACAAGAAATGGCCTACGGCAGGTTTATCAACGAAGTGGATATACAGGAAGCGCGTAAAGTGTGCGTGATCGGAAAGCGTATCTATGAAAGCCTGTTCAAACCGGGAGAGGATCCTTGTGGAAAATACATACGTGTGGACGGAATTTATTATCAGGTGATCGGCATGTCTTCCTCCGAAGGGGATATGAACATACAGGGACGGGCTTCGGAAGCTGTCACCCTGCCTTTCACCACGATGCAACAAACGTATAACTTAGGGGGACGGATCGACGTCATCTGCTTCACCGTGAAGCATGGAATCAAAGTGTCCGACGTACAACCGGAAATGGAGCAGATTATTAAAGCTGCGCATTATATCGCGCCTAACGACAAACAGGCACTTATGTACCTGAATGCAGAAGCGATGTTCTCGATGGTAGACAATCTGTTTACCGGCATCAATATACTGGTTTGGATGGTAGGATTGGGAACTCTGCTGGCAGGTGCCATCGGCGTATCTAATATTATGATGGTAACCGTGAAAGAACGTACCACCGAAATTGGTATCCGCCGGGCAATCGGCGCACGCCCCAAAGATATCCTGCAACAGATTCTATCGGAAAGTATGGTGCTTACTACTATTGCAGGAATGTGTGGAATCTCTTTTGCCGTCATGGTGTTGCAATTGGTAGAGATGGGAGCAAACGCCGATGGAGGAGACGTCCGTTTTCAGGTTACCTTCGGACTGGCAATCGGCACTTGTGCTCTTCTGATCGCACTGGGAATGTTGGCAGGTCTCGCACCTGCTTATCGGGCTATGGCTATCAAACCGATTGAAGCTATCCGCGACGAATAAAGAGGTGCGAGGGATTTCAATTATTAATCGTAAACAATAAAAATATAAATAAAGTCATGAAAAAGTATCTGAAAATCACATTATTGGTAGTCATTGCTATCATTCTTGTCGGAACATTCGTATTCCTTTATCAGAAGTCTAAACCCAAGGTAATCACTTACGAAATAGTAAAACCGGAAGTCACTGATCTCCAAAAGACTACAGTAGCTACCGGAAAAGTGGAACCGAGAGACGAAATTTTAATCAAACCGCAGATTTCGGGTATTATCGACGAAGTGTACAAAGAAGCCGGACAAGCTGTGAAGAAAGGGGAAGTTATCGCCAAAGTAAAAGTAATCCCTGAACTCGGTCAACTGAATTCTGCGGAAAGTCGTGTGCGCCTGGCAGAGATTAATACCACACAGGCAGAAACGGATTTCGCCCGTGTGAAGAAGTTATACGAAGATAAACTAATCAGCCGGGAAGAATATGAGAAGAGCGAAGTAGCCTTGAAACAGGCTCGTGAAGAGAGACAGACGGCTAAAGATAATCTGGAAATCGTAAAAGAAGGGATTACCAAAAACAGTGCATCGTTCAGTAGTACGATGATTCGTTCTACCATTGACGGGTTGATTTTGGATGTACCTGTAAAAGCCGGTAACTCTGTGATTATGAGTAACACGTTCAATGATGGAACCACGATTGCTACGGTAGCCAACATGAACGACATGATTTTCCGTGGTAATATTGATGAAACGGAAGTGGGACGTATCCATGAACAGATGCCGATCAAACTGACAATCGGAGCTTTGCAGAATCTGACTTTCAACGCCATTCTGGAATATATCTCTCCGAAAGGGGTAGAAACCAATGGTGCCAACCAATTTGAAATCAAGGCTGCAATTACCATTCCGGATTCCGTTCAGATTCGTTCCGGATATTCGGCTAATGCGGAAATCGTGTTGCAAAGGGCAAATCAAGTATTGGCAGTGCCCGAAAGCACTATTGAGTTTAATGGCGACTCTACATTTGTGTACATCATGACAGATTCAGTGCCTGAACAAAAGTTCCAGCGTACGCAGGTGACTGCCGGTATGAGTGATGGAATCAAGATAGAAATCAAGAAAGGAATAACTGCACAGGATAAAATACGGGGTGCAGAGAAAAAAGATAAATAATTGAATTCAATGAAAATAATTCGTAAAACCATATCAGCCCTTCTGCTTGTCGGGATCGGAATCACTTCTATCCAAGCGCAGAACAACTCTTCGCAAGCATGGACATTGCGGCAATGTATCGACTATGCTATCGAGCATAATATAGAGATTCGTCAATCGGCCAATAATGTCGAAGCAGGCAAAGTGAGTGTAAACACCACTAAATGGGCACGCCTTCCGAATTTGAGTGGTAGTGCCAGTCAAAACTGGAGTTGGGGTCGTACCGCTTCTCCGATAGACAACTCGTATAGTGACATCAACAGCGCCAATACCAGTTTCAGCTTGGGAACAAACGTACCTATATTTACCGGTTTGCAATTGTCCAACCAATATTCACTTGCCAAACTGGATTTAAAAGCTGCTATAGAAGATTTGAATAAAGCCAAAGAGGATATTGCAATCAATGTCACTTCGGCTTATTTACAGGTTTTATTCAATCAAGAATTAAGTAAGATTGCTCATAATCAGGTCGATCTAAGCAAAGACCAGTTAAAACGTATTCAAGGTCTTCAGGAAGTGGGTAAGGCTTCCTCTTCTGAAGTGGCCGAAGCACAAGCCCGTGTTGCACAGGATGAAATGACTGCTGTACAATCAGACAATACGTACAAACTGTCCTTACTGGATCTCACCCAACTCTTGGAATTACCCACGCCTGAAGGATTTGTACTCGAAAGCCCTAAGGAAGAATTAGAGTTCGAATCTCTCACTCCGCCGGATGACATATATACACAGGCGCTTACTTACAAACCAAGCATTAAGGCTGCAGAATATCGTTTACAAGGTAGTCTTAATAGTATTCGTATTGCCCAAAGTGCGTTTTATCCACAACTCTCTTTCAGTGCCGGTCTGGGAAGTAATTATTATACGGTTAGCGGAAGATCAGAGAGCAGCTTCGGCAGTCAGATGAAAAACAATCTGAATAAATATATAGGATTTAACTTGAGCGTGCCAATCTTCAACCGTTTTGCCACAAGAAACCGGGTACGCACCGCTCGTTTGCAACAAATAGATTTATCCTTGAAGTTGGATAATAGTAAAAAAGTACTCTATAAAGAAATTCAGCAAGCCTGGTACAATGCTCTGGCAGCAGAAAGTAAATACAACTCCAGTGAAGTGGCAGTGAAAGCCAATGAAGAGTCTTTCCGCCTGATGAGTGAGAAATTCAATAACGGCAAAGCTACCTTTGTGGAATACAATGAAGCCAAACTTAATCTGACGAAAGCTCTTTCGGATAAGTTGCAGGCAAAATATGACTATCTGTTCCGGACTAAAATTCTGGATTTCTACAAAGGACAGGTCATTGAATGAAAAAAATAAAGTTGAGTTTAGTATAGTAGTTCCTTCAAACATATCTGTTGGTTCATTCGTTATTATAGAAAGAACTAACGGATATGAACTATTTTATCATCATAGTAATCGTAGTGATTAGTAATACATTTTTAGGAGTTGCTAAACCAATGAAAAATCAAGCAGAAATCTATTTTGCAGGAGGATGCTTCTGGGGAACAGAACATTTCCTGAAACAAATTCGAGGAGTAGAAAGTACTCAAGTAGGATATGCCGACAGTAATGTTGCCAACCCGAGTTATGAACAGGTCTGTTCAGGAAAAACCAATGCTGCGGAAACGGTAAAGGTGGTTTATGATCCTAAAACGGTAGATTTAAATTTGCTGCTCGATCTGTATTTCAAGACAATCGATCCTACCAGCCTCAACCGGCAAGGTAATGACCGGGGAACGCAGTATAGAACCGGAATTTATTATGTAGATAAAGAAGATCTCCCTGTCATCAAGCAGGCGATTCAATTATTATCCGCACAATATAAAACTCCTATCGTCCTAGAAGTAAAGCCATTGACAAATTTCTATCCGGCAGAAACTTACCACCAGGACTATCTGGATAAAAATCCAGGTGGATACTGCCATATCAATCCTGCTTTATTCGAAATGGCACGCAAAGCGAATGCACCGAAAGCTAAAGTGTATCAAAAAGCGGATGATGCAACCCTCCGTAAGGAACTGTCGGCGAAACAATATGCCGTAACCCAGAAGAATGCTACCGAACCAGCTTTCCGCAATGAATACTGGAATGAGCATCGTCCCGGCATTTATGTGGATATAACTACCGGAGAACCTCTGTTTGTCTCTACCGACAAGTTTGATTCAGGTTGCGGGTGGCCAAGCTTTTCCCAACCGATTCAAAAAGGTCTAATCGCAGAAAAGAAAGATACTTCGCACGGCATGATACGTACGGAAGTACGCAGTAAAACCGGAGACGCTCATTTGGGACACGTATTCACAGATGGGCCGAAAGAGAAAGGTGGATTACGTTATTGCATCAATAGCGCTTCACTTCGTTTTATCCCGAAAGATAAAATGAAAGAGGAAGGTTATGGAGAATATCTGCCACTCGTTAAATAGATATTGAAGAGTTACAAAAACTAATCGTAACTGTTCATTCATTAGAAAAACAGAACGGTGGATTATCCCACAAGGAAATCCACCGTTTTTAATGTAGTTAAATTAAAAGAGAGAGAAGGAGTTTCACAACTCCAATTTATTTTTATCTGCTGGCAGTCAGCAGAGTTGCTTCATTAGTTGCCGGAGTAGACACATTCATAGCCCAGCTAGCAGCGGATTCTTCAATCCATTTATCATTCCACTTATAGTTCATATAAGCAACCGGCATATTAGCGTCGTTCAGTTCATAAACGCTCTTTTCAACAGATGCGTCGTAAGCTCTGTGAGAGTCATTCCAGCGTGCATATACCAAAGTGATTTCATTAGATGAATAAGTATAATCAATTTTAAAGTACGGTATCCATTTTTCAGTAGAAGCATCCCATTTGAAAGCTTCTTTGGAGGACATTCTCTTCTGATCGTCATAGGTAAAATCATATTTCATATGGCGATAGAGAGAGCCATCGAGTCTGTAAATCACTTTCGATACTACAAGATCATCTACTTTTTCTTCATTAGTAACGAAGTTATTACCCTGTGCCTTTACTGTTGTATTAGCGATTCCTGCAAATACCATAGCAACTAAAACGATCATTCTGAATAATACTGTAGTCTTCATAATTGTATATTTTTTATTTGTTCAACATTCTGTTTTTGTTCTTCTGTTTATTAGACGGATCAAGCGTCTCAAACGGTTGCAACATTCTGAAGTTTTTTTCATTTTTCTTCGTTGTCCGCTTGCGACTATAGAGATGCAACGAGCGTGCCAAAACGATAACTAACTAATAATCAAGGAAATCATAAAACAGAACGGTGTACGAAAACGAACAGTTGTACGCTTAAAAGCGAACAACTAACCATTTTTTCGCATTTTCTTCTTTCTACTGATGAATAATAACTCTAAAAATGGGAAAATACTCCGCTTGTTGCCCGAATTATTATCTACCTTTGCAGCGATTATCATATCAAGAAAAAGAAGATGGAAACGTCCAGCAAAAAAAGAATTATCATTCTATCGGCTACCGGTATCTTGCTTACCAGCCTTATTTGTCTCTTTGCATTCCGCAATGTCATTTTATGCCATATCGTTAACAAACGAGCTACACGTGCCGAACAAACATACGGTCTACAAATTCATTATCAGGAGTTACAAATGAAAGGCTGCAATGAAGTGGTTTTACAAGGACTTTCTATTGTTCCCAACCAACGGGATACCCTCCTGACATTACAATCCGTCAATGTAAAACTAAGTTTTTGGGAATTGCTAAAAGGAGAAATAGAAGTACGGAATGTGCTTATGAATGGCCTGGCAATCAACTTCATCAAGCATGATAGCATAGCTAACTATGATTTCTTGTTCTTTAAACGGCAACAAGAAGCAGCCCCCCAACCTGTCATAGAAAGTGACTATGCCAACCGTATTGACCGGATATTAAACCTCATTTACGGTTTCCTGCCTGAAAACGGGCAAGTCTGTCAAATCAATATAACCGAACGTAAAGATAGTAATTTCGTTGCAGTCAACATTCCTTCTTTTATTATTGAGAACAATCATTTCCAATCAACCATTCAGATAAAAGAAGATACACTTCCTCAACAACTATGGGAAGCGACCGGCGAACTAAACAGAAGAGACTATACATTAAAAGCATCTCTCTTTGCCCCGGAAAAAAGAAAAATCTCACTACCTTATATTACCCGCCGTTTTGGAGCAGAAGTCACTTTCGACACCCTATCTTATAATATGACTAAAGATAAGCATGCATCCAATCAACTGCTCCTCAAAGGAAAAGCGAGAGTGAACGGACTTGACGTATTTCATAAAGCCCTCTCTCCTGAAGTAATTCATCTCGATCGTGGACAACTCTGTTACGAGATGAACATAAGCGGGCACTCACTCGAACTGGATAGCACGACCATTGTTGATTTCAACAAACTCCAGTTTCATCCTTATTTGCGAGCCGAGAAAGAGAAAGGAAACTGGCATTTCACTGCTGCAGTCAACAAATCCTGGTTTCCGGCAGATGATCTGTTCAGCTCTCTCCCCAAAGGATTATTCAGCAATCTGGAAGGCATCAAGACAAGTGGCGAGTTGGCCTATCATTTTCTATTAGATATTGATTTTGCACAACTAGATAGTCTCAAACTGGAATCCGAACTGAAAGAGAAAGACTTCCGCATCACAAGCTATGGAGCCACTTCACTCTCCAAAATGTCCGGCGAGTTCATTTATACAGCTTATGAGAACGGAATATCGGTGCGGACTTTTCCTATTGGCCCCTCGTGCGAACACTTTACACCATTGGATAGCATTTCCCCCATCCTTAGAATGTCCGTTATGCAAAGTGAAGACGGAGCATTCTTTTACCATCGCGGTTTCCTGCCCGACGCCCTACGGGAAGCATTGATTTACGACCTGCAAGTGAAACGCTTTGCACGTGGAGGAAGCACGATCACCATGCAACTCGTAAAGAATGTATTCCTGAACCGTAATAAGAACTTTGCACGTAAATTGGAAGAGGCATTGATTGTATGGCTAATAGAAAATGAAAGATTAACTTCTAAAGAACGCATGTACGAAGTATATCTGAACATTGTTGAATGGGGACCGCTCGTTTATGGTATTCAGGAAGCTTCTGCTTATTATTTCAATAAACGCCCTTCACAACTGAACACGGAAGAAAGTATTTTCCTGGCTTCCATTATCCCGAAGCCCAAGCATTTCCGCAGCTCTTTTGCTGAAGGCGGACAGTTAAAGGAGAATATGGAAGGCTATTATAAGTTGATTGCCAAGCGGCTTGCACAGAAAGGAGTAATAAGTGAAATCGAGGCGGATAGTATCCGCCCCGATATCCAAGTTACGGGCGCTGCCCGGAATAGTCTAGCCGGTGAAAACCCGAAGTCTAGTTCTCCTGCCGCTGAGGAGTAATGAGATTGATATAAATAATAAAGGAATAGGTTATCTTCTTGAACTGCTGCTGTTTCTTTCAGAGGAACGGGAAGAGCTTTGAGTGCTATTGCTTCTCGTACTTCCGGAAGAAGAGCGTCTTTCTGTTTGTCCACTAGAAACATTGCTCCGGGTAGAGCTACCGCCGCTTCGAGTAGAACTCGAGCTACCGCTACTCCGGTTAGAAGTGGTACTGCTACTACGACTGGAACCGGAAGAGCTATTATTTCTCTCGGAACTGTTATTTCTATTATAGGAACCACTATCGTTTCGTCTACTTGAACTTTCTCTCGAACTGCTACTTGTTTTTCCACTCTCACGATTGGAGGAACTGGAACCTGTTGAGCTTCCGCTTGTTGGTCTGCGATTAGAGCTTGAAGAACCGGAACCCGTTTCCGGACGACGACCAGAATTACGATCACTTTCTACTCTATTCGTATTCCCTTTTTTATCAGGAGCAACATCTTTACCAGGTCTTGTTGTCGTTCCGAGACGAGTGGAAGTATTCGGACGGAACCGGACAGAACCGAAATCCGAACGACGATAAGAGTGGAATACTCGCTGATCTCTCACCCGATGTGGTGCAGAATAATGGTTGAAATTAGTATATCTACCCTGATAATAACTCACATGGTGAAAGTGTGGACGATAATGTGCTCCACAATAAGTACGGTAATGGTAAGGCACACCAAAATAAAACAAACTACGATTCGGATAATTTACATAAACCCTGAAGCTCCATTTCCCTCCGGTAACATAGATTGGCCGATAAAAATACTCGGCACCGAGGAACCGGCGATACTGTGCATCACTCAATACCCAGCGAAGATCGTCATTACGGATATCCAGCGCTTCATAATAATCATCCAATGCCCATTCGTAACCACGTGCTACGTAATCCATGATATTACGGACAGAATAAATAAAGTCGTAATTAATTTCATACGCATCATTATATTGCTGTGTACTCAAGCTCAATTCATATGCCATCTTATCGGTAAGAAAACGCGTCTCCTTACGTACCTTGCTAGTGCTCATTCCAGCCATTACGGTCATATTGGCAGTCAGACCGACAGCAAAGAGTAAAAACAGTATTCGTTTCATAATTCAATCTCCTATCATTTATTATTCTGATGATATTCCTCAATAAACTTACGCATCTCATCTTTATATGCATTAGAAAATAAAATATCGATCACCTTATTGAAATTTCTCTTATCCCTTACATAAGGATACAGCTTCTTCATCATCTCCACCTGGTCAGGAGTATAAGAAATCTCCTTCACTATTTTCACACATTGATTTGAAGTGACATCATACGTTCTCAACATCCGATCGACAAGCTGCTTCTGGTCTTCATTCATAACCGTTATTTTGAGCTTATTGATAAATTCATCAAACTCCGAATCAGTCATCAAACGAGCTTCTTCCACCTGTTCATGATTAGGAAAGACTTCAACGGTAGTGTTCACAGCAGGCGGTACTACAACGGAATGCATCGGTGCAGGTCTGCCATAACCTTTGAACGTATCCATACTAACCACCTTTCTATTTACAAACTGAACGATTATCGTCACAGGTTCCGAAGTAAGTACAGGCGTACCGTTATCACGATGGAATTCCCATTCTTCCATATCACCGTCAAAACGCCGGAAATCAGGTTTTCCTAAAACGGACTCTACCTGCGATTGAGTCATTCCCTGATATATACCCATCATCTGTTTGGTAGATACATAGCTGGTAAAACAGCCACTGACCAATATTCCCAACGCCAAACACAGCATAATATGTATCTTTTTCATAACCGTATCGTTTTTAGTTAATAGTATCAACGTTTACCGTACCCTATGATAAAATCCTTCATCTTTTCCTTGCTGGAGCTAAATGTCAGGGTATTAATCACCGTAAAGAAAGCTTCCTTATCTACAATCCGGGGATACATGATCTTCATAATCTCCATCCGGTCATCATCGAATGTATACAGTTTGGTCAGTTGGAGACATTGGGCAGATGTGAAATCAGAACCAGCCAATGCAGCATTGAGCAACTTCATACGGTCATCTTTAAAAGGCTCATTCTTCATCTCTTTATAAAACGTTTGGAAGAGCTGATCGTTCATCACCCTGTTGTAACCATATCCCGGACGATGTTCTCCTTGTCCTGGACGATGTTCCCCTTGTCCGGGGCGGTCGGGTCTTTCCGGATGCATGTTATCACGTCCGTCTACCCATATTTCTTTCACTCCCCGTCCATCAAAATAAACGTAGTCTTTATACAGTTTTTCTCCTTTCCATACTCGCTCTCCCGAACGGGTAAAGCGGGTAGCAAACACTTCAACAGTATAATGTCCGGGATTTAAATTGGCTATAAAGCAGGTAGTAGTAGGCAAACATATCTGGTTTCCTCCCAAGTAAACAAGAATCGGAGTATTTCCGCCGTCGATACGAATTCCGTTAACAGACTGCGCTTTTAAGGAGAGGGCAGCGAACAGGATGCAGAAACTTATTATAATCTTACGCATAGCTTATCTAGTTTTTATTATTTATATCTTTAATCTGATACCACAAAAATAGGGTGAGGAAACTCCCCACCCCAATGATTCTCTCTATTCGTATGTAGGGAAATCCCTATTCTGTTTAGGAATCCGCCAAAATAATGCCATCCTCATGCAAGGTAATCAAACGCTTCTTATACAAGTCGCCCACTCCCTTCTTAAAGGTTTTCTTGCTGACACCAAACGTGTCGTAGATATCTTCCGCAGGACTTTTATCATTCAAGTTGATTCGTCCCCCATGCTCTTGGATATAGTCTAGCAACGTTTTCGAAAAATCGTCAATCTTTTCAAAACCGGGTTTCTGAAGAATCAAATCGACTTTACCATCTTCACGCACCTGTTTCACAAAAGCTTTCATCTCCATTCCTGTTTCCAACGGACAGAATATTTCATTTTCATACAGCAAACCGCTATACTTATTATCTATAATCGCTTTAAAGCCCAAATCCGTCTTCTGCCAGATAAGGATATTCACTTCTGCTTCCGGAGTATATTCCGGCTTTTCTTTCGACAGATAACGTTCCACCTTTGCTGAAGCCACAATACGATAACTCTCTTCATCCAAATGCGCATGGACCACATATTTCCGCCCAACCTGCATTTTCATCTTCTGCTCACTGAACGGAACGAACAGGTCTTTCATCAATCCCCAGTTCAGGAAAGCTCCATATTGATTTACCCAGGAGACTTCCAGACAGGCAAACTGACCTACCTGCACCAACGGAGTCAGCGTCGTAGCAATCAGTCTTTCATCCATATCCAGATAAAGAAACACATTCAAAAAATCTCCTATCTTACAGTCCTCGGGCACATAGCGGGTAGGCAACAGAATCTCACCTTCTTCCCCACCATCGAGATATACGCCGAAATCTACTTCTTTCACGACTTCAAGCTGATTGAACTTTCCTAATTCGATGCTCATATTCTTATCTATTATATTAATACTTTCAAGGTCTATTACAAAAGTAGTGATTTACTTGAAATACTGCATGTCATTGGGAAAAAATATAAGACGGAACACATAAATACAGAAACTATGAACATTTTTTCTAATGGAAAAACATGAAAGAGACGTAATTTAGCCACCGTTCTCTATATCCCAAGGTAACTTTAAATACTCAACCTAATACAAAATAGAAATGAACAGAAAAAACATCTATCTGGCAGTTTTGCCTGCATTACCCTGGATTCTGACCAATTGTTGCCAGGCTCAAGCAACAGACAATCGTCCGAACATCATCCTTATTTTGGCGGATGATATGGGATACTCGGACATCGGTTGTTATGGTGGAGAGATACAAACGCCGAATTTAGATAAATTAGCGAGCGAGGGATTACGTTATCGACAGTTTTATAACGGAGCCAGAAGTTGCCCGACACGTGCCAGTCTATTAACCGGTCTTTACGCACACCAAGCAGGAATGGGCTGGATGACTACTGCCGACATGCAACGTCCTTCCTACCAGGGATGCCTCAACAACGAATGTGTAACCATTGCTGAAGTTTTAAAAAGTGCAGGTTACAGTACGTATATGAGCGGTAAATGGCACGTCAGTAGCGAAAGAAAAAATTCCGGAGGCGTCCAGGAACATTGGCCCAACCAACGGGGATTTGATGAATTTTATGGTATCGTAGGAGGAGCAGCCAACTATTTCAATATGAAGTATAACCGGAACAATCAACAGTTTCATTCCCCTAAAGACGGCACATTCTATTTTACCCATGCAATCAGTGACAGTGCCGCAGTATTCATCAAACAGCATTCATTCGAAGAAAAGCCTTTGTTTCTTTATCTGGCATATACTGCACCACACTGGCCACTTCAAGCTCTACAAAAAGACATAGACAAATATGTGGATATATACAAAGCAGGATGGGATCAACTACGTGAGACCCGTTTCCAGCGCCAGAAAAAAATGGGACTCTTTTCTCCAGACGTGCAAATGTCTCCACGCGATGAAGCTGTTCCGGCTTGGGATAGCCTTTCAAAGGAAGAACAAAAAGAATTTGCCATGCGCATGGCTATTTATGCAGCCCAAATTGATGCAATGGATCAAGGAGTGGGACGTGTTGTAGAAGAACTGCGTAAAAAGGGGCAACTGGACAATACAATTATTATGTTCCTGAGTGATAATGGAGCCTGTGCTGAATTTATCAGTAGCGGAAAACGAAAGGCAGTAGACGGTAAGGAAGATACTTTCGAAAGTTACCGCAGAAATTGGGCGAATGTAAGCAGTACACCTTACAAAGAATATAAACACCATACCAATGAGGGTGGAATCGCTACCCCTCTAATCGTTCATTATCCGAAAGGAATCTCCCCAAAGCTCGATAACTCATTCG
The DNA here is from genome assembly GCF_052357945.1 of Bacteroides sp. Taxonomy (GTDB): domain Bacteria; phylum Bacteroidota; class Bacteroidia; order Bacteroidales; family Bacteroidaceae; genus Bacteroides. The sequence continues at coordinate 28,450 of NZ_DAWCXD010000004.1, read as the reverse complement.
TTAATGAATACGGACATATCACAGATATCATGGCCACATGCGTAGATTTCGGTAAAGCATCCTATCCTACCACATATAAAGGACATACCATTGTTCCGATGCAAGGAGTCAGTCTCCGACCGAATTTCATCGGAAAAAACACAAAACGCGGGAAAACATTCTGGGAGCATGAAGCCAATATTGCTGTAAGAGAGGGAAAATGGAAGATAGTCACCAAAGTGATCGAAGGGCAATCATTTGACGAAAACGCCATTCACTTATATGACATGAACGCGGACCCGACAGAGCTAAATGATCTTGCGACCACCTATCCTCAAAAAAAAAATGAATTATACGCAGCCTGGAAAGAATGGGCCGACAAAGTGGAGGCACTCCCACTGGATACACGTTCTTATGGAGAACGTCGACGTGATTACAAACGTCGGTGTATAAACGGACAATTCGATGATAACTTTGGCGACTGGAAGTATGGTGTTACCAACACAGCAGAAATCTATTTTTCTATAGACAATGCCCATACAATCAGTGGAGACAAAACAGCCCGTATCGATATCAAAAAAAGTGGAGACAAACCGGCAAATGGATTTCTGAAATGGATGTTCAATGCCAAAGCCGGAGAAAAGGTCTCCATCAGATTCAAAGTACAAGCAGAGAAAAAGTCCCCCATTATATTCCGATTGGAGAGAGAGCAGAACCTGGCTACAAAGCTCATTGATGCCCCCCTTTCTCTTACTACTGATGTCCGTACTTTCGAATTCAAAGATATTCCAATCAAGGAGAATGGAAATTATCAGCTGGTATTTTATGTAGGAAAATCAAATGGAGTAATCTGGATAGATGATGTTGAACTAGACATAAAATAAAAGTAGAATACGGCTATATAGGGTCTGTGGACAGGTGAAAACACATAATTCCTATTTTTAGATAGATTTTTTCTACTTGTCATTTACACCAGAACCTATCTTTGGAAAATAAAATGACCAGACATATAAATCAAGAAAATATGAAGAACTATTTAGTAAGCCTTGCACTGGCGGCTGGATGCACAGCCAGCATGTATGCACAACAAACGGAGAAACCGAACTTGGTATTGTTTATAGCCGACGACTGTTCGTTTTATGATCTTGGATGTTATGGAAGCCCGGATTCCAAAACACCCAACATCGACCGCTTTGCAACACAAGGAATACGCCTCACGAAAACATACCAGGCTGTTCCAATGTCTTCTCCCACTCGTCACAACTTATATACAGGCGTATGGCCTGTAAGAAGTGGAGCATTCCCCAACCATACCCGCGCCGATGAAGGAACTTTGAGTGTAGTTCAACAACTTCATCCTCAAGGTTACAAAGTAGCTTTAGTAGGAAAATCACATGTGGCTCCCGACTCGGTATTTCCATTCGATCTTTACGCACCGACACTGCAAGGAGGGGATATTGATTTCGACGCCATCCGCAAATTCATCTCCGAGTGCAAAGATAAACATGAACCATACTGCTTACTAGTAGCTTCCCGTCAACCCCATACTCCCTGGAATAAAGGGGATGCTTCCCTATTTGATGCAGATAAACTAACTGTTGCACCAATGTATGTAGATATACCTGAAACACGCAGAATGTTGACGCACTATCTGGCTGAGATTAACTATATGGATAATGAGTTCGGCACCTTGTTATCTATCCTCGATCAGCAAAAAGAGACTGACAAATCAGTAGTAGTATATTTAAGTGAACAGGGAAACAGCCTGCCATTTGCCAAATGGACCTGTTATGATGCAGGTGTACATTCTGCTTGCATCGTTCGCTGGCCCGGCGTGATAAAACCTCATTCAGAAAGTGACGCATTGGTAGAATATGTGGATATAGTTCCCACTTTCATTGATATCGCAGGAGGAAAACCGATTGCTCCGGTAGATGGGAAAAGTTTCAAAAACGTATTGACTGGCAAAGAAAAGACACACAAACAATATACTTTCTCGCTGCAGACAACCAGAGGTATTTACAAAGGTTCTCCATATTATGGCATCCGCTCCGTATCAGACGGACGATACCGCTACATCGTGAATCTTACTCCGGAAGCCAAATTCCAGAATACAGAAGTCTTTTCTCCTTTATTCAAACAATGGGAAGCGAAAGGAGAGACTGATAAACATGCCCGGGAAATGACACACAAATATCAATATCGTCCGGCTATCGAATTATATGATGTGGAGAAAGATCCCTATTGTATGAAGAACCTAGCAGATGATCCCAACTATAAAACAAAAATCAACGAATTGGATAAACAGCTGAAAGGCTGGATGAAATATTGTGGAGATAAAGGGCAAGAGACGGAAATGGATGCATTGAACCATTTGGCTAGCAATTTACAAAAGGATACTACAACCAAAGAGAAGAAAAACAATCAATCAACCAAAGGCAAGAAGAAAAGAAACAAAAAGCATTAATATCAGAATATAGCATAAGACAATGATTATTATTGGGCAACATGCCATTGCTTTCACCATTCGCAATGGTATGTATAAGCCTATACATTATCTTATTTACATATAAACAACCCAATAAAATAATACTATATGGAAAAATCATTAATTAGCCTGTGTTTATTAAGCGGCTTGTCAATAGGCAATAGTTTTGCTCAAACACCTTCCAAACCCAATATTTTATTAATAGTAGCTGATGACTGTGCGTACTATGATATTGGATGTTTTGGGGCTGTAAACAATAAAACACCCAACATAGATGCATTAGCCCGTCTGGGAATTAAATTTAACTGTGCATATAATTCTGTATCTATGAGTACGCCAACCCGTCATTGCCTTTATACAGGAATGTATCCGATGCATCATGGTGGTTACGCAAACCATAGCCGTGTAAATGACGACGTGAAGTCTCTTCCAAGCTATTTGGGAGAACTAGGTTATCGAGTTGGATTAGCAGGAAAATGGCATATCAATCCTTTAGCTAATTTCCCATTTGAAGAAGTTCCAGGATTTCCAAAAGGGTGTACGAGTCCCAAAACAGACTATACTACAGATGGAATCAAAGAATTTATGGGACGTGAAACTTCGCAGCCTTTCTGTCTGGTTCTAGCTTCTATTAACCCTCATGTCCCTTGGACAGGTGGCGACGCCTCCGTTTTTGACCGGAAAAAGCTTCAACTACCTCCACATTTTGTGGATACCGAAGCAACACGCGAATATTACGCTAGATATTTAGCAGAAATAGGACTGCTGGATCAACAAGTAGGAGATGCCATGAAGATTTTGAAGGACAAAGATTTGCTTAAAAATACCCTTATCATTTTCATATCCGAACAAGGCCCACAGTTCGCGGGAGCCAAATGGACCAACTGGAGTGCAGGTGTAAAGTCAGCGATGCTTGCTTCTTGGAAAGGAGTTATCCGACCGGGGACGGAAACTTCTGCAATCGTGCAATATGAGGATATTCTTCCCACCTTCATTGAAATCGCAGGTGGCAATGTACCTGATGTTATAGATGGAAAAAGCCTCGTAAATATATTACAAGGCAAAACAGAAAAACATCATAAATATGCTTATCATGTTCACAATAATATCCCGGAAGGTCCAGCTTATCCTATCCGCTCCATTTCAGATGGGAAATATCGTTTAATCTGGAACTTAACTCCAGAAGCAACATACATAGAGAAGCATATTGAAAAGAATGAATGGCATATCTCCTGGAAAACTCAAGACACAGAACAAGCCCGGAGAATATTGAAGCGTTATCAACATCGCCCCGAGTATGAATTGTATGACATAACGAAAGATCCATTTGAACTTGATAATCTTACAGATAAAATAGAGTACAAACAGAAGAAAGCGGAACTCATTCGAGAATTAGAAAGCTGGATGAAACAACAAAAAGATACAGGGATAGACAAAGATGTACCACGTACACCTAATAAAAAGAGAGCCCAAAATCCCTCTGCCGCTTAACTAAAGCTGTATCTAAAAAATCACACAGCAAAATTTATTCTTAATAAATAATTAGTACGGATGGATACAAAATGTATTCATCCGTTAGAAATCCTTTGATTAATTTGTTAACTATATCCTTAATATCATGAGCAACATTAAGTTTAAACGATGTCTATGGTTGGTAATCATATTCTTATTATGTCAGTCAGGATATGCACAGCAGGCTATAACAGTCCGAGCCAAAGTTGTAGACAGTAGTGACAACCGTCCTTTAATTGGGGCTACTGTGAGTGTCAGAGGGACTTCCCAAGGTGTAATAACTGACCTTGACGGACTTTTCCAGTTGAAAATTCTTCCTCATCACAAGTTAGTTATATCCTATATAGGGTACAGAAAACTGATTATTGATGCCAAAGAAGCATCCAAAGCAGGTACAATAGCCCTATCAAATGACAGTGAAGAGCTAGACGAAGTTATTGTTGTGGGTTATGGTGTCCAGAAAAAAGCATCCACAGTAGCATCCATCTCAACAACTAAAGGAGACGATTTATTGCAAGGCGGAAGCCTCAACAGTGTATCAGAAGCTCTACAAGGAAAACTAAACGGTGTAGTAGCAATCAATTCCAGCGGAATGCCCGGAGAAAACTCCGCCAGTATTTTCATCCGTGGTAAAGCATCATGGAATGGAACCTCCCCTCTTGTATTGGTAGATGGAATTGAACGTAATATGAATGACGTAGACTTCAATGAAATCGAATCCATTTCCGTTTTAAAAGATGCGTCTGCAACCGCTGTATATGGTGTCAGAGGAGCTAACGGTGTCATCTTGTTGACCACCAAACGCGGTTCCAAGCAAAAAGCTAAGATAACCTTTACAGCCAACTTGGGATTCAAACAGATGACAACCAAGCTGGACTGGGCAGACTACATCACTTCCATGAAAACATACAACGAGACACTGGCCAATGATGACAATTGGGACAAACAAATTCCAACCTCAACTATCCGAGCATGGGAACAAGCATATGCCACAGGCAATTATGGTCCATACAATGATGTTTTCCCAGAGGTAGATTGGTTTGATGAAATCACTAAAGAATTTGGTTTTTCCCAAAACTATAATATCAATGTCCAAGGTGGAATGGAAAAGATGGACTACTTCATATCATTAGGTTATCAATATGATGGTGGCAATTACAATATAGATAAACAAGCCGATTTTGATCCACGTTACTATTACCGACGCTATAACTGGCGGGCAAACTTTGATTTCAAACTAACAAATACGACTACTTTCTCTGCCAATGTAGCGGGTAATATGGGGTACCGGAATAAACCGAGTGGAGGAACCAACTTCTCAAAAACATTTCAGGCTCCCAACAACTCATTTCCCATTAAATACAGTGACGGATATTGGGGAGATATTTCTGAATCAGGCTATAATCTTATAGCCAATATGAATACCAAAGGTCAGAATATGCTTAAAAAATTTCAGGGATGGTATGATTTTATATTGAAACAGGATTTATCTTTCATCACGAAAGGATTATCAGCCAAAGCACGTGTATCCTATAATCAATTCATGAACACAGAATCAAAAATTATAGTAGGATTAGTCCAGGGAATAAATGGTGCATTCGCTGAAAAGAACTCCTCAATACGATACTATCGTGAATATGATTATGCAAATCCTATTTACAACGAAGATGGAAGCATTTCCTATCCACAAAAACAAAACAATCGGTTTCCAAGTGAATACCAAGATGATGAAAGCTACCCTGTTAATTCGAATTATGATGCATTGAATGATGTAGGAAGACGTTTATATTACGAATTTGCATTAGAATATAATCGCCAGTTCGGAGCGCATAAATTATCAGCACTGGCTTTAATGAACAGGCAAATCATAGAAAACAAAGGAAACGAAAATATGATGCAGTTCCCCTCCTATACGGAAGACTGGGTGGGACGCATCACTTACAACTGGAAAGAGCGCTATCTGGGTGAAGTAAACATGGCCTATACCGGATCTGAAAAGTTTGCTCCCGGTCATCGTTTTGGCTTCTTCCCTTCTTTCTCTTTAGGATGGAGAATTTCAGAAGAACCGTTCATCAAGAAAAAATTCGGAAGTGTACTTACCAATATGAAAGTCAGATATTCTTATGGCCAGGTAGGTAGCGACGCAGGCGCTCCTCGTTTCAATTACATTCAGATCTATAATCAAGCTAATAACGTCCAGTTCGGAGATTCACAAAATGTTGGTTTCGGTCCAACTTTCAAAGAAGGTACGATGGCAGACCCATTATCCACATGGGAAGTTGCCACCAAGCAAAACTTAGGACTAGAACTTAGTCTATGGAATAAGCTGTCCATGAGTATAGACTTGTTTAATGAGCGTCGTACCGGAATTTTAATGGCTCCCCGCACCACACTGGCATGGTATGGTATCGGTCTGCCCTCTTTGAATATGGGAGAAACAAAAAATCATGGATTCGAACTGGATTTAGGATGGCACGATAAAATTGGCAAAAATTGGCGCTATTCCATGAATTATAGTTTATCAATGAATGAAAACCGTATTGTGTTTAGAGACGACCCTTCAGACTTGGAAAGTCATCTGAAGGAAGCCGGCAAACCCATCGACTGGCAAGCACGCTTTCTGGCAGTCGGCAATTATGGAACAATCGACGATGTGTTTAATCATGCACAAACGGCAATAGGGCAAGCCTCTCCTCAAAAAGTAATTCCGGGAGATCTAGTCTACATTGATTACAATGGTGACGGAATTCTCAATATAAACGACAAAGCCGCTGTTTCACAAATGAATTATCCACAGACTACCATGTCACTTAATTTAGGTCTGGAGTACAAAGGCTGGGGACTAAATGCAATGATTTATGCTCCTTTAGGTGTTTATAAATTGCAATTCGACCAATATTTATGGGACTTTCCCGAAAGTAACATCAAAGCACAACCGGATGTATTAAACCATTGGACTCCGGAAAAAGCAAATACCAATAAAGTTATGCGCCCCGCACTTCATCTGGACAGAGGACATAATTCGGTACAAAGTACTTACTCTTATGCTAATCACTCATATGTCAGATTGAAACATCTGGAATTAAGTTACAAATTCCCCAAGAAACTATTGAAGCCATTAAGTATAACAGCATGCCAGTTCTATATCAAGGGGAATAACTTACTTACATTTTCTAACGTAGATAATCGCGTAGATCCTGAAACAGGAGGTGCGGATACTTATCCGATCGTACGCACTTATACCGTAGGAACACGCATCACATTCTAATATTCAATAAAACTAATTAACCATGAAACGATTCAAAATATTCCTTATATCAATCGTATTGCTGACAATCGGAAGCTCTTGTGAAGATTTTCTGGATAAATCGCCGGATATGGGATTGTCTGACAAAGACGTATATAAAAGTTATGAGACGATCAGAGGATTTCTGGATATTTGTTTTACAGAATTAGAACAAATATTCGGAGATGACAATAACTCTGACGGTTGTCCGCACGTCGGATGCTTTTCGGACGAAATGGTAATGATATTCAATAAATCAACAGTATTAACGCTAAACTCCGGAAACTGGCTAAGAGCTAAACAAGACGAAACATTCGAACTTGGAGTAAAAGGTCCAACTAGTATTCATTCGGCATATAAAGCCATTCGAATTGCCAATCTGGTACTCGCAAACTACACAAAAGTTCCGGGAATGACTGAAGAACAAACAAATGAAATTTTGGGACAGGCACACTTTTATAGAGCATGGTTCTATTTTCAGTTACTCAAACGTTATGGAGGTATGCCTATCTTCGATCATCCATTCCTCGAGAATGGAGAAGAAAAGATTCCTCGCGTCACTTACCATGAATCTCACCAATGGATGATGGAAGATATTGAAGCTGCCATATTCATGCTACCGGAAGCATGGGATGACAGCAATACCGGACGTCCTTCCAGAATAGCTGCCATGGCTTTCAAATCAATGGCACAACTATATGATGCCAGTCCGCTCATGCAGAATGATTTAAATTCTACTGAAATAAAAGAATACGATAAAGAAAGAGCTAAACTGGCGGCCCAATCAGCCATGAAGGTAATAACCTATATCAATACGCACCCGGATCAATACCGCCTGATGGATCAAAGTGAATATAAGGATATATTTTATTTTACTTTTCCACCGAGTCATCAGCCCGAACACGTTTGGTATAACCGCGCTCCTATGGCAGGAGGACTCACCACTGTGAAATCATTATGGCTCTACGCAGATCTGGCAGGAGGAACACAAGTGGCAGCCTCCACATATAACGCCCCTACACAGAACATGGTAGACTTATTCGAGAAAAAAGGAAAGGATGGAAATTATTATCCGATCGAAGATTCAAGAGCAGCCTATGACAATCAAAAGCCATGGACAGACCGCGATCCCAGATTAAAGAATAATATTTTAGTACCCGGTGAAGAATGGGGAAAGAATAGCAGTAGCAAACCTCTGTACATCACAACATTTGAAGGAGGAAAAGCTTCTGAAGATATGAAAACTTTGAAAAACATCAACAACCGTCAACAAACAGGATACTTATGTAAGAAGTTTCTATGGCCTGAAGCAAATCGTTATACAGCCCAATGGGATAAATATCGTGTCATCACACCATATATCCGTGTAGCGCAAGTCTATCTGGATTTCGCCGAAGCCTCATTTGAAGCAACAGGAAGTGCGACACAAAAAGTGGAAGAATGCGACTTATCTGCTGAAGATGCATTAAATATTGTTCGCAAACGTGCCGGCATCACAGCTCTTACACAAGACCGGGTTACTGATCCTGACTTATTCAGAGAAGCACTACGCAAAGAGAGAGCTGTCGAATTAATGTTTGAGAATCATCGTTGGTGGGACATCAGACGTTGGATGATCGCCCATGAGCTGTTCAGCCAAACGTATCCGATTAAAGGAATCAAAGCGACTCCCGTCGATCCCAAAGTGGCCATAAATAAAATGAAGTTCACCTATACAATAGTGGATGTAACTCCTGAAGTCAGAAATTTTGCGATGCGCAACTATTGGTATCCATTCCCCAAAACAGATGTGGCAAGTAGTAACAGCACACTCCAACAAAATCCGGGATGGTAATTTATTCATTTAAAATTTGTATCACATGAAAAAACATATATTATATAAATGGACTATACTTGCAGCGGGAGTCCTTATTCTCTATCCGGGTGTAGCGACGGCTCAATCTTTGCACGAAGAGGTACTTGCTACCGATACAGCTATCATCGAACGGTTAGATGGAGGAATAACATCACAAAAAGAATTCGTGGGAGCTGCCAATTATATACCTGTTGAAGAATTAAGAAGTTTTCCGGATTTGAACGTCGTCAACGCTCTACAGGGAAAAGCACCGGGACTCATAGCAAGATGGGGAGACGGAGGCTTAGGCTTCAACACATCCAACTTGTTTATACGCGGTCAACACACCAATGGAAACAGTCAGGCTATTGTCATCATTGACGGAATAGAACGATCTTTAGATGACCTTTTGGTAGAGGAAATCGAATCTATAGAAGTCCTGAAAGATGCTGTAGCCAAAGTTTTATATGGTCCGGCGGCTGCAAACGGAATTATCAAAGTAACAACCAAGAAAGGAAAGATCGGGAAACGAAAGATACGTACCACCGTAGAGGGAGGAATCATGCACGTAACCCGCACACCGAAATACCTCGACTCTTACAATTATGCCACGCTATACAACGAAGCACGCTCAAATGACGGTCTGGCTCCCATCTACCAACCCGGACAATTGGAAGGATATAAGAACAGCACCGGTGTTAATGATTTATTATACCCTAATGTAGATTATATGAATGAATTTACACGCAAACAAAGTTTCTACCGAAAAGCTACCGTCGAGTTTATTGGAGGAAGCAGAAATATGAAATATGCGATGGTAGCCGGATATACCGGGGCAAACGGCCTGGAGAAACTTGGAGAAAGACAAAACTTGAATCGTCTGAACCTTCGAGGTAATTTGGAAATTCGAATCACCGATTATATGCGTGTCAAAGCCGGTGTAGGAGCACGATTGGAAATTAAGGATTGGGGAAGCAAAGACGGAACAGGCATCTATAATGCAATTTCCACGAATCGTCCCAATGAATATCCGTTCATTATAGCTCCGGAAAACATCGGTATGCCTCCCACAGAAGACGGAGTTCCTTATTTCGGAACCAGTGACCGTTTTTCTGATAATCTATATGCAGATGTCGTATATGGCGGTAATTCATCAGAGCGATACATGTCCAGCCAAGCTGATTTAGGATTATATCTGGATTTTAATAAATATATCAAAGGATTGACAGCAGAAGCATATCTCACTTTCGATAATTATAACGTCACCAGACAATCCTTATCAAAAGTATATGCCACTTATGATATACGTCCGTACAAAGACGAAACAGGCAACGAACAGATACAATTCACGCAAAAACGGAAACAGAATCTACCGAAAGACTATTCCATCTCTAACAATAGCGTGAAACGGACATCCGGTTGGAGAACCAATATATCCTATAATCGGGCATTCGGTATTCATGATCTAGGAGCAAACATCGCATATCGTTATTACAAAACGGAACGACAAGGGCAAAATCAAGATATCATTGACACCAGTTACTCTCTTCGACTGAATTATGGATACGACAAACGGTATTTGGCAGAAACAGCGTTGGTTTATATGGGGTCCAACAAGTTTATGGATGACCACAAATACTTTTTCTCACCCACAGTCGGCATAGGCTGGGTGCTTTCCAATGAACAGTTTATGAAGAACATCGAAACAATTAACTTTCTGAAACTGAAAGCTAGTTTTGGAGTACTAGGTTATGCAGGAAATACTGGTTATAGTTTATATCAAACTACCTGGAAAGAGAATGGGACGGTAGGTTTGGGTGAACAGAATAAGAACAACTCCTATATCACTTCCCTAATCCGTTATGGAAATCCGAATTTAAAATGGGAAAAATCGGCGGAACTGAATATAGGTATTGAAGGCCGCCTTTTACAGAACCGCTTACGGGGTGAAATTAATTATTTTCACGAAAGGCGTTGGGATATTATAGGAACAAATTCGAGCCACTATACAGATATGATAGGAGATTATCTATATGCAGAAAATAGGGCCGAAGTAAAGAATCAAGGAGTAGAAGCATCTATCAGTTGGTTTGACAGCCCGATAAAGGATTTCTCGTATGAAGTCGGCTTAAACCTGACCTTTTCCAAAAACAAACTGATTAAAGCGGATGAACTGGACAACATAGAAGACTACCGTAAGAAAATCGGGCAACCTACCGATCAAATTTTCGGTTTACAGGCAGAAGGATTATTCGGTAAAGATATTCCTTTGAATGGTCACGCACCCCAAAGTTTCGGTCCTTATCAGAACGGGGACATAGCCTATGCCGATCTAAACGGAGACGGGATTATCGATAGCCGTGACGAAACGATAGTCGGTAATAACTTTCCTCGAATTTCATGGGGAATAGATGTAGATTTACACTACAGAAATTGGGGACTCTATATACAGGGAGTAGCCGAAACCGGAGTAGACAAACTCCTATCGAACACTTACTATTGGAACACCGGTTTAGGAAAGTATTCCGATAGGGTGCTCGACCGCTATCACGAAACGCAGAATCCTCAAGGCAGTTATCCCCGTTTGACATCCACTGACGGAAAGAACAGCTTCCGCAATTCCAGCTATTGGGTAAAGAACAGTGCCTTTTTCCGTTTGAAAAACATTGAATTGAGTTATACTTTCAAATTCAAGAAGAAAAACATAGCCCAGAATCTGAAATTATTTGCACGAGGAGCCAATTTATTTGTCATTTCCGGTTTCAAAGACATGGACCCGGAACGTCCGGATGCAGGTATTACCAATTACCCGGTACTCGCAACTTACACAGGAGGGCTTTCTGTTACTTTCTAAAAAGAGAACGTAGTTAATTTATAAAAACAAAAACAATATATGAAAATAGGTAGCATACTAATATTATCCGCCCTATCGTCCTTGTTCCTTTCTTGCGAGGATGTATTAGATACAAAGACAGTCAATGAATGGGATGATAATAAAGTCTGGAAACTTTCAGACTTGGCACAAGGAGTATTAATGCAAGCTTACTCTGCTATTCCTAATACTCCCAACTGTTTTGACAATAACTTCCTGGATGCAGCAACAGACAATGCCGTAACCAACTCTTATGGTTCAGGTGTCTACAAAGCAGCCATCGGAGGGATTACCGGAGCCGATAATCCCATCGGAAACTGGGATGGATGTTATAAGCAAATGCAAAATATCCATGAATTTCTGGAAAAGGGCTTACGCGATGATTTAAGCTATGACCGTACCAATCCGGAAACGGATGCTGCCATCAAAAAACGATTGGAAGGCGAAGCGCTCTTCCTTCGCGCCTGGTGGGGATTTGCACTGTTGCAACGTTATGGCGGCCGTACTGATGAAGGGGAAGCTCTAGGTTATCCCATTATCACTCATTTTGTCACCATAGAAGAAGCGAAGCAACTAGATAAGTTCAAACGAAACACCTATCAGGAATGTGTACGCCAGATCTTACAAGATTGCGACCTGGCTATGAAAAAATTACCTGCTACTTATACGGGCGACGACGCTATCGTAGGTGTAGGTAATATAGGCCGTGCAACGTCAATGGCAGCAGCCGTTTTAAAGTCCAGAGTAGCATTATATAGTGCAAGCCCTGCTTTCCAGTCTTCGGATACAATTACCTTAAATCATGGAAGTGATTATTCTGTTATCGACCCGGAAGGTTATCAAAAGCAATGGGAACATGCAGCTCTTATCTCCAACGCAGTACTACAACTACAAGATTTTGGTAAATATACTCCGTTGAAAGCCAACAATATCGCTGATGCTCCAACTACAACACCGACCGATTTTGTATTCCGCAGCTATTTCAATACCAACGGGATGGAAACAAATCATTTTCCTCCCTTTTATAGGGGAACAGCCCACACGGTTCCTTCACAAAATCTAGTGGATGCTTTCCCGGCTATTGATGGTTATCCAATTGGTGAGAGTGCTGAATATGATCCGGATTTCCCCTATGAAAAACGTGACAAGCGTCTGGATCTAAACGTTTACTACCAAGGACGCTCATTTGGTGATAATAATACCAACATAGATGTTGTTGCCGGAGGCAAAGATTCCAAAGAATTTCATCCCCAAGCGAGCCGCACCGGTTATTACCTCGCCAAATTCATGTCGAGAAAAAAAGATATGCTAGCTCCCATCCAGAAACTATCTGCCATTCATTACAACCCGCTTCTCCGCAAATCAGAAGTATTCCTGAACTTTGCAGAAGCCTCTAATGAAGCCTGGGGACCGAAAGTGAAAGGACCGGACTGTCAGTATTCAGCCTATGACGTACTGAAAATGATTCGTCACCTATCCGGAGGACTTCCTGAAAACGATGCTTATCTGGAAGAAATGAGTGCCAGCAAAGAACAATTCCGCAAGTTAGTTCAGAATGAACGCAGACTCGAACTGGCTTTCGAAAATCAACGATATTTCGATATGCGTCGCTGGTTGCTGCCATTAGACGAATCAGTAAAAGGAGTGATTGTGACAAGAGACGCTAACGGTACTCTGTCCTATGCCACAGAAACAGTAGAAGAGCGTAAGTTCAACGACGTACGTTTCTACTATCTCCCTCTTCCTCACGCAGAACTATTAAAGAACCCCAATCTGAAAAACAATATCGGATGGGATAATAACTAATAAACGTAATGATTATGAAAATGAAAAAACTTCAAATAGCATTGTTATTCCTATTGACCGGACTCACTTCCTGTTATGAAGATTACATAGAAGATTATGAAACCACTTCTGCCGGATTCGCCATCAGCAATCCTCTGCGAACCGTTATATCCGACCGTAACATGTCGATCTATGTAGGTGTTTCTTTAGGAGGAAAACGCGAAGTGGACAAGGCGGACTGGGCTAAATTCACCATTGACGAATCACTACTCAACGGCACCGGGTTCACACTTCTGCCGAGTAACTATTACACGCTGGGCGACCCGGAAACATTCCGGGTACGCAAATCCACTCTACCTGTTGCAGATGTAGAAATCAAATTCACGGATGCTTTCTATGCTGACGAACGAACCCATGAAGTGCATTATGCCTTGCCCTTCAGAGTGATAGAAAGTTCTATGGATCAAATTCGCGAGGGAGGAGAAACATCTGTTGTTGCTATCAAATATGCAAGTTCTTTCTCCGGAACCTATTATCTGACAGGCAATGTGGTAGAACTGGACGAAGCCGGAAACCCGATAGAATCTACACGACAATCATACGGTGATAAACAGGACATCATCAAAAGTCCCACATGCGTATTGACAACACTAAGCAAGAGTGAACTCATTCGTCCGGGGATTGGAGATCCAGCAACTGACAAAAAGGACAATCTACGACTAACATTTGAAAACAATAGAAATTTCGGTGGCAACTATAAAGTACAAATCGGTACTGAAAAAGGGTTCCGCCCCATTGAAACAATAACCGGAAACTACATCCACAAAAGTGAAGAATATACTTTCAACGGTAATGGAGACGTGCCTTGCCCAGAAATTGCGCTGAAATATATCTATGAGATGGACGAAAAGCATTATCAGGTTGATGAGAAGCTCGTATTACGTCGTGATCCCATAGATGATCTGCGTATTGAGACTTGGTAACAAAGTTCCTTTGCATAGAGCATAAACTTGCTTTCCATCAAGAGTAAAGTTTATCTTGACCTATCGCAAGCTATAATTGCAAGCTTTGATTATAAAAATGAAAGTTTCATTTATATAATTAGAACTTGCAATTATACAATCAAAACTTGCGTTTATAGTTTGCAGTTCATGCACAGGAATTTTTCAATAAGGAGAAAGGAAGTTATCTCCCTATAAAGAACAACTTTTCTATTAATCGCCAATGAGTCAGAATATACTAATGAAATCGGAGACTCATATATCATAAGAATCAATCATAGAACAAGATGAAAATATCAGTAAGAAAGACGAGCACACTGTCAACAGCGTTACTGGCAATACTGCCCATAGCGAAAGCGTCCGCACAGCACACCACTCCCTCCCATCCCGATAAACCCAACATCGTTATCATTCTCGCTGACGACCAGGGATACGGAGGCGTGAACTGCTATCCGCACATCAAAAAGATTGTAACACCCAATATCGACAAACTGGCGGCAAGCGGTGTGCAATGCATGCAGGGATATACATCAGGACACCTGTCAAGCCCCACACGCGCCGGGCTGATGACCGGAAAATATCAGCAGAGTTTCGGCTTCTATGGGCTTTCCACTCCACACGTAGGTGGAATTCCCCAAGATCAAAAACTATTAAGTGAATACTTGGTGGAAAACGGATACAACACCGCATGTATCGGCAAATGGCACTTGGGAGATTATATCCGAAGCCACCCCAACAATCGTGGTTTCCAGACGTTCTTCGGTTTCATTAACGGGCTGCACGATTATTATGATCCGCTGGTAGGAGGCTCATGGGACGGAGTCTACAATGGACTGGCTTTTACACTGGATAATATGGAACCTGTGACGGAGATGGAATATTCCACCTACGAATACACCAAACGCGCAGTGGATTTTATTCAGAAAAATGCTGACCACCCTTTCTTCCTATATCTGCCTTACAATGCTATACACTCCCCTTTGCAGGCACCCGAAGAATTAATTGGAGAACTGGCAATCAATCCACAGGAAATCGGCAAGGATGATATTGGCCGTGCTATGACTTTCGCACTCGACCAGGGAGTGGGAAAAGTGGTAGAAACATTGGAACAACTGGGATTGCGCGACAATACCATCATCTTCTACCTAAGTGACAACGGAGCCGTGGAATACAGTGATAAATGGGAATTCAGAGGACGGAAAGGGTCATACTACGAGGGAGGCATCCGCGTGCCATTCATCGTCAGCTATCCAGCCAAGCTGACCAAAGGAACCATCTACAACAAACCTGTGATGAGTATCGACATCGCCCCTACAGTGATGGAACTCGCCGGACTCTCTCATGCTGATATGCATGGTGTCAACTTGCTGCCTTACCTGTCGGGCAAAGATCGGACAGAGCCGCACGATGTACTGTATTGGAGTACGGAGAAGAAAAGCAACAATCAGGTATTCAAAAATGAATTCGCCATCCGGCAAGGCAAATGGAAACTGGTTTCCGACCCACACTTTGAAAAAGATTATGACTTGTATGACATCGAAGCCGATCCCCAGGAAAAACACGGGCTGAAAGATCAGTACCCCGAAAAGTATAAAGAACTGTTCGGGATGTATCTGAACTGGATCAACCAAATGCCGGAAGAGCTTGCCAACGGCGAAAACGCCCGCCTGAAAGGGATGGAACTGATGAGGAAATACCAGCGTAATCTAAAGAAGTCCGGTAAAAAAGTAGTTCCACTTTCATTCGGACCACATGAGAAAAAGAAAAGCAAGCAATAACACAAACCTTATGCTAAATGCTCTTTAGTGAACTCTGTGGGGGTGACATCAAACTCTTTCTTGAAACATTTCGTGAAATAGTTAGGATCGGTCATTCCCACAGCACAAGCAGCTTCAGCCACATTCATGCCATCCAACAGATATTTTTTGGCTTCCTTCATCCGAATACTTCTGATGAACTGCGAAGCAGAACAACCTGTCAGCATTTTCAACTTCATATGCAACAGACTCCGGCTTACACATAAAGCAGAAGTGATTTCAGTGATTCCATAATCCTCCTTTGAAATATTAGCCATAATCAATTCCACCAAATCTTTCATGAATCTCTCGTCACGTGGATTGTTGGTGATCTGTGTGATATTCAGTTCCTCTGTCTGCTTGAAATGCGCGATACCCGATATTCGGTTCTGTTGCATGTTCCTGACCAGAAGTTCCAAATTCTTCGCATTGAAAGGTTTGGGAATATAAGCATCCGCCCCACACAAATATCCTTGTGTCTGCTCTCCCTCATCGGTTTTTGCCGTCAAAAGAATAACAGGTATATGACTGGTGTTTATATCCTGCTTCACGCGCCGGGTTAGTTCGAGACCATCCATCACCGGCATCATCACATCACTGATAATCAGACTTGGATATACTTTTTGCATCACTTCGCAAGCCTCCTTACCGTTATACGTCTGAATCACCTGATAGTTCTCCATGAAAATCTCTTTCAGGTAATTATTCATTTCATTATTATCCTCTACAATAAGAATGGATTGCCGTTCTTCCTGCGAGGGATGCTTTTCCTGTGTTAGTTTATCGGGAAGTATTTCCACCGTTTCTTTGAGACGCATATTGTACTTCTGTATTTCGGCCAGCGTAATGCCGTCCTGCCGTCTTTCAGCAGCTTCATAAGCCTGCTCCGATACGTTAAGAATAACGATGAAGTTCGATCCCTCTCCCACTTTACTTTCTATTTCTATCCGTCCTCTATGCAGCTGGATAAGCGATTTGGTGAGCGAAAGTCCTAATCCGAAACCCTCTCTGTGATCTTTGGGAGAAACCTGATAATAAGGTTCAAAAATCCGGTCTTTCACTTCATCGGGAATCCCCCGTCCACTGTCTTTCACTGAAATGTGTACAAAGGTCTGTTGATCCTCTTCCTGCAAAGAAGCAGTGAGTTGCACATAATCACCGGGGGCAGTGTATTTAAAAGCATTTGATAACAGGTTGTACATAATCCGCTCCAGTTTGGAAGGAGAAAACCAAACCTCTTCATCCGTATCTTCCAATTTGACAATGAAGTCAATCTCCCTATCTCGAGCAACTATCTCAAATATATTGGAGAGTTCTTTCAAAAAGAGCATTATATTTCCCTTGCGGACATTAATCTTCTCCTGATTCATCTCAATCTTACTGAAAGAAAGCAACTCGTCTATCAGATACTTCATCTGATTGGCATTACGATAAATGATTTCGATATTCTTCTTGTCATGGTTCGTTATTTCCTTTTGCGACAGCAGACGTTGCAAAGGTGAGAGAATCAATGTGAGCGGTGTTTTCAAATCATGCGAGATGTAGGTGAAGAAGTTAATCTTCTGCTGATTTAGTTTCTCCATATTCACACGAAGATTGTGTTCTGTCTTCAGGTTCATGACCAGCCTCAACCGGTTCTTCGTATAGCGATATCCGATATATCCCAACATTAACAAACAAACAGCATAGAAACCATAAGCCCATCCCGACAACCAAAAAGGAGGAAGCACACGTATATCAATTATTTTCTCTCCTTTCTCATACCAATGAATACCATCTTCGCCCGCCTTAATTCTCAACCGGTAATAACCGGCAGGTAAATTCGAGAAACGTACCTGATGTTGTTCACCGATATTCTGCCATTTCTTGTCGACACCCTCCAGTTTCATGGCATACATCGTGTTGTTATTATAGCGATAGTTCATTCCCGAATATTCTATCTGTACGGATCTTGCCTGCTTGTGCGTCAAGGTAATCGAAGTACATTCGGAGATTGTCTTCTCAAGAGGCGAGTCGGAAGTAGATGGATTAATCAACTCACCGTTCAATGAAATGGCGGTCAGGGCAATATTAAAACGGGATGGATATTTGTATATTCGTTCGGGATGGAACGAAACCAGCCCGTTGATGGTTCCAAAATACAATACTCCACGGGCATCCTTATAAGCGGAGGAATAGTTGAACTGGTTGGTAGGCAATCCATCCTCGGTTGTATAACGCATGATTCCTCCCTTTGCACGAATACAACACAAGCCATTCACTGTGCCGAACCAGATATTACCTGCATTATCTTCTACAATGCCTTTGATCGAATTGGAACCAATCTGTTCTTCCGTATATGACGTGATATACTCCCCTTTACTATTCAGGAGCAACATTCCATTATCATCCGTACCCACCCATATCTGATTTTGAGAATCAACATAAAGATCGGTGATAAATAATTCTTTATTGGGAAAAGTCGCTATTCTCTCAACCGTCTGCTTGCGTTTGTCAAGCCGAAAGACTCCGTCTCTTCGTGTTCCCGCCCAAACGGTTCCATCAGGAGCATTCACCATGCAGAATATAAACTTTAAGAAAGGCTTTTTAAACTTCATCACTTCGTACCCTTTCCCCTCTTTCCTGAAGATGACAAAACCATTCAGACCTCCATACCAGATGTCATGCTCCGCATCTTCTATCATGCAGAAACCGGAATGCCTCCTGTATAAATCCACCGGAAGAAAAACCTTTGTATGCTGCGTCCGGAAGTTATAACATCTGGCTCCTTTCTCGTAAAGGCCAATCCATAAATCCCCCTCATGATTTAGTAATAAAGAGTGTACGTTCGTAGCTTCAATATCCATTCGTTGATGCAATGCTTCCGAGCGGGTTATCTGTCCGGACTTGTCGATACGGTTCAAACCTCCGTCTTCGGTTGCAATATATATATCCTCATCAGGACCTCCGGTTATCTGTCTCACTGCCTTTCCGCTCAGGTGATTTCTGGAATTTCCGTATGAGAATACATGAAAATTGTCTGTTGCATCAATATAGCAGTTCACTCCACCGAAATAAGTACCCACCCACATATTATGATTGGCGTCCATAAACAGACTATAAATCGGGTTATCGTTCAGGTTGCTCAAATCCCCCTCGGTCTGCTGATAATGATGAATCAGTCGCAAATCTTTTCCATAAACAAAAATACCATACTCGCTTCCCAACCAAATGTTATCCATTCCATCGAGAGCAATAGACTTAAAGATTTTAAACTGTTTACTTTCCTTGATGGAGTAATTTTGTTGATTATTTATATCATAAACATTCACTTGCTGGTTCATATTATACCACAGGCGATTGAATTTATCGACATAGAGTTTGCTCGATATGTGCGATACACTTTCGGGCAATTTCATAAAGACTTTTTTATGCATATTATAACACTTGGCACCTTTCGGGGTACTGATCCATAAAAAGCCATTATGGTCTTCTGCCAATCCGGACACAAGGCTGGCCTCCGTGCCAGTAAGCAGAAACGGCACAAAAGCATCTTTCTTTTCATCATAGGCATACACTCCATTGCTGCATCCCGCCAGCAACTGTTTATCGAAAGTTTTCAGGAAAACCACATTCGGCTTGGTATTCCCCTCAATCCGATAACGTACAAAACGTCCGGTGGAAGACGAATACTTGCAGATTCCCTCTTCAGTAGCAATCCAGATTACATTCTGCAAGCTGTCATTATAGAGTGTATTTACAAAATTATGGCAAAGCGAGTTCGAATCATTTTCATGATATTGATACGTGACAATATTGTATCCGTCATACCGGCAAAGTCCGTTCCGGGTTCCCAGCCAAAGAAATCCCGAATTATCCTGTGTGATGGCGTTAATCGTTTTATGAGGTAGTTTGTCTAAAGTCTCAAATTGTTTAAACCGCAAATTATTATAATGGATAGTTGCGCATAGGCTCATCGCTGTATATAGGAATAAACCTGTCAGTAAGAATCTTCTTACATTTATGCTTTTCATAACTCGTATCGTGCTTTTAGTTTATGCAAATATAGAGTTTTTTTCATCTTGCCATCCGTAAATATGTTCAGAGGAAGTGGAAATATGTGTTATTCCTCCTTTTTTTACAAATATGAACGACTTTTGAACGAAATATTACGCATCTATTTCCATATAAAATCCTTTATTTGCAAATGCATATAAGAGCTGTAAGTCTGATCTATTAGTAACACTAAACATATTACACTATATGAAAAACTTATTTTTACCATTATTTTTTCTGTTTTTGTCGGTCACCACAAAAGCGCAATTAAGTGCCGGAGATATATTGGCAGGTGTGAAGTCGCATGACAAAGCCCTCCATATCAAAGGCGGATGGATTCGTGACCCCTATATTGTGTTGGGACCGGACGGAAAATATTACCTGACTGGAACGACCCCTGTTGCCGGCGATCCGAGAGAACAGGACGACCAATATAACACGGGATTAGGTAAAACAAGCATCGTAGGTTATCAGGTACAAGTATGGTGCAGCGACGATTTAGCTCATTGGAAATCTTTGGGCGCTCCTTATTCACTGGCAGAAGATTCACCCACTTTCAAAGGAAGAGAAGAAATGGCTACTAAAAATCCATTGTGGGCACCCGAACTACATTGGACCGGTGACTGCTGGGCACTTGTGTATTGTCCGCAAAAACATAGCGGACTGGCTCTGAGTAGCGGAAAAGATATCAAAGGTCCCTGGAAGCACCCCAACCCGGAAGCATTCCTGAAAAAGCATGACCCGTCTCTCTTTAAAGATAACGACGGAACGTGGTATCTACTATTCAGCAACACACTCATTGTCCCTCTGAAACCGGACTTTTCCGGATTGGCAGGAGAACCGGTGCGTATCGATCCGTCCAACCGCCGAATCGGACACGAAGGGGCTACCATGCGTAAGATCGGAAAGAAATACGTGCATTTCGGTACGGCATGGTCTACCGACCAAGGACGCAAAGGATCCTATAATTTATATTATTGCACATCCGATAAAGTCACAGGTCCTTACAGTGAACGTCGCTTTGCGGGACGTTTCTTAGGACATGGCACTCCTTTTCAGGACAAAAACGGCAAATGGTGGTGTACTGCCTTCTTCAATGGCAACCGACCGCCATTGGATCCGGACGGTATTGAAAAACGGGACTTGAGAGAGGACGCACAGACCATCAACAAACTAGGGACGACCATTGTACCTTTGGACGTAAAAATCCTACCGGATGGAGATGTATATATCCGTGCCATCGATCCGCATTACGCAACTCCCGGACCGGATGAAGTACAATCTTTTCAGTAAAACAAACTCTTTATTCAAACTAACAACAAACACTCCATGAATAAACTTGCATTGATAGCAGGCGGACTGGCACTGGGAAGTACAGTTACCGCACAAGAAAAACCCAATATCATCCTGATATTAGCGGACGACTTAGGTTTCTCCGATTTGGGTTGCTTCGGAGGAGAGATAGAAACTCCGGTATTAGACCATCTGGCCGCACAGGGAATCCGAATGACACAAATGTATAACAGCGCACGCAGTTGTCCCTCGCGTGCCAATCTATTGACCGGATTGTATCCCCATCAAACCGGTTTGGGGCACATGACGGGCAGCCATGCCAAAGAGGCGAAAGGTTATGCCGGATTCCGCTCTAACTCGGACAATGTGACGATTGCAGAGGTATTGAAAGAAGCCGGCTACTTTACCGCCATGGCAGGTAAATGGCATCTGGGAAAAGTCAATCCCGTGCAACGGGGATTTCAGGAATACTACGGACTACTAGGCGGATTCAATTCCTTTTGGAATCCCAAAGTATATACACGCCTACCCAAAGACCGCCCTCTGCACGAATATGCCGAAGGAGAATTCTATGCCACCAATGTAATCACCGACTACGCTGTCGACTTTATCGACCAGGCACACAATGAAGACAAACCTCTATTTCTATATTTAGCCTATAATGCACCCCACTTTCCCTTGCACGCTCCTAAAGCGATGATCGACAAGTATATGAAAACCTATCTGCAAGGCTGGGATAAGATACGCGACCAACGTTGGAAACGTATCGTCGGAATGAATCTGTTGCAGGGGAAACCGGAATTAAGTCCACGAGGTGTAGTGCCCGGCAGCTTCTTTATGGACGAAGCACATCCATTGCCTGCATGGGATTCTTTAACGAAAGAACAACAAACGGACTTAGCCCGACGAATGTCAATCTATGCAGCCATGGTGGATATTATGGATACAAACATCGGCCGTGTTGTCGACAAACTGGACAAGAACGGAGAACTGGACAACACGTTCATCATATTCATGTCGGACAATGGCGCATGTGCCGAATGGCATGAATTCGGTTTCGACGGACACAGCGGACTTGCCTATCACACACACGTGGGAGAAGAACTGGATGGCATGGGACTTCCCGGTACCTATCATCATTACGGAACGGGTTGGGCGAACGTTTGTTGCACCCCACTCTCCTTGTACAAGCACTATGCATACGAGGGAGGTATTTCCACCCCCTGCATCGCCTACTGGGGAAACAAGGTGAAAAACAAAGGGAAGATTGACCATCAACCCTGCCAGTTTTCAGATATCATGCCGACATGCGTCGAACTGGCAGAAACGAAATATCCCCGGACTTATCAGGGAAGAGAAATTCTTCCTACAGCAGGTACGTCTATCCTGCCCATCCTACAAGGAGAGAAATTGAAAGAACGCTATATTTATGCCGAGCACGAGGGAAACAGAATGGTGAGAAAAGGAGATTGGAAACTTGTATCAGCCTATTTCAAAGAAGATAAATGGGAGCTATACAACATAACCAAAGACCGCACCGAACAGAACGACCTGTCTTCCCAATATCCGGAACGGGTCAAGGAGATGGAAAATGCCTATTTCGAATGGGCGGACAAGAGTGATGTCATGTATTTCCCGAAAATGTGGAATACCTACAATCAAGGACGGAAAAAAGATTTAAAAGAATACAAAACCAAGTAATAACAATGAAGAAGAAACACGTATTGACAATCATGTTGGGCGCCTTATTGCAGACTTCAGTTTTTGCTGCATGGAGCCCGAAAGGAGATAAAATCAGAACTGTATGGGCAGAAAAAGTGACGCCGGAAAATGTATGGAGAAGCTACCCACGCCCACAGTTACAGCGCTCGCAATGGATGAACCTGAACGGGCTATGGAAGTTTGCGGTGACAGACCAGGCCACAACAAAGAAACAAGTGAAGTATGAGGGAGAAATTCTGGTTCCATTTGCCATAGAGTCTTCTCTTTCAGGAGTACAACGCACTTTTCTTCCTACTGATAAATTATGGTATCAGCACAATTTCACCATAGATGAAGGCTGGAAAGGCAAGAATATCATCCTGCATTTTCAGGCGGTGGATTATGAATGTCAAGTATGGGTAAACAATAAACTGGCAGGCACGCACAAAGGAGGAAACAACCCTTTTGAGTTTGACATAACGAAATTCATAAATAAAAGCGGCGATCAGATGGTTGAACTTTCTGTGGTCGATCCTACCGATCAGGAATCGATCTCACGAGGAAAACAACAACTAAATCAGAAAGGTATCTGGTACACTCCGGTATCCGGAATCTGGCAGACTGTATGGCTGGAAGCTGTCAATCCGCAACACATACGTCAGATATTACCCGAAGCGGATATTCATAAAAAGACAGTGAAACTGCATCTGGATGTAGCTGGAGCCAAAGGACATGAAAATATCAAAGTCGAAGTACTGGATAAGGGAAAAGTCATCAAGACCATAGAGCAAAAGGGTACAACTGACATGGAAATCGAGATTCCCGATGCCGTATTATGGACACCGGCTTCTCCCCAACTTTATCATTTGAATGTGGAACTGTCCGTCAACGGAAAAATCGTTGATAACGTAAAAAGCTATTTCACTCTTCGGGAGGCCGGCATCAAAAAAGATGCATGCGGTTACAATCGCATCTGTCTGAACGGAGAACCTATTTTCCAGTTCGGTACATTAGATCAGGGTTGGTGGCCCGACGGACTGCTTACTCCTCCATCAGAAGAGGCAATGCTGTGGGACATGGTGCAATTGAAAGAAATGGGATTCAACACCATCCGTAAACATATCAAAGTGGAACCGGAACAGTATTATTACTATGCCGATTCATTGGGATTGATGCTGTGGCAGGATATGGTTTCCGGCTTCTCGACCGAAAGAAAACAAGCCGAGCATGTAGCTGCCGGTGCGCCAAATGACTGGAATGCTCCTGCCGAACATTCCGCACAGTGGCAAAAAGAGATGTTTGAAATGATCGACCGTCTGCGCTTCTATTCCTGTATCACCACTTGGGTAGTATTCAACGAAGGATGGGGACAACACAATACCGCTGAAATCGTAAACAAAGTGATGAGTTATGATAAAAGCCGCATCATCGACGGTGTGACAGGATGGGCCGACAGAGGTGTAGGACACATGTATGACGTACACAACTATCCGGTTTCGTCCATGATCCTTCCTGAATACAACGGTAACCGTATCTCGGTTCTAGGAGAATTCGGAGGATACGGATGGGCCATCAAAGAACATCTTTGGAATCCGGAAATGCGTAATTGGGGATATAAGAATATTGATGGTGCTGTGGCTTTAATGGATAATTACGGCAGAGTGATACACGATTTAAAAACACTCATTGCACAAGGTCTAAGCGCAGCCATTTATACACAGACAACAGATGTGGAGGGAGAAGTGAACGGCCTACTGACGTATGATCGTAAGATTACGAAAATGCCGACTTCGCTCCTGCATATCCTACATAACGATTTATACAATGTGACACCTGCCAAAGCCATTACGTTAGTACCCGACGGACAAGGCGGAGCTAAAAATCAACGTAAGGTATCCGTCAATGGCAGCGAGATGAAACAAGTGATGTTACCTTATTCCGTCCAACCGAAAGCAACGGTCGTTTCCGAAACGGAATTTGTTTTAAACCAGCCATTGAAGAACTTGTCTTTGTGGTTACGCGCCGCAGGAACAGGCAAAGTATGGTTGAACGGTGTTGAGGTATTCCTTCAAGACATCCGGATGACCAAACAATATAATCAGTACAACCTAAGTGATTATTCTTCCTTATTGAAGAAAGGTAAGAATACAATTAAGATAGAGGTTCAGGGAACTAACAAGATGGATTTCGATTATGGGTTAAGAGCTTTTTAAAGTACACTTCAAATTCACGTTTTATTTGTTTTCAATAGGCAGGAAGAGATTGCGGGTAAATCTGCAATCTCTTTTTGCCATTTTAAAAGGAATCCGACTATAACTTTTCGTTATCGGGCAAAACTATTTGCAATGAACAATCTGCATTCTAATATGTTACCTTTGTAGCGACAAAAAGAAAGAATAAATTATTCACCTTTTAAACATATAAGATTATGGAATTTCTAACCAACGAGAAACTTACGATTGTGGGAGCTGCCGGAATGATCGGCTCCAACATGGCACAAACAGCCATGATGATGAAACTCACTCCGAATATTTGTCTCTATGATCCATTCGCACCTGCTTTGGAAGGAGTAGCTGAAGAACTGTATCATTGCGGTTTTGAAGGTGTCAACCTTACCTATACTTCCGACATCAAAGAAGCACTGACCGGAGCTTCTTATATTGTTTCTTCCGGTGGAGCAGCCCGTAAGGCAGGTATGACCCGCGAAGATCTGTTGAAAGGAAATGCAGAGATTGCCGCTCAATTCGGAAAAGACGTTCGTCAATATTGCCCGAACGTAAAACATATCGTTGTCATCTTTAATCCTGCAGACATCACCGGTCTGATTACTTTATTGTATTCAGGTTTGAAACCTTCACAAGTTTCTACATTGGCTGCGTTGGATAGCACCCGCCTGCAAAACGAACTGGTGAAATACTTCCATATCCCCGCTTCCGACATTCAGAATTGCCGCACGTATGGCGGTCATGGCGAACAAATGGCTGTATTTGCATCTACCACCAAAATAAAAGGAGAACCCCTGACCGATTTCATCGGTACTACCCGCCTTCCGTTGACGGAATGGGAAGCACTGAAAGTACGTGTCATCCAGGGTGGTAAACATATTATCGACCTGCGCGGTCGTTCTTCTTTCCAAAGCCCGGCTTATCTTTCTATCGAAATGATTGCCGCCGCTATGGGCGGACAACCATTCCGCTGGCCTGCCGGAACGTATGTTTCCAATGGCAAATTCGACCATATCATGATGGCGATGGAAACTTCAATAACTAAAAACGGCGTTACTTATAAAGAAGCAACCGGAACTCCTGCCGAACAAGAAGAATTAGAAAAAAGCTACGAACACTTATGTAAACTTCGTGACGAAGTGATTGAAATGGGAATCATCCCAGCCATCAAGGACTGGCATGCATTGAATCCCAATATTGACTAATCAAACAATATTAGCGAAAGCAGAAGGCCGAAACCTGACGATCTTTTTATCGTTCCGGGTTTCGGCCTTTTTATTTTTGATTCTCATCGGATTGATTCTACCGATTGAGAAATACTGAAAAAAGATGAACTCCTAAAACCGTGAAATTGGTACGACAATCTGTAATTTATCTACTACGGCATAAAAAACAATGGCCTACCTTTGCCAAAGAAATTATTTAAATAGAAAACAATGGAGGAAATAAGAATTGATTGTTCCAATCAAAGTGAAACGGATTTGGCATTGGCAAAGGAACAGACACAACTGCTTTTCCGGTTGAACCATACGATGCCCATGACAGAAGAATATGACCAATTACTTCATCTCCTTTTCCCTGATATGGGAGCAGGTAGCCGAATTAATACACCACTTACTGTAGTACGTGCACACCATGTAAAAATCGGTAAGAATGTTATCATTATGAATGGGTGTCTGATGATGTCCGCCGGCGGGATTACTATTGATGATGAAGCACAGATAGCCGCCAACGTACAGCTTATATCAAATAATCATGACCTTGAAAATCGGATGATTATTACTTGTAAACCTGTACATATCTGCCGTAGGGCATGGATAGGGGCCGGCGCCACTATTCTTCCCGGGGTAACGGTCGGCGAAAACAGTGTTGTAGGAGCCGGTAGTGTAGTAACCCGTGATGTCGAGCCCAATACCATAGTAGCCGGAAATCCGGCACGGATTATCAAAAAGATATAAAACAATCAACCAATAATAATGATGAAAATAAGAATTATCTATATTTTAATAGCAATACTAGGCATAACCCAAACCGCTGGTGCCCAAGGTAAAACAAAAACAAATATGGAACAAAAAGTACTTGTGGCTTTCTTCTCGAGAGCCGATGAAAATTATAACGTGGGATATATTGAGAAAGGAAATACCCACATTGTAGCTGAAATGATAGCAGAACAGACGAAAGGAGAGTTATTTCATATAAAAACCGTAACTCCTTATGCTAAAGACTATAAATCATGTATAGAAACTGCCAAAAAAGAAAAGGAGACTAACGCCCGTCCTCCGATAAAGGGAGATATTGCGGTGGAAGATTACGACCTTATTTTTATTGGTTATCCTAATTGGTGGGGTGATATGCCGATGGCTGTATATACCTTCCTGGAAAAGCATAATTGGCAAGGAAAAACCGTTATCCCATTTTGCACCCACGAAGGCAGTGGTCTTGCAGGTACAGAAAAAAAATTAGGCGTAGCCTGCAAAGGTGCTACACTACTGAAAGGTATCGCCATACAAGGAAGCATTGCTCAAAATTCAAAAGACCAGGCAAGTCAGTCTGTTGTGAGTTGGCTGAAAAGACTTAAGCTGAA
This sequence comes from Bacteroides sp., assembly GCF_052357945.1. Taxonomy (GTDB): domain Bacteria; phylum Bacteroidota; class Bacteroidia; order Bacteroidales; family Bacteroidaceae; genus Bacteroides. Next base: position 59 of record NZ_DAWCXD010000004.1, on the reverse strand, counting down.
TCATTAAATAACGTGAGTTCGACATAAAATCAAAAGATAGTAAGTTGCCCGTCATTGAT